>JBJENX010000118.1:0-2004 GCA_051880415.1 Lachnospiraceae bacterium | reverse complement strand
AATACCCAAGAAGAAGAGGTATTGTTCCCTATTATGAAGTATTACCACGTATTTGCTAACTCTCTGTAACGTATTATCATGTACTATTCAGTACCATGCAAGCAAAATTCGTAGTAACTAAGTAGTAAATCAATGATTTTGTAGTTGTAATTCACACATTCAATTTTAAGGACTCTTCCCTAAAATATATCAAGATTGTGTGATAAATTTTCAATTGCTTCTTTTTTCTTTGCGTCTGTGACCTCCGCATAAATATCCATCGTTGTTTCGATGTTAGCGTGTCCCATGACAGCCTGAATGACTTTTATGTTTGTTTCCTTTTCGCAGAACCTCGTACAAAAGGTATGCCGTAAATGGTGGCAGGAAAAATGTGGAATAATAACAGGCTGCCGTCTCTCCTTTTTGGCATTGACTACTTCCTCAGCATTATAGTTCTCCAAGATCCTCTTAATCGTCCGATTAACAGTCTGTGGATTATGAATATTGCCGAAGCGGTTACAAAAAATGAAGCCTGTCATACCATCAATCACGGTACTATTGAAACCATTTTCTTTCTGCACCTCATATTCCTCTTTGAATGCATTATAAACCGCATCCATCATCGGAACAGTCCGGATGCCCGCTTCTGTCTTTGGAAGTGACACCGCAAATTCTGACTTGCGTGTTTTACTGCCCTCTCTGGCATAATAGGTCACGCTATGATTGATATTGATAAGACGGTTTTCAAAGTCCAAATCTTCCCACCTTAATCCAATCACTTCTCCAATTCTGCATCCGGTTCCCAACAATACTGTGAACAATGGGTGCCAATGATAAAAGATTGGACTGTTTGCGGTATAATTCATAAAAGCCCTCTGCTGCTCTACCGTCAAAGCGTGTCTAATGCCTTTGTTCTTCCCTGCTTTTCTTTTGATTTCTGCCATGACACCATCAGAAGGATTTGTGCGGATTATTCCGTCACGCACTGCCAACTGAAATGTAGGGTGAAGCACCGTATGAATCGTATCGACTGTATTTGCCTGCAAGTCTTTCTCATTCAACAGATAGTAATAAAAATACATTACATCGGAATACTTTATCTCTCCGATTTTTCTCTGTCCAAATCCGTCCCTTACAAAATGGTCATACATATAATTGTAATTGGAACGTGTTGTCTTGCGTAAGTCATACTTCGTTGACATATACCTGTCAAATACAAAATTCAAGGTTGCACTACCAGCTACATAAACATCTAATCCATCAAGCTGATTTTTTATCAAATCTGCTTCTTTTTGTCTTAGTGTCTGCAAATCTTTGGCATATACAAATCTGCGTTTCTTGAACGGATCAGTGTAAGTATATACATATGTATTATCCGTTCTCTGAGATTCCCCCTTCCGTAATGCTCTGCCTTTGTTGTCTTTTCTTGCTTTTGCCATCTCTACTCCTTTCTTCAAGGAAAGAGATTTTGCACCTCTGCATCCGGTGTCCTCAGTAATAAATCAACACCTGTATGCAATAATTGAGTTATGGTCATTCCGTGACTGTCCGCATATTCCTTTAGCTTTTGCAGCTCGCTATCTGTTACCCTTACACTTAATGTATTCAGCTTTGGGGCATCAGATTTTGGTCTACCCATTTTAGCCATCCGTATGCACCTCCAATCACTTCTATATACCATTATACTTTCCGTATACGAAAAGTCAAGTGTTTTCTACTGCAAAATCTCTCGAATAAAAAAATCATCACACATACAATCTGAAAGTTTCCAAATATTCCTCAAAAATATCGCAATTTACAAGCACCAACTTGTCTACCTTATAGATTGCCTTTGCATCCTTTGCCATCTGCTCAAACTTGCTCTGGCACATACTATACATTTCTGCTCCCTCTTTGTAGCGAACAAACCTCTTTCCATTTTTCATTCGCTCCACAACTATCACCTCTTTCCTATATAAAATAGGCAGCACTTTATCTGCCCATGACAAACAGAAACCCATGCTCCTATCTCTCATCAGCAGATAA
>JBJENX010000117.1:0-2011 GCA_051880415.1 Lachnospiraceae bacterium | reverse complement strand
CCCCTAAAATTTTACCTATAAAAAGAGAAAAAGGTGGCTAACGACAACCACCTTCGCTCCGTTACATTGTATAATGTAACTATGAATAGCAATAAATATTATAACGAATTTTTTGAATTAGGGCAACAGAAAATCAACTTCAACTTCTACGAATTGAGTTTACCTGATGACGATCCAGTCTTTACCCTTAAAAAAGTTATGGAGGAAATGGATTTTACAGCTTTATTAGCACAGTATTCAGGCAAGGGGAAACACGGGTTTAACCCAATCATGAAGTATGGAGTCCTTACATATGCAAACATGCGTGGCATTCGCGAGATAGACCGCATTGTGGAACTATGTAAAAGAGATCTGGCATTCATCTGGCTCTCGCAAGGAGAGCAGCCAAAAAGAGATGCCTTTTATGATTTTATAAACAAGAAACTTACACCGGAAATATTAGATGATCTGAATTATCAATTGTTACGACGCTTAAAAAAGGAAGGTCTGATCACATTAGAGGCGCTTTTTATCGATGGTACGAAGATAGAAGCCAATGCAAACCGTTACACTTTTGTTTGGCGTGGAACTTTGAACTATCATCTTGTGGGACTACTTGACAGCATAGATTCTCTTTATCACAAATACAACGTACTGTTAGAAGAGAATGGATATAACGAAAAATACGGATTGGGAAATGCAATGATGTTTATTATCGAAGGTATGGATAAAGTGCGTGCAGTGATTGAAAAGAATCGGAAGCGGAAACTCACAAAACACAAAAAACTGCCAAACAATACCATCATTGAGATTGACAATTGTTCTCCGTTGGATATATTAAAGTTGCAGAAAAACCTGATGACGATAGCAGAGGGCGAAGGAATCGGATTCGTTTACGGAAAAGGAAAGAAAAAATCCGAAATACAGCAGCTTTATGAAGAATTAGATGTTTGCGGCAGCAAACTTATGGAATATAAAGAGTGTTTTGAAGTCATGGGAAAAGAACGTAACAGTTATTCCAAGACAGACCTGGAAGCAACTTTCATGAGAATGAAAGATGATCATATGATGAATGGTCAGCTCAAACCAGCTTACAATGTTCAGATTGCAGTAGAGAATTACTTCATTGTTCATGCATATGTAAGTAACGACAGAACAGATTACAATACATTGATTCCAGTTGTCCAAAAACATATCCATGCTTTTGGAGAAGTGTTGAAAGAAGCCACTGCAGACAGTGGATATTGTAGTGAGAAAAATCTGCTGTTTTTAAAAGAGCATAACATAGAAAGTTATATCAAACTGCAGGATCACGAGCAGAGAAAGACGCGTGCTTACAAAGAAAATATCGGGAAATATTATAACATGACAACTCAGATATTCGAAGACGAGCATTTTTATGTTTGTCATGATGGACGGGAACTGAGACATATCCGCACAGAAGAAAAAGAAATGGATGGTTATACACAAACCCTGGAAGTGTATGGATGCGCTGATTGCAGTGGCTGTGAACACAAAGCCCAATGTCTTTACAAATACAATCCCGAAAAAGATGCAGATAAAAATAAAGTCATGAAGATCAATGAACGCTGGGAAGCCTTAAAAGAAAAATCTCATGCGAATATTCAGAGTGAAAAAGGGATCCTGAACCGTCAGATCCGGTCCATTCAAACAGAGGGGCACTTTGGAGACATCAAAGAGAATGATGACTTTCGACGATTCAATCATCGTACAGCCGATAAAGTATACAAAGAGTTCATGTTGTATGCGATTGGCAGGAATATCAACAAATATCATCGTTTTCTTTGCAATGAAATACAGAAATTCGAGGGCAAAAAAGAAGAAAACGCAGCTTAAATAAAAGTCTGTTTGATTTTACATATCCCTTTGATTTTTTGCGCCCAAAAATAATAATCCATCTTAGAAATAGAGATACCCCGCGGAATATGCCAGTGCTGAGAAGCACGCATTTCCGCGGGGTATCTCTATTTCTCTTTAAAATTGGTAGAAATCGGCATTAGCCGATTTCCCC
>JBJENX010000116.1:43137-45619 GCA_051880415.1 Lachnospiraceae bacterium | reverse complement strand
AAAAAGGCTAAGCATAAGGGGCATTAAGCCCCTTGGCTTGGTTCCTGAATTAGCACAATGTTATTGTAGACGAACATTATAGTGGGAAATGTGGAGAAATAAACAATGAATATAGAAAAAGCAGGAAGCGGGGATTTGCAGAATATTCTTGATTTACAATATCTTGCTTATCAGAGTGAGGCAAAGCTTTTTAATAATATGGATATTCCACCATTAAAGCAGAAGCTAGAAGA
This sequence comes from Lachnospiraceae bacterium, assembly GCA_051880415.1. Lineage (GTDB taxonomy): Bacteria > Bacillota > Clostridia > Lachnospirales > Lachnospiraceae > CAG-590. The sequence continues at coordinate 45,386 of JBJENX010000116.1, read as the reverse complement.
TGTATTTAACGAATATCAAAAAGGTACTATTTTAAAAGCATTGGATGAAGAAGGAAAGATAATAGGTTCTGTTAGAGGATATTTGGAGGATGGAACTGTTTATATCGGAAAACTGATGGTTCATCCCCATGAGCAGGGAAAAGGAATCGGCACAAAACTTCTTTTGAGTATAGAAAAGGAGTTTCCCGGTTATAGGTATGAGCTTTTTACCAGTACAAAAAGTAAAAGAAATATAGAATTATATGAGAAACTGGGGTACAAAGTTTTTTCTGAAAGAAAAATTACAGAAGAGCTAAGGTTTGTATACTTAGAAAAGTATGGATTATGAAGGTTAATATGACATAGGGTGTCAGGTTTTGTGTGTTAAAATGATACTATCAAATAAATTCAAAAGGAGAATGAGGATATGGCAAGACCAAAGACAAAGGATGAATTATTAGAAGTTGCAGAATTAAACTATGATAAGCTTCTGAAGCTGATTGATTCCATGACAGAAATCGAATTAAACACAGAATTTGACTTTTCGGCAGATACCAAAAAGAAAGAAGCACATTGGGGCAGAGACAAAAATGTAAGAGATATTCTGATACATTTACATGAGTGGCACAATTTGATGCTTGAATGGGTTGCTAATAATAAGGCAGGTGTTCGTAAACCATTTTTAATGGAAGGCTATAACTGGAAAACATATGGTGAGATGAATATTGTATTCTGGAAACGAAACCAGGCAGTTTCTCTTGATATGGCATTAGAACAGTTGAAAGAATCGCATAAAAAAATAATTGACACAATTAAAACCATGTCAAATGATGAATTATTTCAAAAAAATGTATATGACTGGGTTGGTGGCAGTACTATTGGTTCGTATTTCATCAGTGTAACCAGCAGTCACTATGATTGGGCAATGAAGAAAATCAAAGCACATAGGAAGATGATAAATGATAAATAGACTATTTCAAATTGTTTATATGCTGTTGGAAAAACCTCAGATGACAGCAAAGGAACTTGCTGATACTTTCGAGGTTTCAGAGAGAACCATTTACCGTGATGTTGACAAACTGACAATGGCGGGAATTCCAATCTATACAAATCAGGGTAAGCATGGTGGAATTTCAATATTACCGAATTATGTTTTGGACAAGTCCATTCTTACAATAGAGGAAAAGAAAAAAATAATGGAATCCCTCAATGCATTAAATGAGGTTTCTGTTTCGGCGGATAACGATTCCATATCAAAACTTCGTTCTTTTTTAGGGGAACAATATCAGGACTGGATTGAAATAGAGTTTTCCGGCTGGGAGCATTCTGTAGAAGACGGGGTTGTATTTGAACAGATAAAAAATGCAATATTGGAACACTCTTATATGGAAATTACATATTCTGGAAGCCGGGAGGGCTTGGTTAAGAGAAAAATAAGACCGATAAAATTGTGTTTTAAGGATCAGGCGTGGTATTTGTATGCATATTGCTGCCTGCGGGAGGATTATCGTTTCTTCAAGCTGAAGCGAATGTCCCGGATAACCTTATTAGATAAACATTTTGAACCGGAAAATGTGGGGAAGGTATTGCCAGAGGTTTCCAGGAAATACTCTGAACGGTTGAAAAATGTTTCGGTAACCTTAGAAATCAGTCAGGAGATGGCTTTTCGTGCATATGAAGAATTAAGAAATATTGAGGTGACGGATAGGGGTAAACTATTGTGCAATGTCGAGGTGACAGACATCAATTGGTTTATAAGCTATGTTCTTTCTTATGGTTCGCATATACGTGTTTTAGAACCATTAGAAATAAAAGAAAAAGTAATGCAGGAAATTAAGAAGATGAACTATTTATATGGAGGTAATGATGGCGTTTGATTTTAAAAAAGAATATAAAGAATTTTATATGCCTAAGAACAAACCGGAGATTGTTAATGTTCCAAAGGCAAATTACATTGCTGTAAGAGGGAAAGGTAATCCCAATGAAGAAGGGGGAGCATACCAGCAGGCAATTGGTGTATTATATGCGGTTGCATATACGTTGAAGATGAGTTATAAAACAGATTATAAGATTGAAGGCTTTTTTGAATATGTGGTTCCACCTTTAGAGGGATTTTGGTGGCAGGAAGGTGTTTTTGGGGTGGATTATTCTAGTAAAGCTACTTTTAATTGGATTTCAGTTATCCGGTTACCGGATTTTGTAACAAAAAAAGATTTTGAATGGGCAGTGGAAACCGCTTCCAAAAAGAAAAAAATGGATTGTTCATCAGC
>JBJENX010000116.1:0-43037 GCA_051880415.1 Lachnospiraceae bacterium | reverse complement strand
TTGAATGGGCAGTGGAAACCGCTTCCAAAAAGAAAAAAATGGATTGTTCATCAGCAGAATTCTATACAGTGGAAGAAGGTCTTTGTGTTCAAATTATGCATATCGGTTCCTTTGATGATGAGCCTGCAACAGTAGAATTAATGGACGAATATCTGCAACAAAATGGATATGAGAATGATTTCAATGCGGACAGGCTGCATCATGAGATTTATATGTCGGATGCAAGAAAGGTTGCTCCGGAAAAATGGAAAACAGTAATCAGACACCCTGTCAGGAAGTTAGAAAAGAAGAATTAGATGAGGCAAACCGACTTGAAAAATAAAGATTAGGAACAGATGAGATTTGGAGGTGGATGGCAATGAAAGAAAATATCATAGGGAAGTTGACAGTAAAAGATGATAAATATGCTTGTGCACTTGCTGATAAAATTATATCAGAAAGTCAGGAAACCGATGAATGGTACGAATATTTTGATGACTTTGCCTCCTTGCTTAACCATCCAAAATCATTAGTTCGAAATCGTGTGTTGTATATTCTTGCGGCAAACGCACAGTGGGATGAGGAAAATCGTTTTGACAAGGTCATATCTGATTTTCTCACACATGTAACGGATGAAAAACCAATTACCGCGAGACAGTGTGTTAAGGCACTTGCTCAGGTAGGATTGGCGAAGCCACAGTATATTTCCAGGATATTGTCATGCTTGAAGGAAGCTGATTTATCAAAGTACAAAGAGAGTATGCGTCCGTTGATTGAAAAGGATATTGAAGAAACTGAAAGGATATTGATGATTTATAATACGGTGGATTAATCATGATAATGTTAGAAGAATTAAATGTTGAAAATTGGTTAAAAGTCATGGAGCTTACTGTTTCTGAAGAACAGAAAGATATATTTCCTATTGCCAATGTATATTGGGTTGGTATTAGCAGGTATGAGGAAGAGACAACCTTATATGCAATTAAAAATGATGAATTATATGTAGGAATGGTTGGCGTAGGCTATGACGAAGATGGTGTATCAGGGTATATTAATCCGCTGATGATTGATGAAAAACATCAGGGGAAGGGATATTCCAAAGAGGCAATGATTTTAGCTATTGAGAAACTAAAAAATGAATATATGGTTTCTGAAATACATATAGGACATCGTAAAAATAATATGAAAGCCGGTAAACTATATGAGAGTTTAGGCTTTACAATTGTGGATGAAGATGAAATAGATTATTTTAGAAAACTGGATTTAAATAAATAATATGTTGAAATTTCGATTTTAAAAAGAGGGAATGGATTATGAATGTTTTGATTGTATACTGTCATCCCAGTAAAAATAGTTTTACAAATATAGTAAAGGATTCATTTATTAAAGGACTTGAGGAAGCCGGACATTATTATCAGGTTTCGGATTTATATGCACAGGGATTTCATCCGGTTATGACTGAGGATGAGTATCTTAGGGAAGGATTTTATGATCTTCAAAGACCTGTAGCAGAAGATGTAAAGAAGGAACAGGAGAAAATCAATGCATCGGACGTGGTAGTATTTATTTATCCAGATTTTTGGACGGCATCACCTGCTATGCTGGAAGGATGGTTTCAAAGAGTATGGACTTATGGATTTGCATATGGAGATACCCCTTCTATGAAAATGTTAGATAAAGTTTTGTTTCTTATTACAATGGGTGGCTCATTGGATGATGAGATAAGAGTAAAACAATTAGAAGCCATGAAAACAGTTATGGTTGGTGACCGCATCAGGAATCGTGCAGGGAAATGTGAAGTATATGCGTTTGATCAAATGACAAGAGGTTATGGAAATGATAAAAACAGAGCCGAAAGAATAGAAAGATTTTCTGTTGAGGCTTTTGAGATTGCAAAATCACTGTAGCAATGGAAATTCATTTTTTGCCCGAAGGAGAATGACATGAAAAGTATTTTATTACTGGAAGATGATGAAAACTTAAATAGAGGAATTAGTTTGAAGCTAAGTAAGGAAGGATATCATGTGTTTTCCGCATGTAGTATTTTGGAAGCAAAATCCATATTTAGCAAAGAAAACATCGATCTTGTCATTAGTGATATTACGTTACCGGATGGAAGTGGTTTGGATTTTGGTAAAGTAGTAAGAGAAAAAAGCAATGCCGTTTTGATATATTTATCTGCAATGGATCAGGAAATAGATATTGTCAATGGATATGATACAGGGGCTGACGACTATATCACCAAGCCTTTTTCGGTTAATATTCTTACCTCCAAAGTGAATGCTTTTATGAAAAGATTAGGGAACAACGAAGAAGGTATCTTTATTTCAGGTGATATTGAAGTTTTTGTAAATGATATGCAGGTAAAGAAGGCCGGTACACTGATTACTCTAAGTAAAACGGAGTTACAGCTTTTGATTTTTCTTCTTGAAAATGCAGGGCATATACTATCCAAGGAAAGTATTCTTCAAAAGGTATGGGGACTGGATGGACAATTTGTGGATGATAATACAGTAACCGTAAATATCAGTCGTTTGAAGAATAAGCTTGGAACAGACTGTATAGAAAATGTAAGGGGTCTTGGATACTTATGGACAGAAAAGGTAAACAAAAAATAAGTTTTGTATGCTTGATTTTAGGTACTGTAGTTCTATTGGTAATGCTATTCTTTTGTAAAACATTATATGAGAAAAAAAACTATGAAAATCAAAAAAAGGAAGTATCTATTATCTATCCGGAACAGGCAGATGAACTAAGTGAGAATATTTCCTATTACGAAGCTAAGAATATAAAAATAGATTTTGTGGGTTTGCTGGTTACTGTGTTTTTAACAGTTACAGTTCTGACAGGTATATATTTTATTTTATCTTCTGGAAATAAACAAAAGGATAAAGAAACAGAAAATGAATTAAATTATATATATGAGCAGCTACTACATTTTCAAAATGGAAGTGTGGATATGCTTCCATTACCGAAGGAATGCGATTCCCGAAAGTTTGGAGATGTGTATGATAAATTAAGAGATTTAGGATATTATTTTTCTAATCTGAAAGAGCAGTTGAATCAAGAAGAGAATAGTACGAAAGCATTAATCACAGATATTTCCCATCAGTTAAAAACACCACTGGCTTCTATCAAAATGAGTCATGAGTTATCATTGGCTCCCGACTTGACGGAGGAAGAAAGAAAGTCATTTATAGAAACGGAAACCCAGGAAATTCATAAAATGGAAGTGCTGCTGGATGAACTGGTAAAGCTATCACGGCTTGAAAACAGCATGATTCAGATTCAATATGAAAAATGTAGTTTAAAGAAGACGATTCGTGAAGCGGTAAGTCAGATATACATGAAAGCAAATGCAAAAGGGATAGAAATATGTGTGGATATGGAAAATGATATAGAGATTCTCCATGATCATAAGTGGACAGTGGAGGCTTTTGTAAATCTTCTTGAAAATGCAGTCAAGTATTCTCCGCAAAAAACTTCGGTTCATATTAACGTGAACTGTCTGGTCAATCATGTTCTGATTCAGATTGAGGATGAAGGAATCGGCATACCGGAAGGAGAAGTACATGAGATATTCAAACGTTTTTACCGGGGAAGTAATGCGAAGGATATTGTAAAGGAAGGAGCTGGCGTAGGACTTTATCTTGCAAGGAGCATTATAGAGCAGCAGGGTGGAACCATTGTTGCAAAAAGAAAAAATGGACATGGAACAATCTTTCAAATTATGCTTCCCTTATCTGATTTATGAAAAATATGACCCTTACAAAACTGTAATTGTTTCTGTAAGGGTTTTGTAATTTCAAAGAGATAAGATAAGAGCATCAAAGATTTGAAAGGAAGAAAAGCATATGAGTGAAATTGTAAAAATATCAGACTTGGTAAAGTATTATTATGTTGGTGAAAATGTTGTAAAAGCAGTGGACCATACGGACTTAGAGATTGAAAGAGGAAAATTTACCGCCATTGTTGGCCGTTCCGGTTCCGGAAAGTCTACCCTGCTTCAGATTATGGGTGGTTTGGACCGACCGGATTCAGGAGAAGTCATCATAGATGGAGAGAATCTTTTTAAACTGAAGGGAAATCAGCTGGCTGTTTTTCGAAGAAAAAAGATAGGTTTTATTTTTCAGGATTTTAATCTGATTCCGTCTCTAAATGTCTGGGAAAATGTTGTACTTCCAATGGGACTGGATGGAAGAAAAGTAAATAAAGAGAATGTAATGAAAATACTTACCCGGATTGGACTTGAGGATAAGGTGGAGGCAATGCCCAATACTCTTTCCGGTGGACAGAAGCAGAGAGTTGCCATAGCAAGAGCTTTAGTTAGCTCACCCGCTATTATTTTAGCGGATGAACCCACGGGAAATCTGGATTCTAAAACGGAACTGGAAGTGATGGCTTTGCTAAAAAAGTGTGTCAAAGATTTTAACCAGACATTAGTTATGATTACACATGATGAAACCATAGCACAAATGGCAGATGTTGTGGTAGTAATCGAAGACGGTAAGGTGGTGAGAAAGTCATGAGTATGGTAGCCGGAATTGCTTTCTCAAATATGAAGTATCATAAAAGTAAGAATATATTAACCGGAATTGCGATTTTTCTTACAACCTTATTATTATTTTTAGTTCCAACAATGGGAATGGATTTGATTAATAGTCAGAAGGCAGCAATCAATGAGCTGTATCCAACATGGCATGCTTTGTTTCGAAATGTGTCAGAAGATACTGTGACGAAACTTTCTTCTCACCATTTGATAGAGAAATATGGTTTGCGAAGTGATCTTGGATATATCGCCGGTGATGATACAAAGATTGCTATGATGTATATGGATGCAAAAGCTATGGAACTGTATAAGTTGGAACTATCAGAAGGAAGATTACCGGAAGCAGAAAATGAAATTGTGGTTTCAAAAGGAATCTTAGGAGCACTTTCTCTTTCAGGAGAAATCGGTGATACCGTTACAATTCCATATCAGGTGTATCGAAATGAAAGCCTGGATTATATACAAAATAAAGACTTTGTTATATGTGGATTTCTCCCTGATACGGAAATGAATGAGGAACAAAAATCTTATACAGCCTTTGTTTCAAAAGCGCTTTTGAGGGAAGAAATTCCATCAGACCAGATTGGTTACCGGTTTTTGTTTCAGATTGATACAGCCTATGCAAATGATACGGACAAGATTGAGGAAAGTATCAATCAGTTAGCCGAACAGTTTGGTATTTCCGAACAGGATTACAATTTAAACGAGGACTACTTGTGGGCCAATTATGTAGATCCTTCCTTTGTACCCATTATGGTTCTTATTATGCTGATTATTATCATGGCAGGAATCATCACGATTTATAGTATTTACTATATTTCCATGGGGGAACGGGTTCAGGAATTTGGAAAGATAAAAGCAATCGGTGCAACCACAGGTCAACTTAGAAGAATCGTTTTGCTGGAAGGTTTTTTTGTGGCAGGAATGGCAGTTCCTCTCGGACTATTAACCGGTTCCTTAATGGTTAAGTATGTTTTTCTAAGTATTTTCAAGCTATATCAGAATGAGAATATGCTCATGTCAACCATTCAGTATATGGTTCAAAGAGGAGATGTACAGCTGATTGTACCATGGATTTATCTGTTAACAGTGTGTGTGGCAATGATTACGGTTTTCCTATCCTTACTTCGACCTATGAAAATCGCTGCAAAGGTTTCTGAAATAGAAGCCATGGGGTACACAGGAGAGCAAACCAAGAAAAAGCACAGAAAAGGATATTCCGATATTACAGTGGGAAAACTTACCATGATACATCTGGCAGGCAATAAGAAAAAGAGCATGATTACAATTTGTTCCATGGCGGTTACAGGCTTATTCTTTATGGTTGTTGCCACAGTATTGTCATGTGCCAATCTAAGTGAGGCTGCAGATAATTCCATTATGGGAGCATATCAGATTTTTCCGATTATAGATTCTGATAATAAGGAGCACCCGGAGCTTCAGTGGAGTCAGGTGCAGAAAAACAATCCCCTTACAGAAGAATTAAAAGAACAGATTCTGGAGATTGACGGAATCAGTGGGGTGGAATGTTATTTGGGAAATTGTGTGGAATCCGATGCATTTGATGGCGATAGTGAGGATATACTTGGGGTTCCTGAAAGTGGAAAAGAATTGCTGGAAAAAGGTATTATTGAAGGAAGTATTACTTATGAAGAATTAAAAAGTGGAGATAAAGTGATCATAGATAAAAATCTGCTTTACTGGTATCCGGATTTGAAAATTGGGGATGTCATAGAAGTAGTAGTGGAGGATGTCGATGAAAAATACCGGAAGCAATTAGAGATTGCCGCCATTGGTGATTATGATTTAGGCTTTACAAGTTATTGTTATTTAATTATGGCGCAGGAAGGACTACGTACTTTCAGCGATAACAATTTGAATATGTATTACCGTATATTTGCTGATAAAAAATATGATCCGGATGTAGAAGCAAAATTAAAGACAATCATAGAAGAAAATGGCAGAATTCAGATGGAAACATGGAAATCACACTATGATGACTGGAATTCCGGTATGACCCTTACCAGATGTGCCTGCTATGCATTTCTTGGCATACTGGGTGCAATCTGTATTATGAATATGATTAATACCATGATTCATAGTGTTTATGTCAGAAAAAAAGAACTGGGTATGCTGCAGGCGGTTGGCATGTCAGATTCCCAGCTTCAACTCATGCTGCAGCTGGAAGGCTTATGCTATACCATTGGAACCCTGATTATTGCGGTAGGAGGTGGAAGCGTGGCAGGCTATCCGGTCTTTATATGGGCAAAGGATCATGGAATGTTCAACATTAGGAATTACCATTATCCGCTGACAGCGACCCTGATTATGATTGCTGTGCTTGTAGTTGTTCAGCTCATTATGATATTTGTAATTGGAAAATCTGTTAAAAAGGATTCTCTCATTGACAGAATACGATTTGATAATTGAATATATGTTACTTGATCATATAAAATAGTATAATATTTGTTGCTTGTACTTACAATATAATTGAATAAACACTACTTTGTTTTATAAAATAATAGATTATTCGCTACTTGACCTCAAAAAAATGCTAGAGTGCATATTAAATTTGATTGAATGTTGCTGGATTATTACAAATGTATTGATTCTGCATTGGATTCGTAGTATTCTATAGTAAAAAAGTGGGAGGTGTTATAAATGGCAAGTACGATTCAAGTAAGAGTGGACGATGATTTAAAAGTAAAATCAGATGAACTATTTAAAGATTTAGGTACAGATACTACAACTGCAATTCGTATGTTTTTAACACAAGCATTAGCAGTAAACGGTTTTCCCTTTGAGATAAAAAGGAGAAGTGTAAATCCATATGAATCATTATCAGAGGCTGAAATACTGGATAAGTTGGAAAAATCACGTGAACACGCAGCACAAGGAATGTATAGAGATGCAGTCGATGTTTCTAGTGATATGAGGGCAAAGTATGGATTATAAAGTGGTTGTTACAAGAGATGCTGAAGAGGATTTGGATCGTTTTATCAAGTACCTTATATTTGAGAAGGAGAGCTTGCAAGCTGCAGAAAACGTGCTGAATGATTTTGATGCAATAATTGAAAGTTTAAGATATGTGGCAGGAAACTTAAAACTATGTGATAATCCAAGATTACAGCAGTTAAAATATCGTCGTATTAATTTCTTAAATCATAGATATTTTATGTTGTATCGCATTGAAGATAATGTGGTATTCGTGGATAATATTTTTCATGAACTACAAGATTATGAAAACAAGATCTACTAGTTGTAGCAGATTGATGAATTTGAACAACTAATAAAGGGTAAAGATAATGGGTTGGTAAAAAAATAGTAACATAAAATCGAGAATGAGGAGGGTGCAATATGAACATTGGAATTCTGGGCGCCGGTGGAATTGCAAAGGTAATGGCACGAACCATAAATGAAATGAAGGATGCAACTTTATATGCTATTGGTTCCAGAAACTATGAGAAGGCACAGGCTTTTGCTGAGGAGTTTGGAGTAATTACGGCTTATGGCAGCTATGAGGAGCTTGTTTTGGATGAAAACATTGATTTAATTTATATTGCAACACCTCATTCCCATCATTTTGAGCATATGAAGTTATGCATTGAACATGGGAAAAATGTGCTTTGTGAGAAAGCATTTACATTTAACAGCAAACAGACAGAAGAAATCATTGCTATGGCATCTGAAAAGAAAGTCTATCTCGGGGAGGCAATTTGGACACGATATATGCCTTCCAGAAAGATGATTGATGAATTGCTCAGATCCGGTATTATCGGAGAAATTAAAACGGCTACCTGTAATTTGTCTTATCCAATTTCCGGGAAAGAACGTCTGATTAGACCGGAGCTTGCAGGTGGAGCACTTCTTGACTTGGGTGTTTATGGACTTAATTTTATCATTATGCATTTTGGTAAGAATTATACTAATATAGAATCTTCTGTGATTATGACGGAAACCGGCGTGGATGGGCAGGAAACCATTACTGTAAAATATCCTGATGGAAAAATGGCAGTTTCTACTCACAGCATGTATGGTCGTTCTGACAGGAAGGGAATTTTTTATGGTGAAAAGGGGTATATCGTTGTAGATAATATTAATAATCCAAAGACCCTGGATGTATTTGATTGTGATGATCATTTGGTGAAACATATGGATGTACCGGCTCAAATTACCGGTTATGAATATGAGATTATGGAAAGTATGGAAATGATTCGGCAGGGAAAATTAGAAAGTGAGTCAATGCCACTTTCTGAAAGCTTATTTATTATGAATATCATGGATGAATTGAGACAACAGTGGGGATGGGATATATCTAATATTAAGTAAAATATGGATTAGTGTATCCGGTTGGAAGTGTTGTTGATATTATGTAATATGCTAGTGAGATAAAAAACATGTGATATACCTACTAGATATGATTTTTAAGTGATTTAGTAGGTAAAATAGTATGCCAGAGGAGAAAAAAGCATGTGAAATACCTACCAGATATGATTATGAAGTGATTTTAGTAGGTAAATTGGAGTTATGATAGGATAAAAAACAGGAAAAATACCTACCAAGAGAGAATGCAAGGCAATTTTAGTAGGTAAAGTGGTATGCTTGAGAAAAAAAGCAGGAAAAATACCTACTAGATATGATTTTAATGTGATCTAGTAGGCGAAGTGGTATGACTGAGAAAAAACATCGGAAACAAATGTATTCGAGGATTATGAAAATGAAAAACAAAAAAAGATTTGAAAAAATACTGATTTCCATAATGATATTAACCGTGATTTTATGGTTCATGACAGTAGCAATCATTAACTACTCTCTTCGGGGAGGCTTAATATTATTGATGTTTGCGATAGTGGGTTCCATTTTAAGCATTTGTATGGTATGTGTATGGTTGATTGGAAAAATAAAGCCCGGTATATCCCATTATAAACTGTTTGGAATTACGGATATGGTTATAGAGGGGATGATTGTCATATATGCTGTTTATGACATGCTGACTGATACAGGAATGATGGCTGGAATAAAAGGATTTTTAATGCTGTGTTTTGTTGCACCGATTCCACTGATATTACTTATAATTGATATCATTTTGTATGTTAAGAGTAAAAAGAAGAATACAGACATAAAAAGCAATGTGTCAGAAGATAGAAGATGCCAATGATGTGGTAAAAAGAAAAATGATATATAAAGCAACGAGCAGTTGACAAAATGCAAGGTGGAAATGGTGGTATTGTAACGGTAATTCATGCTATGTTTATCAAAAAAACAGGAGGTCAACAACATGAATGTAGCTGACAGAATCCAGAATTTAAGGAAGACAAAAGGAATATCACAGGAGCAATTAGCAGATGCCATCGGCGTGTCAAGACAGGCAGTTTCCAAATGGGAAAGTGAACAAACTACCCCTGATATTGACAAAATTATTTTATTAAGTGAATATTTCGATGTAACAACGGATTATTTGTTAAAAGGAATTGAATCAACTGATGAAATAGAACATAAGACTGTTGGCGACGTGATTGATCAGAAGATATTGACTAAAACAAATGGAGAACGAGTTAAAAAAATCTTAAAATATTTATTTTATGTTTTTTTAGGCGTTCTGGCAGTTGATTTGTTGTCACTGATTATTTATGTCATGACACATGGATTTCCAATGTAGGGGGGTGAATATAATGAAAACAGGTAAAGTGATAGCAGGGTCAGTTTTTTCTATATTTATCCTCATTTTTTCCCAGATTGTTTCAGAATTATTTGCCAGTTTATTGCATGTGATCGGTTTGCATTTAGGATTTTGTAATATTATTGCAGGTTTGTGTTATTTGTTTTGCTCGTATTTCTTGATTAAAGTATTTGCAAACAAATTTTTGAAACTGGACTTGGATAAACTCAAAATGTCCGGTTTTAAGATTAAGATAAGATGGATGATTATTGCTTTTGTCTTACCGATTTGTGTAAAAGTAATTTATCTGTTGCTTCCGGGAGCTTACGTTTTAACAGGAATGGATGGCAATGAAATATTTGTGACCTTAAGTACAGGAATTGTATTTACAGGGCTTGCAGCCGGATTTGTTGAGGAAATGGTCTTTAGGGGAGTCATTATGAATCTTTTGATGGAACGATGGGGTAAAAAGGTAGCAATTATTGTTCCATCCTTATTATTTGGAGCAGTACATATCATAGGGATGAACTATTCTCTGTTCAGTTGTATGTTAGTTCTGGTGGCAGGAACAATGGTTGGAGTCATGTTTTCACTCATCATGCTGGAAAGTAATTCTGTATGGAATAATGGTATTGTTCATGCAATTTGGAATATTGTTATCATAGGCGGAGGGCTTTGTGTTAGTCAGGAGCCGGATCAATATTCCATTATTACATATGTATTGCAATCAAAATCCTTTGCTTTAACAGGAGGAGAATTTGGAATTGAATCTTCTGTTATTGCACTTGCGGGATATGTGGTTGTTTCTTTATTGGCTTGGAACATGATGAAGCGTCAGCATAAGAATGATTAGTTTATGCGTTTTGCAATCACCTAAATGATGAGTTATATGTAAGGAAATAGGAAAAAATGAAGAGTTCAGGGACATTTTCAGAATATCTAAAACCAACAGAGTGTATTGACTTTGATAATCCATTGATAAAAAATAAGTCGGAAGAATTAAAGAAGGAATCAAAAGGTGAGGTTGATTATATAAAACGTGCATACACCTTTTAGTTGCACTGCTCCGGGCAAATAACATTCCGGCAGGAATCAGTTATCAGAGATTAACCAGAGCCGATGAGGATGCAGAGGATGGTTATATCATTCATGCATTAAATACGGTATATGTAAGTGAAATAAAAAAATGGATTCGTCTTGATGCCAGAGGAAATAAACCTTCTGTTCATGCGGAATTCAGTTTGGAAAAAGAGATTTTAGCATTTCCTATTCGAGAAAATTTAGGAGAGATTGATTATCGGGATAATCATACGGATTTGGACGAATGTTTAATAACCATATTAAAAGATAGTGAAAATGTATTGGAAATACGTGCTGATATTATTATTTAATGAAATTGCTAAGGAGAAGAAGCTGAAATTAAATTATAAATTTACATATTTATCATTGTATGATATGATAATAATGCATAAAAACAGACTCTTTAATTGTTAAAATGCATAATGGGGAGTGAATTTGAAAATTGAAGAGTTCTGTAATGTGGAGAAGCGTATAAATAACATGGCTAGTTGGATAAATATGATGTTAGTATAAATTAGTGGACACGAAAAGTGCTGAAAGTCCTTATGTTTATAGTGGTACTAACTTATATACGGAAGGAAAATTTGCTTCAGATGGAAATTTTGATAAGAAATTAGTAGATGAGCAACCGGGAGTTTATTTATAAATAACTTCTTTGCAATAAATAGGAGCATTGAAGAGAATGAAAAGATTTAATTTATTTTTTATAATCATAGTATTGTGCCTTATAGGTTGTGGAAATGTGAATAAGTCAGATGCAGAACCAATGATAAGTAAAGAGATTATTGAAGAGAACGAAGACGTAAAAAAGACTGAGGTGGAAGAGAACGATTCATCAAATAATTTGAATGATAAGGAGATAGTTTCAGAATCGTTTTTTTTCTCTCCTGATATAGAAGTGCAGAACGTAATAGTATCATCTACTATTCCTGATTTGCCAGATAAAATGAATTTGTTGATAACAAATATTGCAAGTTATTCTAATGGAAATCTATATGAATTACGATTAGATTATAGTAATGAATTTTCATGTAGAACTTATGATGGATGGGATCGGCGTAATTTAGGGTATTTTTATGTAGAATACAATTTAATTTACCGGATCAAAGAGAATGAATTTAATGAAATTGGTACATGGAGTGAAGAAGAGTTAAAAAGTAAAGGGACTATTGTTTGTCAGGAGAGTTCGTTGGAGGATAAACTTGGAGTAGAAGAGAGTGGTTTCCATGAAACTATTGATGTAGATGGTAAAATTTGTACATATAAAAGTTATTATAATAATGTGGAAACAGATTTCTATGAAGGTTTTATCTGGGAAAAGGGTCAGGGGTTAGTTAATTATTATTCTGGATATGGTGCTCAAAGCTTTTATTTGGATATAAAACTGGATGATAATGATTGTGAATGACCGATATAATAAGATGAGCTAACACTATATTGAGCGTTAGTGAGGTTTGTGTTGGAATAGACGCATATGATAAAAAGAAAATCCATCATTCATTTAGCCGCAAGGGATGCCCTGCATAGAATCATTCCATTCTGTCCTGAAGAAGTCTATCGCAGAGTGTACAAAGATTCAAATGATGCTTATAACAGCATTTTTGAATACATTGAGTCCTGGTATAATCACCGGAGAGCTCACAGTAGCCTTGTCTACAAGACACCGGATGCAGTGTATGCAGAAGGTGCGGCATAAAAGTCGCACTTTCGGTGTTCACTATATTGACTTAAGACCAATACAAATGAATAATTGAAGGGGGAGTACAAATGAGTTATTTATCTGAATTTATTGGAAGTCTGATTTTTCTTTTGGGATTCCTATAAACTTCATTCAGGAAGTGATTGCCACATTTGTCTTTCTGTTCTTAGTTTTTATGAGCATTGCAGGAGTAAGCAATTTAAAAGCAGGCAATTAGGCATTGATTGTTGGACTGGTTGGATTTTGTGCAGTTGCATTTTTGGCTCTTACATTAAATAGTACAGGCTTCAGTATGAATGCCATGCGTTCTGTTTTTAGTAGTATCTGGTTTGCAATTTTGCCGATTCCCAATAAAGGAAAGGAAAAGGTGGATTGGAGTTATCAATTGATTGTGAATCTGATTGGTTCTTCTATCGGAGGTATTTTGGCAGTTATTGCAACGGCTTATATTAAAAGTATCATGTAAGTGTGAGTTTTAATAGCACCATTTCATATTCGAATTGGTTTGTAAGATAGAATTCGGATTGGATGGTGCTTTTTCTTACATCACCAGAACAGTTTTTGATTTACGGGGAAGGATTTATATGAATGTAAAAAAAATAACGCTTTTAGCAGTTATATTAACAATCATTTTATGGATAGTGACAGCAGTCGTAAGCATTAACTCTCTTTCGGGAGCTGTGATATTATTACTATTTGCGATTGCAGCTTCTATTTTAAGTTTTTGCATGATATGTGTATGGTTGATTCGGAAAATAAAACCCGGCATATCCTCTTATAAGTTGTTTGGAATCACGGATGTGGTTGTAGAGGGAATCATTGTCATTTATGCTGTTTATGATATATTAACTGATACGGGAATCATGGCAGGAATTGCGGGTTTTTTAATACTGTGTTTTGTTGCACCTGTTCCGCTTATATTTCTTATAATTGATATTATTTTATATTTTCGTAATAAAAAGGACAAAATGACTTTTTCGGCGGAGGATAACGTATGAGAAAAATATTAATAACAAATGATGATGGAATCGATTCAGATGGGCTTGTCCGTCTTGTCAAGGAAGCAGTGAATTATGGCCAGGTGTGGGTAGTAGCTCCGGATAGCCAGAGAAGTGCAATGTCGCATGGAATTACATTAAGGCATAGTATAGATGCCTGGAAGGTGGATTTTCCTGTGCCGGGGGTTCGTGCATTTGCTTGTGACGGAAAACCGGCAGATTGTGTGAGAATTGGTGTGTTGAATATCGTACCCGGAAAACCGGATCATGTTTTTTCGGGAATTAATTACGGATATAATCTTGCCTCAGATTTACAGTATTCCGCTACTGCCGGTGCGGCATTTGAAGCTGCATTCCAAAAGATTCATACCATTGCATTTTCGGAAGATGCCTGTGAGATGCATGAAGTGACTGACAGATATTTACATGAAATTATGGAGGAGCTATTAAACAAAACCCTTGCAATCAATCAAATCTGGAATGTTAATTTTCCCGGATGCCCACTGGAAGCGTGTAACGGAATCCTTCGGGACAGACGGGTATCTACACAAGAGTATTATAAGGACCGGTATATTGAAACTGTGGTTTCGGAGGATAGAATTTCTTATATGGTAGAGGGAATCCGCAACTATGATGCTTTGGAGAGTACTGATTTAAAAGCAATTTTTGACAATTATGTTTCTGTGGGAATTGCTACAAATATTTCTTAAAAAAATCAGGAGCCTGGGTTACTATAAATATTATATTTTGTAAAGGAGATTGTATGGAAGCGATTACATTGTTTTCAATAATCAATCCTTTTGGGTTGATTTTTATGTTAATTATTATGATTCCCAATATTGTTTTTGCAATAAAATGCAAAGACGGCTTTGAGAATGTATGGGAAAATAAAATTGTCGAAATTTTAGAACAAATTGGAAGGTTTGGCTGTTTTGGATTCATGATAGTTCATGTTCCCGGAATGTGGGGATTTTCTTCAGATGAAGCACTTGCAGTCTATCTGATTGTAGATAGTGTTTTATTATTTCTGTATTGTCTGATATGGATTATTTGTTTCCGGAAAAACAGTGTTTTCAGGGCACTTGCTCTGTCTATTATTCCTTCTGTACTGTTTCTTTTTAGCGGAATTATGAGCAGGGATGTTTTGCTGATTATCATGGCTGTTATTTTTTCACCATGTCATATTCTGATAAGCTATAAAAATGCTTCCATAGTTGCAGGGAGCTAATAAAAAGAAAGAGGAAATATGTCATGAAAACACAAGAAAATGTAACAATACGAAAATGGAAGATAGAAGATGCAAAGTCTTTAGCAGAGGTGTTATCTAACAAAAATATAATGAATAATCTGCGGGATGGATTACCCTTCCCTTATACGGAAAAGGATGCATTAAGCTATATTCTTGCAATGCTTGAAGCGGATCCGGATAGTACTTTTGCATATGCAATTGATATTGACGGAATTGCAGTGGGGAGCATCGGGGCTTTTCGGCAGGAAAACATACACTCTCGTACAGCTGAACTTGGATATTATCTAAGTGAGCAGTATTGGGGAAAAGGAGTTATGACTCGGGCAGTCAGCCTATTATGTGAAAAAATATTTGAAGAAACGGACATACTCAGAATCTATGCGGAGCCCTTTGAATATAATACAGGTTCCCGTCGTGTACTGGAAAAGGCAGGATTTCAGTTTGAAGGCATTATGGAAAATAATGCTGTGAAAAACGGAATGGTGCTTAGTATGGCACTTTATGCTATGACAAGGCAGCCGGAACCATATTATGTTCGCCGCCTGAATGCCGATGAAATAAAAATTGCCACCGACCTGATTTGGGAGGTGTTTCTTCAGTTTGAAGCTCCGGAATATTCCAAAGAGGGGATTGATTTTTTCCGTGGAAGTCTTGACGATGAGGAACGTAACCGTAAACTAAAATATTATGGTGCTTTTGAAGGCAAAGAACTTATCGGTACACTTTGTATGAGAGAACCACAGCATATCGGTGGATTTTTTGTAAAAGCCCAACACCAGCAAAAAGGTGTTGGAAGAGCGTTGTTTGAAGCCATGAGAAAGGACTATGAAAAGCAGGAATTTACTGTGCACTCGTCCCCATATGGGGTCAAGATATATGAGTGCCTAGGATTTCAAGCAACGGATGAAGAACAGCTTGTAAATGGACTGCGGTTTACCCCTATGGTATTTAAAAATGAATAAAGAAATAATTGACCGGGTAAGGTGACAGGCTGAGATGACTATAACTTATCCGGCTTTTTTTATAATTGAATGATTTATCGTTAAGTCCGTTGACACAGGGAAAAAAGCATGATATTATGTGGATATCTTAAGGAGAGAGGTGAAAAGATGAGGAGATAATTTACTTTTGATTTCATGAATATTTTGACGGTACAGGAATGGTACTGTTTTATCATGTTGCCAAAAGTGGATTATGTTCTCATAACCTCTTTTTATTGATACATAGATGTAAGGATTGTATAAGTAAATCAAACCGGATATAAGACTTGCAGAGTTTAATAGCGATTGATGGTTATAAAATCATCCTTCTGATAAATGAGGTTATTGTAAGAAGTGGAACTATTTGGCAACAGATGGTTCTTTTTTTGTTTTGTTTTGATTTATACAGGAGGGATGTATATGGCACAAATTAGGGTAAATAATCTTACATTTTATTATGATGGAAGTTTTGATAATATTTTTGAAAATGTTTCTTTTTCAATTGATACTAACTGGAAACTGGGCTTAATCGGTCGAAACGGAAAAGGAAAAACCACATTTTTACAACTGTTAATGGGAAATTATACATATAAGGGTTCCATAGATACCACAACGGTTTTCGATTATTTTCCCTATCAGATTACGAAAGAGCAAATGGAGTTAACCGCGGCTGAGTTTATGGAAGACCTGAAAGCAGGATGTGAGGTCTGGAAGGTAATATACGAATTGTCGGGCCTTAATGAAAATGCAGATATTCTTTACAGGCCTTTTAAGACATTAAGCTTTGGAGAACGTACAAAGGTGCTGTTAGCCATTCTTTTTTCCGGAAATAATGATTTTTTATTAATTGATGAACCAACCAATCATCTGGATCAGGAAGCAAGAGAAATCGTAAAAAAATATTTGGCTTCTAAGAAGGGATTTATTCTTATATCCCATGACAGAGATTTGTTGGATGCCTGTATTGATCATTGTCTGGTATTAAACAGAAAGAGTATTGAAGTACAAAACGGTAATTTTTCCTGTTGGTGGGAGAATAAAAAACGAAAAGACCAATTTGCTTTGGCAGAGAATGAAAAACATCAGAAGGAAATCCGTAAACTAAAGCAGGCTGCAACAAGGACCTCTGCATGGGCGGAAAAAAATGAGCATACGAAAATCGGATTTGACCCCGTAAAGGAACATGACCGGTGCATCAGCACACGGTCCTATATCGGTGCCAAAACAAAAAAGATGCAAAGCAGGGTTAGTCAGATGGAAAAACGAATCAGCCGGGAAATAGAGGAAAAGGAAGGTCTGCTGCAGGACTTGGAAGTACCGGTTGATTTAAAAATAACTCCTTTATCCTATCATAAAAACCGGCTCGTAAATATTAGGGATTATTCTTTGCAATATAAAGAATCGCCATATCCGGTATTTAGCGGATTGACCTTCGAGATGAATCAGGGAGACAGAGTTGCTTTATGTGGAAAAAATGGCAGTGGAAAATCCACTCTCATTCAAATGATTTTACAAAAAACGGATTCCGGTTACCATGGTTTAGATATTTTGGAAGATGGTGTATGCGAAATTGCAGCAGGTCTTGTGATTTCCTATATAGGACAGGATGTAACAGGATTAAAAGGCGATATAACAGCCTTTTGTAAGGAAAGAGGACTGGACAAAAGTTTATTCTGCGCAGTATTAAGACAACTGGATTTTGAACGGACACAGTTTGAAAAAAATATGGAAAGCTTTTCGGAAGGACAGAAAAAGAAGGTTTTGATTGCTGCAAGTCTGTTAACACCGGCACATCTATATATTTGGGATGAGCCTTTAAATTATATTGATGTGTTTTCCAGAATGCAGATTGAGAAACTGTTGTTAACATATCAGCCCACTATGTTATTTGTAGAACATGACGTACGGTTTTGTGAAAAAATTGCTACGAAAACCATTGATTTGTAATAAAAAAATCATTAAGATTGTGTTAGACTGTTTGGGTAAAAAATCTATCCATCAGGAATAGAATGGAGGAAAAGTAGTGATGTCTATATTTACAAAACCGGAATATAAAGAAGTATCCATGCCGTTTATTCTTGATACCTATTCTATGTGGGAAGAAGACCAAAATGCGGGTACTTTTGGGATTGAAGCATATGGTGATGTGGATGGTAGTAAAAAATATTTCATGAATAGTTATATGTTAAAAAACCTTTAATGTATGACACTGGAGACTTTGATGAAATGATGGAATTATTAAAGGATTCTGATAGAAAAGAAATTATTGTAAGGCTTAAATACAAAAAGGGAAAATTAAAGGATTTTGATTTTGATATAGAAAGCTTGGCAAATGCCTATTGCGATATGCGGTTTTTGGAACTGGAACGCCTTTCCTGGGGAATTAACGATACTAGCTGTAAAGAACGAATCATATAAAAATAATGAATATAATAAAGATATTGTAGAAGAAAACTAGTTTTATCTATAGGGACAGAAGCAGTGAATGATAGAATAGAAATATTGAAATAGTATAAATAGAAAAGCCGGATAGGAATGGGAGACTAATGTCACCATTCCTATCCGGTTTTTGCTGTTAATGTACCAATTAACTTTTATGAAAAATTGATTATAATACCTTCGAAAGGAAATCCTGAAGTCTTGGATTTTTTGGATTTCCAAAAAATTCTTCCGGTGTTCCGGTTTCCAAAATCTGACCATCATCAATGAAAACCACCCTGTTAGCAACTTCTTTGGCAAATCCCATTTCATGGGTAACGATAATCATTGTCATACCTTCCTTTGCAAGGGCTTTCATAAGGTCAAGTACTTCTCCAACCATTTCCGGGTCTAATGCTGATGTAGGTTCATCAAACAAAATAACATCAGGATTCATTGCCAGTGCACGAACAATGGCAACTCTCTGTTTTTGCCCGCCGGATAAAGTAGAAGGGTACACATCTGCTTTATCAGAGAGACCGATTCGTTCAAGCAGTTCCTCAGCCTTTTTCCGCGCGTCTGCAATTATTTCGGCTTTGGTAGTAGTAACAGGTTGTTTTTCCTGTTTCTTTTTTTTGAACAGATTGGTTATTGGTAAAAGACGATTATGTCTTTTTATCTTCTTTAAATCCTGACACTGTACATGTACCGGCGCCAGCATGATATTCTGGATAACGGTTTTATTATTGTACAGGTTAAAATGCTGAAAGACCATTCCCATGTGACGACGGTGAATGTTGATATCAACCTTTGGATCTGCAATATCAACACCATTAAAGATAATTTGTCCTCCTGTTGGATCCTCCATACAATTTAAGCAACGTAAAAATGTACTTTTTCCGGAACCTGAAGGGCCGATAACCACCATGATATCCCCTTTTTCAATTGTGATATTGATGCCTTTTAAGACTTCGTTATCACCAAAATGTTTTTCCAGATTAATGACGTCTATCACTTTTTCTCAGGCTCCTTTCCATTAATTTGATTCCAAGACTGATAATTAATACAAGTACGATATAAATAAGAGCCATAACCAGATATGGAATCATGAATTCGTAGCTGTTAGTTCCAATGTAGTTAAATGCCACGTATAAGTCTGTTGCACCTACAAAGCTGACAACAGATGTTTCTTTTATCAAAGAAATAAATTCATTTCCCAATGTGGGGAGAATATTTTTTACTGCCTGGGGGATTACAATCATTCTCATGGTTGTAGAGAAACTTAATCCCATGGCACGGCCACCTTCCATTTGTCCGGGGTCAACAGACAGAATACCGCTTCGCATCATTTCTGATATATAAGCGCCACTGTTAAGTCCAAATACCCAGACAGAAACCTGTACACCGGTCATGTGTACACCGATGATTGGCAGTAATACATAGTAAAATACCAGTAATTGGACAACCATAGGGGTTCCACGAAACATTGCAACATAGAACCGGCAAATTGCATCTAAAATCCTTGGAAGACGTTTGTATTTGGGAATTACACGTACGGTTGCAATTAAGGTACCAATCACAATACCGATGATTAAGCCTAAAATTGCAATGGTTAATGTATTCTTTAAACCTGTAAGAACCTTGATATATCCGCCACTATATATGAATATTTCTATGAATTTATCAATTTTATTTCCTATATTTCCCATGAAATATCCTTTCGTTTCACATAAGTTATTCGACATTTACACAACTCATTTTTATGAAGAATGAGTTGTGCAAATAAAAATATGTCAATTACTGCATTTCGTTAATGGCAGTTGTAATACTTGCGGCAGGAGCGGAGTCGATAATTACATAGTCGATATTACCATTCAACAAATCCTGTACTGCAAGAGAACCATTCTTATAGCCGGTGGTTTTCATTTTGAAACCGTCAAATCCCCAGTCTTTGTCACCTTCACAGAAGAACTGTCCTGTTGTTCCCGTCTGGACGCCAACTGTTACACTATCGTCTTTTCCGTTTAAAATAGCAGTTACATCCTCTGCACTCTTGCAGGAATCAAATTCTGTATTGTCTGATGTAACAATCAGTTTCTGTGATGCACTGTAATAAGAGTCGGAGAAGGTTACATACTCTTCGCGGTCAGGTTTAATGGTAAGACCTGCCATTGCAATATCGCATTTTTGCTGGCCTACGGACAAACATACAGCATCAAAATCCATGTTCTGGATAACAAGCTCTTTTCCAAGCTTAGTAGCTAGTGCTTGGGCAATTTCCATGTCGATTCCGTAGTAATCATCACCCTTTGTATATTCAAATGGCTCAAAAGCGGCATTTGTTGCAACAACAAGCTGATCCTTGCTTTCGTCATAAGCAGCAGATTTAACAGCTACTGGTGTACCGTCACCAAAATAGTGATTACAGATTTCATCAAAGGTTCCGTCGCTTTTAATTTCTGCAATAAATGTATTTAATTCTTCTAAAAGCTCCGGTTGTGTTTTATCAACCCCGAAGGCATATTCTTCATCGGTAAGGTCGATATCAATTACCCGTGCTGTTTTTTTGCTTCCGCATGCAGTAAGTGTTGTCATTGACATTACCACAAGCATTGTCATTGCTAATAGTTTTTTCATCTTCATAATCTTTACTTCCTTTCTAAAAACATGTACGATTTAATATAGCATTTCAAATACAAAAAAGCAATGAAAGACTAAGGAAAAAAGGCAAATAACAGTAAAAAACTGTAAATATTAAGCTGGAAACAAGACAATTATAATTGTTTATGTTATACTTTTCTTATTTGGAATGATTGAATCATAAATTGATATGGAGATAAATGATGAATAAACGACAGAAGAAAAAACAACAGAAAAAAGCAGAAAAAAAATTATTGGAGCAAAATAAGATAAACATTCAATTAGAAGGTGATGAGCGACAAGGTATAGATTTGTCAGAAGATATTCCTCAAAAGGATGGTAATCCTGTTGAGTTGCAAAAATCTGTTACACAGGAGGTTGATAAAGAGGACATAGAGCCTCAAAAGGAAACCTTGAGTAATGAGGAGGGGATTCTAAAATCTGAGAAAGAGTCAAAATTCGGATTGTTTGGAGTTCTCTATTTTTCCCTGGCATTTTTAGTTATGGAAGTCGTTATGGCATGCTCCACAGGGGATAATTTGTTAAGTCATTATGGAATCTATATGGCATTGTTTAGTTTGGGATATGGTTTACTGATTCATGTGTTAACAACTCTTACAAAGAAAGAGAAGCTGAACCGGGTGATACAGGCTGTATGTCTTTTTATTGCCTCTTTGTTGTTTTGCGTGATTTATTTTCTACATTGTGAATTTCAGTTGTTTTACAATTTAAGTACCATGCTTGCCGGTGCTTTGGATGCAATGGGGGATTTTTCCGGGGATATTATTGGAATGTTATTTACACCGGATGGCTTGTTTCATGTATTTTTGTTTTTCCTTCCCTTCATTGTATATTTGATTATAGCAAAAAAATTAGCATTGGCAAAACCGACCAATATGAAAACAAAAGGAATTATTCTTGCATTTATGATTATGAGTTACTTCATGGGCATTGGTGGTATATATATGAGTGAAACAGACCGTAATATGTATTCTGGGGAATATAATTATGATTCTGCTGTTTCCCATTTTGGTGTAATAACAGGATTACGGTTGGATGTTAAGAATTCCATTTTTAGTAAATCCCAGGATGTAGCTTTTGATATGGGAAGTACCACGGAAAGCGAAATGAAGAAGGACGATGTAAATGAACAGGAAGTATCTACGGAAGATGTGACGGTAGAGAATAGTGATGAGGAGCAACCTGTAATTCCGGTAGGAAAAAATGAACTGGATATTGATTTTTCTGCGTTGGCAGAGAAAGACGGAGGACAGTACGCAGCAATTGATGAGTATGTTGCATCACTGGAAGCATCTTCAAAGAATGAATATACAGGTCTTTTTGAAGGAAAGAATTTAATATTTATTACGGCAGAGGCGTTTTCTGCTGAGGTGATAGATAAAGAATTAACACCCACCCTGTATAGATTAGCCAATAAGGGAATACAGTTTACTGATTTTTATCAACCTTCCGGAGCAGGAACTACAGGAGGAGAATATAGTAATATATTTGGTATGTTACCAACAGCAGGAGGAGATTCCGTAAAGAAAACGGCAACCCATCTCAACTGGACAACCATTGCTTCCCGGTTATCGGAAGAAGGATATTATGGAAAGGCTTATCATAATAACGATTATACCTATTACGATAGGGATAAAACCCATATTAATCTGGGATATTCTGATGGATATGAGGGTGTGGGAAATGGTTTGGAAGATATAATCACTTCCCAGTGGCCGGAAAGTGACCTGGAAATGATTGAAGGAACCCTTCCAACCTATATCAATAAGGAGCCTTTTAATATTTACTATATGTCAGTTAGTGGACACAGCTTATATAGTTTTGGTAAGAATGCGATGTCAAGAAAACATCAGGAGCAGGTAGAAGATTTGGAATATTCTGAAGCTGTAAAAGCATATATTGCCTGTCAATTAGAATTTGAGGATGCCATGGCATATCTTGTGGAAGAACTTGAACAACGGGATATGGCCGATGATACGGTAATAGTCATTAGTCCGGATCATTTTCCTTATGGACTTGCTGAAAATACTACCCTGGCTGAGTTATATGGACAACCGGTTGAAAATGGTTTTGTAAGAGACCATAACCGTTTAATCATATGGAGTGGATGCCTGGAAGAGGAGGAGCCGATTGTGGTAGATACTCCTGTGTCCAGTATGGATATCCTTCCAACTTTATGTAATTTATTTGGAACGGATTACGATTCCAGACTATTGCCGGGACGGGATGTGTTTTCAGATGCTGAACCTTTGGTGTTTACATTGGGATATGATTGGAAAACAGACAAAGGAACATATATTGCTTCTAAGGGATCCTTTACTCCTGTAAAAGAAGGTGATGAAGTATCCGATGAGTATATTGAAAATATAAAAACTACAGTAAAAAATAAAATCACATACAGTAGAAGTGTGTTACAACAGGATTATTTCAGACATGTGTTTGAAGAATAAAAGAAAAATATTCCGTTTTTTCGCTCTTTTACGATATGTATAATACCACATTTTGAGGAAAAAATCCAGTCTTGTATTATTTGGATTATCGTTGTATTGATAATATACAACATAATGCGAGAGGGGAATGCAGTGGTATGGATCATATGTTAGATGTATTTTCAAATCAAAACCAATTGATGGTTGAGGATGCAAAAAATGAGATTAGAAACTGTAATGATTTTACGGAAAAGTTTGGTCTGATATTAAGTGAGAAGGATATTGAGGAACTTGTACAGTGCAGGCTGGAGGCGTTAAAAAATACAGGACGTGTAGAATTTGGTGGTGGAATATTACCGAAGCTTATTTATGCATTTTGTGATTCTCCCTTTATCCGGCAGGATAATTATGAAACAACATTAGTGGAATTACAGGAGGCATTTTATTACTACAAAAGTGAGGCACTGGATTACTATACGGATGATGAATTAATTGAGTTTATGGTTGTTGTATTTAACGGAAGGGCACAAGGTTCGGCGGAATATCTTGTGAATACATCATTAGAAGCATTATGCAGGTATGCCCGAAATGGCTATGATGACAGAAATGTCTATGAGGCAGGTGATTTGTTTTGAGAATGGATGATAATAACAATAGCCTGACATATTCTTTTCTCTTTTCTGATGATGAGCAGAAAATTATTATGAGCCGGCTTTGGGAGCTTCTTAAGTTACAGGTTTATAAGCATAATGGCGTGGATAGTACGTCGGTGCCATTGGAAAAAGTACAGGATATTTTGGAGTCTTTGTTATATACCATGGAGGTTGCAATTGAAAATGGAGTAACAAAAGACGAACTGCTTCAGGGGGATTTTCCAAATGTGATTCGTAAAGGGCAAAATATTCTTAAGGAGAAGAAAAAGGCTGTAAAAGTTGAATGGAAACTATTGTGTCAGAGTCTTCCCGGTGTTCATAATGTATATTATATTTCAACAGTAAAAAATCTTAGTATGTTTTTTGACAATTACGAAATCTACTATGAAGCACATCAGATTCCCTGTAGTATTGATTACTGGCCTCTATATCCCATTTCAGAAAAATTAAAGGGTATCAGTTATATTGAGGAATATATTCACCGTTTACAGATAGAAAATGATTTCCTTAATTGTTTTGACTGTGGTAATATCAGTTCTCTCTATCAGAGATATATTCCGGATTATGCAGAATCTTTATTCAATCTTTGTGAACCCGTATTAAATAATGCAATCGGTTTAGGGATGATAAGGCAGGATATTCACAAATTAAATGTGTCTGCCTCAGAAAGAAATGCCATATTTCATATGCTTGAGGATAATTCCCCGGAGTATATACAGAAGTTGATTGGGGAGTCTGTAGAATATGTTAGCAGTAAAACAGGGATGACTGAAAAAAATGAAGTGGATTATTTAATAAAAGCAGCATCCGGATTGCAGGCCCGTGTTTATGAGGCATTAAGACATCAGGATTTATCTCATATTTTTATATCGTTTAAAGAAATATATGAGTAAGAAAAATCAAAAGGATATAGAAAAATAATGAGATACAATATTATGTAAACAAATGATATGGAAATTCAATTTAAGGGGAAGATAAGAATGAATGAAATATTAGCAAAACAATTGGCAATAGATTTTTGTTGTTCCAAGGAATTGGTGACGGGGAAGGACAATGTATTTACTAAGTACGTTCCCCGGGAAGGAAGACGTATTTTTGAAGAAGGAGAGTGCTTTCTTAAAGTTGCCGCTGTTCAGGGAAAAATTCTGGCTTCCGGCAGGAGTGATATTATTAACTGGGCAAAAGAACATTATAAAGACAGCAGTGGTGCATGGTTTATGGACTTTGATAATTTGCGGGAATTAGATGATAAAATGAAAGAATTTGGCTGCAGTATAGGACAGGCACACCCATTTTATATAGCAACCGAAAAATCTGTAGTGAATACAGAGGGTTATACAATTAAAAAATATGTTGGGGATGAAATTGAACAGTTCCGTGGTGATGAACGCTTTGATGAGGCATTTATTTTTGAGGAGCTTCCCAAAGATGAAATTGGAATAGCAGCCATAAAAGACGGGCATATTCTTGGAATGGCCGGAGCAACCAGTGATAGTGCGTTAATGTGGCAGATTGGAATTAATGTTATGGGGTCGGCAGAAGGATTAGGGATTGGTTCTATGCTGGTATCACTTTTAAAAAATGAAATTCTTGACATGGGTAAATTACCGTTTTACGGAACTGCAATGTCCCACATTGCATCCCAAAGAGTTGCTTTAAATGCAGGTTTTTATCCTGCCTGGGCAGAGCTGTCTTGTAAATGAGAAGTTTGAAACAATGGTAACTAGATATGAAAGAAGTAATACGGGAGATTCGTAAAGTGTTGGGATTAAAAGAGGCTAAGGCTCAGTGACAATAAGCCAGTCATTGTGCTATAGCTTCTTTTTTTAATGGATTTAAGTAAATTTAAGTAAAAATACTTGAAGTTTATACAAATTAGGATTATAATTTAGTTATAAATGAGTGATTTGTAGGGGTTTAATATGGAAAAACAAAAACTAATTGAGGAAAATAAAGAATTACACAGACAGGTGGCTTTTTTGGAAAAGAGGTATGAAATGCTTTTTACCAGTATTGATTGTGCGATTTGGGAGTATGACAGAAATACGCATTTGGTTCATCATGAAAAGAAGTTACCGGGAAAATACGAAAATGAAAATCTTGATATTCCGGATTATAGAAATACTATAAAGGGATGGGGGATTATTCATCCTGATGATATGATGGTTTTTGAAGAGTATTGTGACAGCATGGATCGCGGTGAGGAAAGTTTTCGTTATGATTTTAGAACCTTAAGGGATGATAATACTTATTCATGGCAAAGGGTAGAAGGTAATACTGTCCGGGATATGGATGGTAATATAATTAAAATAATTGGAAAAACTTATAATGTTGAGCAGGAATATAGGGACAGGGAAGATTTAAGAATGCGTTCCTGCACAGATTCTCTTACGGGACTGTTAAATAAAGGTGCATTTTATGATGAATTAAACAGAGTGATTGTTAACGGACGATTAGAAAAAAATCCAAAATTTCATGCAATATACATAATGGATATAGACAACTTTAAGGGAATTAATGATAATTATGGTCATTTGTTTGGTGATTATGTACTGGAGGAATATGCCAATCAGGTAAAATATGTTTTTGATAAACATTCTGTTGTTGGAAGAATTGGTGGCGATGAGTTTGCTGTAATAAAAAAAGATGTTTCTAACAGAGAAGAAGTTGAAAATTATGCAAAAAAGCTTAATAAACTGGTTCGGGAATTAGAATTGGAACGGGATGCTCATATTACCACAAGTATTGGAATTGCACTTTTTCCTATGGACGCTAATGAAAAAGATGATATTTTTCAAGCTGCAGATGCAGCATTGTATGATGTAAAAGAGCATGGAAAAGATGGATATGCATTTTATAATGAAATGTACCCAATGGAGAAAAAAATTGACAATAGGAGACAGGAGAGAAAAAACAGAATTCCACAGGAATATGAAATATCAGATGTTCAATATTTGGAATTGAAAAAACAATTGGAAGAATTGCTGGATGAGAATTACTACTATAAAAAATTAATGGGTAATGCTTTCTCTTATTATGTAGTTGAAAATTATCGGTTGGTGTTGAGTGGAAAGGAAAAAATAAAAAACTGCCTCTGTTATGAACAGTATGGATTGACGAGGCCTTGTGATGATTGTCCGATTCAATATATGAACAACCATGAAAAAAGATATAGTGTGGAAAATTATGATTCGTCTACCGGAAAATGGTATTGCCGGATGGCAGTAAGGGTGAAAGGAAAAAATGGTAACGAACAGTATGTGATCGCCAAAGAAGATATTACCCATTTCATGGATAAATCGGTGGAACGGGATATGATTACAGGTTTAATGACCTATTCCTGCTTTGAAAGGCATGGCATGAAATTATTGTCTCGTTCGAAGGATATGTATTGTATGGTTTATATCGGCTATAAAGATCTGGATGGACTATGCAGACAGTTTGGATATAAAGTCAGACATGAGATTATAAAGATAACAGCGAGACACATGGAATATTCTCTGGCGGAAGGAGAACTTGTTGCCGGTATTCAAGATGGTGATTTTATCTTGTTACTGAAGCGGGAACCATCCGTATTTGACAGAGTTCACATGATGATGAAGGTTTTGCAGCACAAATGTGAATTAAATTATCCCGGTTGTTTTTCTTATATGGAAGCGGGGGTCTATTACATAAAAGATGATTTTATACCGCTTGTTATGTCAATTGATTATGCAGGCTATGCAAAAAAATATGCTTGGCCCCGGAAGTTTATAGGAGATAATGAATTTGTTTTGTTTGATGAGAATCTGGAAAAACAATTTAAAAGAGATGAATGGATTTGTCAGAATATGTATCAGGCTTTGCTGGAAGATAAGTATCAAATACGATTCCTTCCGGTTGTGGTTCCTGAAGGAAGGGGTTCTTCCGTGCTTTTAAAATCTGTATGGAAAATCAGTGATGATTCGATACTGGATGAAGAGGAATATATTTCTATCTTTAAAGAAAGGTCATTTCTTAGTGAGTTTTATCTGTATATATGCGAAAAGGCTTTTTCTTATTTTGATAAATGGAAAGAAAAAAAGCCACCGATTATTTGTTTGAAATGTGATATTGTAGGAGATTGGGATAGGAGCTTTTATGATAAATTGGATAATTTAATGAAGGAATATCATATTGATAAAAATCAACTGCAACTAATATTGGAAGATAGTTTTGAAACAGAACAAAATGGTAAGACTTTAACACCTGATGAACTGGAACAATTGCTTTAATTTGAAGAGGAGAAAATACTATGCCGGGCAATAATAAAATGGAATATAAAATGAACGATGAAACGGATGCTTTGCTTCAGTGGGAAGGAAGGATTTTGAAAAAAGACGGCATTTGTTATCTTGGGTATACTAACAGTAGTGTTTCTTTTCGGATGCAGGGTAGTTCGTTGTATATGCATCTGGTTACCGGAGATAATGATGAGATAAACCAGCCGGGATTAAGAGTATATGTGGATGGGAATCCTGCATGTGAGGTGGTTGTAGATCAAAAGGATGCATGGTATGATATATGCTGGTTAAAGGATGAGGATATACATGAAATCCGTATTGTAAAGATTACGGAGGCTGCCATGTCTTATGTTGGTCTGAAAGGGATTAGAATTGATGAAGGAGAAATTTCTCCTTCGGGAAAAAAACAGGATTTACGGACGAAGGTAGAATTTATCGGTGATTCTATTACTTGCGGATATGGAGTACATGGAGAACCGGAAAGTGAATATACCATAAGAGAAGAGGATGGAGAGTGCAGCTATGCTGCTTTTATTGCAAAAGAAATGAATTGGAATGCCAGATGGATTTCTGCCTCGGGATATGGTATGTTTGTAGAATACACAGGGAATCCGGATAATAATGTTCCAAAGCTTTATCCCTATGTAAATTGGTTTCTTAATAAAGAAAAGAAAATAGATCCGGAGGAATTTGAACCCAAATATGTATTTATTAATCTGGGTACCAATGATTCCGGACATCTACATCATGAGGATATCAAAACAGGCTTTTGTAAAGCTTATGAGGATTTTCTGAAGCTTGTAAGGTCATATCATCAAAATGCAGTTATCATATGTATATTGGGAACCTTGTGTGAGGGGGTTTTTCCGTATGTGGAGCAGGTTGTGGAAAAGGTAAAGACTGAAGGAATGGAAAATGTATATGCATTGGAATTACCGTATCATGATGTAAAGACAGATGGGATGGCATCTATGCATCCTTCTGCTATAACCCATGAAAAGGATGCAAAGCGGATACTGGATTTTATGATAAAAAATAATTTATGATTTTAAGATAATTAAATGGAGTGTTATTTTATTTCATCCGTTAATCTTGATTTTTGTTTTACAATTATCTGATATTATTTTACAATGGGAGGTATATCATGAAGGATGCATTTTCTCTGGATAATCCGTTTTTTCGAACCATGGGAAGAATTGGAGATATCTTTTTATTGAACTTAATATTTGTGATAAGCAGTATTCCTGTTATTACTATAGGTGCTTCCGTTACAGCACTTATGACCGTTGCGATTAAGATGACAACCAATAAAGAAGGATATATTATATCCGGGTATTGGAAAGCATTTAAAAGAAATTTTAAGCAGGCGACTATCATTCATGTTATAATGGGAGTGCTTGGCGCGATATTATTTTTTGATATGCATTTTTGGATTTTGAAAAAAGCAAGTCTTATGATAATATTTTCTGTTGTACCGGTTACGATTTATATAATGACTCTTTTGTATGTATATGTGCAACAGGCAATATTTGAAAATAAAATATATGCAAATGTAAAAAATGCATTATTGATGTCGGTTAAATATTTACCAGTTACCATTCTTCTTGCATTAATCATTGGAGTTGTTATTGTTGGAATATGTATATCCGGTGTTGTGCGTGCATTTATGGTATTGTTTGGTTTTGGATTATTGGGATATGCAATGGCAGTTATATTTCGCTTTTTATATCGTGAATATTTGGATGAACCGGAAGACGAGGAAGTAATGGATGATATCTCTATGACAGATTATGAGGAACAGAAAGGAATGTGATGAAAGATGGTAAGAAAGCAGGTGACCATGAAGGATGTTGCGGAGGCGATGGAGGTAAGTATTGTTACCGTTTCTAAAGCCTTGGCTGGAAAAGAAGGGGTTAGTGAAGTCTTAAGAGAGAAGATTGTTGAAAAGGCTGAGGAATTAGGATATTCCATGAAAAAAGATAAAGTAAAAGTGGAAAATGGTGATATCAATATTGGAATCCTGATTTCTGAGCGGTTTGTAAGTGATGATTCTTTCTATTTTAAAATATATCAGAAAATGATTATGGATTTGTCTGTAAAAGGATATATTGGGATTTTGGAAATCGTAAGAAGAGAAGATGAGGAAAATGCTGTATTGCCTAATATATTAAGAATGAATTCTGTTAATCAGGTAGTGGTTATTGGGGAAATGGCAGGAGTATTTTTGGAACGTTTGGCACAAACAGGACTGGGACTGGTTTTCTTTGATTTTGAAAATGAGGAATTTGATGTGGATTGTGTCATAAGTGATGATATGAACGGTGGATTTCTTCTTACAAGACATCTTGTTAAAACCGGACACAAGCGGATTGGATTTGTAGGCAGTTATAGAAGTACAAGAAGTATTTTAGACCGATATATGGGTTATATGAAATATTTGATTGCAAAAGACCTGATGTTTGATAAGAGTCTGACCATAGAAGATCGTGACAGTGATGGAAGATATATTGATTTGGTTTTGCCTGAGGATATGCCGGATGCTTTTGTATGTAACTGTGATCCGGTTGCATACCGATTAATTTCCGCATTGGAAAAAGCAGGTTATTCCGTTCCGGAAGATGTGTCAGTTGTAGGATATGATGATTTTATGGACCAATCATCAGAGGGAGTGCCGCTAACCACATACAGAGTAAACACAGATGAAATGATTCGGCATTGTATTCACATTATTGAACAGAGGGTAAAAAATAAAAATTACCGTCGTGGAACCACAGTTGTTTATGGAAAATTAATCAGCCGTGATTCCGTAAAAATAAGAAATTAAGGGGTTATGATTGAAAATATTCATCAGCCAGAGCCTGTTTGGAAGAATAGATCTGATTCTGCTTGCGATATGCATTGGGAGTCAGGTCTGTTCTTTTTTTAAATTGCTGGATATAGTTTGTTACGGTAGAAAAACCTGTGGCATCAGCAATATCGGAAATGGTATAATCTGTATATATTAATAGCTTTTGGCTTTCGCTGATTCTATAGTCAATTAAGAAATCAATTAATGACTGATTCATGTAATTGCTAAACTCCCTTGATAAAGTGAATTTGCTTGTGGCAAAATGAACAGAGAGAGAATCCAATGTAATTTTCTCCGCATAATGGTTTCTGATGTAACTAATAACCTGAACAATTTGTTTCGGTACCTCTCCGTATTGATTATGAATGGTACGGTCTAATGTAAGATAGGTACATAGGTCACATATGAGTTTTGAATATATGATTGCTCCATGAAATTCGCTTTCCTGTATGGAAATTATATTAGAATAGAGTTGGTGTAAAACTGTGGGAATATTAGGGGAGTGTCTGGTAGAAATTGTTAGGCCATGATTTATACAAAAAATGTTATGATAGTTTGGCATGGTATCCCCGGAGGCAAATAATAACATAAATTCCCAGTCTATATTGGTTTTTGTGATTTCTGTGTGAAAACCGTTGGAACAGTCAAACCAGGCAATACTATCCTGCTCCAGTTCATAAATTTGTTGATTAACATACAGATTGGCATTTCCGCTTATGGTGTATATAAATGCATAGGCCGGGATACTTGTGAAAGCAAGCTCGTAGGGATAGTGCCCATGGGTTTTTGTAAGGGCATGGAGACAGAAGGCATAAGAATTGCATGGATTTGGTATAATCATGCTTTCTAATATGCGTTCCTTGTAGCGGGAATTTGAAGATGCCACATATAATTGTTCTTTAAAATCCATATAGTAATCAACTCCTTTTGGTAGTTTAATTGTTTGCACGATAATATTTACTTAAAGTGTGATATATATTTAAGTAAATAATCAATAAAGTGCCTTGGAGATATTATTGAAATGTACTGATTCTATACAAAACGTGGGATATTTTTTGTATATTATACCATGAAAAATAGAAAAAAACAAGATAGTTATATAAAAAGCAAGATAATTTAATGATTAATTTAGCTAAATATAGTAAAGTAAATTTAAGCTAAAAACTGGTAGCTATAAATTAAAAGTGAAAGGGGTATAAGTTATGAGAAGAATAACAAAGAGAGTTCTCAGTACAGCAATGATTGCAGCCATGGTAATGTCAATGACTGCATGTGGACAGAAGGGAGGAGATGAAAAAACATCTACAGGCGATTCAACAGCGGTAGCAGATACATCGAATCTGGAAGGAGATATTACAGGAGAGATTACGGTGTTAACACAAAGAACAGATTTGGTTGATACAGATTTTGCAGAATATGCAAAGCGGTTTGAAGAAAAATATCCTGGAACAACTGTAAAGTTTGAGGCCATGGAAAATTACGAAGACGATAT
Organism: Lachnospiraceae bacterium; assembly: GCA_051880415.1. Lineage (GTDB taxonomy): Bacteria > Bacillota > Clostridia > Lachnospirales > Lachnospiraceae > CAG-590. The sequence continues at coordinate 10,081 of JBJENX010000116.1, read as the reverse complement.
TGCAATTCGTTTGAATGCAGGAGATTACGGTGATGTATGTATGGTACCTACTTCAGTAAAGGCAAGTGATTATGCTACATACTTTGAACCATTTGGAACAATCGAAGAATTGTCAGAGCAGTATGATGAAAGATTCTTATCAAGCAGATCTTACGACGGTGTTGTATATGGTTTGCCTTCCGGTGCAAATGCGTCCGGTATTGCATACAACAAGAAGGTTTTTGAAGAAGCCGGAGTAGAAAGTATTCCTGCAAGTGCAGAAGAGTTTATTGAAGCATTAAAGAAAGTAAAAGAGAATACAGATGCAATACCATATTACACAAATTATCATGATACATGGGCTTTGTCTCAGTGGGAAGCTTATGTAGGAGCTGTTTCCGGTGATGGAGATTATATAAATAATGTAATGTGTAGTGAAGAAAGTCCATTTTCAGAAGGAAAGCCTGCATACAAGGTATATAATCTTATGTATCAGATTGTTGAAAACGGTTTATGTGAAGATGATCCTGTAACATCTGATTGGGAAGCAAGTAAAACAATGATTAACAATGGTGAAATCGGTTGTATGGTAATGGGCTCATGGGCAGTAAGCCAGTTTAAAGAGGCAGGAGATCATCCGGATGATATTGGTTATATGCCATTCCCTGTTGCAGCAGATGATGGTACAATCTATACAGGTGCAGATGCGGACTACTCTTATGGTATTCCTACATCTTCTGATAATAAGCCAACTGCTAAGGCTTGGGTTGAGTTTATGTTAAATGAGTCAGGATTTGCCGAGACTCAGGGTGAGATTTCAATTGTTAAGGGTTCTGCACTACCTGAAAACTTAGCTGATTTTGAAGGTGTTGAGTTTATTGTTACGAATGCAGCAACAACAGAAAATGATGGTAAGTGGGATGCAGTTCACAATGAATCAGAGTTAGCTCTTTGGTCAGGTTCTCAGTATCAGGCAGATATTATTGATACAGCTTTAGGACAGTCTCAGAATGGTTTTAAATCCTTTGATGAAGTAATGAATCAATGGAACGAGAAGTGGAATGCAGCACTTGAAAGCGTAAACGAAACCTGGGGTAATTAAGATAATAGATTTGTTTTCTGAGAAGGGCTTGGGGTTTATATAGAGTTATAAATCTGAAGCCCTTTTCTTTAAACAGCTTTTGGATGAAAGGAGGAGATGTTGTGGAAAAGGAAGAGAAGAAAAAAGTAACGGAAACAAAAGAGAAAAAAACTTCCCGTCTGAAAGAATTTCTTTCCAGAAGAACTACACAAAAATGGATTACAGTAATTTGTTTTTTGATTGTACCAATGTTTTTGCTGGTTACATTTACATATCTTCCGTTTTTTGACATGGTGAAGTATAGTTTTATGAAGTGGGATGGTGTAAGCCCTAATAAAGTATGGGTTGGTTTTGACAACTATAAGGAAATATTTACAAGGCCGGAGTATTTAAAGGTTTTAAAGAATAGTATTTATTACTTTGTTGGTTCGATTATCCAGATTATTTTAGCATTGTTCTTTGCAACAATTCTAAACCGGAAATTAAAGGGTGCAAATTTCTTTAAAGGTATAATTTTCTTCCCAAGTTTAATAAATGGTGTAGCTGTAGGTATGGTATTCTTATATTTTTATAAAGGTGGCGGAACATTAGATACGATTCTTACAGCATTAGGTATGAATCCTGAGAATCTTCCTTTGTGGTTAGGAAATGCAGCCATTGTTAATTTCTCTTTGGTTTTTGTTTCCTTGTGGAGATATATGGGACAGAACATGGTTATGTTCAATGGAGCAATTCAATCTGTAAATGAGGATATATTAGAGGCAGCCAGTTTAGATGGAGCAAATATATGGCAGCAGTTCCTGTATATCATTCTTCCCAATATCAAAATGATTGTAAGTCTGAATTTGATTTTGGCAGTAAAGGGTGCAATCAGTGTATTTGAGATTCCATATATTATGACAGGTGGTAACAATGGTTCTTCTACCTTTGTTATTAAGACATTGGATACAGCATTTAAGAGTAAGAAGATTGGTCTTGCATCAGCAATGGGTGTTGTATTATTGATCTTCATTATGATTGTTACTTTTATTCAGAAATATTTTATTGAAGGAAAGAAGGATGATTATGGCAAAAAATAATGAACAGATAGAAGAAGTAAAAATTAAAAAAACACCTGTAAGTACAGACGTAAAAGTAAAACGTGCCATAATTGCTGTAATCAAATATGCAATTTTAATCTTTACAGCTGCATTAATTCTGCTTCCTTTGGTAGTAGTATTTTTGGGTTCCTTTAAGGGACATGAAGAGTTTTTAACATCTGGCGTGTTCGATTTGCCAAAGGTATGGAATTTTGATAATTATGTTCAGGCATTTGTAGATGGTAAGATGGCATTAGGTTTTAAGAATACGATCATTATCTTGGCAGTTTCCATTATTGCTACCGTATTAACCGGTACTATGACTGCTTATGTTGTGAATCGCTTTAAGTTTCCGGGCAGAGGTATCATTAACAATTTGTTTTTGATTGCATCTTTAATTCCCAGTATTACCATGCAGATGAGTGTGTTCCAAATTATCAGTAACATGGGATTATTTAATACCAGATGGTCAACCATTCTTTTGTTTGCAGGTACAGATATCATTTCGATATATATATTCCTGCAATTTTTAGAGAATATTTCATATTCTCTGGATGAGTCGGCAATTATGGATGGAGCATCTTATTTCATGGTTTACAGAAAAATTATATTACCTTTGTTAAAACCGGCAATTGTTACAGTTGTAATAATTAAAGGTGTTGGTTTCTATAATGAATTTTATACACCATATTTGTATATGCCAAGTGCAGATTTGGCAATGATTTCTACAGCATTATATAAGTTTACGGGTCCTTATGGTTCACAATGGGAGATTATTTGTGCAGGTATCATTATTACATTGTTACCAACACTGATCATTTTCTTAGCGTTACAGCGTCAGATATACGCAGGTATGACACAAGGTTCGGTAAAAGAATAGGAGTAAGTTATGAGTAAAGTGAATTTTATAAATGGAAGTGCCCTTCCTAATATTCCATGGCAGGATAAACCGGAAAAAATGGGTGATGCACCAATTTGGAGATATACAGAAAATCCCATTATAGACAGAAATCCACTAAAGAATGTTGCCAGAATTTTTAATTCCGCAGTTGTTCCTTATAATGGAGAATTTATTGGTGTATTTCGGGGAGAACAGGTTAATGGAATCCCATATATCTATCTTGGATACAGCAAGGATGGTATTCATTGGAACTTTGACGAAGAAAAAATTCATTTTGTAGATGAAAAGGGAAATGATTTTATGCCAAAGTATGCATATGATCCAAGACTTGTGAAGGTAGAGGATACCTATTATATCATGTGGTGTACGGATTTTTACGGTGCCGCAATTGGAATGGCAAAGACAACAGATTTTAAGACCTTTGTGAGAGTGGAAAATCCCTTTATTCCATTTAACCGGAATGCAGTTTTATTCCCTAGAAAGATACATGATAATTTTATGCTGTTATCAAGACCAAGTGACAGTGGTCACACGCCATTTGGAGATATTTTCTTAAGTGAGAGTCCGGATATGGTTTACTGGGGTAAGCACAGACATGTAATGGGAAAAGGCTCTGAATGGTGGGAGTCCGTTAAAATCGGAGGCGGTGCGGCACCAATTGAGACATCAGAAGGCTGGCTGTTATTTTATCATGGTGTAAGCAGCACCTGTAATGGTTTTGTTTATAGTATCGGTGGAGCAATTTTGGATATTGACAATCCATCTATCGTAAAATACCGTTGTGAAAACTACATTCTGACACCGGAAGAGTGGTATGAAGAGAGAGGATTTGTTCCTAATGTATGTTTCCCTTGTGCAACCCTTCAGGACGCAGATACAGGAAGAATTGCAATATATTATGGTGCGGCAGACAGTTATGTTGCTCTTGCATTTACTTATTTGGATGAGATTGTAGATTATATTAAAGAACATAGCGTTTTAAGCGAACAGGATACAGAGATAGGTATCCGGTAACACATTTTGATTACGAAATGGTTAGATGCTGTTACATAGTAATATGAAATGTTGGAAAGTAGGGTGTTATTGTGGTAATTGATGAGGTTCAAAAGGAATTTTTAGATCATGTCATTCCATTTTGGGAAAATTTAATCGATGAAGATTATGGCGGATATTATGGAATGTTGGATTTTTCCCTTCGGTTAGATAAAGAAGCACCAAAGGGATGTATTTTAAACAGTCGTATATTATGGTTTTTTTCCAATGCATATTTAACTTTTAAAAATGACGAATATTTAAAATATGCTGACCATGCATACCGGTTTTTGAAGGAATTCTGTTTGGATAAAGAAAAAGAGGGTGTATTTTGGTCATTAAGATATCGTGGAGATGTGTTAGACAGTACAAAACATACCTATAATCAGGCATTTGCCATATATGCATTATCTTCCTACTATGATGCAACGAAGAACGAAGAGGCAAAAGACCTTGCTTTCCAATTGTATCATCTAATCGAAACAAAGTGTAGAGATGATAATGGCTATCTGGAAGCATTTACAAGGGATTTTCAACCGGAATCCAATGAAAAATTATCGGAAAACGGCGTAGAAGCTACCAGAACGATGAATACATTATTGCATGTGTTTGAAGCTTATACAGAGCTTTACCGGGTAAGTAACAGTCCGGAGGTTGGTAATAGTATTCGTTATATTTTAGATGTTTTTGCAGATAAAATGTATAATCCAAAGCTTGGCAGACAGGAAGTATTTTTCGATGAGAATTATCATTCCCTTATTGATTTGTATTCTTATGGTCATGATATTGAAACTGCATGGTTAATTGACCGGGGACTGGAAATCTTAAGTGATACCTCATATACGGAAAAACTTACACCGATTACGGAAACATTAACGGCTCAGGTATATAAAGTTGCCTTTGACGGATGCTCCATTCCAACAGAATGTTGTAATGGAGTATTGGATGAAAGCCGTGCATGGTGGGTGCAGGCAGAAGCTATGGTAGGATTTTATAATGGATACCAGAAGCATCCGGAAAATATTCATTACCTGAAAACGGTAAAAGCTTTATGGGAGTACATAAAGAATCATTTAATTGATAAAAGAGTTGGCTCAGAGTGGTTCTGGGATGTAGATGGAGATGGTAATCCATCCAGCCAAAGACCCATTGTGGAACCTTGGAAATGTCCTTATCATGCAGGACGGATGTGTTTTGAACTTGTAAGGAGGAATGCAAATGTTTAAAGAACAGTATGAAAAACAGATGGCTCGTTATGAAGAAGTGATAAATAAAAAGAATAAAAAGTCAGATTTTTATAATGGAATTTATGACCGGTATGAAAATCCGGTTTTAACAAGGGATCATATTCCTCTTACATGGAAATATGACTTAAATCCGGAAACAAATCCATATTTTATGGAGCGTCTTGGAATTAATGCCGTATTAAATGCCGGTGCCATATATTTAGATGGAAAATATTATCTGGTGGCAAGAATTGAAGGAAATGACAGAAAATCCTTTTTTGGTGTAGCAGTCAGTGATAATGGAATTGATGGCTTCCGTTTTATGGATTATCCGATTTTGTTAGAAGATACCTGTAAGGAAGAAACCAATGTATATGATATGCGTCTCACCAAACATGAAGATGGCTATATCTATGGAGTATTTTGTTCAGAAAGTAAGGATGAAAAGAATCCTGATTTATCAGCTGCCGTAGCTGCAGCCGGAATTGTCAGGACAAAGGATATGAAAAATTGGGAGAGACTTCCAAATTTAAAAACCTTGCGCTCTCCACAGCAGAGAAATGTAGTATTGCATCCGGAATTTGTTAATGGGAAATATGCATTTTATACCCGTCCAATGGATGATTTTATTGATACCGGTTCCGGTGGAGGAATTGGATTTGGATTATGCGATGATATTTTAAATCCGGTTATTGATGAAGAAATCATTACAAGTAAAAGAAAATATCATACCATAACAGAGGCAAAAAATGGTGCCGGAGCTGTGCCAATTAAAACGGATAAGGGATTTATCCATATTGCCCACGGTGTTAGAAATACAGCAGCGGGACTTCGTTATGTCATATATGCATTTGCTACAGATTTAAATGATCCTTCAAAGGTTATTGCAGAGCCTTCCGGTTTCTTAATTGCACCATTAGGAAAAGAACGGGTAGGAGATGTTAGTAATGTTGTATTTACCAATGGTGCTATTGTAAATGAAAAAAATGAAGTATTTATCTACTATGCTTCTTCTGATACTCGTGTACACGTGGCAACAACGACAATTGATAAGCTGGTGGATTATGTATTTAACACACCATCGGATCCGTTACGTTCTGTGGAGTGTGTACAGCAGCGCTGTGAAATGATTAAAAAGAATTTGCAATATTTGGATTCTATAAAATAATTTTTTCAAATATTTTGTTTGAATATACTGTTGTGATTCAATGGTCCTGTTATCCGCTCTCCTTATATGCCAAATCAATCAACAAAAGGTTAGAAATAACCCGGTGATGATGGGCAACAGGACTTTGAATATAACAGAAAGGAGCTTAAAATGAATGTAGCTGCTATTTTTTCTGATAACATGGTTCTTCAACGTGACAAAGAAGTCTGTGTATTTGGAACCGGTGAGTCAAAAGAAAAAATTCAGATTTTAATAGATAATATTGAAGTAACCACTATTGTAGAAGAGGGTACATGGAAAGCGTCTCTTCCTTCTCATTCATGGGGTGGTCCTTATGTAATGACAGTAAAGGGAAAGGAAGAAACCATTGAAATATCCAATGTAATGTATGGTGAAGTCTGGTTTGCAGGCGGACAATCAAATATGGAATTGGAAATTCAAAATGCTGATTTTGGTGAGAAAGAATTGTCGGAAGCAGACTATGAAGAGGTTCGTTATTACAATGTAATCAAAACACCATACATTGATGAGAGTGTGATACAAAAGGAAAAAACGCAAAGCTGGCATATGTGCAGGAATGGTGATTTTCGTGACATGTCTGCAGTTGCGTATTTTTTTGCAAAAAAGACTTATGAAACATTGAAAATTCCTATTGGTATTGTGGACTGTTATCAGGGTGGAACATCCATATCCTGTTGGATGAGTGAGAAAAACTTAAAGCAATTGCCGGAAGGAAGATCCTATCTGGATGCATATGAAAAGGTGATTTGTAATCAGTCAGAGGAAGAATACGAAAAACAATTAGCTGATTATAATGCATCACTGGATGCTTATAACCAAAGGGTTGACGAATTAAAAAAACAAAAGCCGGATATTAGGATGGAGGAAATAAATGAAAAAGCGGGAGATTATCCATGGCCTCCCCCAATGGGAAGAAAATCCTTATATCGTCCATGTGGGCTATATGAAACCATGATTTGCAGAGTAGCCCCTTATACAATCCGAGGCATCTTATATTATCAGGGGGAAGAGGATGCAGAAAAAACAAATGCTTATGATAAACTTTTGGCCGGGTTAATATTGCAGTTTAGAAAAGACTGGGATGATTTAGAGTTACCATTTATTATTGTACAGCTTCCCATGTTTATCGCTAAAAATCAGAAAGAGAATTACACATGGCCAAAAATCCGTCATGCACAGGAATATACACATAAATTAGTTCCGTATACAGGCCTTGTTGTATTATTGGATTTGGGAGAATTTGATAATATTCATCCAACGGATAAAATGACACCGGGAACGAGGATTGCTTTACAGGTATTGGATAAAATCTACAGACTTCCCATATCCGGTAATGCAATGTTTTTCCAATATGCAACAAAAGAAAAGAACCGTGTCTGCCTTTCCTTTACCAATACTTATGGAAAGATTCAAATAAAGGACAATCAGTTGCTGGATATTAGAGATGCAGAGGTGGAAGGTGCTCCTATTGGATTTGAAATCTCAGATAATGGAAAGGAATGGGTTAGGGCGGACGCTGCAATTTGCGGAGAGCATATATATGTATGGAAGGATGACATAGAACATCCGGCATATGTCCGTTATGGATATTTTAATTACGGTAAAGTCAATGTATATAATGGTGCAGAGCTTCCGTTGGCACCATTTTTAGAAGATGTTTAGAGGAATATTAGGAGGGCTGTGTATGAGTTATAAAGAAGTATATCAGGAATGGTTGGAAAATGATTATTTTGATGATGAAACAAAAAAAGAACTTCAGGCAATTTCAGGAAATGAAAGTGAAATAGAAGACCGTTTTTACCGGGAACTGGAATTTGGTACAGGAGGTCTTCGGGGAGTGATTGGTGCAGGAACAAATCGTATGAATATATATACGGTAAGAAAAGCAACCCAGGGACTTGCCAATTATATTATTGAAAAAAGGGGGCAGGAAAAGGGTGTTGCCATTGCATATGATTCCAGAAGAATGTCTCCTGAGTTTGCTAAGGAAACGGCATTATGTTTGAATTCCAACGGAATAAAAACTTATATTTTTGAAAGTCTTCGTCCAACACCGGAGTTGTCTTTTGCGGTCAGGGAATTACATTGTATTGCAGGTGTTGTAATTACTGCAAGCCATAATCCGGCAGAATATAACGGGTATAAGGTATACTGGGAGGATGGTGCCCAGATTACACCGCCTCATGATAAGAATATTCTGGCACATGTGGCAAAGGTTACGAGTTTTTCCCAGGTATCTACAATGGAAGAACAGGAAGCTGTTAATCTTGGACTATATCACGTGATTGATGCATCTTTGGATGACCGTTATATGGAGGAATTAAAAAAACAAAGTATTCATCCTGATTTAATTAAAAAAATGGCTGATGATATTAAGATTGTATATACACCTCTTCATGGAACAGGTAATCTTCCTGTAAGAAGAGTGCTGAAGGAACTGGGCTTTAAGCAAGTTTATGTGGTTGAGGAACAGGAAAAACCTGATGGTAATTTCCCTACAGTTTCTTATCCGAACCCGGAGGATCCAAAGGCATTTGCTATGGCATTGGAGCTTGCAAAGAAGGTAGATGCAGACATTGTACTTGCTACTGACCCTGATGCAGACCGTCTCGGTGTATATGCAAAGGATAGTAAGACAGGAGAATATGTAAGCTTTACGGGAAATATGTCCGGTATGTTAATTGCAGAATATATTTTGCGGGAGAAAAAGAAAATGGGATATTTGCCGGATAATGCAGCCCTAGTAAAGACTATTGTTACTACCAATATGGCAGATGTACTGTGTAGGGCATATGATGTGAAGTTAATTGAAGTATTGACCGGATTCAAATTTATTGGAGAACAGATTAAGTTGTTTGAAGAAAATAACAGTTATTCTTATGTGTTTGGTCTGGAAGAAAGCTATGGCTGTCTGGCAGGAACCTATGCAAGAGATAAGGATGCCTGTGTTGCCGTTATGATGTTATGTGAGGTTGCCGCATATTATAAATCAGTAGGAAAGACTCTTTGGGATGGTATGTTGGATATATATGAACAATATGGTTATTTCCGTGAGGATTTACAGACCATTACCTTAAAGGGTATATCCGGCGCCGAGCAGATTCAGTTAATGATGGATAATCTTAGAGAGAATCCACCTGCCGTAATTGGAGGTATTGCTGTAAAACAGGTAAAGGATTATCAGGCTTCTGTGTCAAAGGAGGTAAGCACCGGTGAAAAGACCGCCATTATGCTTCCAAAGTCTAATGTACTTTATTTTGATATGGAGGATGACTGCTGGTGCTGTGCAAGACCATCCGGAACAGAACCGAAGATTAAATTCTATATTGGGGTAAAGGGAAAGAGTCTTGAAGATGCAGATGAGATGTTAAATGAAGTTGTGAAAGATTTGATGAAGCAGGTAAATGCGTAGGGAGATTATTATGGATATTATATTTTTAGAGCCTGTTTTTAAACAAATGATCTGGGGCGGAAACAGATTACAGACTGTTTTTGGTTATAACATTCCGGGAGATGATACGGGGGAATGCTGGGCAATTAGTGCTCATCCCAATGGGGATTGCAAAATAAAGAATGGTAAGTTTCAGGGTATGA
>JBJENX010000115.1:0-2047 GCA_051880415.1 Lachnospiraceae bacterium | reverse complement strand
AACCTGCTGTAGCAAAGTGATAGTCAAATACGCTTAATGCGGAAGCACCGATGACCCCCTTGAAGGCTTTGTCTGGCTTAGCTTCAAATAAGTGATCTACCAAGTATTGAGCTTCACGACGAGCAGTGGTTGCCAAGGCAATTGGCATTGGTTTGCCTGCAGGAATTGAAAGTGGCAAGATGGCATCCCCGATTGCATAAACATCCTTAACATTGGTTCTAAGGTATGGGTCAGTCTTAATCCAGCCTCTTTGATCAAGATCAACGGTACCCTTTAACCAAGCAGTATTAGGAGTTACACCGGCAGAAACGATGACCAAATCTGCAGGAACTACGCCTTGGTCGGTTTCAACGCCAGAAACTTTGTCCTCACCCTTAAAGCCAGTAATTTTAGCGTTCATCTTAAGGTCCATGTGATCCTTAAATACAGGCTCCAAGATATTGGTAAGTTCGGGGTTAAGGTAAGTGCCCAAAGGACGATCGATCATATCCATTAAAGTTACATGCTTGCCGGCTTTAGCAAAGACTTCACTTGCTTCGATACCAATATAACCGGCACCAATGACTACAACATTCTTGATAGCTGGATCATCTTTGGCAGCATTCAACTTGGTTGCCCAGTCGCGACCACGCATTAAGAAGATGTTCTTTAGGTCGCTGTTTGGTACTGGCAAGGTCTTAGGAGTAACGCCGGAAGACAAGATCAATTTGTCGTATTCTACATGGCTTTCTTTGCCGCTAACGACGTCCTTAACGGTTACAGTCTTGTCGTCTGGATGAATAGCAGTTACTTCGTGGTTAGCGTAGACATGGCCGCCTTTAGCTTCAACGTCTTCGGGTGCAAAGTTGCGTACGTCATCTTTAGCAGTTACTTTGCCTTCAAGATAAAGTTGCATTCCACATGACATAAATGAAATAAAATCGCCGGCTTCATAAATAGTTACGTCAACGTCATCGTATTTGTCTAATAATTCGATGGCAGATTCATGACCACCGTGTGAAGCACCAACAATAATTACTTTTCTCTTATCCATATATTTCAAACCTCCTGTTTATTTGGTTAACATCTTCATTGTAACCTCTTTCAGGGGTTGGTAAAGTTATCCTGCTTGGACAAAAACAGCGAAGTGCCCATAAACTAACGCTTATTATTTAATTCATCCCTATATAGCAAGAAAAAAGCGAGTATTTTACTAATACTCGCTTTTAAAAATTTTTTATTTATTTTGTTGTGATTTAATTTATTTTTATTAATTCATCTCTTGGATTCACGATATCCAGCAGCACGGGCTGCAGCCTTGCTCTTAAAAAACACAGCATTTTCACGGTTCATGCGATAACTATGACCATGAATTACATGAAAGATTTTGCTTTTTTTATTACCAACGATCTTGTAATCGCCTGTCCAAATTTTAGCTTTACTATATTTTTTAGTAGAACGTTTAGGCTTACGAGTCGCTGCCATAACTGAGGTAGTTGGATTACTTACGGTAGAACTAATTCCTACTTCACCTAACAGCATCAAGATCGTTGTTAGCAACAATACTAATTTCTTACCTTTTTTCATAAAAATACCCTCACTTTCAAGTTATAAAGATAAACTTATATTATTAGTTTATACCTACTAATGAATTTTAAAAAAAGAAAAAAACGGAACTTATTGTTCCGTCAATTAACATAGTATTCAAAGAGGATTTTATTGATTAAACTCGACTCAAGGCATCGTCAATTGGCGTGTCACCTTCACGCATCTTGATGATCTTGTGGTTGGTGTTTTTGTACTTCAAAATATCGGCCAAAGTTCGAGCTACATCTTCAGCCGGATTGTAGCCAAACTTTCCTTCATCAACGGTGATCTTGCCAGTGCCAGACTTGTCGGTCATTACCGTTGGTTGCAAAATCGTGTAATCTAGATCAGTATCATGGATTAAGTAATTGTCAGCGAAAAACTTGGCAATATTGTAGTCGGTTAAGCCATCGAGGCCTTTAATAGTTCTCCACTTGGTTGGTTCCAGTGAGAACAATGCGCTCAGCATGACGAATCGCTT
>JBJENX010000114.1:0-2052 GCA_051880415.1 Lachnospiraceae bacterium | reverse complement strand
AGCAAGGGCAACCACTTCATAATCCGGTACAAAGCGTGTCCCTTGTTCTATTCGTAATACGGTCAAATCGCTAAATTCATATCCGGCAAGCTGGAGCTGTTCTGCCAGTGCTTTTTGCGATAGCTGCCTTTCAGTTCGCAATTCCTTTACTCTCTGACCTATCAGATTTTTGGAATTGCTTTCTTTATTCCAGTAAATTTTCATATCATCACCAACTTTCTAAAGATGAAGTGCCATATGATTGATTTTACGGAATAATCTTGATAATATACTTCTAAAGATGAAGTGCGAAAAAATATTGTTGTAAGAAATTTTAGGATTGATAATACTGCCTGTAAAATGCAATACTTATTTAGAGAAAGGTGGACACAAAATGAATGAAGTATTTGAAAGATTATCTGATGTTTTTGAGGAGCTTCGAAGCGATGCAGGCGAACGGGAGTATTCCATACAGACAGAGGAAGCAAAGAAGGCGGATAAGGAACTGAAAAAAGAAAACCGAGAATATGAAAAATTCTTATCTGACCTTTCTACAGAGCAGAGAAATTTTTTAGAAAACTATATGGATATTGTAGACCATGCACACTTTCAGGAACAACAGAGAGCCTATTATCAGGGTATCGTAGATGCAGTACAGATACTTGCTGGACTGGGGATTGTTAAAGAGAGTGTTAAGGTAAAAGAGTTATTGAATACAATAATGAAATAAGTAAGCAGGGTGGAGCGTCCGATCATGGAACTTCCACCCTGTTTTTCTCCAGAATAATTCAGAAACAATCAAGTTAAAATCAAAATCTTTCTGCTATTCTAATTTGTGGGTTTGTTATATGTCCGAAGATAGGCTTCCACAATGGCAAGAATCGTTGTTATCTGTTCTTCTGTACATTGTGAGAGATAGACCAGCAGCCTTTGATAATCCAAATTGTCGGTTGGAGCTGCCGGATAAAAGAAAGGATCAGCGGAGATATGTAATGCACGAATCAGTTGCCCCAATTTCTCAAGGCTTGGAATATTGCCATGATTTTCAATTTCCTTGATATACCTTGAGGAAACACCGGACATTTCTGATAACTCATCGTATGTCAGCTTTTGATCCAGTCTAGCCTTTTTAAGACGAAAACCCATGTCTTTATCAATTTTCTTAGATTTAGCCATATATGCACCTCCATGTATAGTGTATAGTGCACGTTTTGGTTTGGAAATGCACTAATAATTCACTTTAGTAAAGGGGTATAATGCACTAACAGAATATAGGAACTTTGGATATTGCATATAAAAAAACGCAGTATTCAAAGGTTTTTTCACGTTGTTTTATCCTTTGAATATGTTTGGGAGAGTTATGTGTTCTGAACAGTTTAGAGGATATTTTTATGTTATTAGGAACCTGTCCGGCATTTTGCGTGGAAAGGTAATTTTATAGGTCGCATCTTCGCAGATGCGGCAAAGTATATCATTGAAAGTGCACTATGCGCACTTGCATTGTGTGGTAAAAATTTAATATCAGATATAGGAAACGTCCTGTGGGTATGTACCTGCAAGGGCGTTTTTTATATACATAAAATTTTTTTCAAAAAGTTGTCGATTTTTCGACGCTGTTCATATTTCCATTCGTGCTACGGAGTGAAAGGGAGATATTTCACTCTGTTCCAAATGGGTGCGGAAGGAGGTGAACTCTTATGGAGCAATCTTCTTCCGAAAAGCAGTTAAGAATAAGGAAACAGTTTGACAGCTTTTGTAAAACCCTGTTAAAGAATGAAATGATTGACTATGAACGGGCAAGAAGCTATCGGCAGAAGCATGAAGTTTCTTTCTCGGAACTAACGCAGGAGGAGTTGAGTCGGTTGAATACTGAGGATGATTACATAGCAGAATCAGAGGTATTTCGTGTCCTTGATTATGATATTGAGGTAAAGGACGAGCTGATCAGTGAAGCATTGAAGTATCTGCCGGAAAAGAAGCGGAATGTTATTTTGCTGTCTTTTTTTCTGGATATGACAGATACGGAGATTGCAAAGCACATGAACCTTGTCAGAAGCACCATTCATCATCACC
>JBJENX010000113.1:0-2061 GCA_051880415.1 Lachnospiraceae bacterium | reverse complement strand
CTATGTTAGCCTTTGTTTTGGCATTATTTATTCATGATGTGCCAAAGGATTATCGCTCTGATAATAGCGAAGATAAGCAAACAAAAGCTAATAAAATTGCGATGTACAAAAAATTGCTTAGCAAGAAGACGGTTATGTGGATTGCATATATTGCCGGTATTCAATTAGGTGCGCGTTTAGTTGCAGTTTACGTACCAATTTATTTAAACAATTATTTGCACATTCCACGTGACGTTACTTCAACCATCAATACTTTTGTTCAAGCAGCGATGCTAATCGGATATGTCTTTGCTCCATTTTTGGAAAAGAAATTGGGTGCCATCGTATCAGTTGCAGCCGGCACACTTACCTGTGTACCTGTTATGCTGTTGCTTGCTAATGGTCGCCGTTTAGGTAGCGGCAGCGTATTGTTCGTCATTGTCGGCATCTTGCTCTTTCTTAGAACTGGATTGGCTAATGCTACGATGCCAATTCAACAAGAAGTTCAAATGGTTATTGTTGATAAAGACTTGCGTCCAGCCTTTAGTGGGGTTGTACAAATTGCTTATGCCGTTGTCGGAATAATTGATGGCTTGTTTACAGAATTCTATTTGTTCACTACGCAAGATGGCTATGCCAACGCTTACTACATTGCAGCAGTGATCTATGTCATTGCCAGTGTCTTGCTTTTGGTATTCTTTGCTAAAAAGTACAACAGAATTTTGGATGATGAGAAAAAATAATTAACAATAAAAATTAGACAAAAAAATCAGCACCTTTTTATAGAGTGCTGATTTTTCTATTAGCTCAAAACTGATTGAATCTTTGTAGTTAACATATCGATTGCTACGTCGTTTTCGCCGCCTTCAGGAACAATGATGTCGGCGTAACGCTTAGTTGGTTCGATAAATTGGTTGTACATTGGCTTAACTGTGCCTAAGTATTGGTTGATAACTGAATCAAGTGAACGACCACGTTCCTTCATGTCACGTTCAAGACGACGGATAAAACGAATGTCGTCATCAGTATCAACGTAAACCTTGATATCCATTAAGTTACGGATATCCTCGTTAAATAAAACTAAGATACCTTCTAGAATAATGATGTCGGCAGGTTCAACGTGAATGGTTTCATCGCTTCTTGTGTGAGCAGTGAAATCATAAGTTGGCATTTCAATTGGCTTTCTGTGCATCAATTGACTAAGTTGTGCTTCAAGTAGAGGCATATCAAAAGCGTCAGGGTGATCGTAGTTGATCTTCATTCTGTCATCCATTGATACGCCGGTGTTGTCTTTGTAGTATGAGTCCTGCGTCATGATCATAATACGGTCATGATCAGTGTCATTAATATTGTCAGCAATCTCGTGGGCAATGGTAGTTTTGCCACTTCCTGAACCACCAGCAATTCCGATAATAACGGGTTTTTCAAGTTTTCCCATAAATAACTCCTTTATTTTTCTACATATCAATAACATTTTAAAGCATTTTCCGAATATTAACAGTAAAAAATTGCGTTAAAAACGGATTCATTTGATAACGTACAAATATTACTTGCTTTTTTAGAAAAAATACTGTTAAATACATATAAAGAAATTAAAAAGCTATGAAAAAGAAGAGTAGATAATCCATTCTTACAGTGAATTGGCGTTAGTGCGAAGCCAGTAGACCCTGAATTATTGAATAACACTTTTAGCAGCTCATCGAACTAACAATTCTTATAGTAGGTTGAGACGTCTCCGGTACGTTACCATGCCGGTAAAGCATGATTGTGCTTTATGAGGAGGTCTATTTTGATAGACAATTTGGGTGGTACCGCGGAAAGCTTTCGTCCCTAGTGCAAGGGATGAGGGCTTTTTTTGTACTCAAAAGAGTCATAGTCATTTCTTGGAATAAATTCGTAAAATGCTAAATTGAGATTGTTTTCATTTGATAAGTAAAGTATATTTTTATCTAAAAGCGAATGAACATGGTAATTTTACATGAAAATGTATCTTTTTAGCTCAAAAAAAGGTAGAATAAGATTATTATAAAAAATGGAGGAAAGATAGAAACCATGACAGCAATTATTGAATTTAAGCATGTT
>JBJENX010000112.1:0-2069 GCA_051880415.1 Lachnospiraceae bacterium | reverse complement strand
TGAAAATGTAGTTATAATTAAACGGGGAAAATATAATTTTGAAACGACAGTTTGGTTATATATGCTAGTTTTAGGATTATTCTGTCTGGTAGCAACAATAATAGTGACAATTTGGTTTGTTGTAAAATATCTTTAATTGAAAAGTTGTGAACGATAGAGATAGCAGTATGATTTATACAAGTGATTTGTATGCTGTTTGGACTGACCAGTCAGTGCTTTACGGGAGACACCCTTGTATCTACAGAGTATGGACTTCGTCCAATCGAAGACATACAGGTGGGAGATTATGTCTGGTCGGAAAATACTGAAACCGGAGAGAAGGAACTAAAGAAGGTTCTATCGGTATCGGTAACAGAGACTACTGTTCTTGTACATGTATACACAGAAGATGGAACAGAGATTAACACCACTGAGAATCATCCATTTTTTGTAGAAGGAAAAGGCTGGTGTGTAGCATCAGAACTGGAACAGGGAGATGTACTTCATACACAGGATGGCAGTGTAGAGATTGTATCAGATGTAACCATAGAGCAGCTTGAAGAAGCCGTTAAGGTATACAATCTTGAGATTGAGGACAGCCATACCTATTATGTATCTGACAGGGAAGTGTTGGTGCATAATAGATGCGAGTTAGGAGAGAATATGATAAATGATCCCGATGGTATTGGCGATCCAGGACCAGATTTTGATGCACATCATATATTTCCTCAAAAATTTAAGGATATTTTTAAAATAATAGGAATAGATATTAATGATTCTGATTTTGGAATTTGGATAGAGAAGCATAAACATAGATCTGGAGCTAAAGCATATAATAAAAAATGGGAAGATTTTTTTGCAAAATTTGATAATGTGAAAGATATTACATTTGATGATATAATCAAGTTTCTTGAAGATCTTGATGAGTTTTGGTAAAGAAGGGTAAAAAATGGGAAGAAAAGATTATGAATTAACAATATCTAATAACTCAAAGTATATTGTTGGAACAACATATTTAAAAAATGAATTGGAGAAATCCTTAATAAAAATATGGAACAGTGAAGACTTAAGATTAAATAATTCTATTTGGTGTATGTGTGACTTTGGTGGTCAAAGAATAGCAATTTCCGATTGTGGAAAATATATCGCAACTGCACAATATGATGACTATCAAGCTAACAGTCTTTATATTTATGATACGATCTTAGGGGAGGAAAAATATGTATACAAGATGTTTAAAAAGATACAGAATATAATGTTTGATGGTGAGAATACTCTGATTGTAGGAACTGAAAATGGAATTTATTTTCTTGATATAAAAACAGGAAAGTATAATAATATAATTGGAGAAAATATATTTTTTAATGAATATGGTGAAAAAATAATACTGATAAAAAGTAATTTAATAAAGTATAATAATAGGAAAATAAAAGCATCTACGTTTGCATATTTGACAGCTATTGGCACCCCAAGAGGAGTAATAGTTTCCGAAGCTGTTGGGAATTTAAAGTACTATGATAGTAATGGAGAACTGATTTGGGATTCAAATAGCCGAGAATACGGACATTTTACGCATCTATTATATTGTGAAAAAAAGAATACAATATACGGTCTTGTATTTAATCCTAGAGTTCAAGGGGATGATCGTATGAATTTAATGGTGTATTCAGAAGAAAAAGGAGAATTATTGAAAAAAGTATCGATATCAACAACTAATTATTGTTTATTTAGAAATGAGCAAAATGTAATATTGTTAGGAGGAAATGGAATAGAATATATATTTGATGATAATGGTGATTGTACTATTCTTGAAGGTGTGCTCTGATTTATTGCCAACTAGAAGAATTACCATGGATATTTTCGTGATACGATATATGATATCGGCTAATTAAAATTTATGAAAAAAAGAAAAATATGAGGGGAAGATAAAAAAGGGATTTACGAGTATTAGTATGATGTACTTGACCGTGTAACCCGTGTTATTGACCGTAATGGACAGGCAACCGTATATGAATATGATGCTTTAGGTAACCGAAGTGCAGTCCGTTATCCAAACGGTAACGTGGTAACTTATACCTATGATGCATGCC
>JBJENX010000111.1:0-2080 GCA_051880415.1 Lachnospiraceae bacterium | reverse complement strand
AATAGCGATAGGTAAGCCTCTGGTGTTACCACCTCGGGCTTTTCCCCCGCTCCACACCGTGCGTGATAGTTTCCCATCACACGGCGTTCCACCGACTAAATTTACTTTTTAGTGCCTATATAGTCCTCGAATTGTATAATTTCAAGCTCTCTGTGTTCTCGGAGCTTATTGATTTTATCTTGCATTTCTTTGGTCAACGGTAGGTTTTTGAGTGTCTTACTTATTTTGTCGCTGTTTACAGCTCCTACCAAATCCGATACCTCTTTTGAAAGAATGATTAAATTCCTGTAGGTATCGTTACGCTCTCCTTTACAAGGCTTAATGTGTTCACACACCATATCCGCAACAGTTAGGGCATTATGCGTAACCGCACATTTTCCCTTTTGTGCTATATACCTTGAAAGAGCGTTATCTGCCATCTCTAATGTAGGATAGAGATGAGCATTTTCCATCATATACTTCATTACCTCAAAACTAATACAGTTTTCAGTGTCTGAATATTTCCTCACATATTTGTTGACCTCACGCCTTTTATACTTTGGGTATTCGTATGCTACATATCCGACAGGAACAATCATACGACCGTTTATCCATCGGAATTGTTTTGACTTTCCGTATTTCTCCAAGATGTACTTGCTCGTAATCTCACCTTGCTTTTCTATGGGAAAGCACCGTCTGTTATGGTTCATTCCGTTGCTTTTCCCTGTGACCTTAAAGGCTATTTCTGCAAAGTCTGCCGATACAAGTGTTGCCATGCAGTAATAATTGTGCATTCCCATTACCATAGCATTGTAAAGACTGATATTCTTATCCAACTCACTCTGCTTGCTCGGATTTTTGATGTCTTTCCAAACAGAGCTAAGTTTACTGATAACTTTTGCTTTACTCTTATCTGCCATATGGGAGCGTACAATCCACTTATTACCCTTTGGTACTACCTTGAATTTAATTCCAAGAAAAGTTGTGTAATTCTTTCTTAGGTTGGTTATTCCCGATTTCTCATCGCTCGTCTGCAAGTGCAGATTTTCTTCCAACCACAACTTTGTAGCATACATTACCTTGGTTGCTGACACATAATCCCTACAAAATATTTTGAAATCATCTGCATACCTTACAATATACATTTCTTTCAACTCGGTTTTTGCTCTCAGCTTGTTCCATTTCTGCGTTCTGTCTATTGTGAGTATGTTTCCCTCGTTATCAACCTTGGCAAACTCATAACCTGTACTTCCCTCTTTGATTTTGAACATTTCCCATTGATTAGCTACCCACCAATCCAGTTCATTAAGCACGACATTCGCTAACAGCGGAGAAAGAATACCACCTTGCGGTGTTCCTGTTTCTGGTGTAATAACTATGTCATTAAACAGAATGTCCGCTTTCAGCATTTGCTTGATTATCATAATCAGCTTTCTGTCCTGTATACCCAATCCCCATAACTGACGGATAAGTTTTGAGTGGTCAATGTTATCAAAGAAGCCTGTGATGTCCACATCTACAACAAAGTGCAGATTTTGTAACTGTGCCATTTTATAGCACTGTGCTATTGCGTTCTGTGTAGACCTGTACGGTCTGAAACCATTGTTTCTTTCGTGAAACTTAGCTTCACAGATTGGCTCCAACACCTGTAAGACACACTGTTGTATAAGTCTGTCCCAAATACTCGGAATTCCAAGAGGTCTTGTCTTTCCATTATCTTTCGGGATTTCTACTCGTCTGACTTTCTTTGGTTGATAATAGTTCAACTTGTTTCTGATGGTTTTTATGACCATTTCGATAGGCAACTCCTGTATTTCTACAATCGTTTTACCATCTGTTCCCGGGGTTTTACTCCCTTTGTTTTTGCAGATATTTCGATATGCAAGTATGATATTCTGTTCAGATACTATCATAGGCATAAGCCTGTCAAATATCTTGCCATTCAAGCTATCTTCGTAAAGTTGATAGCCCATTTCTTTAGCGTCATACCTTTCTGCATTTCGCTCTGCTTTGTTTACAATTCGCTTTGCCATAGTAACCAACTCCTTAACGGAGAATGATTTTTTCTTAGTCGCACCACGACAGCTATGAAAATCTCCTT
>JBJENX010000110.1:0-2083 GCA_051880415.1 Lachnospiraceae bacterium | reverse complement strand
TCAGCTTCTGATAGCTGATACCTGCAGGAATACCATTTCCCCGAAGAAGTGCCGCTAGTAGACAGGATTTGGTCCAACAGATACCTGTTTTATTCCTTAATACATCACTTGCTCTTTTTGATACAATTGTCTCCTGTATATCCCATGTATGAGGAATTTCGTCTCTTACAAATAGATAAGCTCGTTTCATATAATCTATCGAATTAATGGCTTTATACCGTAATTCTTTTACTTTTTCCTTTACTAACGGATTGCCAAAATCAATGTATTCCGTTTCATATAAATACTTCTCCAAAATATATTCCCCCCCTATTACTGAAAAAAGGTGGATTCATTTGAACCCACCCACTAAATTCATCATTCAGTTATCTCGGTCCAATAAAAAACGAATCTAATTTTCTTTATATTGAAATCTTTTCAATTTTTTGCCAAAAAGAAGGCAATGAAGTGTTCCTGCCAGACCTAATACAAACATGGCAACGGCTGCGCCTGAGCCTTTTCCGTATCCAAACAAAAAGGATAGACCTGCGTAACTCTGATACCTTTCCATAAAAGGCTCAAAAATATTATCCACCATCAAGCCTCCAAGGAAAAGACCAATGGGAATGGTAAAAAACTGCAATGTATTTCTGCATGCATATACCCTTCCTTGAAGATCAATTGGTACAGTACTTCGAAAAATGACATCATAGTTCGCGCTCATTACCGGAACCAGAATCCAACCAATCACCTGACCCAAACACCATAGCCAGGGTTCCCGGCAAAATGCCATCATATAATTCTCAATACCCATGGATATCAGCATAGTAATATATACGACCTTTATACGATTCTTCGGTTTTGGAAGAACTGACACCAATACGCTCCCACAAATCATGGCAATCCCCGCAAAAGAAGTCACGACACCAAGTATAACAGTACCACCCTTTGGACTTGGAATGATAAGTCCCGGCAAAACTGCATCAAATGCCGAAGCAACCAGATTGATTCCTGACAGAAACAAAATCATAGTGAGAATCATAGGCGTATTCTTTAGATACGCAATCCCATCTTTTGCCAGTATTAAAATACTCTCCTTTTTATCCTCAGACACCTCCGGAATCTTTATCAAGAAAAGAAGTGCCATGAAAGCAAGGACAAAGCTTCCTAAATCAAGAGCAATTACCAGTTCCAAGCCCGCCAGTCCATATAATGCCGTAGCAAACAATGGATTCAAAATGGAAATAAGGGATCTGGAAAGAGACTGAAGTCCACTTGCTCTCTGGTACTGTTCCTTAGGAATCAGAAGGGTTGTCGCCACCTCGGACGCCGGTTGTTGCACCGTATTCATCAGACCGGAAAAAGCGTTAACTGCATAAAGATGCCATATCAAAAGATTGTTTGTAAGATACAAGGAAAGCACTATCATCGTACTCAGTGCTGCCACCAAATCGCAAACAAGCATGGTCTTTTTCTTGTCAAACCTATCCGAAAGTGCTCCAGCAAAAATACTCATAATAACATAGGGTGCATAGGAACATATTGTGAGGGTTGCTGTCTTTAAGGCAGACCCGCTTTCCTCATAGAGCCAGAGCGTCAAAGCAAACGACGTCATGGAACTGCCCAGCTGAGACAAACTCTGTGTGCTCCACAAAATCAAAAATTCTCTTAAGTCATGTATATATGTATTCTCTATTCTCTTTATCATTTCTTTGCTCCTTAGAATTATTCATTATGATTTCTTTTTGAAGCAAAGTCTGAGGTTATTTACAATTCCTCCATACAGTCCCTCAAACTCTGCATGGAGCCTCTGCAATGCATAATATCATATAAAAGCCTCAACTTTCTTTCATTTTTCTTAATTATAACACTATTACTCAGTTCCATAAACTGGAAGTTGTCGTTATAAATTAATATCAATTTCGTACTTCCCATCAATAAGCACATAATTTACATTGTACTTTTTAGCAAATTCTAAAATGTGAGAATTATCCTTTAACACACTTTCCAAAGTACATCCTTCGTCATCTAAACGATTTTCAATAACACTTGCATATCTCTTTATGTCCGCAAAGTGATTTCTTATGTAGTCCTCGCTCATTAC
>JBJENX010000109.1:0-2098 GCA_051880415.1 Lachnospiraceae bacterium | reverse complement strand
GTGGATTTGGAGACAAAGTACTCCGAGAAGGAATCGAACCTTCAACCTGCGCCTTCTTCAATACCTGACCTGCAGATATTAAAATATGTGTATTATTGTCAAAATCTAAAACATTCCAACCTTGTGAAGTTAAATAATCATGCCTATTTTGATAATAATCTGTTAAAGTTCCATCATTTTTATAGTGTTGATTTCCATTAACTTCTATTGCTAATTTTTTATCAATAAATGCTATATCTAAACTATAGCAATGATTCCATCTAGCATCAGTAAATTCTTCTTCAAATGTATAACTTTTATCTTTTAAAAGTTGTTTTAAATGTTCGCATGGTTCTGATTTAAACTTTGTACTTCTTTTCCAAGGATGCTTATCAGGATTTTCTTTTAAAAATTTAATACGACTTTTGGATATTTTATTTTTAATATTTTCATTCATAATCTTTTTACCTTTATTTTAAAGTAGTTTCTACCAAAACTACAAATATATTTATAAAAAATGCGGTTAGAAAAATTGATTAAATTTTTCAGCAGGTGGTAGCCTGTTGTCCCGCTCATATACCCAGTGTCAGATTCGAACTGGCAGGCATGGATTAGAAGTCCATTCGTTTATCCTATTAACGGAACTGGGCTAAAGATAACACTAAGAAGACAGACTCGGCTACCAGTGTATTTTATTCTATCCAAAATTGAGCTATCGGAGCAAACTGACAGTTTAGAATCATTTGATCATCTTATCGCGAACTGTCGACTGCGACCTAACGTCAGTTAGGAATTTAGTGGCCAAGGTGGGACTCGAACCCACATGGAGATTACCTCCAGGTGTTTTTAAGACCCCAGCGTCTACCGTTCCGCCACTCGGCCATAAAAGATAAAATAATTTATTTACAAGATAGGTTCCTGGCAGGCCAATATGTCCAGTGAAGCAATGAATTATTTTATAATGGGTGGAGTAGGACTCGAACCTACATGCCCCGCAGGGAGCGGCTTTACAGGCCGCCGAACCAACCAATTGCTCAATCCACCCAAAACTTTGTAGGTTTAAGAGAGTTCCTACTTCTCAGTGGGCTACCACCTTATGCGATATAAAAATTCGTGAGGATGACAGGACTTGAACCTGCGACCATCACTCAAGTTTTTCAAAAACTAATTTCAAGTATTCAGATTTCTTTTCTTTTGACAAATGTTTAAATTCACTCCATCTCACTCTTTCTATACAAGTCCATCCATTTTCTAAAAGTTTTTGAGTTCTAACTTTATCGTGTTCAACTATTCGTTTATCCAAATAATGTTGTTCACCATCAACTTCTAAATAGATTTTCTTTTCAGGCCAAGCAAAATCAAGGAAATAACCACACTGATAATAGTTTTGTTTATACTCAATCTTTTCATTATCAAATACTTCTTTAAAGTATTTTTCTGGATAACTATCACCTTTTGAATGATGATTAAGTAAATAAGGAACTTTATCTGGATTTTTCATTAAAAACTGTTTTCTTTTTTCTGATAAATTTTTCTTTTCTTCATCTGTATGTTGTTTTCCTAAATTTGCATTTATTAAACGTCCAGATTTATATCCATCAGATAAAGTTTTACTAGCCTTTAATAATCTTTCATCAGTTTCTTTAGTTAATCCTTTATTCCAAGCACCTCTTTCATGATTAAATTTCACCCAAGATGATTCTTGTCTTTCAGGATTTTCTTTACATAGTCTTTCATGATTTCTTAATGAATTATCATTCTTACATAGTTTTCTACAAAAATTACAAATATAACATTCTTCCATATTTTATTTATAATTTTGGTAGAACACTAAACTTAATGCGGGTGCACGGACTCGAACCGTGAATCGCACATTAAAAGTGTGCAGTAATAACCAGTTTTACTACACCCACGACATTCAAAGTTATAAGTATAGTATTTCATTTTTAATCATGTTGCGTTGCTCTACCAACTGAGCTACACCCTCATGACGAGAGTTTTAACGAGTTTTCTTTCTCGCCTCCGCTTTACCTTCCCTATAGCAACGGAGAAAACCATAGCCTTTTAGTAGTCCGGGTGAGATTCGAACTCACACTTTACGCATTTTGAGTGCGTCACC
>JBJENX010000108.1:0-11130 GCA_051880415.1 Lachnospiraceae bacterium | reverse complement strand
ACAAACATCACCTTCATTTGTTCAAATAACCTTTCACCGAACTGACCGACAATTGGCGAGGGTTATCGGTGCTTCGGATATTGGTTGTACTTGTATATAAGATTTACTTTCGGTAATCATTTCTTATTTCAAGAATCCAAATTATATCACTTCCTTTCATATAATATGACGTCATTTATATTTGTAATTTATGATAAACAAAAGCGTGTATTTCTTGATAATGCTGCGTGATTCAATTGTCCAATGTTTTTTAAAAGAGAGAATTATACCCCTCTACAATATAAAGTACGTTTCACCTCCATTTGCACGACACCCGTAGAAAAAGATTGTACAAATGCACAATCAAACGCCCTCCAAAATGTAGATTATCACAAAAACTTTATGTAGAGTTACATATTTTCTTTATCTGCCAATATCTTTCTGATTCTTTCCAAAGCCCTGCTAATGTATGTATCAACCGTTGATTTCGACACACCCATCTTCTCTGCAACCTGTTTATGAGTGTATCAAACTTTGATAAGCTTATCTCTGTATTAGATTATAACACATCATTTCAAAAACGTCGAGTGCACGCAATGAACCCTTTTTCAACGTAAAATAGCCATTTTCAAGGCATTTGATTTTGACTGTTTCCGCTATAACGTCACTCAAAAGGGGGTCACATTATGACCTTGTAATTTTTTTAGAATTTTAATGTGATTTATTGTCGTTTTTATACAACAGTGTCTTTTCTGACTTACTTTATCTTATTGTAACACATTTCTCAAAAAAATGCGACACATTGCCAATGCACCGGCAAGAATTACAGAATATAGGCATTTGTTGACTTTTTCATGCCCAAAATGGGTCAAAAACAGGCATTTTTGGTACATTGGCAATGTACCTTGTGCAAACGACAAAATTTTTTGGCCATTTTTTATATATGTTATACAATTCTTTTTATATTCCCAAATCAAACAGAAATTCATGGGTCGCATCAGATATCCGTATTCAATTTCTTCACCTTCTTCCTCATACAACATATATGTCCTGTATGTCTGTATTTTCATATTAGCAAACAACTTATTTTTTGTCTATTGCATCGCAATATAATAAAACATAACAATTTTCAAGTGCAAATATCTCACTTTTTACACAAATGTCTTACAAGTAACACATTTGCGTTACTTGTAAGTTGCATTGCGATATAACACTCAAATGTAGAATTTTATTACTGCTTTTTATTCACCATTAACAAAAACCTGATGCCGTTTTTTATGTTTAACAGGAAGCTCCCGTTTTATCAATGACTTTATTTACTGAAAAAGTGCCTATTTACGGCATTTCGCCTTAAAGCAAATAATTATAACCCTTTAAATCAGAACAGAAACATAGATAACTCATAGATACAAAAAACCATAATTTTAGATTTTGTAGCAATATACAAATGCTTAATATTATACTTGTCGTTTTTGCACTATATTTGCATAATGTTTTTTTCAGTTAGAAACTGACTGTCAGCTGATATTTACCTTCTAGTTCCCACAATTTCTCATATTCATTATGAAGCTTTTTTATTATTATACAGATATTTTATAGTCTAAAAATCTGTTGACTTTATAAATCCTATGTGCTATAATGGATTAAGAATGGTATATGATTTTTCCCGCCGAGGTGATATTATGTCAAAACAAATACATTTGCGTGTTGATGATTATATATATGATGCCCTATCAACATACACTTCTTCTACCGGACAATCAATTCAAGACTGCGTATCTCTTGCAGTAACTCAAATGTTAGATAAGCAAAACAGGCTATTGAAGAAAAATGCCGACTTTACTTTTATTGACCTTTTTGCAGGAATAGGCGGAATGCGTATTGCCTTTGAGCAAAATGGCGGTCAATGTGTCTATTCAAACGAATGGAATAAATACTGCCAGCAAACATATTTTGCTAACTTTGGTGAACAACCGGAAGGTGACATAACCAAAGTTGATGCTTCAACAATTCCCGACCACGACATATTGGTAGCAGGATTTCCTTGTCAGCCATTCTCTATTGCCGGGGTATCAAAAAAGAATAGTCTTGGAAGAGCAACAGGTTTTGAAGATAAAACGCAAGGTACATTATTCTTTGATGTTTGCAGAATTCTCAAAGTCAAAAGGCCAAAGGCATTTATGCTTGAAAATGTCAAAAATCTTTGCAGCCACGATAAAGGACGAACATTCAAGATCATTCTTGAATCCTTAAAAGAATTGAATTACAGCGTTTTTTATAGTGTAATTGATGGTCAGAATTATGTACCGCAGCACAGAGAACGTATTATTATTGTTGGTTTCGATATGAATAGATATGGAAACGACTATTCATTTGAGTTCAATATAAATCCTGTTGAACCTAAACCTATAATGAAAGATATTTTAGAACCTAATGTTGAAAGCAAATACACCTTATCAGATAAATTATGGGTTTATTTACAAAATTACGCCGCAAAGCATAAAGCAGCAGGAAATGGCTTTGGTTATGGTATAGCACCCCCTCACGGAGTTTCACGAACATTAAGTGCAAGATATTACAAGGACGGTTCAGAAATACTGATAGAGCAGGATAACCGGAATCCACGCAAATTAACTCCGAGAGAATGTGCCAGACTTCAAGGCTTTCCGGATTCGTTTATAATTCCTGTTTCTGATACACAGGCATACAGACAATTTGGTAACTCGGTCGTAGTGCCCTTAATTACTGATGTGGCGTCGCTGATAAAAGAAAAAATTTATGAGCTTGACTCCGCTAAAGCTCTGAGAGAGCGAGGTGTAAGTTAATGGAAAATATTGCATCAACCGCAATTCAATCTGTTCTATCATCTGAAAAATCTTTTTGCAAATTTCTTTCAGCTAACGATACCGGATTAACAGGCGGTCATCAAGCAGGAATATACATATCCAAGCCTGCTATCCCGATTTTATTTGATGAACCGGGACAAAAAGGTGAAAATAAAGACAAGTGGGTAAATATCCTTTGGCACGATGGCTATAATACTAAATCAAGATTTATCTATTATGGACAAGGCACACGAAATGAATATCGTATTACGAATTTCGGAAAAGGATTTGCCTACTTGCAACCGGAATATACAGGGGCATTGTTTGTGTTTACTCAATCCGACCCCGAAAACTATAATGGTTTTGTCCTTAATTCGGAAGATGAGATAAATCAATTCCTCGAAGCATTTGGATTAAGTCCTGCCGATACAAATAAAATGATCGATACAAAAGCAATTTCTCCCGAAGTTCACGAAGATGCTGAGATCGATAAATTTATTAAAGGACTTTCGATAGATTTTCCTTCATCGGAAGAAATGTCGAAAGCAGCAAGGGATATACAAAACACAGTTTATAACCATAAAGAATATATCGTCAAAAATCCTGATAGAAAGCTCATTGATTGGACGGAAACGGAATACAGACTTTTCAGAGCATTGGAGTATGCTCGATACGGAGATATGATAACACACGGTTTTTCATCTGTTGAAGAATTTATATCCACCGCCAACGCTGTATTAAACAGGCGTAAAAGTCGTGCAGGAAAAAGCCTTGAACATCATTTATCCGCTTTATTTGAAGGCAATGACATAAGATTTACTGCTCAAGCAGTTACTGAAGGAAATAAAAGACCGGATTTTATTTTCCCGTCCCAAGCTGACTATCATAATCCGGAATTTCCTACAGATAAAATAATTTCATTGGCTGCAAAAACAACTTGTAAGGATCGCTGGCGGCAAGTAATAAACGAAGCTGACCGATTAAGAGGAAAAAACAAATACTTATGCACCCTCCAGCAAGGGATTTCTTCTGCTCAAATGGATGAAATGTACGCCGAAAAAGTAATATTGGTTGTACCAAAGCCTTATATTTCATCTTATCCCAAAGAAAAACAGGATAGAATTTGGACCTTAGAAAAATTCGTTTCGTTTGTCAAGGAAACGGAAGGAATATAACGGCACTCGCAAGCACGTTAAGAGCATTGATGTTTACCTCAAAGCTGAAAATGGTGGTCTGAGAGCTTACTATGTTATCAACGGCAAGGCTGACGGAGCATTTATCGACCTTTAATAATCCAAATCACATTATAAACGGGCACACACTCTACGATTATAGATTGTGTGCCTGTTTTCTTTCCTAAAATAATCAATATGCGGTTTTCATCAGAAATAATTTGGAGCTAACAACAAATAGTCGACTATATTGACATAATATTAATTCTTTGTGTAACTATTGACAAATTGCAATATAAGGTGTATAATTATTTTTGTATATAATATCTAATTCTGAATCTGATTTGCTAATAATTCCTTTTATTCTATAAATATTTTCTTATTT
The DNA here is from genome assembly GCA_051880415.1 of Lachnospiraceae bacterium. Taxonomy (GTDB): domain Bacteria; phylum Bacillota; class Clostridia; order Lachnospirales; family Lachnospiraceae; genus CAG-590. The sequence goes on along the minus strand of JBJENX010000108.1, from coordinate 6,769 downwards.
TTCGCAACATTGGAGGGCTTTATTTATGGCTGATACAAAAATCACTGTTCTCGGTATGTCCGGTGCAGGAAAAACTTGTTACCTTTTAGGACTATATTACAAAATGGCATCGGGAATGAGAGGTTATACAATCACTACCGATGATGATACTGATGTGCAGCTTAGGGATAGATACGCAAAATTATGTGACAGTTCACTTGGGGCAGAACGTTTCCCTGCCGGTACGGACAACATTTCCAAATATACCTTTGATCTTCAGTATGGATATAATACTGTAATGTCTTTTGATTGGGTGGATTATCCCGGAGGTGCACTTGATAGAAAGAACGAGGGCAACCTTGAAGAATATGAGGACATAAAAAAATCTATCAATGATTCTAGTTGCCTTTTCATTTGCGTTGACGGATCATTGCTGGTGGGTGATGATGTTGACGAAAAAATAGATAATGTAAAAGATAAATGTAGTTCAGTAATAAATACTTTTTTTAGTGATTACAAAAAAACAAACAATAGAATTCCACCAACAGCAATAATTATTACAAAGTATGATCTTTGCAAAGAAGATACCGATGAGGATGAGCTTTGCGAAATAATTGAAGAAGCATTTAGCGCTTTTTTCGTAAAAGATGATGATGATCTTAAACGAATCGTAACTATTATTCCTGTTTCAGTTGGAAATAATATTATGGACAATGACTGTGGTGGAAAACTCAAGCCCATCAACATTCATTTACCCATCTTTATGGGTATTTGGTTTGCACTTAGCGATAAAATAGAGAAATATGCTAATGAGATTGCATCCACTAATCAAAAAAATAAGAATACAGTGAATAACTTAATTAATCGAAAAGCTAGGGAAGAAAATCGATTTTTCAAGAAGAAAGATGAAATTAGCAAATTGGCCGCAGCTATAAAGATGGCTGAGCAGAACGGTGAGAATCAGAAAAATCGAATGAATACTATTCTTAATATTATGGAAAGTAATAATGATAAACTCCTAAAAGAGTTGGATCGAATTCCGTATATTTATATTAATTCCGAAAGAATGAATTCATTTTCTGAGACACTAAGCTGAAAGAGAGGATTAACAATATGTTTGTTGCACCGCTGATACATACCCGTACTTTCAGTAATGACTTTGATCCTAAAATAAAGGTTGTTCCAAAATCTTTTCTTGATAGTGATATTAACTGGGCACGAAAAAACATACTCGAAGCTACTAAATCCATAGACAGTTTGCAAGGCGAACGTTGGATGATTATTGATAATTCTAAATATAGAATTGCCGGCGTAGTAGGCTTTTTAAAGGATATATGCAGCAAATGTCATTCTATCGATGATATTACAGAGTTTGAGCAACTATTCAATGATGACAAAGGCAGATTAGTGTATGCTTTCATAGGTGTTGTTATAGATAAAAATAGGACAACTGAATATTGTTCGTTATCTTATGACTACTTATGGAAAACGTTTGTAAAACTAATTAACCCTATATGGACGAGGTCATATCAAGAACAAATAAGAACCGACTTTGAATCCTTCGAAGCATCTACATTATTAGAAATTACTGATTTACCAGATAAAAATATTATAGGTACAAAAGAGCTTTATGAATCCAACGCAACAACCGATTATAGTTTATTCATCAAAACTCTTTGTGCAAACAACCAAAACGATTTTTCATTTTGCTCAAATCTTAGTGATATTAGTGTGGTGAAGGAATGTGGTTTCTCAATCATAACGACTTCGCAAAATAATATTACAAGAATGAAGCGTTCTATCTCTGCCCCGACAGTTGGTAATTCCGAATCCTCAATATTAACAAGCACATCTATTATGCCACCAGAAATCACAAACACAAGTGATAGCAGCAATGAAAAAAAAAACGTGTTTTCAAGGATCGTACTGCCTTGCTTAACGATATTGCTGATAATTATAGTAATTGTTTTATTACTAGTGATAATGGGGAGATAGCAATAGAAATCAAACCAGAAAAGCGTAGTGAAAACGGGCAAATTCGCTACTATATTCGTTTTGTTAAGCCTAAGAAAGGTGACGAAAAAAATGAAAAATTCAAATAAAAACGACAATTGTTTTAGTGACTTCCATGACGGTTCACCAAAGCAGAAAAATCCATCACTTCAAACTCTTTTGAATTATAGAGAAAGTTATATGAAACTCATAAAGAAGTATCAGCCCGAAATACAATTTCTGCAAGATTTGATCGATAAGAATAAAGCAGAACAAAAAGAGTTCTATTCCATTACAATGTTGCAAGTATCTCAAAAAATGAGAGATGACCCTGCAATAGATGATGAAATGAAAACTCTTTGGCTCAAAAAGTTTGAAAATAACATATCAAAAAGTTTCGAATTAAGTCAAAGACTAATCGAAGCTTTTGCAATAAAAAAATTAGACGAGTTTCACGAAGAAGCCGAAAAAATGCTTAAAGATATGTAATGGAGGATACTATGAATAGTGATTTCCCACATTATATATTTTTGCAAATTGCTAGAGAATGTAGAGAAGAACTGATTCAGGACACATTATCAAACAATTCACCTGATTTGTATGATGCTCTATATTCAGACATTAATAGTGAAATTTTCAATGTCAAAATGGAATTATATCAATTAAAGTGGATAGAACGTCATTGGACGAAAATATCTGAAATAATTGAAAAGAAAGACCTGAATGTTACAGAAAAGAAAATACTCGTATCTCAATTCTCCGAATGGTATCTTAAGTTCATATCCGAATGGCAATATACAGAATTTGATACCCTCGTTTTTGAAGAGAGAAAAAATATATTGAAAGCCTTAATTTCTGCTAATAACGAATGGGATAATAATCTCAAAAGAATGAAAGTTTCATTTGAACAAAGCAAAAAGAAATTAAACAATAAAATTACAGAATTAGAAAGAAGGATTTAATTATGTCAGCTATTAAAGCTATCGGTAAGATTTTTGGAATGTTTGATAAGGTAGATGATATTGTTTATGAACCTATCAAATTGGTTTGCGATGCAATTCGGCAACCATTAAAAGCTGCGGAAGATGTTCATTCTCAAAAACTCGAAATGAAGCTGAAAGAATTTGAAACCAACCTAGAGTTAGAAAGAAAAGAACGTGAAATGAAACTTACGGTTGAGGAAAGAAAGCTGAATGAAGAAATAAATGAGATGATACTTGATAACCAACTATCCCGAAACAAGGAAATGATTGAGTTGGAAAAGCAATATCGCCTTGAAATGGGTGAAGCTGCCCAAAAACTAGCTGCGACATTAACACAAATTTCAACTGATGCAAGAGAAAAAATCTTAAATCTTTATATAGAGAAGAAAAAAGCATATCTTGATTTACAGGATAGAGAAAAAGCGTCTATGATAGCAACTGTAAAGGAATTGAAAGAAATCTTTCCCGATAACACATCCGAAATTGCAGCAGTATGTATTGAGCAAATAAAATCAATTGCCAAAAATTCCAGTGACTTTACAGCTTCGCTAAACCGTGATATGGAAAAAGTATTTGTTATTATTGATTCGAACACTCAGGAAATGGGAAAACTTGCAGCTAAGTACTTCCAGCCCGCCGCACCTAATCAGCCTGCAATTACTCAAAACATTGTTGACGAATTAGAGGTAAAACAATAACCTCATTAACCAAATAATAAAACAAGCACTCTAAGAAATTATCCCTAAAAAACTTCTTAGAGTGCTTGCTTTATATTTCAGTAATTAAATGTCTTAGCCACGATCCTGTCGGCAGGCTCGCCGTCCTCGTCCTTGTCGGTGTGATAGCCCAGAACAGCGATTTTTGTACCGGGAAGCAGCCTTTTGTCAAGCTCACTCGCTTCGCACTCAATCGTTACTTCCGAACCGTCCTCGGCTTTCCTTACCTTTACTCCGAACCAATCAAGCATTCTGCCCGTTTTCTTGAGCATATTAACTTCGATTACCTCTCCCTGAATGATTACCTTGTTTTCCATAGAAATTGTCCCTCCTTTTTTCAAACAGTTATCTTGCCGACCTTCTCGATCCACTTGTCAACGGCATTGATGATTCCCTCATAGGCTTCATATCTCTCCATCTTCTCATTGTAGAGGTCAATATCATCCTCGTCAGCATCTTCGGAAAGCTCGTCGGGCTTGTCATAATAGCCGTTAAATTCAAGGTAGTCACGGCGTTCTGTGAGATAGCCCTGAAAGGCTGAGTGTATGCCCTTTGCATAGTTGGTATCGCCCTCCGCATAGAGGTCAGCGATTTTCTCCACAACGGCAGCACAAGTCATCTCATAGCAGTCGGCATCAAGGTCGTCCATAATGCAGAACGATGACCTCGCAACGTCCTCCCAGTCCTCGTAATAATCGAAGGTTTCACAAGCATAGCCTATGTCCTCAAGGATCTCGGTTACTCTCTCATAGCTTTCATCGGAAATTCTTAACATAATAAGTACCTCTCTTTTCATTTATTCAGATTTTTAAGGCTGTTCATAACTGCCCTGCGTTCTTCGGCGGTCATCGGCTTACGCTGTTCCTTTGGCTTTTTGCGTTCAGCGTATGCCCGAAGTGCCTTTTCACGGATATGCTGTTCCCTGCTCTCTCGGCTGAGGACCACTTTCACCTTTGCGGAAAGCATTGTCCTCGCTATGGTCAGCTCGCATTTGGTATCAATCATCTTCGTCCTCCTTTATAAGTCCCTCTCTGTCGTACTCACGATACATTCTGCGGATCGTTCTGCTGAGAAGCTCCTTCGCATAATCGTTGAAAGTCATATCGCTCTCACCGTCTGCCTTTTTGAGAAGCCGGAGCTTGTTAAAATCGCTGTCCATAAGCGAAAAATCAAACTTTACTGCCATAAAATCATTCCTTTCATTGTTGATGTTCCACCGGAACTTTTTGTTTTTGAGGTTTTGTGTTTTCCTTACATTTACTATTTTACTACTTGCGCAAGTAGTTTTCAATAGTAATTCCAGCCAAACTTTACAGAAATTTTTTGTCCTTTGCGCACATTGACATTTCATACTTGCCTGTGGTATAATTGAATAATAAATACTTACGCAAGTAGAAAGAGTGATAATATGCCTGTATCTGAAAAACAAAAGGGTTATGCCCGTAAATGGGATAAGGAGAATATGCACACCGTTTCCACCCGTGTCCGAATGGAAGAATTCAAGGACTACAAGGCTTGGTGTGAGATGCGTGGGGTTTCCGTCACCTCCGAAATTAAGCGGTTTGTTATGGAGGAATTGGATAAGTATTATGCGGAGCTTGACCGCCTGCACGAAGAAGAACAACAGAAAAAGTAATCTTAAAAGCGTTTACCTTCGGGTATTCGCTTTTTTTATTCCTGCTCAAAGTCCCGAATTATTCTTTCCCAGTCCTCATCATCGTTATCAATTTTTCCCACTATCATTTTCGTATTCCTGTTATCATCACGATAGAAGCAGACCGCCTTGCTGTAAATATCAAAATTTTCAAAGAGCTTCTTCGTTTCGGGATACATTTCTATGTACTCACTCAAAGGCATAGAAACGAAGCTGCCGCCTTGTAATGTCATATCATCAAGGAGAGTTTCTATTTCCTCATTTGCGGAAGGATAACTAAGCTGTTTGCTTGTATCGGGCTGACCTATTCTCCATTCGGAATCTTCGGGATAGCCAACCTCCAAATCAATCCTGCCGTTCTTTAGGAATCTGAAACGGACGATATATCTCGGATCGCTAAAATCAATCGGCACACCGGCAAGCATACCGGCATACTGTGGCATCTGAATGATAAACCTCTGTAGCTCTGCACATTCGCATTGATTTTTTGTTGGCGTACCAGTGCTTCCCGTACATATCGTAAGGGCATACCGCAAAATGGTTGTGGATATGTCCACGGTCGGTATGAGTAGCACAAAGCACCATATGATTTTTTCCGAAAACCTTCTCCGCCCACTCCACTCCGATTTGGTGAGCTTCTTCCGGTGTGACCTCTCCGGGCTTAAAGGACTGAATATAATGATGCAGACGGATTTTCTGTCTTTCACGTTTTGCGGTATCGGACTTTATTGACCTTTTGAAAAATCTCTCACCGCTGTACATTTCAAAATTGAATTTCATATCCTCATAAGCATCATCATATTTTTCGGGGCAGTTAAGCCCTGTCACAAGAGTATGCTCGGTTTTTTCCTCGTTAGTGACGTAAGCCAACATTCTTTTCGGAGCCGCATAAATGGGAATGTGTTTGATGATCGGCAAATCCTCACCTCACGAAATGTATGTGGGAGAGATCGGGAACAAATAATTCTGCATAGCAGTCCGAAAATATTTGAATTCCTCCTGCAAGTCCTCGATGTCTTTTTGATAAACCGAACCTGACTCATTTGCAACTTTTGCGATCTGATTGAGATTGTTGCCGATGGAGAGGAACGCTCTTTTCAAAGTTACAAGCTCTTTGAGTTCGTAATATTTGATTTCTCCCTTGACTGACATTCTGCGAATGTAAGTGCCTGTCCGCAGCCTTGCCGACTTTGCTTTCTTGCAGATTATCTCCCATTCTTCGGGAGTAAATCCGACAAGTTTCTTAATTCTATCTTTTCTGTATGGCATTTTTCTATCTCCTTTTCATATGTTATCGGGTTTCAGGGTTGCCCCTGATTTAGCGTGTTATTGGGCACGCAAAGCGAAAAGGTATATACCTTTTCAACGCTTGCGGGTATCTGCCCCACTCCCCCTCCGCACCACCGATTTCGCACCCCGGCAGCCCCGAAAAGCTGCCGGGAAAA
>JBJENX010000107.1:0-11165 GCA_051880415.1 Lachnospiraceae bacterium | reverse complement strand
AGCAGATGCGAAGAGAACAGATGACAGATTCAGATTGGAAGCGGGCTGAACAGCGATCTCGCTGCAGACACCGTGGCTGCTGACATAAAAGCCCGGATCAGCGAGCAACGCATCGAAAACATTAAAAACGTCAGGCGAGCGCAGCCAGAGCCAAGTACCGCTGCTCCAGTATTTACTCATGGCAAGTACTGTATTGTCACTGGTTCCTGCCCACAAGTATTGGTCATTATCATAATCTCCCTGTAACGCATACAGCTTGTCTGTGGTGGTATAGGTTGTACTGTTCTTCGTGTCATTCGTTGTCACTGTGGTATCATTCATCAAGCCCTGCTCTGCTGTGGTGAAGTAGGATGGATTCGTAGCCATGTTCTGCAATGCTACACGAAGGTCACTTGCTCCGTAGTGGTTTGGATATACGTTTTCTGGATTACTTGTATATACACCATAACTTGTATTATAAGTCTTATTATTCTGCCAGTCATCCTCAAACACCTTAATTGTTGCTATCGAACTTGCAGCAAAGATGATGGTATTATTTGTTCCCCCTGTTACTCCACTATCAGCTCCTAAGATGTACCATTCCTGTGGGTTTCCACTGCTGTTATGACCAAATACCAACTTTCCGGTAGTCGTAGCAGTACCATTAGAATCCGGGGTAAATGCGGTCATTAACTGGTCCTTCGTAGCATAGGCTGTCACGCTTGGTTCTGTCCCGGAACCAGTTGCAGCCTGCACGGTATTTGCTCCGCCTGACATAGCAGGAACCAGTCCTGCCACCATGGCAAGGGAAAGAACAAACGCCATTCCTTTCTTAAAATTATGCTTTAATTTTTTCATCTGAATCCTCCTTTGATTTTGTAAATATGCAGGTTTTCTCAAATCGCAACCTTTATCAGACAGAAAAAAACACCAATAAATACATACATCTTATCCATGTACATATTTATTGATGCTTTTATCCGTTTCCTTTTATGAATATGAACAGTCGAAAAAAAGGCGCAGTCAGAGTACTATGCTGTGCTGTGCTGTGCTGTGCTGTGCTGTGCTGTGCTGTGCTGTGCTGTGCTGTGCTGTGCTGTTAAAAGCATTTCATAATCTGACACACCTGTCAACCTCCCATTAAACATAATTTAGGTAATTATAGCAAAAAAATCTGAAAATGTCATCTGTTTTTTTAGATGATGATAGCGTGCTGATAGAGAGAAGCACCCATCTACCGATAAGTGCTTTTACCTCCGGCTTGATGACAGAATCCATTTTAGGATATGCTGCCTCAAATGCCTCTGCTCCATACTGATACTCCGTCGGTTCTGCCACAGAAGATACCGGTGCGATTGCATCCCTGTAAACCACTCCATACGCTGTACCTCTCGCATCTACCATCTTTCCATTTCCCACATAAATTCCAACATGAGAAATATCAAGATATCCACGAGGCGATAATATAACTGCCATATACTCACCTACTTATAAAAATCATCTTCTACGATTCTGAATGTCTCCAAATACTCATCAAGAATTTCAGTATTTACCAAAACCAACTGACCGACCTTATAACATGTTTTTCTCCATAACGCAAAAAGAGGATACTTTCTAAATTTCTTTAGAAAATATCCTCTAAGTAGTGCTTATCTTTTAATTTTGCTTTTCAATAAGATTGTAAATCCTTGTACACTCTTTGTTATGACTATTGCTTTTGATGGTCAAAATAATGGTCAAATGACCATCCCACACCCTTCAAACCCGCATAAATACCGGAATTATTTATCCAAACTCTTCATCGTAGGGATTAGTTTCGTAGTTTGGTTGTCTTATTGTGTCTTTTATCGTAATCTTAATAAAATCAAGGCTCGCAGGCTCTTTTGCATTGATTTTGCTTTCGTCTTATTTTGTCATTTATTTTTAATTCATGGAAAAAATAATGGAAAGAAAAAAGCCACTCAAACATTTTTTGCTTGAATGGCTCATACTGCTTATTATCCTATTTTAATTTTACCCTCTAAATTCTTAAAGGATTCCTGCTTTTTGCTTTCTGTTGCCTCACAATAAACATCCATTGTTGTACTTATATCACTATGCCCCATAATTTCTTGTATAACCTTTAAATTTGTTTCGTTCTCGCAAAATCTCGTTGCAAAGGTATGTCTAAGGTTATGTACCGAAAAATGTCTAATAAGTACAGGCTCTCGTTTCTCTTTCTTTGCGTTCTCTGTTTCTTCTGCATTATAATCTCTTATTATCCGGCATATTGCCCGATTAAGTGTCATAGGATTATGTACATAGCCCTCACGATTAAGAAACACAAAATTTGTATATCCGTCAATCTTACAAGTGCTAAAACCTCTCTGCATCTGATTTTTTCGCTCGGTAAAAAGTGCTTTTCTAACCTCTGATAACATTGGGATTGTTCTTGTTCCGGCCTTTGTCTTTGGCGTTGTGATGTGCATTTCCATTTTTCCGTTGTCCTGCTGTCTGTATATCAAGTTGTGATTGATAGAAATAACATTATTCTCAAAATCACAATCTTCCCAACGCAAGCCTATCAATTCCCCAATTCTGCATCCTGTACCTAAAAGGGTTGTGAAAATAGGCAACCAATGATTATAAATCGGGGATTCTGCCATAAAGCTAATAAATGCCTCTTGTTCCTCGATTGTGAGGGCGTGGCGTTTTGGCTTTTCCCAGTTATGGCTTTTCTTTATTTCCTGCATTGCTCCATCACTCGGATTAGTTCTAATAATTCCATCACGAACCGCTAAAGTGAAAACAGGATGCAGGATTGTATTTATAATCTCCATGCTGTTCGGCTTGAAATTCTTATCTTTTATCAAGCTGTTATAAAAAGCCTTAACATCAGAATACTTTATTTTGCTTAGTTTCTTCTTGCCTAAAGTATCATGCACATAGTTTTTGTACATATAGTTGTAATTTGTTCGGGTAGATTGCTTTAACTCTGTTTTACCTTCCATGTACTTATCAAACATATCATTTAAGGTTGTTTTGTCGGCTTTCTTTCCGTCAATTCCGTCCTGTATATCTCTCTGTATCTGCTTTTCTTTTTCTCTCAATTCTGCCAGTGTCAAAGCACATACTTCTTGCTGTTTTCCGTCTGCTCTCCATGTATAGCGGTATCTTCCGTCGGGTCTTTGGCTTTCTCCAGTTTTTAATACTCTGCCTTTTTTGTCTTTCCTGTTCGCCATATTTACACCCCCCTTAAAACGTTGTGCCGGATAATAAAATATAATCCTTTATATGCTCTAATATGATGCTCTGAACATATTGTAATAATTCATCTGTATCATGTGAAAAATCCTGTTCATTAAGAGTATCATTATTAAGTAAATCCTCTGATATAGCTCTTGCGATGTCTTTTCTATCCATATTACAGACCTTCTTTCTTTTGCAAATAATCGTTATCTAAGTCCAATTTTGCAGTGATGAATCTATAAAACCATCTCAGTTTATATGTTTCAAGGGTTTTAAAAATCTCATTTAGTTCATCAATGTAATCTTGTTTTCCCATGTGATTACATTTTTCTGTCAGTTCCTCATAATATTTGTTATTCATTTTGCATCCCCCCATTTCTGTAAGAATAGTCTTATAAATGTATCTAAATACTCTAGGGTTCCGTCATCATCTACCTCATTTATCATTTTAATAATATGTTGCTTGCAACCGTTCTCTTCATTCATGCTTATATTCTCCTTTGTTTTTTTGATTGCAGGATCACCAACACAATGATAAAATATTTTGTGTAGGCTTTTGCCTGCGTGCAATATAGGGAAGTCTTTCGCTTTGGTCGGTGCTAGACTTCCTTTTTTACTTGTCAATACCAATAAGCAAATCAACCGCTTTTCTTATTGCCTCTGTTCGTGTTATTCCGTTTTTTTTGCAATACTCCATAAGTTTATTATGGCTATCTTCATCAAAACGGATTTTAACATCAATATTCTTTGGGTTATTGCTTTTGGGTCTGCCTGTTCGTGGACTCATTCTTTATCACCTCACTTTTTGTGTTCCACTAATTCAAGTATAATTGTCGTGTTCCAAAAAGTCAACAATAAAATATTATTCCTGCGATATTTCTCGAAAACACCTATTTACAACACTGATAGCCCTATAATTCTTTATGTAAAATTCTGCTCTATCTGTTATTTTCTTAATTAAAACCCTCAATTTGTTATATGTTTTTCTTGCTTTCAATTCAAGCTGTAGCATCTCAACAAATGTTTTTGTTAATTCCTCATTACCATTAAAATATTGTGCCGGATTCTCCAATGCTATTTTTATGTTCTTTGTCGGGCAATCTCTCATTGCCTTAATCTGCGTATTTTGGCTCTTTATTACTCCGTTTGTTGCTTCGGTATATGTTTGGTAGTCTGATAGAATTTTGCTTGAAATATAGCCCTTTAACACATCCTCACAAGCAATTAATCCGACTTCATCCAGTAAAACATCAACACCCAATACGTCTAAAATAATATGCCTATCATCTGCATACTCTAAAATACGTTTGCAACAAATACTTTCATATTCCGACATACCATTTAATTCTAGCATTTTGGCAACACTAATATATTTAGGCGGTACTAATTTTCTATCCTTAATTGCCTGTATCATTTCATCATCCATAATAAACCTCTTTTCTATTAGCAGGATGCAGGGGTTTTGTTCCTGCATCCATTCATTTTATTATTCCTCTGTTGCCGTCATTTCCTTGACTTCCTCAATCTCCTGCTCTGTAATTGTTCCCTTGTTTCCATTGTAATAGCTTAATTGTTCGGCTTTTTCTCTCTCAATAGTTGTAAGTTTGTCTGCCTCTGTAATTTCCTTTGGTGGTTCTCCAGTAAATCCCTCAACAAATGCTTTTGCCTGTTCTTCTGATACTTCGTCTTTGATTGATTCCCTTGCAATGCTTTCTTCTATTGTCTTTGGTGTAGAGTAGCACTCCATTTTAGGTATTGTGCAATTTCTAAAAGCCTGCCCTGCTCCAAACTCACAATCTTCTAGTGTAGGGTACATTGCAATCAATTTATCATCAGATAAACTATTTCTTGTGTGCCGGATAAGATTATCAAACTCCCTCACAGCATCATCAAAAGGAACATAATTATTAAGTGTATATCCGTTTGATTCTGCATAATCGTGTAACAATCTGCTTTCTAAAATGTTTCCTTTGTGTTTTTCTGCCATGTATAACAATTCCCTGCTGTCTAATTTAATGCCGGAATTGAGTATTTTAATGAGTTTATCCGATAAAACGCAATCTTCAAAATCATATCTTTTTGCTAATGCTCCCTCAAACTCTTCTCTTAAATCTGACATTCTGTTTGCTATTGCCATGCGTTCATCCGCTAATTTCTTGTTGTGTTCCGCCCTCATGCCATTTAGATAGCTTTTGTTATAGTTTCCGCTTTCCATTGCCTGCTTGTATTCCTCACTTAATCTATCCTCTAAAGTACGATAATCCTTGTAAATCCTTGTCACTGTTCTAAAAAATTTTTCCATGATGTTTTTACCTCTGCTTTCTGCCTGTCGGCTTTTTTCTTTCAAAAAAATATTCGTGGTGCTTACATGGTGGGGTTGGTGGGTCATATATAGACCCCCCGCCCCTCTATTTTCCATGTGCTTCTATTTACTCAAATGAATATCATAATCATTAAAAATCCTTTATTTTCAATAATTTATCAGTGTATTCATGTGTTATCCTTTGCGTTTTCCATTAAATTTTCCATGATTGGATAATTATTTGCTAAATTATCCGGCTCTAATCGTGGTAAATTTTCCGATGTTTGTATTGCTTTCAGTTTTGGCAACTCGGAAGCTGATAGCGGTTTCTTATCTGTAACGTTTGCAATCTCTAGTGTTTGCGTGTCGGAATAATTAAAATGATTCTTTTGCATCCAAATTGCATAAACTGGATTGGTTCGCCCTTGCATGGTAGCTGTTGCAATCATGGCGTTTATTAGTTCTTTTGCTCGGCTTATAACTTGTCCTGCCTCACATTCCTGTTGTTGCCATTTCCACATTGATTGTCTTGATACTCCCAGTATAAGCCCCATAGATTCAACTGTTGGAAGAATACCGCTATCAGAACACGCCCTAAAATAGACCTCTAATCGTTGGTTTATTTCCTTTACATCATCTTTGTGTACTGGTGGCAGTTTTCTAAAATCTTCAAATACCGCTAACATATCGCTTTTATCTGCTGTTGTAAGCCCCTCATGCCAATTTGTAGGGGAGTTATTGGCTCTAGCCATAAAATACCTCACTTTCTAGCCAAATCACTTAAAATCGGCTTATTTTTTATAATGTCAACCATACTCATTGTACTTAGTTAACAATCCCTTTTGTTCCGTCTATATTTCATCCTCTGTTATATCTTTAAAACTCATTTGTGCTTTATCCTCTTTCAGATATTTCCTAGCGGATTTTATAGCTTTGAAAGTTCCGATTGCTCTCACCTGTAAAGCCCCTATAAACTCTCTTACTTCATCATCATTCGCCGGAAGATAATAACCGCCTGTTGTACTTGATAAAATAATCTGTCCATCTGCTCTTGCCTTTGATATATCTGTCTGTAATGCTCTTGCATCTGTAAAACCTAGTAACACTGTTAATTCATCCGTTGAAATTGCGTTTTCCTTGCCTGTCGGTAGGATTTTTGTATAATCTGTCATACTTTTAGCCATTAAATCAACCTCACTTTTTTGACTTTTTGCGGTTCTCTCACTAATAATCCTGCTTTTACCTCCAATCAGTAAGCAATAAATAGAATCAAACAAGCAATAATAAATGGTATACTAATATATATGTAGGGGTAAGTACCTCTAAGATAAATACACAAAATTGATAGGCGGTAGGGGGTAATTGCCCCTAAGGTATTACTTCAACTTTTGCATCCTGTAGGTAACTACCCCTAAGTTTTAATAGTATCTAGGGGGTAATTGCCTACACCGATTTTAATTTGTTCCACTCCTGCCACTTACTACTATACTTGTATATGCTCTTTGTTTTTGTTGCTTTTCCGTTACTTACTACCTCTATAAATCCATGTTGTTCAAGTGCTCTCATATCTGCATAAAATTCTTTGTGACCACTTCGCTTATATATTCCATATTGCACAACAGCCCCCAAATTCAGATAAAAGCACTCGTCACTTTGAAATTTCTCAATATCGGGGTAATCCTGCTTTGGCTTTCTTTTCCCATAATATTGACTTTTACAATAAAGATATAGTTGTCTTTCTCTCGGCTTTAAATCTCGCCATGCAGGGGATTGCAACATACTTTCAAATATAGATGCAGAAGTATCATTTGATATGCCAGTGCTCTCAAATCCCTTTGGCTTGTATTTTCTGCGTTTACTGTTGCTCCTAGCCATTATTTCCCTGCCTTTCTGCTATTCTGTATAAGTATCAGACAGATAAACCCTTGCTGTTCGTGTTTCAAAAGAAATGGTTAAATCCTGCTTTGTTCCGGCTTTTGTATCAAAAGTAATTGTAAAATACTTTTCACTATCATCTGTAAATCCTGCCGATATAACATCTTTTATATTTTTAAGCTGTTTTCGGCTTTTTAGTGGTTTTAATACAATTCTTTTCATGCCTGTTTTTTCCTCCTAATAATTTGAAACTGCTTTATCCATAATTGGAACATCAATCCGAACTGCTCGCCCAAATCTACGAACTGCTCCGTTATCCTCTGCAATCTGCATCAAAAGATTTCTTGATAATTTATATCTGTCTTTTGCCTGCTCTACTGTTGCCAGTTTGCTAATACTATTTGAATAGCTTGCTTTGTTCATCTTGTTTACCTCCATTTCATATCAGAAATACTTGTGCACTCGTCTTTCTCTTTATTTTCTTTACATTACTATTGTATTATGTTTTTTCGTGTAGTACAATTTCACTATAATACATGAAACGGAGTGATAGTTTATGGATAAGGGTATTTTTACTACACGATTCAAAGATTGTTGCAAAGAAAAAGGATATAAGTATGAAGATGTTGCTAGCAAAATAGGGATTTCTGTCGATGGGTTAAAGCATTATTTACGAAAAAGCAATCCAAATTTCCCACCACTAGATGTTGTTATTAAAATGGCAGAAATATTTGATGTTGACATTGAATATCTAGTAAATGAGCATAGAGGATGTAAAAAATATGAATCTGAAACCATTTGTGATGTTACAATGTTAAATGAAGAATCTGCAGAAGTTTTAAGATATTTAGATAGTAATAGTGCTGAAATGTTGGGTGAGTTATTAATACATCCAAAATTTGAATATATGTTAGCTCAAATTGTTCACTATGTACGTTTTTCTCGTAATGAAGAACTTGTATCTTATGATACTGCATTAGATTATCAAGAATCAATTGATGCAGATAAAGAAACTCAAAAAGCCTTAAAAAAATATCAAATAACAGATACTTTTAGCAAAATACTTGATGATTTGTACTATATTTATGACGACTTAGAATTTGAAATAGAAAAAGTAAAAGATTTTGGGATAGATATGATTGCACATAGCATTGAACAAAACGACGATTTAGAAGATATTTCTTACTGGATTGTAAAATTCCAACAAGAATTAATGAAACTATCCCCATCAGACCCACTATGCTATCGTTCAGATGATTATTTTATTCAGAATATAGAAAAAATTATGAAAGAAAGATGAAAAAAATATACAATAAAAGACTACCGGCAAATACTAGTAGTCTTTCTCTTTTCCATTTCATTTCCATATTCATGGAAAAATCATGGAATTATTCACTTTTTATCATTTCTATTATTCAAGAAGTGCCGTATTTATCAGCATTTCAAGGCTTTTTATTTCTCTAAACTCTTCATCGTCGGGAATAATAACACGTCCCTAATGGCAGGACTGTCTGTCATCAGCATACAAAGTCTGTCGATACCATATCCGATACCGCCTGTAGGAGGCATACCGATTTCCAATGCATTTAAGAAGTCCTCATCACAATGCTCTGCTTCTTCGTCTCCCGCTGCCGCATTAGCATCCTGCAGCGCAAAACGCTCTCTCTGGTCGATTGGGTCATTTAACTCGGAATATGCATTACACATCTCCCAACCATTCATAAACATTTCAAAACGTTCTACATATTCAGGATTATCCGGTTTCTTCTTTGTAAGTGGAGAAATCTCAATCGGATGGTCCATAACAAAGGTAGGCTGGATTAAATGCTCCTCTACATATTCCTCAAAGAATAAGTTAAGGATGTTACCCTTCTTATGCCACTCCTCAAACTCAATTCCTTTTTCCTTTGCCAAAGCCTTTGCTTCCTCATCACTCTTAATTTCATTAAAATCGACACCTGCATATTTCTTTACCGCATCCACCATGGTAATACGTTCAAACGGCTTTCCTAAATCCATCTCAATTCCCTGATAGGTAATGGTTGTGGTTCCAAGCACCTCTTTTGCAATGTGACGATACATATTCTCTGTAAGGTCCATCATTCCATTATAATCAGTATACGCCTGATATAACTCCATCAATGTAAATTCCGGATTGTGTCTTGTATCAAGACCTTCATTACGGAACACACGGCCAATCTCGTATACACGTTCCAAACCGCCGACAATTAATCTCTTTAAATATAATTCCAAAGAAATGCGAAGCTTTAAATCCTCATCTAATGCATTAAAGTGAGTCTCAAACGGCCTGGCAGCTGCTCCACCCGGATTTGCCACTAACATAGGAGTCTCCACCTCCATAAATCCCTGGGCATCCAAAAACTGACGAATGGTGCTGATAATTTTTGAACGCTTGATAAAGGTATCCTTTACCTCCGGATTCATAATAAGGTCAACATATCTCTGACGGTAACGCTGATCAACATTGGTAAGACCATGATATTTTTCCGGTAAAATCTGTAATGACTTAGACAGCATGGAAATCTCATTTGCATGAATAGAAATCTCTCCTGTCATTGTACGGAACGCATAACCTTTCACACCATAGATATCACCAATATCCGCCTTCTTAAATGTAGCATAATCCTCTTCGCCAACTACATCTCTGGCAACATATATCTGAATATCTCCCTCTTTATCCCGAAGGGTACAAAATGATGCCTTACCCATAACACGTTTAAACATCATACGCCCTGCAATACATACATGAATCGGCTCTGCATCCATAATTGCACGACGTTCCTCATAATCTGCCTTTTTTGCGGCTCTCGCCTCTGCCTCCTCAAGGCCTGTTACGTCAACTTCTTCCCGTCCTGCCAATAGCTTTTCTTCATGAGGAGTATATAAATTCTTAACCTCCTCCGAATGATGCGTTACATCATACTTGGTAATCACAAAAGGATCCTTTCCCTCTTCCTGAAGATTCTGTAACTTTTCCCGACGAACCTTTAATAACTGATTAATATCCTGCGAACTTTTATTTTGATTATTCTCTGCCACAATAATTCTCCTTTACTCAACATGGTAAAAGGGAACAGCAAAGCCATTCCCTTCATCTAGTTTCTATTCTTCCTCATCCAAGTTAATCTCTAATATCTCAAACTGGAATGAACCATTTGGTGCCTCTACTGTAACCACATCTCCAACCTTAGCACCCATAAGTGCCGAACCAACCGGAGACTCGTTAGAAATCTTATTATTAAGAATATCTGTTTCTGTAGAACCAACTAATTTGAAGTGTTCAACCTTACCACTCTCAACATTCTTAACAGAAACAATACATCCAACGTTAACTTTTTCTTTGTCAACTTCGTCAGTATATACAACCTCAACATTTTTAAGAATTGCTTCTAATTCTTCAATTCTTGCCTCTATATCCTTTTGCTCATCCTTTGCTGCATCATATTCAGCATTTTCTGATAAGTCACCCTGCTCTCTGGCTTCTTTAATCTTTTGTGCAACTTCTTTACGCTTGACAACTCGTAATTCCTGTAATTCATCTTCTAATTTTTTAAGACCCTTGTCGGTCAAAATATTCTTTTTCTCTGCCATATTTGCACCCTTCCATCCTATTAAATTATACGATTCTTTACCATCGCACCAGTCTCTATATTATACATGAGGAAACAAAGCATGTCAACGAGCAACTAAAGGAAAACCACGTTTATGTTGTTTGTAATCCGAAATTCCACTTTTGGATGGAATTTAATCTTTCCGAACT
>JBJENX010000106.1:0-11173 GCA_051880415.1 Lachnospiraceae bacterium | reverse complement strand
TCAAGTACCTTTTCCAGTTTATCTTCATCTGCAATATACTTAATAAGAGCAAGTAAATCCTTGTCCTTGCCATCCCAATTAACCATATTTTCTAATCCACCATTTGCCTGAGCTACTGAATTAAATTCGCCTTTGCTCATGCCTTTTTCTTTCATATCAATGAACTGATACTTTATGCCACGCTCCTTGAAAAAACGCTCCGCCTTCTTAGTATCATTGCATTTCTTTGTTCCAAATATTTGTATATTCATATTAGTATTCCTTCGCTATTTCTTCATCTATTCCATATATTTTCTTAAAAGTATCACGTTCTGCCGGGTTCTTAATCAACATCACCTCTTCTATCTTACCTGTATGGATGTCTTTAAAACCTGCAACCTGTTCTCCATTGCAGATGCTCGCTTTAATTACCGGCTTCTTATTGTCCTTATCATATGTATTTGCTATTGTTTTCTTCTTAAAAAGTCCCACTCTGACCACCTTCTTTTGACTTTGACATCAGTATGAGTTTTTCAAAGGACTGGGCAAAGCGTTCATCATCTTCGTCTGTGCGTTTTCTCGGTCCTTTAATATGATTCTTGTGAGAGCCCCGTCTTGCCTTCTTGTTAAGATGTCTCTCCATCAACATCTGATCAATATTATCATTCGTGTACCACTTACCGGATTGATGAATGGCATACGCTCCTTTGCCAAGTGCCATTGCTGCAACACCGTAATCCTGAGAAACTACGATATCTCCTTTATGGCAAATACTAATCAACTTATAATCTACAGCATCTGCTCCTGCCCCAACTACAATAACTTCACTGTAATCGGAAGTCAAAATGTGATTCGTATCGCAGAGCAATGTAACATCGATTCTATATTTTTCTGCCACTTCTTCCACAATACGCACAACAGGACATGCATCTGCATCTACAAAAATCTTCATACCACCATTCCTTCAATTAACACGATAATCTGTACCATTTCTTAATATATGAATCTTCCAATAATGTTTTATCTGCATTTACCAGTTCAATAAATAGTGCTGTCAGTCCATCCCATTCTTCATAGTTACCTGCATCATACAATTTCCAGTTTAACTGCTCCAAAGTCCAGTTATTTTTAATAGAATTATGCAGCATAGATGTGGTCGCCCAGTTTTCCTCTGAATCGGCACCGCCAAGGGCAACCGGGTATATATGATCTACCGTTGGAATGAACTCCCAATATGCATTATGACACTCTTCCATTTTCCAATGCGAGTGATACGGAAATTCCTCCGGGATATAATGAGATAAAACCTTCAAGAATCCGGGATTCACCAGTTTCTTTCCACTATATCTGTCTATAAAACCATCCTTTTTAAATTGTTGCATTTTCTGTTTATCCGTATATGCCCTTCCCGTTGCTTCTATATGTCTAAAGGGATACTGTTCATTTATCAACATCTTTGCAGTTTCCTGTTCTCCCGAAAGAAGATATCTTCCAACCTTCTCTAAGGCTTCGATTTTTTCCATAGCATTTCCACCTACCCATTTATCATAAGTTGTCTGTTTTGTGCCGATATAATAGTTTCTCTTAATTCATTCGATATCTCTACTCGCTTCAACTCTATTCCAAACTGTCGGATACTTTCTGCAAGTGCCGATTTTCCTGCCAGAGTCCTTTCTTCTTGTTCATCACAAACCACAATTATTTTTCTAAAACTTTTACCCCGATCTTTTTCAACCAAAAGCATTTTAAGAATATCATTGGCGATTTTGGTGCTTTGCCCTCTCTTATTCCCTCCGATATGAGCAAATATTTCCCCTATAATATTATATTCTTCAGAATAGAAATCCGGCTCGATATGTACTGAGTCATTATTACTCATCTTTACCTTTGGATTTCTGCTTACTTTACACCCCAGCCAATCTTCAACCATACAAAATATTTCATCTTCTGCCCTTTGCTGTTCTAAAGAACTGGATTTTTTTGTATCTGCCATATTCCCTCCATTCATAGTACTGTGAAATACAAAATAACTGCTATTACAATAATTCCTACTACTATCGCCGGAATTGCAGTATTGGCACCATTACGTATATTTTCTTCATCAGTTTCCATTATTATTAAGTCTTCTTTATCAGAAATACCATTATTATTGTAATCGTGCATTCATCCACTCCTATTTTATTGGTAAATCTAAATGACAATATATAATGTCCTCTTCCCTATCCACTATAGCCTTAAGTTTCCTAAACAGTTTTATACTTCTAGTATTGCTACTATCAATCCTTATGTTTATCCGGTGATATCCCATTGTTGAGCAAATCCAATTCAGCCATTCTTTCAATAATAATTCACCATATCCTTGCCCTTGATATTGTTTCACGATGATAATAGCCAACTCGGGAAACTTGTTATCAACACCTTGTAATGCTAATCTGCCCAGCAAATCCCCATTTTTGAGGAACACGGAATAATTTATCTCTGTATCATCTCCAATCAAGCTTTCCCAATATACTTTTAATCCAATATCCGGTTCCACATCATAAAGCCTGCCAAATAAGTATTCTGCTTTAGCAACTTCACGAAACAGTTCCTTATCATTTTCGCTAACACGCCTGATATCAAATAATTCTGAATGATACTCTTGCTCCAAAATCAAATCCTTCTTCCATCAAAATGTGTGTATCGGTTGCATCCCTTACAATGGAATGTAACTGAACCTAAACCATCTTCTGTTATAATTACCTCTAGATTTTCTTCATATCCACAGTTTGGACACCCTCCGGTCTCACCTGTATTTGAAAATCTTTTGACAATTTCCATCCATTTTTGTGATTCATTCATCCTTACCAAAATAATCTCCTGCGATTTTTTCCAACTGCTCCGCTATCTGTGTAAATGGCAGATTCAAATCCAAAGTCTTTACCCAGATGGTATTGCCACCCATGGAATATTTATTGTTCGGTGTAATCTGTTCCTGCGTCTTAGCATAAAGAAGCATTCCTGCCACATTTCCAGTATTATCCTTATCCAGATTCTTCACATACGCAAATATCTGATAGAGATTACCGGAATGAATACTCTGCACATCAAACTGGCTCTGCATGGTATGGGTATAATACTTTGCATCAATAATCAGAGTCTTGTCCCCATGCTTTAAAGTAATGTCCGTAACCATTGTCGGGAGAAACTCAATCACTCCATCATCAATATCCCATGGGATCGTATCAGGGTTCGCTTTATATTCCGGATGATGATACCGATAATATTCCAGTATGAATTTTTCATACAGGCTGTGCATGGCTCTGTCATCCAGAAAAGACGCAAGCTTTACTTCCCCTTTATCCGTAGACAATAGTAAACCGGACAATACCAGATAACATACATTCATGAGCATACGGTAACTCTGATTATTCTTCTGATACCGAATCTTATCCCACTTAATTTGTCCCGGTGCTATCTCATCTATATTGTCGAAAAAGACAAGGTTTTTCTTAAGCACAACCTTATGTTCTGGCTTTACAGTCTTTTGTCTGACCAAAATCTGCATGGTTGTTTTTAATATCTGATTGAGCAAATTGTTCTCTGACAATTCATCATATTCACAGGACAACTTTTGCTTATGCTGAATTTTATTTTTGATTGTCCCCTGCATATTCAATTTGCCGCGAAGCACGGATAATTCCTCTTGCTGTAAGATGTACTCACGATACAGTCCCTGCTTTAACTGACTTGCAACACCTTTGCCAAGGATGGCCGCAAACATATCGTGAATATTCTCAAAGTCCTCCGCAGCCACCATGTCATAATTAGACTGACGCAGGGACTGAAATGCATAGGTCAGCATATAATATATATTTTTTATCAAAATCCCTTTGTCATTCGTCATCAGTCGTTAAACACTCCTCTTAAAATATTCTGCCATTTCTGCAGCTTTGCAGGCTCATCGAACCAGTACTCCTCCAGCATCGGCAGAATATCATATTCTACTACCGACTGCATCCATTCATCGCTGCATGCATCCTGACCACAGAAATAGCTGTGTCCGATACAGAATCCGGCTCCCAGTGCAGGGTCTTTTGCTATCTCAAAATTCAGGTCTTTGATTTTCTCTATCAGAATATTGAATGTATCATTATCAAAAGATTTCATGTATTCCCTGAAACCATCCGAACTAAATCCCGGCTCCATTGCAAAGAAACTGAATCTTCTTCTAAGTGCGTAATCAATCAGTGCAAGGCTTCTGTCCGCAGTATTCATCATACCGATGATATACAGATTTTTCGGTACTGAAAATGGAAGCCCGTTATATGCAAGTGTCAGCTTCTTGCCCCTGTAATCTTTTTCAATCAGCATTAAAAGCTCACCGAAAATCTTACTCATATTTCCACGATTAATCTCGTCGATAATGAAGAAATATGGCAAGTCAGGATTATTCGCTGCCTTCTGACAGAATTTATAGAAAATACCACTCTGAAGCTCAAATCCTTCTCCGCTTGGTTTATACCCCATAATAAAATCTTCATAGGAGTAATTCTGATGGAACTGAATAAATTCCACTCTTGCATCATCCTTAACACCCATAATGGAGTATGCAAGTCTTGTAGCTGCAAAGGTTTTACCAACACCCGGAGCACCCTGCAATATGATATTCTTTTTGTTTAACAGAAGTCCCTTCAATGTATCATACTTCTCGGAAGTCATATACACTTCTGAAAGGAAATCGTCCTTATCATAAGTTTCAAGCTGTTCACTTCCGATTGGTGTCTCCTGATTTTCCTCCCGGATAATATCCATGATAAAATCATATTCCCCTTTTGTCAGTTTGAACAGGCTGCCTTGGGGATTCACGAAATACTCCATCTTTTCCAGTTCCGGAGCATCCTTTAGTGTTGCATAATCAATAGGGCTTGTTAAACCCTCTACCTTTTCAAAGTACAGATTTTCTCCATCGTTTTCTCTGATAATTCGACACAAAGCGACAATCTGTTTGACAGGGTTTGATTCATAACCAATGACAAGATCGCCTTCCTTCGCATCAAGGAAGTTCTGGAAAATTCTACGCTTATTTCCATTATCGTTGTACATCGTATAAGTCTGTTCTTCGCCTACATCAATATTTGCAAAACTCCAAATCTTCGGATTGGCGTTAAGCCACCAGTAATTCACATCTCCTTCTGAATGATTTGCGTACAGGTCTGTGTCCGAAAAATCTACATCAACTAAAGCAGCTGCCAGTTCATCTCTGAGTTTCCACACAAAAGAACCTTCCTCATCCGATTCCGCATCCCTTCCGGTAAACAGGATTGTCCAATATCTTTTCGTACCTTCCTTTTCTCTTGTGGAAACATCACAGCCCACTTTATTTGCCACCCGTTTTGCCAACGCAGTTGCACCATTGTTATAAAAATTGATGTTCTCACCATATTTAACCGATAACTGCTTGCAGGTTGCCATTCCACCATAGTCAAGCATTCGATATAGGATTTCCCAGCTCTGTGCATTGAAGACATCTTCATCTTCAAATAATTCTTCCCACATCTTAGTAGTAATACCGGGGTCATAATCCGTTCCAATCCATTCCACCTTTTCTGTTTTGGAACTGTCAGCAAGGATGGTAGCAATATAGAAGGAAACATCAAATGCAAGTATTCTATGGCTGTCATCCATATAACAGCTATCATCAAGACTTGCTTCAAACATAGAAATCAGTTCTGAATCTTCATTTACTGCCTCTCGAATAGCATCCACCAGCTTGGCATTTTCCTTGATATTCTCGTCTGTGTGCCCTTTTGTTGGTTTAAAGTCATTTTCAAGGTATATGCTTGTCCCCCTACATACAGAATATTTGAATACATCATATTTATCCGGATATTTCAACCAGAGATATACCGTAATTGCCATTGGTCTCTGATAATGCTGATATCCCGGAGACAGACGTTCACACAAATCCTGAGCATCAGACTGGAACTGTAACACTCTGTCTGTGACTTCTTTGCCTTCATCATACAACCGGATAAACATGGCTCTTACCGCCTCTGCATCATCCTCTGCATACTGAATCATCATTTTTCTCGGGAAATTATTCATGGATGCTAGTAACCCTGCTGTTTTCTCCGTTGCTTTTGCAAACATCTCACTGAAATTTTCAGCATTGATGTCCCAGTGCTCCTGAAACCACTTTACTGCTTCCCATTTGAATTTTTCGTCCTTCCAACGAGTATTAAATATTTTTTTATACTCTCTTAATACCTCTTGTAATTTATCTCTGTTAATCACGCAACCACACCGCCTTTTTTACAGTTTTTGCTAACTTTAGTCAATCATATGATACGGAAATCTTTATACCGTTACCTCACGCATACTCTGATATGTTGTAGTGAAATTATTTGTTGGATGCTTTGCACAATATAAAATCAAAACTCTTCCACACACTCCTCATCTTTATATAGTTCACATCCGTTCCATCTTCATTCCCTGTATAATCTCGCATCCATGCGATATTAGAAAACACAATTCGCATAGAATTCCTCCTTTTAAACCTCTTTCTTTTATTAAAAAATCAGCGTAAGCATTTCATATCATACTAATTTTATAAACCTGATAAAGTTCTCATTACTAAATCTACATCTTTATTTTCTAATTCCTGAATGATATGCAAATAAGTCTTCTGCGTTGTCGTCATACTTGCATGTCCTAATCTACGAGCAACACTTGCAATAGATACACCTGCAAACAAAAGCAACGATGCATGTGTATGACGTAAACCATGAATTGAAATCGAAGAAATTCCACATTCCTTACAATGTCTGGTAAGAACATCATTCACGGTAGAATTGTAAATTTTATCCTCACCAACAAAAATCGGTTTGTCTTCAGGCATCCCTTTTACAAGTTCTGAAAACTTAACTACAATCTGCCAGTCAATTTGAATCTTTCTTACCGAAGACTTGTTCTTTGTAGGTAAAAATCCACCTTCACCTTTATAATCCCAAGTCTTACTTATTGAAAGAGTCTGCCTAGCAAAATCAAAATCACTCGGAGTAATCGCCAAGGCTTCTGAAAACCTCATGCCTGTCTTGGCAACCAAAAGAATGAACCAATCCCAATTTGGTTCTTCCTGTATATTAAGGTTAGCGATTAATGTATGCAATTCAAATTGATTCAGATACTTAATCTTCTTAGCCTTAGGTGTTTTTCCTTTGATAATCGCTTTTCTAGTTGGATCTCTTTGAAGCAATCCTTCATCTACGGCATCAAGAATTGCCCCCTTCAACTGATGATGAAAATCCAAAGTAGTCTGTCTCTCATGCTCCTTGGCATAATCATTCAACAGCTGTTGGTATGCGGTTCTTGTCAAATCACATAATCTTAAATCCGGCACAAGTTTTTCCACCCATTTCAAAGTCATCATATACTTTGCCATTGTTGCTTCTCTAATTGCACCTTTTTTATACACATCGACCCATTGTCTGTAATAGTTACAGAAGAGCGATGATTTATCCATTTCATTTAGCATAAGCTACCTCCATTTCTCAAAAAAATGCTTACGCTGATATAAACATTTTTAATAACAGAGGTAGCACTATGCAATTAGATTAATGTGAAATGAGTGGCTTTATTTCTTCCTCTAAAGTTTTTCTCAGTTCCGCTATCATTTGTGCATAAAACTTAAACTTTGGCAATGCCTTTTCCTGTGCATTCTTGTAACTGGTAAAATCAATTGTTGCCTTTATCGCACTCTCATTTGGAATTTCACCATTTCTGTAATGCATAGCAGCATACATAACATCTTCTTTAGATGCATACCATGTAATACAGAAATCAGTAATAACTTTGTCAATACAATCA
This sequence comes from Lachnospiraceae bacterium, assembly GCA_051880415.1. GTDB lineage: Bacteria > Bacillota > Clostridia > Lachnospirales > Lachnospiraceae > CAG-590. Next base: position 3,346 of record JBJENX010000106.1, on the reverse strand, counting down.
CTCTTCATAGTCTCAACAATGTTAAGAATTGACTGTCCCTTATATTTATTCTCATCCAACTCAATTTCATAAATCAGACTGGACATAATATCTGCCACTTTAGGATTTTCTTTACGAAGCTCCTCTACATACTGCTTAACTTCCTCAATCTTTTTCTGACGTTCTTCAGGTGTAATATTCTCTTCATCCTCATTTGGCGTGACAATATTCTGAATCAGATTGATGATATACTCATAATCAATCTTGGTGTTACTGTAAGCCATCAGTTCATAATCAGGATCTATTTCTGGACCAGGTTCAGGTCCCGGATCCGGGTCTGGTCCAGGGTCTGGTCCCGGCTTTATCTCCGCTAATACATTCAGATAATGTCCTGCATAATCGTAATATTCGTCTTCTGTAATTCCGTAACCCTCAAGCATTGAATCTTCATAATTAGTAAAGGATTTTAGCTGTGCAAACAGCCTGTCGAAATTTTGAAATATTTTTGCAAAAACTTTCTTTTCGTCTAATGACATTCCCGGAACCACTGACGGAGTCTCTGCACTTACACGGAGCGCTGCAAGTGCCTTTCTAAATGCAGGCTCGACTTCTTCCCAATCCGCCATTAGTGCCTCTTTCGTTCCTCCAGCGGAGTATAATTTCACAGCATTATCTACACACTCTTTAAATAACACCGGGGCTTGGAATGTAACAATCTGCCCATATGACTTATTCTTATCGAAAATACGGTTAGTTCTTGAAAAAGCCTGAATCAAATCATGCGGTCCCATAGGTTGTCTGTCAATAAATATAGTAGACATACAAGGTGCATCAAATCCGGTCAACAAACGGTCAACCACGATTACTAAATCGAGCTGTTCATTTCTGCTTTGGAATTTTGCATCCTTTCGTGCCAATCGCTTATTCAAATTGCCATTGTACCCTTGAATCTGAGATAATTCATACTTAGTCCCAAACATCGCATTATAATCATCAAGTGAACTTTGCATTTTCTGTTGATTTACATGTGAACCTTCTTCATTTTCAGAAACAGAATATGTAATAGCAAACTTAGGGAAATCAGGTAATACCTGCTTGATTTTTTCATCAATCACAAGTGATGTTTCCCCATTTTTAACTCTGGTCAATAAATCATAATACTTCTGTGCCATCTGAATAGAGCTTGTGGTCAGCAACGCTTCGTAAGTCTTTCCTTTACCATTTTGGAAGCCTAACTTGTGGTACGATTTGTTCAATATTACATCCAACACTTTTAACATATGTGTTTCATTATCATAGGTACTACTGTCTGTCTCATCCGCAATATTCTTAGGTCCATTATGCTCAACTTGAAAACCAAGAACTGCATTATCGTGAATTGCATTCTGAATCGTATATTTATGAAGCCTCTCCCCATACAGTTCTTCAGTAGTACGAGGCAAATCTCCCATCTGTGGATATGGATTTTCCGCAAATCTCGGTGTTCCGGTAAATCCAAACCATAAAGAATTACCAAAGAACCTCTCCAGTTCTCTCTTTGTACCAGGCGTAACTGCTCTATGACACTCATCTACTACAAAAGCAATCTTTAGATTTTTAATCTTGCCATACTCCGGTGTTCCTTCTGTCAGCCTCTTTGTAATCAATCTTTGCAATTTCTGAATTGTAGTTACGATTACCTGTCTGTCATCCGATTTCAGCTTTTTCTTAAGATCATTCACATTATCTGTTTCATCAACATCAATCAAGTCATTATTTGCATAAGCCTGAAATGCCATAGTTGTCTGCGTATCCAAGTCTTTTCTATCAATCAAAAAGATAGCCTTATCAATTGCCGGAATATCCATTAACAAATTTCTGGTAGCTTTGTAAGATGTCAATGTCTTACCTGAACCGGTTGTATGCCAAACAAAACCTGACTTTCCACACTTGGAAGCCTCTCTAATAGACTCTATTGCATGAATCTGATATGGACGTAACAATATCAATCTCTTTGCATCTTCATCTAATACCGTATATCTGGCAATCATTTCATGTGCTTCCGGAATCCGAAGAACACTTTTCGCAAAATCAAGGTAATCTGCTACAGGGTTATTATCCTTATCCAGCCATCCACTTATAAATTTTGGGTTCAACTCTGTATCACTTGCAGCAGAAAAATACTTTGTATTAACTCCATTACTGATTACAAACATCTGAACAGCAGAAAAGATACCCGTGAATTTACCTTCACCGATATATTTTTTTATTTGCCAGAATCCATCCATATATGAATGCTGCTTATTCTTTAATTCTATGTGTATCATCGGAAGACCATTAATCATAAGAGTAACGTCAAACCTTCTGTCTCTGGATGGAGCATTACTATTCTCGTCCGTCCTCAATGCACTGTACTGATTAATTACTTCATAAACACTACTACCGCCTGCAATATGCTCATGATTCATAACAACCAAATGCAGACGCTCAGTATCTCTCTGGACATGGACCATAACTTTACCATTCTCTCCAACTAACCATTCGCCAGCCTTATAGAACGATGAAAATTGAAGCTGATTTTTGACCTGTTCAAACTCAGAGTCAGAAAGGTTTTCTCCGTTCAATCTATCCTTATTATTCTGTTCAAGAATATATTTGAAATTTGCCCACAAATCCTCCTCTGTTTTCAGATCTCCTCTGTAAGTCCACTGGGAATCACCATAAACTAATTGGTCAATTAACTTTTGCTCAATTATCGCTTCTAATTCTGGCATTATAATCGTCTCCTTTGCTATTAATATTAGTATTTTTGTGTAATTTAAGGCATTTTTCATGCCATTATGCTTCCGCTGGTGAAGGGTGATGAGGGTATCAATCTTCCTTAAATGCTCACTTATTCTTATCTGTTCTTCAATAGACGGCAACATCATATTGATACTCATGAACTCATCATAATTAATATTAAGAAGCCCATCCATTCGTGCTCCAGAGGAAATAAGTTTTCCTAATTCTCTGTCTGGTAACTTAGTTGCAAATGCATATTCAATGAAATCTGCACTGGCTTCTTCATTAACCTTAAAACTATGATAAACCCTTGGTACAAGGGCTTCTTCGTATGTTCTCAAGGCAAAAACTGTGCCGTATTTTGCAAGTTTTGAATTTCCATGATTATAGGATAACTCACCTTTATGCAATAGGGTATAATTCTTTTGTTCGCTCCCTGCAATGTTTGAAGAAAATCTATCTCTCTGGTCTAACCAACCATTTGCAGCCGAAATAGTAAGCGTCGGCAAATCCATTCTTCCGTCATTTCCTTGGACTCGTTCAGTAACTTCACCCAACTTACGCTGTTCCCAATCGAAAAATGGTTCATTGCTATTCTGATAAT
>JBJENX010000105.1:0-2165 GCA_051880415.1 Lachnospiraceae bacterium | reverse complement strand
AGAATATGAATATAAATATTAGAAAAATAAATGGCAATGAATATAAGTTGCTGAACGATTTTTTGTATGAGGCAATTTTTATTCCTGAGGGAGTGGAAACACCACCGAGAGAGATTATTAATGCACCGGAATTACAGGTTTATGTGCAGGATTTTGGAACACAGAAAGATGATATTTGTTTTGTTGCAGAAGTAGAAGGGAAAATAGTTGGAGCAGTTTGGGTTCGCATCATGGATGACTATGGACATGTGGAAGAAGATGTTCCGTCCTTTGCTATATCTCTATATAAAGAATATCGCAGACATGGTATCGGAACAGCAATGATGAAACAAATGATTACAGAGTTGAAAAGCAGGGGATATAAGAAAACTTCTTTAGCAGTACAGAAGGAAAACTATGCTGTGAAGATGTATAAAAACGTTGGATTTGAGATTGTTGATGAAAACGATGAAGAATATATCATGGTGTGTGTATTATAATTGTGCAACAGATTGTTGCACAACAGGAGCTACTGGATATGAATAATAGAATAATTTACCATCCATTAACGGCAACTCCTTTTAAAAGAAATATTGCTTACACAGAGTTGCCCCCTTGTAAAGAGTTGCATTCTTATATCCGATGTTATTGGGGAACAGAAAATCCACTTATACAAATCGAAAACAATGACTCACCGAAATTGGTAATCCCGGATACTTGCGTGGATATTATTTATCACATAGATTATACCGATAATGTGGTAACAGGTGGATTCTGCGGAATAAATGATTGCAGTTTCCTCGCAAATAGCAGCGGAACTATTGGGCACATGGTATCGACATTTGCTATTCGTTTTTATGCGTGGAGTGCATATGCATTTGCCGATGATTCTTTACAATCTACCATAAATGGCTATTTTGACGTGGGCTCAAAATTTGAATGGCTGGACAAGATTATCCGGCCTAAACTGTTGGAACTAAAGACCATACAGGAAAAGGCTTCTTTTACAGAGCAAGTATTGCTGAAAAGATTATCCAATGTGAAAGAAAATACAGTTGTTAACGGTACGATACATAACATTTTGACAAATAAAGGTTCTTTGGATGTGGCAAATTTGGCAAAGGAGTCTTTTATAAGTATCAGGCAGTTAGAACGATTATTTAATGAATATGTTGGTATCACGCCCAAAAAACTGAGCAATTTGATACGGTATCAGTTTTTGTGGAGAGATATTTTATGTAAGCCGGATTATGATGTGCTAAGTGCGGTTCATAAATATGGATATACAGACCAATCTCATTTATTGCGGGAATTTAAAAGATATCATTCTATGGATATACATGAGGCGAGAACCATTGCGTTAAAAGATGTCGAAAATATACAAGCTGTTTCTTATTGATTTATAGTAAAATAGTTTCAAATTCTGATAAGAAGGAAAGGATGAGAAACAATGAGAGAGAATATAAGTGTCTGTGGTACGGATTGTAGTGTGTGCTATTGTTTTGGCAAAATGTGTAATGGCTGCAATTCGTGTGAGGGAAAAGTGTTTCATGCACCGGAAGGAAAAGCTTGTCCGATTTATGACTGTGTTAGAAACAGTAAATGTATGCAAAACTGTGGAGAATGTGGTGATGTGCCTTGTAAGATATGGTTTGATACCAGAGACCCGAAGTTTTCAGATGAAGAATTTAGTGAAAATGTAACAATGAGAGTACAGACATTGAAAAAGGAATAGGTATTTATGTCAAAGAATAAAGAACTTGCAGATTATATAATGGACCAACTATCTGATTTGGGAGATATACGAAATATTCCTATGATGGGCGGATATATTTTTTACTATAAAGAACGGATATTTGGCGGAATTTATGGAAATGGTTTTTTGGTAAAGATTACAGAGGCAAGTAAGAAGTATATGCCGGACAGTCTACCGGAACCACCGTATGAAGGTGCAAAACCTATGTTACCGGTAACAATTTTGGATGATAAAGATGCGTTGCAGATAATGGTAGAAGAGATGTATCCGGAGTTGCCGGAAAGGAAAACAAAAAAGAGTAAAAATACAGGGAAATAGGTGAGTCAAAAAGTGGCGCACTTTTCCGAAAAGTGAGTCAAAAAGTGACGCACTTACCTGCGAGAGTGGGATGTGATACATACGAAAGAGCGTTCAAAAAAGTATTTGAATA
>JBJENX010000104.1:0-2168 GCA_051880415.1 Lachnospiraceae bacterium | reverse complement strand
TGCATTTTGTTTTGCCATGTCATTTAAGTAGGCTAATAGTTTTTCCTTTGTTGTTTTATGGGCGGTGTAAGTAAGCTTTTGATTCAGCAACATGTTCTTTATCGCAATAATATTAAGAAGATTATTAATTAATTTATGATGAAAAACACAATTCCGGTCACAGGAATATAGCAAAATATTACTATTTAGAAACAAAATGGTGCAGTCATCAGCAGCAATAATATCTACGGGTAAATGTTTCATATTGCCGCAGGCAAAGGCCTCTCCGAAAAGTTCATTTTCTATAACAGAGGCTATTATGCTGCGATTTCCATAGTAGTCATCCTGAATAATATGGATTTCTCCTGTTAGAACAATACCTATGAAATCAGCCGGTTCTCCTGAATATTTAATATATGAATTTTTGGGATAGGACTTGAGACTGGCATGCAGTCTGTTTAACAGCAGGGGAATATTCGTAGTGGTGATGCCATTAAATAGAGGATTTTTTTGCAAAGTATCCATATATTTATCAAAAATATGATTCATAATGCTCCTTTTGTTGGAAATCCAACATCATTTCAATTTTGATATTAGTATAATCAGTTTGAAAGAAAAAGGAGGATGAAAATTATGGTAAGAAAAATTATACACATTGATGAAGATAAATGTAATGGTTGTGGAATTTGTGCTACTGCCTGTCATGAGGGAGCAATTGAAATGATAGATGGTAAAGCAAAGCTTGTGAGAGAGGATTTTTGTGATGGGTTTGGAGATTGTCTTCCGGGCTGTCCAACAGGAGCCATTACATTCGAAGAAAGAGAAACCCCGGCATATGACGAAGCTGCTGTTGAAAAAGCAAAACGGGAAAAAGAGTTAAAAGCCCATATGCATCATGGAGGTTGTCCTGGTAGCAGAATGCGTCAGATGAATCCGGGTGAAAATATGGAGAAAAAGGGAGATTTGTCTATGGAAAATCCCGGCATATCCCAGCTTACAAATTGGCCGGTTCAGATTAAGCTTGTTCCGGTTAAGGCATCGTATTATGAAGGGGCAAAACTTTTAATTGCCGCAGACTGTACAGCTTATGCATATGCTAATTTTCATAAGGAATTTATGAAGGGAAAAGTAACCCTGATTGGTTGTCCAAAGCTTGACAGTGTGGACTATAGTGAAAAGCTAACAGAAATTATCCGAAATAATGATATCCGGGAAGTTACCATTCTGCGTATGGAAGTTCCCTGTTGCGCAGGAATCGAAATGGCGGCAAAGAATGCATTGCAGGAAAGTGGGAAGTTTATTCCATGGCAGGTTGTAACGGTTTCTGTAGATGGTAAATTGTTGGGATAAGGGTGTTAGACAGCTCCTTTAGATAATTGATTTCAAAATAACAGCCATTGTGATAAGTATATCATAATGGCTGTTGTACGTTAAAAAATATATGATTATACATAAGATTGCTTATGTTTTATATGCAAATGATTAAATATTTGGTATTATATTATTATATTGTGTGGGGGGATTAATAAAATGAAATATAAAATGAAAAACATACTATTTCTTACATTACTTTGTCTGATACCCCTTTTGCTTGCAGGATGTGGTGTGGATGAAAAAGAGAAGAACGCGTTATTTAAAAGCCTGAAGAAGGAAAATCTGATTCAGGTGGGGGAAATGGACTTTGGGGATTATAGTGATTTAGAAACCGTTTCTAATGCCCCGGTTCCGGGTTATACAGAGCATTATACATACGAGTATAACGGTATTACTTACTCTATCTGTTTTGAAAGTTATTACGAAAAAGGAAAAGGAAAAATATATAAGGCTTCAGTTGATGAAATGAACGGATTAGTAGAAACAGACAAAACATATTATTTTCAAAAGACGAAGATATTAAAGAGGATGAAACTAACAGATAGCAGGTATAGTTTTTACAGAAAGAATTATGAGGAAGGGAATTCCTTTGGAATACAGCAGGTATATTATAATGGATCCACCGTATCTGTAAATATAGAAAAGGAAAGTGGGCAGTTTGAAGATGACAGGCTGTTTCAATGTGTTCAAAGGGTATTGAATAATCCAGAGGACACACCCGACATCATTTGTAATATCGGTGGACAAACCTATCATGCAGACAAGGTTTCTGTGCATGAATATAGCGAATATTATGGAATTCATGCGGATTTTAA
>JBJENX010000103.1:0-2172 GCA_051880415.1 Lachnospiraceae bacterium | reverse complement strand
TAGAAGAGAATGGAAGAAAACTGTTTATGTTGTATATTCGTCCGTTGATTAATGGTATCGGAAACTATTATATTGAGGCACGTACACGCAGTATGGGACGTACAGATCTGGTTATTGATTATCTGGGAAAACAGTATATCATCGAAATGAAGATCTGGCACGGAAATGAATACAATACTCGTGGTGAGGAGCAGTTATTGGGATATCTTAATGACTATCATCTCGAAAGAGGATATATGCTCAGTTTTAACTTCAATAAGAATAAAAAAACAGGAATACAGGAAATTTATTTTAAGGATCATACACTTGTTGAAGCAGTGGTGTGATATTCTTGATAATAGCAACCAATACCAGGTGACGATGCCGGGACGGGGGAAAGTTTTGACCACCGGTGCAGTCCTTTTGAGTGTCGGCTGATGAAGTCCTACGAAATAGGACGTTCGATGCCTGACACCAATGTGATCGGGCTACGAATCATTAGAAGGAAAATCGAAGGAACAGCATAGTATCTCATGGAGATATGAACTGTTCCTTTTCGTATTTTACAATTGCTATTGTATCCTGAGATGCGAAATAAGACAGGTTAATTCTTCAATATTTATATTTTATAGAACAGGATAGTCTGGTATTATTATATTCATAAAAAATCTATTGTGATGACGTGAAGAAAGTGGTGAGATTATGAAACTGTTATTTAAACAGAGATTGTTTTCCTGGTTTGATAGTTATGATATTTATGATGAATCTGGTAATACCATTTATGTGGTCGAAGGTCAGTTGTCCTGGGGACATAAACTTGTAATCTATGATGCTTATGGAAATGAAGTGGGAATGGTTGTTCAGAGAGTTCTTACGTTCCTTCCAAAGTTCGAGATTTATAAAAACGGCAGTTATATCGGATGCTTAAACAAAGAATTTTCATTCCTGACGCCACATTATAATATTGACTATAATGGATGGCATATTGATGGAACTATCATGGAATGGGACTATAATATCCTTGATCGAAACAGTTATCTGATTGCAAGTATAAGTAAAGAGCTGTTTCACATGACTGATACTTACGTTATTGATGTAAGAGATCCGGAAAATGCATTGGATGCGTTAATGTTTGTATTAGCAATCGATGCAGAAAAATGTTCTAGAAATTAGTTTTATCTTGAAATGAGATAAGACGCGTACCTCGCAGCAAGTACTCTGAGGCGTACTTGAATGTGTCAGGTATCGCATTTCTGACAAGACAAAAGGGCACCCCTCGGGACAAAAGCTCTGTCCCGGAATGCTAAATTTGGAGGAAATAGTTATGAGTAAAAAAGAAGGATATAGCAGAAAAGGATTATTTGGAGAGATTAACCATTATGATGCAAAGGGAAGGAAAATCGGAGAAAGCCGTCCAAGTTTCTTTGGCGGTATGAATAATTATGATGCAAAAGGTCATAAAGTTGGAGAAAGTCGCCCCGGCTTTTTCGGGGGAATGAATCATTATGACAGTCATGGGCATAAGACAGGAGAGAGTAGACCAGGATTACTTTCCGGGGCAAATCATTATGATAATAAGGGTCATAAAACAGGGCACAGTAATCGGGGAATGTTTGGTGATTGGAATCATTATGATGATTAATATTTTCGGAAAGGAAGTCTAAGTATTAATAATAGTAAATCTGGTGGACCAGGAATTGCAATTCTACTGACAGTAGGAATCATGTGATTCATTGGTTTTTGTATAAACAGTAGTAAGCCAAAGTGTGTTATGGGAGGTTGCAGTGAAGAAAGGACAGCTGGTAGTCAGCATTGTGTTTTGCATGATTTGAGTTACAGATCTTATGGAAACCCGGATCATAATGCTGTGTATAAACAGAGTCAGGAAAAAAGAAAAAGCAAGACGAATGATTCGGTTTCTGATACTGGTATTAAGAATAACAACAGTTCGCAATCTTCATATGATATCGATAATAAAAAGACATATACAGGAAAGAGTTATGATCCGTATGATGTCGGAGAATATGACAATCCAGATGATTTTGCTGATGAATGGGCATGGCATTAAAACGTTCGATGCCTGACACAATAAACAGCATTTTATACAATCGTTATCTTTTATTAATAATCTTTCTATTTTGCTTATTGTGTCAGGCAGTGCGCCCTGCAAGGGCTTGAAATAATGCAGGTGGA
>JBJENX010000102.1:0-2200 GCA_051880415.1 Lachnospiraceae bacterium | reverse complement strand
GCTGAAATCATTGGGATGCGGTAGTTTGGCAAGATTAAAAGCAAGATGATCATTAAAACAAAGAATAATAAAATCAAATAATCAACATAAGGAAAGCCAGGCATCTTAAAATCGTTTAGTTCATTTTCAGGTGTTTTTCTTCTGTAAGCAATGTGAGTTAAAACCATTAAGCACCAAATGATTAAGAACATACTTGTTGAAGTAGATGAAATAAAGTTAAAGGCTTGATCGCCGATAATCAAGGTAATCAGTGGTGCGAAGGCCATTAATAATGCTGACAAGATTAAAGCATTTTGTGGCAACTGCTGTCTGGATAGGTGACCAAAAGTTTGATTCCACTTGCCTTTGCCGTGGAAAGTAACAGAGAACAAAAGTCGTCCCGCACTGTATAAAAAACTATTGGTAGATGAAACCGCCGCAGAAATTACAACGAAGTTAATGATTGAACTCGCATTTCTAATTCCCGTAGCTCCAAGTGCTTGAACAAATGGACTGGAGTTAGTTGCTACTTTTGACCAAGGAATTACTAACAAAATTCCTAAAATTGCCATGACATAGAATAAAATAATTCGAACTGGCAATTGGTTGATCGCACGCTTTAAAGTGGTTTCTGGATTTTGTGCTTCCGCAGCAGTTAAACCGATCAATTCAACACCGATGAAACTAAAGATAACCATTTGGAAGCCTTGCCAGAATCCTTTTGTGCCTCTTGCAAAGAATCCGCCGTGATCTTCTAAGTTTACAAAGGCAACCGGTCCAAATGAGGTCTTGCCGCCTGTGACCAGCAAGTAAAGAATCAATAAAACGAAAGCCACGATCGTGACGATTTTGATAATAGCAAAACTAAATTCAAGGTTACCGAAAACTCGTGCCGAGATTAAATTGATGATTAATAAAACGGCGATTGTAATGATTCCGGGAATCCAGGGTTTCAGTGTTGGAAACCAATATTTGAAATAGATTCCTAAGGCGGTTGTTTCCGCCATGCCTAACGTAATCCAACTGATCCAGTACAAGTACCCAGTAATAAAGCCGATGTTTTTACCAAGATATTGTTCAATAAAATCAATGTAGGTGTGCTTGTGCAAGTCGGACATGATCAGCTCGCCTAGCGCCCGCATCAATAGAAAGAGAAAAACACCAACAATGATGTAGATTAAAATGACACTAGGGCCAGCGCGGTGAATACTATCACCAACACCTAGGAAAAGTCCGGTTCCGATTGTCCCGCCTAAAGCAATCAGCTGTATGTGTGCGTTGCTTAGGGTTCGCTTATAACCGGAATCGGTTTGCGATTTTTTATCATTCATATAAGTCCCCCATGTTTTCAGTTTTTTCATATTACTTAATATTTTATCATTGTAGCGAAACTGCACCAGATAAAGTAGACAATTTTTAGAAAATATAAAAAACTGATGCTTTTTAATAAGTTTGTTAATTCACAAACAAGCAATATAGCAAGCGCTTTCATTTAAGTTATAGTTGAAACCTAGAGCCATTAAATACCTTGCTCACTAGAAAATGTACGGATTTCATGCATTTACTTTTAAAGTTATTGTGCTATAGTTGAAATTGTAAATTAGTTCACAAGAATTAGTAGATCTTAGAGGTAAGAAAATATGGCTAAGACACAACAAAAAGAGACTCTTACAGAGGAACAAAAGAAAAAGCAAATCTACGACATGGTAGACAATTTAGTAAAGAAATCACATGTCGCTTTAGATGAAATGGCCAACTTCACACAAGAACAAGTTGATAAGATCTGTGAAGCAGTTGCTACTGCAGGTGAACAAAATGCTTACCCATTAGCAAAGATGGCTGTTGAAGAAACCAAGCGTGGTGTGGTAGAAGATAAGACTACCAAGAACATGTACGCTAGTGAAAACATTTGGAACAGTTTACGTCACGAAAAAACTGTTGGTATTATTGACGAAGATAAAGAATTAGGTTTAACCAAAATTGCTGAGCCTAAGGGTGTTATCGCTGGTGTTACTCCAGTAACTAACCCAACTTCAACTGTTATCTTCAAAGCTATGCTTGCTTTAAAGACAAGAAACACTATCATCTTCGGTTTCCACCCACAAGCTCAAAAGAGTTGTGTAGAAACTGGTAAGATTATTCAAGCTGCTGCTGTTGCTGCAGGTGCTCCAAAAGACGCAATTCAATGGATTGAAGAACCAAGTTTGGATGCAACCACTGA
>JBJENX010000101.1:0-2219 GCA_051880415.1 Lachnospiraceae bacterium | reverse complement strand
GAAGAAAAGCATGACATTGTAGCTTCAAAATTTTCAACCAAGCCAATTTCACATGGCCAAAGTCAACGGCAACCGCATGTCGCAGCTCAAATGGAAAAAGCTGGGATTAAATTAGTTATTTTTAAAGGTGCTAGTTCCAACCTAGCGGTTGAACTAGCTAAAGTAATGGTCCGCTATGCTCGTTAATTGGCAAGCTCCTGATAAAGTCTATTTGGTTTGCGGTAAGACTGACCTTCGCAAAGGAATCGATGGTCTAGCCATGGTGATTGCCGAGAACTATGGCTTAGAATTGTATAGTAATTCTTTATTTCTATTTTGTGGAAGTCGCAATGATCGCTTTAAAGCACTCTTTTGGGACGGCGAAGGATTTATTCTTCTTTATAAACGCTTTGAGAATGGTCATTTAAAATGGCCCAAAAGTAGTAAAGAGATCAAATTACTTAATAAGCGACAACTAGCAAATCTGCTTAAGGGACTCAATCCATTTCCGACACCGCAAATTCACCGTGCTATTCCAGGTAATCTATATTAGGGCTGTTTAAATTCCTTCCGCTTTGATATAATAATTGAAGATTTATCAAGTGAGGAGGTGACGTAGTATGGATAGCAAGGAATTAGAGAAGGAAAATCAGAGGCTAAAGGCGCAATTAGCTAGCGCTAATCAGCAAATTGATTACCTTCGTCAAATCATTGCCGGACAAAAGGAACAGCTCTTCGGGAAAAAAACTGAAGTTATTGAAAAGGTAGTAAGTGGTCAAGAATCACTATTTAGTGATGAACAATTAACGTCATTACAGTCACCTGATCTTTCAGTAACTGAAGTTACTGAAACAAAAGTTATCAAAGCAGTGCGTCACCATTCCAAACGGAAAAAGAGTGGGCAACGGACCGCTTTTTTTGATTCCTTACCCCAAGTTAATGAAAGCGAACCGCTATCCGATCAGACATGTCCAAACTGTCATCATGAACTCAAAAAGGTAGGCACCAAGTTAGTACGACGAGAGGTTTGTGTAAAGCCGGCTGAACTTTATTGTAAGAATTATTACCAAGCCACTTACAAATGTGAAAATTGCCATCCTGGTGGTAAAGATATCCTAATAAACAGCCGAACACCAAAGGCGTTACTAAATCATAGTTATTTATCGAGTAGTATTTTAGCTCAGGTAGCGAATTACAAATTTAATTTAGCGCTACCGTGTCATCGACAGATGAAACTTTGGCACGCCGTCGGCTTGCCAGTTCAGGATAAAGCCTTAGACCGTGCCCTAATTAAAGTTAGTCAGCGATACTTAAAGCCACTATACCAGGCCCTTATCAAATTAATTCAATGTGAAGCGGTAATCCATATGGATGAAACACCATTCCAGGTCCTTGATAGCCGCAAAGCCAATGGCTATTTCTGGGTGACGAGAACGACTAAGGAATTCAGTCACCATCAAATAGGTGTTTTCCATTATGCGAATAGTAGATCGGGACAAATGGTTGGGAAAATCTTAGGCGAGAATTACCCGGGGATTATTATGTGCGATGGCTATAATGGTTACAGCAATCGCCTTTATCCTCGAGCAAAATTCGGTTCTTGTTTGGTCCATATTCGCCGTGAATTTATTCAAATTACCAAACTTTTAAAACCAAATCAACGCCGCCAGACAAAGGCATGGCGGGCAATTGAGCTATTAAGTCACGTTTTCCATACGGAAAACGGCCTAAAATACCAAAGTTCAAAGGAAAAGTTGGCCTTGCGAAAGGAGAAGATAAAACCACTGCTTGATCAATTCTATGATTATCTAGTGAAGATTGAGCACCCAATGGGTAAACTACGAAAAGCAATTGAGAATGCGCAAAGGCTTCGCCAACGTGTATATCGTATTTTTGAGAATGGTCAAGTGCCACTAAGTAATAATGCGGTTGAACAAACAATCCGCCCATCGACTTTAATTCGCAAGAATTGTTTATTTGCGAAAAGTACCGCGGGAGCTGAAGCTAATGCGGTTTTCTATACTTTAGTAGCAACGGCTAAAATGAATCAGTTAAATCCTTATCGCTACTTCAAATATTTATTTGAGGAGCTACCCAACCGCAAGACGGTAAGTCTTGAGGCTTATTTGCCATGGGCAAAAGTAATTCAAGAGAATTGTCACCAATAAGTAGGGCGATCGTGATCCAAGCTTGAGGATCACGACCGCCTTTTTCAATACGTGTCGTTATGGTGTGCTTAC
>JBJENX010000100.1:0-2222 GCA_051880415.1 Lachnospiraceae bacterium | reverse complement strand
TCATTACTTTTTCCATATCTGTAATATATAAAACTTCTGCATCCAGATTCATGTTTTCAACTGCTTTTTTTACATTTTCATATTGCTCATGACAGGATTTACATCCGGCACCTAAAACCTTAATATGACATCCCTTTCCACCACATGCACAACTGCCTTCTGTATCAACAGAAGTTTTTTCTCCACAACAGCATTCATTTACAGCCTCACTACTCTGTGTTCCTCCACAGCAGCATCCTCCCTTTACTTCCTCTTCCTTTTTCTTACCAAATAATCCCATAATTTTATCTCCTTTTCTTATTTTATATGATATTTAGGCGTTTGCGAAACGCCTCCTTACGAAATACAAGTTGTGCAAATTTAACAATATATGTTTGAAGGGTCTTTGTAAACGTCGGTACTTAGCGAGGTATTTCCGAGCTTAGTACTGCTACGTTTACAATGAAGCGAGAGCGTCCCTGAAAACATATTTGTTACAATTTCACAACGTATACTATGAAAACCTGCGTTTCGCAATCACCTATTTTATTAGATAATCATATACTGTATCGCATTAAAGAAGTATCCAACAATAATAATTCCAACAGTACAAATTGCTATAAAAATACCAAGCAACTTTGGTTTTACAGCTTTCTTTAACATAATCATAGATGGAAGACTTAATGTGGTTACCCCCATCATAAAGGCAAGCACTACGCCAAGCTTTCCCCCCTTTGCCAAAAGCGCCTCCGCAATAGGAATACACCCAAAAATATCTGCATACATAGGTACACCTGCGATTGTTGCAATCACCACTCCCAAAGGATTTCCATTACCAAGGAATTTGACAATTAAGTCCTCCGGAATCCAATTATGAATTAATGCTCCAACACCTACACCAACAAGAATATATGGGAACACTTTCTTAAATGTCCCTGCCACCTGATCCACAGAATACTTCAATCGGTCTTTTATGGTAAGCTCTTCCTGGGGAATATCTATCTGTTTTGCATTTCGAATAAACTCTTCTACCTGATTTTCAAGATGTAATTTCTCAATTAATGTTCCTCCTGCAACCGCAATCACGAGACCAAGAACCACATATACTATTGCTACCTTTGCACCAAAAATACTCATCAAAAGCACAAGAGAACCTAAATCAACCATTGGTGATGAGATTAAAAAGGAAAAGGTAACTCCAAGGGGAAGTCCCGCACTTGTAAATCCTATGAACAGCGGAATGGATGAACAGGAGCAAAATGGCGTTACTGTACCAAGAAGCGCTGCTATAATGTTCGCAGGGATTCCATGAAATCTTCCCAGAATCTTTTTCGTTCTTTCCGGCGGAAAGTAACTTTGAATATAGCTTATCATAAAAATCAAAACACAAAGTAATACTACAATCTTTATCACATCATATATAAAAAATTGAATTGTTCCACCTATTTTTCCTGTAATGTCCAAACCACATGACGTTAACAAATTACCAATCAAAGTCCTTAGCCATTTCATACCAAGCACCTGATCCTGTATAAATGTCCACATACATATACCTCCATCTATATAGACAGATATCTATATATTCTTTTTATAATTTGCCGGTACAATTTGCACCGGCATTTTATATGTCAATCATTCTAATCACACTTTTTCTTTGCGTTTTTTGTCTCACAGCAGGCTTTTAAATTATTTTCTTCCGAGTTGTTAACACAACAAGTGATAGCCGCAATATAGTCTTTATACGCTTTGAATTTTTCACAGTTAATAGAATAATGATGCCACTTTCCATCTTTATAAGAACTTACCAGACCACAATCTCCAAGAACCTTCATATGATGAGACAGTGTAGGCTGCGTTACCTGTAATTCTTCAAGCAGATTACATCCGCACTTTTCTCCCTGTGTAAGCATTTCTATAATTCTAAGTCTGTTTGTATCTGACATTGCTTTACAGATATTAGCAACTTCTTCCCTTGTCACGTTTATCGCCTCCTTACATAGATACTCATCAATCTGTATTGTATATTATACATAGATGATTGTCAATATGAAAAATCAAACCTATTTATCGCTATAATGATATCTACAAGCTAAAATGTATACATTTTCTTCATCACCCATTTTTCCAAGGTCTGTTCTTGTTAAGCCAGCCATTTTTCGCCCAGTAATCTTTTTCTGCTTTGCCGGAGCCCCAATCATTTAACTGCATCATCCGCATCATAGAAAACATAAATTTTGTTTTGA
>JBJENX010000099.1:0-2235 GCA_051880415.1 Lachnospiraceae bacterium | reverse complement strand
CCTTTTTTTTTCATACGTGTACGCTCGAGGAGTTAAGTTTTATCGGACAGCAATAGTTTAAAACGTTATTTTACTGTGTAAAGGCATAAAGTAAAACAGATAAGAATATTAAACTTGAAAAAATGGCAAAGTTTATAGAATTACATTGTAAAGAGAACGGAAATCCGATACTTGTAAATGTGGATTCCATAGCATTTATAGAAAAAGACTCGAATGATGTATATATTTGTTTCACGATGATGAGAACATCATCAAGCGGAAACAGTGTGTCGAGTCATGTGTATAGAGAGAAAGTATCTGAGACTTACTACCAAATAAAGCAGAAAATTGAAGAATAATACGTAGATGGAAGACTTTATTATTCCTATAGACGAAGCAATAGATGATTTCTTTCTTCACATGAAAGCAAATCCAAGAACTGTGCTTTCATCGAAATTTGGTGACGGGAAGTCTTTTTTTCTTGAAAAATTCAAGGAGAATAAAGATGTAATGGAGCACTTTTCCATTCTGAGTATATATCCTGTGAATTATCAGGTAGCTTCGAATGATGACATATTCAAACTAATAAAGCGTGATATTCTCTATCAGCTCTTGTTGAATAGAATGATTTCTAATAATGTTATTATTCCAAAGGATATTGTATTATGGTATTATTTGCAAAACAACAAATACTCATTGGTGGCAGATCTAATGGAACATCTGTCATCAATAGGAATAGCCAATGAGCATATATCGCCAATAATCACTGCGATTAAGTCAATCAAGTTGTTCAAGGATGTCAAGCAGAAGGTTGATGATTTCTCAAATAAATACAACGAAGAACATTTGTTGGATGATTTCCTGAAATATGCTGATAGCAAGACTATATATGAAGAAGATGTCATTACTGCAATCATAAAAAGGGCAATCAAAGACTACAAGAATAGAACCCATAAGGAAGTGGTTCTGATTGTTGAGGATTTGGACAGAATAGACCCTGCTCACCTCTTTCGAATTCTTAATGTGTTTTCTGCCCACATGGATTATTGCTATAAATGTTTTGAAAAGCCAACAACAACATCGCTAATAGGGAACAAATTTGAACTTGACAATATTGTTTTAGTGGCTGACTTTTCAAATATTAGAAAGATATTCAAGCATTTCTACGGTGAAGATACTGACTTTATTGGATACATAGGGAAATTTCTTTCCAGTAAACCTTTCAGCTATTCATTGAAAGAAGAACGTTATAAATACATATACAATCGTATATCTTCTATTACAGGAGGACCGGCAGCTTTACTTAAGATTATGATGCCAGAAGAAAGTATTGCAAACAAAACTATCAGGGAGATAGTCCATTCTTTTGAAATTGAAAAGCAGGTTAAAGAAGTGATTATAGTCAGTCGGGATAATAAGGAGGTGCAGCTTTGTCCTGTATTGGTTAAAATTCTGGCTATAATGAAAAGATTGGGGTATGATGAAGACGAAATGAAAAGATTGCCTTTGAAAATATTGCAACAAGCAGAGAATTTGTTTTATGAATATGTTGCACCATACATATTATTGTCAAATAAGGATGAGACAGATTTGTCCGTGTTCATTTACAAGAGGGAGGGTAGTTATCAGACGATGTTTAAGATAAGATGTAAAATCGATGAAAGAACGGGGAAAGGGCAACGCTGTGGGATGTCTAATAATGATAATGACAATGCAGATAATCATTTTTCATCTATCGTAGATAATGTATTAAAATACATAGGCAAATAATCCACATTCTCTGACAAGAATATATTTATGTCGTATGGACTATAAGAATTAATACTATTGGACATTCCGAATTGAGTCGAGCCGATATTATGGTGAAAAGGATCCAGACTCTTTGGACTTCATTACAGAGGAGAACAAGGAGGCGAATTTTGATTAATGATTAAGGATGAACGATTAAGCATTAATGATTGTCCGTGGTTGTTGTGCGAACCTAATGAGAAGGAGGGGAGGAAGTTGTTGGCTGAGATTATGCAAGGCGGGAACTTCGGGCAATATGACACTCGGGATGCTGCATTGAAGAAAGGGGGCATAATGAAACATGGACTGTGGAAGCTGAAGCGAGTGAGGAGACTCGTAAGCAGTTATCCAGAAGAAGCTCTGTGGGAGCCAGTATTTAGGGTGTGGCACCTCGTTTGGCGAGGGGTTAATGGTTAATGATTAATGAACTGTAATAAGAAAAATGCGCTTAATTAACAATTATTAGCA
>JBJENX010000098.1:0-11893 GCA_051880415.1 Lachnospiraceae bacterium | reverse complement strand
AAATGGCAAAAGAAAAATATCGAAATTATCTCTATCTTGAAATAATGCCAGAAGAACGTAAAAATGCCTCTTTTTATGAAAAGCACGGTTTCCAGGTTATGTCGGAAGGAGTTGCAATGCAGCTGTGTAATTTCTCAGACAGACGATAGTATAGGATTCATGTAACTCAACAAATTCCAATTTGTAAAAATAGAGTTTATAAAGCAATACTATCAGTTACATCGGCTGAAATAACTAACCTTCTTAAATATATATTATTTTTTTGATACTAGCTGTCAAAGAATAATTATATTTGAGGAGGTTTTTTATATGGAACAATTTACACAACAGCTGACAGAGTTATTGAAAGAAATCTTAGGAGAGAACTACGAGATTAGTCAAACGGAAGTAACAAAGATTAATGACTGTAAACATCCTACATTGGTCATTACGGAAAAAGGCTCTAATATTGGAAAAACTATTTATCTGGATGATTAATATGCGGCACACGAAAGAGGTGACTTACATAATATCGCTGAAAATATTGTAAGAGGATTACAGCAGGAGCAAAAGCCTAATGTAGATGATAACTTTGCACAGGAACTTATGAACTTTGATTCGGTCAAAAAGAAGATATTCTTTAAGCTAATCAATAAGGATATGAACAAGGATTATTTGAAGAATAAGTGCTATATTGATTTCCTTGATATGGCGATTGTCTTCTACATATTTGTGGAGAAAGGAGATTCCTGCATGGCTTCAACATCTATCAGTCCGGAAATGCTAAAGCATTGGAATTGTGATACAAATGATTTATTTACCATTGCAAAGAAGAATATGTCTTCTGATATACCTGCCCAGATAGTATCATTTGAAAAGATTATTTTGCAGATGCTTGGCATCGAACAGGATGATGAGTTTTCTAAAATGATGACACCACCAACTGCAAAATATATCTTATATGTACTGTCGAATACAAATTCTATTAACGGTGCTGCTACTATATTATATGATGATGTATTAAAATCATTCGCTGAAGAATACGAGGTTGTACTATGCTGTGGGCAGAAGAATTACATAAAGAATTGTATAGTTAAAAGGATTGTTCTGTTGTGTAAAAAGTGTGTATTAAAATTATTGACATTACACAATTGTTGTGTATAATATAAAGTGTAAGGAGGTACAATAGTTAGTGAAGAGAACAGATATGATAAAGAAACTTGAAGATGGTGGATTTGTATTTGATAGACATGGTAGCAGCCATGACATATATGTTAGAGGAAATACAAAAGAAACCATCCCAAGACACAGAGAAATTGATGAACGATTGGCAAAAGCAATTTTAAAGAGAAATGGGTTGTCATAAACCCATTATCTCTTTTGTTAATGGAGAATAAACATATAGATTAAAAAATGGAGGTAGATTGAATGAGAAATGTTTATCCAGTATTTTTTACTAAAACAAATGATAATGTATTAGTTGAGGTTCCTGATTTAGATATTTTAACAGAAGGAAAAGATATGAATGATGCGATTGATATGGCAAGAGATGCAATCGAATTGAAATGTGTATCAATGGAAGATGAAAAAGAAGATATTCCAAATCCATCTAATATTGGCGATTTGAATGTTAATAATGGAACTTTTGCGGATGAAGGAGAAACAATTATTTCCTTTGTGGATATTGATTCAACAGAATACAGAAGAAAAATTGATACAAAAACGGTGAGAAGAAATGTTGCTTTGCCAAGTTGGTTAAATTATGAAGCTGATCAAGCCGGTGTTAATGTGTCAAGAATTTTGCAGGAAGCTTTAATGAGTACACTTAAATTGGAAAGAAGAATGTAGAAAGCGTATTGCAGCTCATACCTCATTTGGTATTGACGGAAAGGCATACGTGTATTGGTTTGAGAATCATGGATTTGATAACTACAATATATTTCTAAGAGTGTTAGCTAATTTACGAAGATGCTGCTTATGCACATGCTGAGGTATGCTAATCGATATATACTCAATATAATTAAATAGTATTCAGTAATCTAATCAGCATCAATCATTGTGGTTGGTGCTGTTTTTTGCATTCTTAAGCCTAAACCTGTTTCTACATCATGGTTTTATGATATTTTAGATTTAAAACCAATTTCTTGTATAGATATAGATTCTTTCAGAAACAAGTGTTACAATGAGAAAAAAGCATATAATCCTGAATATGATGAGAAATACTACGCTTATGCTATGATTGTGTCGGATCCATAAAAATTCCGATGTTTGGTGGAGAATAAGTAAAGAGAAGGAAACAAATAAACATTACAAACACTAGAATTTCTATCCAATATTTGTAGGGTGTGGATTTGCAGGACAGAGTATCCCGGTAAACAATTCCAAAAGCTAAGATTACACTGATGACATAGACAGCAATATCAAGTGGAGCATAGTTTTTTCCAAGGATTCCGCTATACGTGTAAAAAAGCACCGGGATTAGAAGAGTTCCTAATATCGTCGCCAAGAGCATAGCAGATGTTATACAAGGATAAGAATCCTTTAAAGTATCGCGAACAAAGCATGCGCAAATAAGCATTGGGAAAAATATTAGTTTCATGTGTTCCCAAGTGGATTCGTTTACAGGAAAGAAAAATCCGATTATAAAGTTTTGACCGGACCAATCATAAATAAAATGAGAAAGCGTTCCGATAAGGATGACAAAAATAATTCTTATAATAAGGTAGCGTTTTAATTTATTCATACTTATTCTATATGCAAAGATGCGAATAGATATGTATTGCATGTTAAAAATTAAAATAAAAAGTATAAATATTTTTGGCGGTGGTTTGGGCAGAATACTTTAATTTAGTGTATTTTGCTATTTTAAATAGTATAACTAAATAAGTACAAAATCCACAAGTGAAAGGATTGATGACATGAGAGTTGAAAATGGCGTATTTATATTTGACGAAGATGATGATGAAGAAGTATTTGATAGTGAATATGGCTGGGCTATATTAGACGGAGTTGCTCCGGATGATTATGATGAAATAATCAGGAGATATTATGCTGCGTTGGGAATAAGAGAAGACTGTAACAAACATCTATATGGTTTTTAAAGTAAATTTATGAAGGAACGAATGAAAAATAAAATTAAAATAATAGTCCAGTTTATACTAAATCCGCGATTGCTACTATGTATTGCTATCGCCTGGTTAATTACAAATGGATGGTCGTATATATTGTTTGTTATGGGGACTTATTTCAAAATTGAATGGATGAGTGCAGTGGCTGGTGCATATTTGACTTTTTTGTGGCTTCCTATATCTCCGGAGAAGGTAATTACTTTTGCAATTGCCATTGTTTTGCTTCGATGGCTGTTTCCCAATGATCAAAAAACACTTGCTGTTTTGAAGAAATTACATGAGAAAGCAAAGATGGCGGTCAAAAGAAAGAAACGGAATAGTAAGTAGTTTCTTGGAGGAGGGTTTATTATGGCATTTATTGAAAGAGCAGACGGAACCGTATATGACACGGATATAGAAAGAGAAAAGAAAGAGTATTTGGAGCAGAAAGAAAAAGATGCAGAGTATGAAAAATACATGGAGAAAGTACGAGAAAGCCTTGCTAGTAATGTGGGAGAGTGGTCGCCTTTTCAAATTTTCTGACTATGCTAATATAAAGTATTATTATTCATCTAAACATGGAATAATGATTGGAGCAACGAAGAACAATTGAATAATTATATCTTTGATTTAGCATGAAATGTAAATTCTTTGTTGAGTGGTTTATAAGTAAATTCCATTTATAAATCAACACAATTTACAAAACATGTTGTTCAATCATAAAAAAGGACCTCGTATAATTGGTTTATCAGATGAGGTAGATGCGCACTGCTTCCCTGAAAAAACAATTATGGAGGTTTATTTTATATGAACACAGATAAGATTTTTGCAGAGGCAATTGCAAACGAATATGCACCAAAGGATACTTCAAAGGTTGTTGCATTAAAAAAGCTGGATAACAAGGCAAAGCTGCCATCAGAGATTTTTACATACACTTTTGGTATTGCATCATCATTGATTATGGGAGCAGGGATGTGTCTTTCCATGAAAGTCATCGGTTCAGGAACAACAGGATCTATGGTCATTGGAATAGTAATTGGAATCATTGGTCTGGTATTAATGGGGATTAACTATCCGATTTATAAGAAAATGCGTGAAAAGGACAAGCAGAAATATGCATTTGAAATCATGCAGCTTGCAAAAGAAATAAGCGAGAAGCAGTAAGCAAATTAGGAGGTGGGCTATTGAATAAGTCAGAGAGCAAATATTTTAATACTGCTATAAAAATGGATGAAGCTTTTATGGAGCTTCTTGAAGAAAAAGATTTTGAATATATATCAGTAAAGGAAATTTGTGAAAGAGCCGGAGTCAATCGTTCCACCTTCTATCTTCATTATGAAACAATTGGAGACTTGTTGGAAGAAAGTATCAGCTACATGAATGGAAAGTTTGTGGAATATTTTAATCAGAAGGGTGAAAATATTGCAGGGAGAATTGATGTGGCGGATATAGAGGAATTGTATCTGGTAACACCTGATTATCTGAGACCATACTTGGAATACATAAAAGAGCACCAAAGGGTATTTCTGACTGCTATAAAGAGAAGCAACGCACTTGGATTAGCTGATACCTATGACAGGATGTATACACATTTGTTTAATCCGATTATGGACAGGTTCTCCATTTCAGAAAAAGAAAAGAAATATTTATTGTCCTTTTACATGGACGGAATCTTGGCAGTAATAAAAACATGGATATCCGGGAATTGTGAGGATGATATTGATTTTATTGTGAAGATAATAAGTGAACGAATTTATCCAAAGGGGTGATAACAGATGAGAGCTGCATTGTATATGGGACAAAAGAATATTGAAATGGCAGATTTACCCGTCCCGGATTGTGGTGAAAATGATATTATTCTCAAAAATATATATGCCAGCATCTGTGGAACTGATGTGGCAGTATATTTGCATGGACCAAACACCGGGCATCGTGTAACGGTTGGTGGTGAGTTTGGTCATGAAATGGTAAGTATTGTCAGCCGGGTAGGAAGCAATGTGAAAGATATTGAGGTTGGTGACAGAGTATATCCTTATCCAAGACTGGTGAAAGGTGATACCAAAAGAGCCGGAACAGTTGGAGGGTTTTCAGAATATGTACTTGCACCTAATGTTAAGTTGAATGAAGGTGTGTATCTTGTACCGGAAGCAATATCAGATAAAGTGGCAAGTCTGATAGAACCATTTACAGTAGGATGCCGGGCGGCAAGACGGAGCAATCCAAAGATAAGAGAAAATGCTATCGTATTTGGTTGTGGCACAATTGGAATTGCCGCAGCTATGGCATTAAAATATTTTGGATGTACGAAGGTAATGATTTCGGATATCTCAGATTTTCGGTTAAGAATTGCAAAGAATCTTGGATTTGAAGTATGTAATTCATCAAAGGAAGATTTGAAGAAGAAAGCAAAGGAAGTTTTTGGTAAGGCAGCCAGTATTCATGGAGAAACTGCTGATGTAGACATTTATATTGACGCAGCAGGTGCAAAAGAACTGATTAATACGTATCAGGAAATGGGTAAAATCGAAAGCCGACTGGTAGTAGTTGCGGTGCTTGCAGGACTTAGAGAAATAAATGTTTTGGACATGACGTATTCACAACACGCCATAATCGGTAGTGGTGGATATATGCCGGAGGATGTCATGGATGTATTTGCAATTATGCAGGATGAAAGATGGGATATAGAAAAAATTATTACCGATGTATTCCCTTGGGAGAAACTTCCTGATGCGATTGAAAAAGCTGCAGATTCTCAGAATGCTTTTAACGTAGTAATACAGTACTGATTGTGTGCGGATAAAACTGTTTTTGTGGAAGGGGGCTCATCTCACTTGGTATATTCCTTCTAATATCTGAAAAGAAAATATTTTTATTGACATACATAGATTCTTAATATATTATATAGACAGTCGATATATAGATGTTCGATATATGAATAGGAGGAATGAAAATGTCAGTAGATAAAACATTATTATCAGGTAGCATGACAATGCTGTTACTTAAGTTACTTGAAGAAAAGGATATGTATGGTTATGAAATGATAGATACCCTTAGAAAGAAATCAAATAATGTATTTGAATTAAAGGCAGGTACACTTTATCCATTGTTACATGGTTTGGAAGAAAAGGGCCTTTTAAAATCGTATGAGCAGGAACATGCCGGTAAAAGAAGAAAGTATTACAGCTTAACGAAAGAAGGAAAGGGATTATTGGAAAAGAAAAAAGCAGAATGGAACGAGTATCAGGCGGCAGTTTCCAGTGTTCTTACATTTAGTTACTAAGAGGGAGGTATGAGAATGGAAGAGTATATCGAAAAGCTTATATCCCAAATTAGATGTAAAAAGGCCAGACCTTATATTGCAAATGAAATAAGAAATCACATAGAGGATCAGATTGCTGAAAATAAAACCAATGGAATGTCTGAAGAAGAGGCTGAGAAAAATGCTGTAACCGATATGGGAGATCCTGTGGAAGTTGGTATTTCAATGGATAAGATACATAAGCCAAAGATGGCATGGAGTGTTGTTGTAATTGTTGGAATTATAAGTATATTGGCAGTTATAATTCAGTGGTCAATCATTCAAACCAGTAAAAATTGTGATTTTGAATTAAATCCGAATGCGCTATATACATTGTCGCTAAGTAAATTTATTGGAAGTATTGTTGCAGGAATTTTTGTAATGTCGATGATTTATTTTATTGATTATACAGTTATCGCTAAGTTTTCCAAAATTATAGGATTCGTAATGATAACGATGGCGATGTGCACTTTGTTTTATGGAGCCCCAATAAATGGAGCACAGTATTATGTGTTTGGAAGGTTAGGTTTTAGTACAGCCTCATTTATGATGTTATTTGTACCAATCTATGGAGCTATTCTTTATAAATACCATGGTGGAGGAATTGGTTCATTATTAAAGTGTATTATTTGGTTAGTAATCCCAACCATAATTGTTTTTAGAATTCCTAATTTAGTTGGTGCCTGCATTGTAATGATAAGTATGTTTGTGCAATTGTCTATGTCAATAGCAAAAGGATGGTTTAAAGTTAATATAAAGGTAGTATTATGCGGTTTATGGTCAGTGTTTTTGTTACTTCCTATGGTTTGTTTATTTGGAATGTATTCCTTACATATGTTAGCAGCTTATCAGGAGGCAAGAATTAAAGCATTTCTTTCATTTAATCAAAAAGGAGATTATATTTCTTCTGTTATAAGTGATTATGCCAAGAATATTGCACTATGGGGAAAAAGTCAAATAGATATTTTTGGAAATCTTCCCGATTTGAACAGAGATTATGTTTATGCATATATCCTAAATAACTACGGAATGATTGCGGGAATAATCGTTGTAGTAATTCTGGCTGCCCTGATTATTTTTATATTTGGAACCGTTATGAAGCAAAAAAATGAACTTGGTTTTGCTATGGGAACCGGTTGTGGCATGATTTTACTTATGAGTTCAGTTATTAATATATTTGGTGCAATAGGAATTCTCCCACCTTCTTCATCGTTCCTCCCATTCTTTTCGGCCGGAGGAAGTAATATGATTTTGAGTTATGCATTAATTGGTATTGTGATAAGCATATACAGGTATAAGGATGTTTATCCGAAAGACGTTACAGATAAGCTTACTATAAAGAGAAAGTTGGATATTAATTTGTAATATAAAATTCATATGAAGTAAAGAATAACAAAAATATCAGAGGGCTCTGCTTTGGCAGAGCCTTTTCTTATTTTAAGGAATGCACTTGTTGTGATAAATA
Organism: Lachnospiraceae bacterium; assembly: GCA_051880415.1. Taxonomy (GTDB): domain Bacteria; phylum Bacillota; class Clostridia; order Lachnospirales; family Lachnospiraceae; genus CAG-590. The sequence continues at coordinate 4,044 of JBJENX010000098.1, read as the reverse complement.
ACTGATTGTATAAAGGCATTTTTTTGCTATAATTGGACGTAAGGGGATAGGGGTTACACTTGAAGATTCCTTAAATGAGTTAAAAACATGAAATGATGAGAGGAAAAGAATTACATATGTATGAAGAATGGAAGAAAACGGGAAATGAATCACCGTGTTTCTTTTACGGAGAGTGATGTGTATCATCTGATAAAAAAGTTAAATCCGGAAGTTATGATTGGAAATTCCGTAGATAATTACAAACGCTACAAGGAAATATTGAAGAAAGAGAAATTGGAACGATAGTGAGGATTAGAGAATAGCGGGAGGGATGGCAATGTTAGTTTCTGAGATTGAGTCAGATAAAACTGTAACAATTGAAGTGATTCAAAAGTCCAATAAAATTACATTTGAATCGAAGTCTGTGCAGGTGTTAGATGATGCCTTGTTGATTGAGAGCGTAAAACATGATAATCAAGTCGTGAATATGAAAAGCGATAATATAAGTATTTCTGTTACGGTAAATGTAGAACCTTTACCGGTACAGTTTAGTGATGTTGATATTGATACGGTTCTATATCATGATGAGGTTTATCATTTGGTGAAATCTCAATTTCATGGAAAACAAGTGAATAGAAGAGAAAATTATCGTGTGTACATTGGTGTGGATGGTAGTGCACAAATTGAGGGGTATGATGCGAATCAAGATGTGATTGTAAAAGACGTTAGTATTGGTGGTTTTGCCCTTATCACAGATGTTGATATTGATGCGGAAGGTGCAACAGTTCGCTTATACTATTTGGACGAAGGAACGAAAATTGTGCTAAATGGTAAGATTGTTCGAAAAGAACAAATGGAAAAAAATCGGTATTTGTATGGCTGTGAATTGTTGAATGTACCAAATGGTCTTGGAAAATATTTAAACGACAAGCAAGTGAAGAAGAATTGTTGATGTTTCGTATTATGCTTCAATGAGCATAATGTGTTATGTGATTATACAATTGGAATTTAGAAAAAAGCATCTGAATTAAAACTATAAAGGAGAAGGAAATGTCAAAGAAAACAAGGATTATATTTCCGGAAAACTATGTTTCCGGTGAATATGCAGTAGGAACAAAATGTTTTTCTGTTGTTGATACGGGCAGAAAGGAACTGCTTGGCAATGCAAATGAAGATAGAAAGATTGCTGTTAGGATGTACTATCCGGTTAGCAAAAGCGATGTTGCAGACATGCCGCGAGCCGCTATTTTTACAGATAATAAAAAGCGTGCAATCATGAAAGCATTTCATATCAAAAATGTCAGTGAAGAAATGCTATATGCGGATTTCTATGAGAATGTTGAAATTAGCCGGGGAAGGTTTCCTCTTATCATGTTTAGTATGGGATACAACTCGTATGTTGAGTCGAATACATATTTATTATGCAATCTTGCAAGTCATGGCTATATTGTTGCTTCGGTTGGTCATGCATATGAAGGTGTGGAAAATGATTATGAGGACGGAAGTTTCGATGTGTACGATAAGAATATTAATAAAATTATGTACACAAGTATGCTAGGTACTATGCTGGCGCAAAGCAAATTACTAAAGGCAAAGATTGGATATGAGGAAGCGTATGAACAATTCGAAAAGTTCCAGAATAAATATACTCCATATATTAAAGGACGTGTAAATGAATGGAGAGCAGATATTGAAAAAGCCCTTGAGGAAGTGAAGAAGAGGTATGCTGAAAATATAGATATGAGTAGAGGAATTGGGGCTTCCGGTCATTCTTTGGGAGGATGTCTGGCGTATTATTTGTGTAGATATAATGATGAGTTTACGTGTGGAATCAACATAGATGGCGGTTTGTTTGGTGAATATCCGGATAAGAAAATGGAAAGACCCTTTTGCCAGATTAGCTGCAGGGAGAATATCAATGTAGAAACAAGACCATTTATTGATGCAATAGCTGATACCTATCATGTTATTTTTGACGGTATGAAGCATATGGGATTTACAGATGCAAAGTTCTATATTCCAATCAAGATGCTTTCGGGTAAGCTTGATTCTGCAGAAATGTTCAGGCATTTGGTATATTGCCATATTACATTTTTTGATAAATATCTCAAAGGTGCAGATATTACCTTTGAAGGGCTACCATCGGACCATATTGAGTATAAAAAAATAAAGTAACAAAAATACTTGATGATTAACAAAATAAATGTTATTGTATTAAAAATAATGTTATTGAAAGCGGTGGAGTTATGGTAAATTCAATTAATAAAGCGTTTGGTATGACTTTTCAAATGGAGAAAATTGAAAAAATAAAAGGTCTTCCAATTTATATGTCATCAAAAAGATTGTTTTATAAGGTAATGGATGATGAGAATTCTTTTCTTCTGGTAAAAATATCTGAATCTGAAAAATTTGGAGTAGTCGCTTTTGAAAAGCAACAAAAGCAGTATGAAGAAAAAATAAACTTACCTGTTGCATATTGGTTTGATAATGTTACCAAATCTCAGAGGGACGCACTTATTAGTCATCATATTCCATTTGTAGCAGATGATAATCAACTTTATCTTCCCTTTTTAGGAATTTCGATACAGAATTCATTCAAAAAAAAGAACGAAATCAAGATTGAAAAAATGATGCCAATTACTCAGAGCTTGTTTCTGTTTTTAATCTATGAATGTAAAAATAAAAAAATAATGAAAAAAGAGGCTGCAGAATATTTAAATGTTACAAGAACATCTATTACAAGAGCAAGTGAGCAGCTAGAAAAGATGGGGCTGATACGTCAGGAGATATCAGGAAAAGAATGCTATATGTGGACTGAACAGAGCGGATATCAATTGTTCTTAAAGGCAAAAGGATATCTAATTAATCCAATTCAAGAATCGTTTGTAATAGAGGATTTGAAGCAATTCGAGGAAATGCCGTTATCAGGAGAAAGTGCTCTTTCGAAATATTCGATGATGAATCCTTCAAGAATTGAAAGCATTGCAATAGATAAGTCTATGGTAAAAGAGTATACTTTTGAAAAATTAGATGAAAGATGGGAAGATGCAAAAGAACTGATAAGGATTGAATTATGGAAGTATAATCCTATGAGATTTGCAAAAGAAAGATTAGTTGATCCGATATCTTTATATATGTCTTTGTTAGATACTGTGGATGAAAGAATTGAAGGAGCAATAGATGAAATGCTGGAGGAATACGAATGGTAATAGGGATGGAATCCTTTAGAGAAAAATTTAAAGAATATACAGATTGCTATACAGTTATTGGCGGTGCTGCCTGTGATATTATTATGTCGGTAAATGATACGGATTTTAGGGCAACTAAAGATATCGATATGATTCTGATATTGGAAGATAAGTCACAGGAATTTGCTAAAGTTTTTTGGGAATATATTAAAGAAGCTGAATATAAGTGTGGCTGGAAGAACAGTGATAAAATGCATTTTTATAGGTTTACAGAACCTAAATCGGGATATCCGGTTATGATTGAATTGTTTTCAAGAATGCCAGGCTATCATTTGGAGGTCGAAGAAGGAATCATACCAATTCATATAGATGATGATACTTCTAGTTTATCTGCAATATTATTGAATGATGATTTCTATAGTTTTATGTTATGTGGAAGAACTGTTATAAATGATGTTAGTGTACTAAATGCTGAGTATCTTATTCCATTTAAAATGTTTGCATGGTTAGATTTGAAAAACAGGAAAAGAAATGGTGAACATGTAAATGAGAAGGATTTAAAAAAGCATAAATATGATGTGTTCAGATTATTTCAGATTGTACAAAATGATATTAAGATAGAAACAAAGGGTCTGGTCAGAGAAAGTATTGTAGAATTTTTGAATGTTGTATCGGAAGAGCAACTTCCATTAGCTCAATTGGGTTTACCTTTTGAAAAAGATGAGGCGATTGCTATTATGCGTGAGGTGTATTCTGTATAGGATGATTAATGGAAGAAGGAGATTATGCATTGAATAGTGATTTTACTTTAGATGGAGGTAGTTGAAATGAAGGAATATACAATTGCATATCATATTGCAGATTTATGCAAGCTTAA
>JBJENX010000097.1:0-2260 GCA_051880415.1 Lachnospiraceae bacterium | reverse complement strand
TGCATCCAGTTGACAGAATCTTCATCAAATACACGGCGATTGCCGCCGTCACGCTGACACGGCAACAGACCGATGTCTGTGTAATATCGAATGGTATGCTCTGTGGTGTGAAACATCTTAGCAAATTGTTTAATCGTATAGTACATAAAATCCTCCAAGAAAAACAAAAAACGTTAAATTACTATTGACTTCGAGTAACTCGAACTTGTTACAATTATCCTAGCACGAGAATAATAATCGTGCAATATGTTTGATGGAGGTTTATTATGGAATATTTGAAGTTAAATAATGGCATCACAATGCCTGTACTTGGTTTTGGAACATTTATGCTTAATGGAGAGTCTTGCGAAGAAGCTGTATTGTCTGCGATTAAGGAAGGCTATTGCCTGATTGACACAGCCGAAGCATACGGAAATGAAATAGCAGTTGGAAACGCAATTGTCAAAAGCGGTATTGACCGAAAGGAATTATTCCTTGTAACAAAGGTTAATTACAAATCATATGAGAATGTTAGGGAAACTGTTGAACAGTCTCTTAAAAATTTACAGACAGACTATATTGACTTATTGCTTTTACACTGGCCTTTTGCAAATTATTACAATGCATGGCGTGAATTGGAAAAACTTTATGAAGAGGGTAAATTACGGGCTATTGGTGTGTCAAATTTTGAACCGGGACAGCTTGTTGGCTTGATTGCATATAACAGGATTGTGCCTGCAATCGACCAGATCGAAACAAATCTGTACTGCCAGAGAGTAGAGGAACGTAAGTGGCTGGATAAAAAGAATGTAGCACACATGGCGTATGCTCCGCTGGGGCAAGGAAATAGAAACGAGATGTTTAGCGAGCCTGAGGTGACAGCTCTTGCAGAAAAATACCAAAAGAGCACAACGCAGATTCTGCTTCGTTTTCTGACACAGAAGGGCATAATTGTAATTCCAAGAAGCACGAAGCCGGAACATATCAGAGAGAATTTTGACATCTTTGATTTTATTCTGACAGAGGATGAACTTTCTAAACTTACAGCGCTGGATCAGAAAACTGCCCTGATTGGTAATCCAAACAACCCAGAACTTGTAGAAATGTCGTTGACATGGTAAGTCTGTGAAGCGGAGAAAGAATCATTTTGAGAAAAACAATTACAGAAAACAAAATGGGAGTGGCACCGGTCTGGTCGCTGCTTCTGAAAATGGCACTGCCTGTCATTCTGTCTACGGCAGTACAGGCATTGTACAATATTGTAGACGGTATTTTTGTTGCAATGATTAGTGAAAAAGCGTTATCTGCCATTACCTATGCCATGCCCTTGGTTACACTTTTGACAGCATTGGGTACCGGTATTGCTGTTGGTATGAATACCATGCTTTCACGGGCATTAGGTGAAAAAAATCAACAGGACGTCAACGATGCGGCTGGGGCGGCGGTTTTCCTTGTAATGATTACAGGTGCTTTTTCATTTATTACAGGTTTTACACTACTTCCCAGTGCCTTTATGAACACGCAGACAGCAGAGCCGGAAATATTAGATGCAGGTATCAAGTATCTGAAAGTTTGTTTTATTTTCGGTATTGGAACGATAACACAGCTCGTTTTTGAGCGAATGTTGATTTCAACAGGTAAAACATTATATAGCATGATTTCACAAATGGTGGGAGCGGTATTGAATATTATTTTCGACCCGATACTTATATTTGGTCTGCTTGGCTTTCCTAAAATGGGTATCACAGGTGCAGCTGTGGCAACGGTATTTAGTCAGATTGTTGCTGCTGGCATAGCACTTTTACTGAATATCAAAAAAAACAAAGAGGTTCAACTCAGATTTCCGATAAAACCACGATTTTATGCAGTAAGAAATGTTTTGTATCTTGGAATCCCATCTGCAGTTTTGCTTACACTGAACAGCTTTATGATGTTCAATTTCAATGCGGTACTGAACAAATTTTCATCTACAGCGGTGGCTGTATTTGGAGCCTGTTGCCGTTATACGCATTTGTTTTATGCAATTCTCAATGCACTTTGCAGCACAACAATCCCAATTATTGCGTATAATATGGGCGCAAAGAAGAAATCAAGAATTGACGAGGCAATCCGATACGGATACTTGTACGGCATAATTATGATGGCAGTTGGAACGGTGGTCTGTTGCGGTTTCCCGGAACAGCTTTTACGACTGTTCAATGCGACGAATGAAATGATTGAAATTGGTGTGATTGGTATGCGTATGCTCTGTATGCTGTATATGGTGACAGCGATAAGAAAT
>JBJENX010000096.1:0-2271 GCA_051880415.1 Lachnospiraceae bacterium | reverse complement strand
CTACGGTAACATATCGGAATGACACAGATACAGAGCTTCATCATATGTTGTATATTGGTTCCATTATGTTATTAAAATATGACAATGGCATGTATCGTGTTGATAATGCATTTGAACAGGATGGAGAAAGTTATGATTATATAATGGGGGATGGCGTAGCCCATGCTGCTGAAATGGTTTATTACAGCACAAAGGAAGATTATGGAGATGGAGGTAATTACATTACTTCCTTAAAACCGGGAGAAAGCATTCAGATAGAAATGGCTTGGATTGTGAATGAAAATGATTTGAAGGATATGTATTTAAATCTAAATGGTAATGTATTTGAATTAACCGAAGAAGATATGGAAAGTGGCGTTGTATATATAGGACAATAAAAGATTGTAAGTTTTTCGTTGTGCTTTTCCTCATTTGAGTTAACTGGAACGACCGAAATGTATCGGTCGTTCTTTTTCGTATGCAATTTTTTATGAAACTGGCTGTTATTGTAATATTATGGTAGAATAGGAATGATTCTATAAAGGATTTATGGGGGGAGAAACATGTATTTAATATCTGTATATTTTGACGAAGATACAAATAGAATATTACAAACCCATGTCCTGGTTTCCCCATGTGACTTTGGGGAAAACGTTGACGAAGCTGCAAATGCAGAGCGCCTTTGCAATTATGCAGGATTCCTTTCAGGTGTTGGATGGAAGAATAACAGAAATTGGTCTGGCAAAGGTGAATCCCCATGAGGATGTAGTGAGATTTCAATTGAAAAACATGATGAACAGAAAGGAGACACCATGAATAACAAAATTTTGAGAATTATTTTTGAATTTGTCATGATTACCATTGGTGCAGTAGTTGCAGCATTTGCAATAGAAGAGTTTTTAGCTCCCTGTACGATTTTGGATGGAGGAATTGTGGGAATCAGTATGATTATCAATAATTTAACCGGCTTTAAGCTTGGTTTGATTACGATTATTCTGAATATTCCATTTTTAATTGTTGGGGCATACCGGTTAGGGCATGTTTTTATTGCAAAAACCTCTTATGCCATGGTTATTTTTTCTGTATTTTTGGAAATATTTGAAAAATGTGTGAATGTAACGGAAGAATATTTACTGGCTGTTTGTTTCGGCGGTGTTATTTTGGGAACCGGTGTAGGACTGGTCATTCGATTCGGTGGCTGTCTGGATGGAACAGAGACAGTAGCCATATTATTAAATAAAAAATACGGGCTGCCGGTTGGACAAATGGTATTGATGTTTAATATCGTCATATATATTATTGCAGGTACTTTGTTTGGCTGGGACAGAGCCATGTATAGCCTGCTTACATATTTTATTACATCCAAGATTATTGATATGATAGAGAATGGTATTGACCAGGCGAAGGCAGCAATGATTATTACGGATGATGCTACCGAGGTAAGTAAACTAATTTATCAAAAGCTTGGCAGAACCGTAACCATGATGGATGGAACGGGTCTGGTAAGTGGAAAAAAAACCGTTTTATATTGCGTCATTACCAGATTTGAAGTTAATGAACTTAAAAATATTATACATTCCAGTGATATTTCTGCTTTTGTCACCATAAGCGACGTGTCGGAAATCATCGGAGCGCATATGAAAAAGACTGAGGAATTATAGATGGTTGTTAAGACGTGGTTCCTGTCTATGTTAATTATTATTTGTGAAATAGAACAACGGACCTTTTGGGGTCTGGTTTTTCGTTGCGATATTTTTCATATGACGTTATAATAGAAAGCAAATTATAAATATTATGGATTGTAACAAGAGGAGGTCTAAAATGAAAAATAAAAATATAATAATTTATATTGTAATATTTTTTGTTTTATCTGCAGTTTCACCTATGCTTGCATTTATTGCATTAATTTGGTTTGCTATATTCCGTATAAGGAAAGAAAACAAGCAGAAGGCTTCAAAATACAAGGATAATTCTTATGATGTGAATAAAAAATCAGATTATCATGGGGTATCCAGAGAAAACAGAGACCGCTCTTATACTACAAGAGAGTTGTATGCGGAGATTGCAAGCCGTAAAACAGACTATAGAGGTGTCAATAAAGATTTGTTGTGATTTAGGGTTATATAATAAATGGATTGTATTATGTAAATTCTTTATGTAAACAATTGTGATGTGCAGGGAGAGAAAGAAATGATATACAAATGTCCAAATTGTGGGGGAGCGTTAAAGTTCGATCCCAATAGTAAAAAGATGATATGTGAATACTGTATCAGCTATTTTGAACCGGAGGAG
>JBJENX010000095.1:0-2285 GCA_051880415.1 Lachnospiraceae bacterium | reverse complement strand
ATTCGGGAAGTCAATGAAACAACGGTCATCCCAGAAGAAATTCTTTCAGATCATGCATACTTTTATTCTCGGGATCGTAAGGAACTCCTGTGTGCTTAACCAAAAATGCCATAAAATAACACCGAGCCGCCTGATTAAATTCAGACGGCTCCTTTTACGTTAAAAATAAACTCTGTTGTTCATAGTCCTGCCTTCGTGCCAACTGTGGCGGCTTTTTATGCAGTGCATATTCCAAAAACGTGTCTTCATATACCCAATCTTCCAATTCAGATCTATCCAGTATCAATGGCATCCGATGATGCACCGGACTGACCGATTCATTTGCCTGGGTAGTTAAGATAATGAAATGATTATCATCCTGAAAGCGATTGTAAAACCCTGCCATGAATAAGACCGGCTGATTTTCTCTCAGGAAAGTAACTTTATTCTTATCCGGATCCCATTCATAAAACTGCTTTGCTGGAATAATACAGCGTCTGTGCATCACACTATCCCGGAACGACTTTCTTTCCAGAGCAGTTTCTGCTCTTGCATTGATCAGCAGCCCTTTTTTCTGATATTGCGGAAAGCCCCATGACATTTCTTCTGCCAAAAGATGTGGTTTCCTTCCGGTAATCACAGTTGCAGACTGAGAGGGATAAATATCACCCCTGCGCTCTCTTCTCAGTTTCTCATCCACCTCCCGGACCACTTTTTCTATTTCTCTGGCTGTATCATCATCCACATAATATCGTCCACACATTATTTTTCTTCCTTTTTTTCAACTGTTACATATTTTTGATTTCTACTTGATGGACGATCCGGAATTGTCATTTGAAGTTCTCCTGCTTCACATAACGGCTTCAAGTATCTTTTCGCAAAGCTTTTGACATCCTTATATCCCATGTATACTGTAATTTCTTTTTTGCTTCTCGGTACTTTACAATATTCTAAAATCCTGTTCTGCAGACTATCCTGGGTGTTATCCTGGTGTTTATCTTGGGTGCTATCCTGGGGGCTATCTTGGGTGCTTGTATTTCTTCTATAGAAAATCACCGCAAATCCATATGCCTGCTGTTCAAATTCCACTCTACATCCTGCCGCTTTGCAAGCAGTATAAATACGCTTCAATCCTGTTGCAAAACTTTCCATATCTTTTGAGTAATATAACGTTCTTGTAATCAGTGGATTTCTTCTGACTGGTCTTTCATTTCCTTCAATAAATTTCTCTGGTGAAACTCCAGTCGGAAATGCACCTGGATTATAAATCTCAATTCGATCTTTAAATATTGCCACCTCATTACTCTGCCCAGAATCAAATATTTTATGTCCAAAAGAATTAATAATTGCCTCACGAATCGCATCCAATGGTATTTCAGGAATTTCCTTTCTTGACAATCCACTTCCGATTTCAACACGCCAATCCATTGCATCAATGATATACTGCTCTGCCTTTTTTGAAAGTTCCATAATGGAACCTGTAAACCTGCGTATATCCGTAAATGTCAACCTCTCATTTGTTGCAAATTTTGCCATCTGAAGTTCATTAATACCACAATTACAAAATAATGCTGCTCCTGCATTTAATAAGTGATCACCCTGAATCAGTTCTAATTTATTCAATACTGTTTTTACATCTGTCTCCTCAAAACTGATTCTTCCTGCATCTTTTGCTTTTTGCAGATAAGTATCAAAAGCATTTTTATCTATATCCTGAAGAGTGTATTCAGAAACCTGTCTTTCCCACGAATATTTTACATTATCCCGTTTGCGTATCATTTCATCATAAATATCCTGTTCCATAATCAGATCTTCATCTGCAACTCGGATACGTGGAATACTATACGCAAGATATGGCTGACGATTTCCCTCAAAATCAACTTGAATACATTCCCTTTCTCCGATGCGAACAGCCTTAATCTCCGGATAAATAGCAGGCGTAATGTGATTTCCAATTGCCTGGCTTACCTTTCTCAGCGACTCATCCGTTATTACCTGTCCAATTACAGTACCATCATTTTTCACGCCAAAGTACAGAACACCTTTTTTATGCTTGTTGAGAATTGCAGCTATAGATATCATTGCTTCTTTCATCTCGCCAGTACTTTTCTTGTATTCTATTGTCTCAGTTTCCGGACCGATATTTACCAGACTCATTTTTCTTATCACCTTCATATTATTATATCCTCTATTTTATCCGATTTATATTTCATTATCAATCTTATTTTAACGCCATAAACCATCACAATAAATCGTCTGCTCTCATACCACACATTCAAAAAGGCCACCCATTACAGGGCAGCCAG
>JBJENX010000094.1:0-12441 GCA_051880415.1 Lachnospiraceae bacterium | reverse complement strand
TGATGGGCTTGCCATATATGTCTTCATGGTCTTCCTCCTTGTACTGATTATTCATCTACTCTGAAATGTAATTTCAGAACGAAATTAGTTTACCTTGCCTGCTCACATGCCCTGTCCGTAGGTCTCACAGTTTACAAACAAATCGTCAAAATGACTTCATATATAATCGCTACTATGCCTCGCCGAAGTGAGAAAAACAGCTTAACACCTTGCGATTTTTGAAATATATAGGAGTCGGGGCTAATGACTCCAATACATATTTACCTATCGTCACAGTTAACTATTATATTATAAAGGCATTTCCATGTCAACGAAAAAATGCCCTTTTTTTCTATATTTATCAGGCATTTTTGTAATTCATAAAACCCGGGAATATAGCCACTATATCTTGTATATTTTTCTTATTCCTATAACAATTTTTAAAAAATATTTTGTAGAAATATCAATATGCAAGATAATTATAGGGCTTTTCTTTTCATAATAATTACAAATACTCTATATCCACCAGTGTTAATCCACAGGCTGGGGCCTTATGTCCCGCCCTTGTCCGGTCTTTTGCCTCTAATATATTCTTTATTTCTTCCGGAGGAATCATTCCCATTCCAACCTTTAACAAAGACCCGACTATGATTCTAACCATATTATATAAAAATCCGTTTCCGTTAATTCTAATTCTTACCATATTCCCTTCACGGATAACCTGAATATAGAAAACGGTGCGAACCGTATTGTCAACCTCCGGCTTTGGAGTACAAAAGCTTTTAAAATCATGCTCTCCCACCAAATAATCCGCTGCCTTTTGCATTTTTTCCACGTCCAGAGGATAATATACAAAATGGGAATACAACCGCTCTACCGGATTGGGAAATTGGTGATTATAAATCTTATATTCATAGGTCTTTCTTGTTTCACAAAATCTCGGATGAAAATCACCATCCACTTCTTCCGACTTCTGAATCCGGATATCATCCGGCAATAAATTATTAATTGCATAACTGATTTTATCCGGTGGCATCGTAACATCGGCATCAAATACCGCAACATTTCCTAATGCATGAACCCCGGAATCCGTACGGCTGGCACCAATGACAGTAATGTCTTCTTTAAAGAATTTGCTTAAAGTCTGATTCAACACTTCTTCTACCGTTATTCCATTTTTCTGAATCTGCCAGCCACAATAATTTGTACCATCATAGGCTACCGTAAGTTTTATACGCTTCATATACAAAATCCTTCTTAATCCATATATCTGATGTTATCATTTATTTACATTTTCACAGCCAATAGGATCATCATAACAACATAACCCACCAAAATAGTATAGGCAATGCCATCTCTTCTTGTGTACCTTAAAGGTTTCATCTTTGTTCTGCCTTCACCACCATGATAACATCTGGCATCCATAGCCAAGGCTAACTCATCACTTCTTCTGATTGCCGATATAAACAGCGGAATCAAAATAGGAACCATTTTACGAAGTCTTTTCAATACATTTCCTTCATTAAAATCCACTCCTCTGGCAGTTTGTGCCTTCATTATTTTATCTAATTCCTCAACCAAAATGGGAATAAACCGCATGGCAATAGACATAATCATAGCAAATTCATGGACAGGAACCTTTATTTTTTTCATCCAATTAAGCAGTCTCTCTAAACCATCTGTCAACGAGGTTGGAGTGGTAGTATATGTCATCATACTGGAACCTATAATCATAAAAATAAGACGTAATCCCAGATAAATCGCAGACAGTAACCCGGCTTGTGTTATTCGTATAAACTTCCACTGAAAAATTATATCTGCTCCTCTTACCGTAAATAAATTTAACAGCACGGTAAATGTAATCATCAATCCTAATGCCTTTAACCCCTTAAATATGTATTTTAAAGGAACTCTGGAAAGCTTAATATAGATAAACAACCCTAAAAAAGCCATCAGATATAAATACGGATTACGGGCAATAAACAATGTAATAATATATACAAATGTAATAACAATTTTTACTCTTGGGTCTAATCTGTGAATAACAGAATCAACATTATAAAATTGTCCAATTGTCATATCTCTTATCATATCAGCACCTATTATCTATAGCTTTAATTTTAATAGTTCATTACATATATCACAATATCTGCATTTTGTAATATCAACCGGAATTCCTGCATTTTGTAATATATGAAGCAGGGAAATTCCAACAGGTATTTCTAAGCCCATATCCTGCAGAGCTTCTCTTTTTTGAAATACTTTACAGGTTGGTCCGTCAAACTGAATCTCCCCTTGGTCTATTACCACAATTCTATCCGCAAATTCTGCCACTTCTTCCATGGAATGGGATACAATTACAATAGTTATCCCTTTATTCACCTGCAAATCTTTTAGTAAAGTCAAAATCTCCAAGGCAGCCTTAGGATCCAGACCCGCAGTTGGTTCATCCAGCACAATATACTCCGGATTCATGGCCAACACCCCTGCAATGGCAACTCTTCTTTTTTGTCCACCTGACAATTGAAATGGTGAACAGTCATAAATCGTATCCGGCAGACCCACCATTTTTATCGCTTCATAAGCCCGCTTTTGTGCCTCAACCTTTGGTATATTCATATTTCTGGGACCAAAGCACACATCATTTTCCACTGTATCAGCAAACAGCTGATATTCCGGATACTGAAATACATATCCTACCTTTTGTCTCAATTCCTTTATTGAAAAATCAGAATCGGTAACATCCCTTCCATTAAAATATATATTTCCCTCCGTTGGCAAAATCAAACCATTCAAATGCTGTGTCAATGTAGACTTTCCCGAACCGGTATGTCCGATAATTGCAACAAACTCCCCACGGGAGAAAGATATATTCACATTTTTCAAGGCATAAGTTTCTTCAACCAATCCCCTGTTATATACATAACTAACATGATCCAAAAAAAGTCCCTCTGTCAAAGACTCCTTCATTCCTCCGGGCAGAATATCAACATCCTGATTATCATCTTTTATATTCAAGTTGTCAAAGTTATTTATCCTGTCTTTTAATAGCACAGAAGCAAGTTGTTCTATATTGGTTACACCTTCTACTTCCGATTTCATCACAATATTTTCACCAATCAAAAAATCTCTATACTGAAATACAGGAGGCAAGGTTAATCCACATGCATCTAACATCTCAACATTAGAAAATATTTCCTTTGGAGAGCCCTGTGCAGCAATTTTCCCTTTATTCATCACAAAAATCTTATCAGCCTCTAAAACTTCATCCATATGGTGAGTAATTAAAATAATCGTAATGCCTTTCTCCTGCTGCAGCTTTTTTGCAACCTGAATCATCTGCATTCTGCCCTTGGGATCAAGCATTGCTGTTGCTTCATCAAAAACAATACATTTCGGTTCCATAGCCAATATGCCTGCAATTGCCACTCTCTGTTTCTGGCCCCCTGACAAGTGATTAGGGGATTTTTGTCTGTATTCCTGCATTTCCGTTTCATTTAATCCTACATCAACCCGATTCCATATGTCCGGCGTAGGAACTCCCATATTTTCAGGACCAAATGCAACATCTTCCTCAACAATATTTGCTACAATCTGATTATCCGGATTTTGGAATACCATCCCTGCTGTCTGACGGATATGAAGCCTCAATTCTTCATCAGAAGTAGCCATGCCATCCACGATAACTTCGCCCTCTCCCGGCAGCAGTAACGCATTGATATGCTTTGCCAGTGTAGATTTTCCGGAACCATTTTGTCCAAGAATAGCAATAAATTCTCCCTGTTTTACATCCAGAGATACATCCTGCAATGCTTCTACCATTTCTTCCACATTGCCCTCATTATCCCGTCTAAAATATTCAAATGTAAGGTTTTTGATGTCAATTAACTTCATCTTTCATTCCCTTCATCCATGAAAAAATAAAAACAGGGAACTGCATGATACAGTCCCCTATACTCTACATCATTATTACACTAATTCAATGATAACTTCCATTGCAGCATCACCCTTACGAGGTCCGATCTTGATGATTCTTGTGTAACCACCATTACGTCCTTTGTACTTAGGTGCATACTCGTTGAATAACTTCTCAGTTAAATCAACCTTCTTAGTACCTCTCTTCTTACCAGCTGCCTCAGTTGGAACTTCAACTACCGGATAAAGAACCTTTAACATCTGTCTTCTTGCATGTAACTTAGATGGCTGATCCTTCTTTACAGTCTTCTCAACTTCATCATATACAGTAACCTTCTTACCGTCTACAACTTCTTTTACTCTCTTACCATCTTTGTCTTTTCTTGCAACCTTAGCAGTTACAGTTACTTCATCAAAGTTATCTGCTTCCTTAACTGCCATTGTAATCATACTTTCTGCAATTTTACGAATTTCCTTCGCTCTTGCCTCAGTTGTACGAATCTTACCATTATATAACAACTGTGTAACCTGATTACGAAGTAATGCCTTTCTTGCAGCCTGCTTCTTTCCAAGTTTTCTATACTTTGCCATGAGATAAATCCTCCTTCACTTTGCTTACTAAACCTTCGGCTTAAGTGGTTTCTTTTATTATTATTCTTCTCCGTTGTTAAGAGATAAACCTAACTCTTTCAACTTATTAAGTACCTCCTCTAATGATTTACGTCCTAAATTACGAACCTTCATCATATCATCCGGAGTCTTGCTTGTTAACTCCTCAACTGTATTAATACCTGCTCTCTTTAAGCAGTTAAATGAACGAACTGATAACTCTAATTCATCAATGTTCATCTCTAATACTTTTTCTTTCTCATCATCTTCCTTCTCTACCATAACTTCTGCAGTCTTGGCATTTTCTGAAAGATCAATAAAGAGATTCAAATGCTCACTAAGAACCTTAGCAGCTAAACTAACTGCTTCGTCCGGAGCCAATGTACCATTTGTATATACATCCAAGGTCAGCTTATCATAATCTGTAATCTGACCAACACGTGTATTTTCAACAGTTAAGTTTACACGTTCAACCGGTGTATATATAGAATCTACCGCAATTACATCAATTGAAGTATCTTCCTTCTTATTCTTATCAGAACCTACGTAACCTCTACCCTTGGTAATGGTAAGTTCCATATCAAATCTTGCCTCAGAACCGCTTAATGTAGCAATAACTAAGTCAGGATTTAAAATTTCGATATCGCTATCAACATGAATATCAGCTGCAGTTACTACACCTTCACCAACAAACTCGATATAAGCCTGTTTTGGCTCATTTGAAGCACTATTATTCTTAATAGCTAACTCCTTGATGTTCATAATAATCTCAGTAACATCTTCCTTTACGCCTGGTATAGAACTAAACTCATGTAAAACACCTTTAATCTTTACATAGCTTACAGCAGAACCTGGTAATGAAGATAACATAATTCTTCTTAATGAATTACCAAGTGTTGTACCATAGCCTCTCTCTAAAGGTTCTACCACAAATTTACCGTATCTGTTGTCTTCTGAAATCTCTGCGATTTCAATTCTTGGTTTTTCGAAATCAAACACGCTAGGAACCTCCTTAAATACTTAAACACTTCAAGAACTGCATAAAGCAGTTCTTGAAAATAATATTCTTACTTAGAATATAACTCGACGATAAGTGTCTCATTTACAGGAACATCAATCTGCTCTCTTAATGGTAACTCTGTTACTGTACCACATAAGTTTTCCTGATCAGCATCTAACCAAGCCGGAACTAATCTTCCGCCTGTTACCTCTAAAATGTCCTTATATCTCTGAAGAGATTTGCTCTTCTCACGAATCTCAATCTTATCTCCGGCTTTTACTCTGTAAGAAGGAATGTTAACGCACTTGCCGTTCACTAATACATGCTTATGATCAACAATCTGTCTTGCTTCCTTACGAGTTCTAGCTAAACCTAAACGGAACACTACATTATCCAATCTGCACTCTAAAAGAATCATTAAGTTAGGACCTGTTAAGCCTTTCATTCTCTCAGCAGTTGCATATAAGTTACGGAAAGGTTTCTCTAATACACCATAGATGAACTTAGCCTTCTGCTTCTCACGAAGCTGTAAACCATATTCGCTCATCTTTCTATTTGCTCTAACTAACTGTCTGTTTGACTTCTTATCAATTCCGAGATACATTGGCTCCATACCTAAAGATCTGCATCTCTTAAGAACTGGGGTTCTATCTACTGCCATCTATCTGTACCTCCTATTACACTCTTCTACGTTTTGGTGGACGACAACCATTGTGTGGAACCGGTGTTACGTCACGAATACTTAATACTTCAAGACCTGCTGCCTGAAGTGCACGAATTGCAGCCTCACGACCTGAACCCGGACCTTTAACCATAACGTCAACCTTCTTCAAACCATGAATAAGGGCTGCCTTTGTAGCTGTTTCAGCTGCCATCTGTGCTGCATAAGGAGTAGACTTCTTTGAGCCCTTAAATCCTAATTCACCAGCACTTGCCCATGAAAGTGCATTACCTTCATTATCGGTTAATGTAACAATTGTATTATTAAAAGATGACTGAATGTGTGCCTGTCCGTGCTCAACGTTCTTCTTAACACGCTTCTTAGTCACTTTCTTTGTAACTTTAGCCATTGAACTAAACCTCCTGATAAATATAACTAAATCTAATTCGACCTATTATTTCTTCTTGTTTGCAACGGTTCTCTTAGGACCCTTACGTGTTCTAGCATTTGTCTTTGTCTTCTGACCACGAACCGGTAATCCCTGTCTATGACGTTTACCACGATAACAACCAATCTCCTGTAAACGCTTAATGTTCAAAGCAACCTCTCTACGTAAGTCACCTTCAACCATCTGTGTCTCATTAATAACTTCACTGATTCTCTTTACTTCTTCATCAGTTAAATCACGAACACGAGTATCTGGATCAACATTTGCTTCCTTTAAAATACGCTGAGATGATGGAAGACCAATACCATAAATATAGGTAAGTCCAATCTCAACACGCTTTTCTCTTGGTAAATCTACACCTGAAATACGAGCCATTGTGACTGTTACCTCCATAAAAAATGTTTTTTATTTTTTCTTATTTGTTGAATCCGGAAACAGTTTATGTATCCGCATGTATTGTGTTTAAGATAGTCGCACAATATGCCTAAGGCCTCATACGGGTGAAATGCATACACTTTCCATTTCCATTCATTCTATTAATATGTTGCATAGGCTAATGACAACCTATACTACAGCCGCTTTCATAATCATCTTCTATATCAATAATGATAATATAGAAGGAACTTCACACTGGGAATACAGTGCTACTTTGGTTAATAAACAAAAAACAAGTTAGCAAGATGGGCTATCATCTTATCCCTGTCTTTGTTTATGCTTAGGGTTTTCGCAGATAATACGAATACTACCTTTTCTTTTAATGACTTTGCACTTATCGCAAATTGGTTTTACAGATGCTCTAACCTTCATTAAAATCTCTCCTTTCAAAACGGTCTCGACTTAACGAATACATCGTCAAATCAACGCGAAAACAAAGAAAACATGCGTATAAGCACACTTTCTCCGTAAAAAGTCCGCTACGAATACCTATTCTAACATTTTGTTCTTGTCATTGCAAGCAGTTTTTTCTATATTTTCACAAAAAACTTATTTTTATCCTATTTTTCTCTCCACTTGATTCTTCCCTTGGTCAAATCATATGGAGAAAGTTCCAATGTTACCTTATCTCCGGGTAATATCTTGATATAATTCATTCTTAGCTTACCACTGATGTGAGCCAATACTTCATGGCCATTTTCCAACTCAACCTTAAACATTGCATTTGGAAGCTTTTCAATTACTGTTCCTTCAATTTCAATTACATCTGCTTTAGACATATATAAATCCTCCTGTTATAAAAATGATTCCTCATCTTTCCTAATTATTATATATATTTATTTTATAATTCTATACCCGGTGCAGTAGACAATATCTCCGGTTCCCCTTCCGTGATTAAGATTGTATTTTCGTAATGTGCAGATGGCAATCCATCCTCCGTTACAACCGTCCAATCATCATCTTCCCAGTAAACATCATATTCACCTAAATTAATCATAGGTTCAACTGCAATTGTCATTCCCGGTCTTAATTTAGCACCTCTTCTCGGTGTTACAAAATTAGGAACTTCCGGATCCTCATGAAGCTTGGCACCAACACCGTGGCCAATCAAATCCCTCACAACCGAATATCCATTGCCTTCGCAATATTCCTGAATTGCCTTACCAATATCCCTCACATGATTACCTGCAATCGCTTGTTTTATTCCTATAAAGAAGGATTCTTTTGTAACACGAACCAGCTTCTTAACCTCTTCTGATGCTCCCGGCATAACCAGAGTTCTTGCTGCATCAGAATGATAGCCTTTATATATAACTCCCGCATCCAGACTGACAATATCTGTTTCCTTAATTATTCTGTCTTTAGATGGAATTCCATGAACTACCTGTTCATTTATGGAAACACAAATAGATGCCGGATACCCATTATAATTTAGAAAAGAAGGGATACATCCAAAACTACGGATAATTTCCTCTCCTATTTTATCTACCTCTAAAGTAGACATACCAGGCTTTACCTGTTTTGCCAATTCATCATGTGTGATGGCGAGAATTCTTCCCGCCTCACGCATGAGTTCAATTTCTGCTTTTGACTTAATTGAAATCGCCATATTTATTCACCTAATATATCAACAATTGCTGCAAATACATCCTTCATATCTACAGTTCCATCAACTTCTCTTGTAATGCCCTTGCCGTTATAGTAATCAATAAGTGGTTGTGTCTGCTCATGATATACTTCCAAACGATTCTTTACCGTCTCAGGCTTGTCATCATCACGGATAATCAAGTCTGCTCCGCAGGTATCACATTTTCCTTCCACCTTAGTCGGACTATATACAACATGATAGGTTGCACCACAACCAACACATGCACGTCTTCCACCCATACGGTTAATAATATTCTCATCCGGAACTTCTACGTTAATTGCATAATCAATACTCTCACCAATTGCTGACAACGCCTTATCCAAAGCTTCTGCCTGTGGAATTGTTCTTGGGAAACCATCTAATACATAACCATTTGCACAATCCGGCTCTTTAAATCTATCAATTACAAGGTCAACTACTAACTCATCAGGTACCAATAGTCCCTTATCCATATATTCCTTAGCCTTTGCACCTAACTCTGTTCCATTTTTAATGTTCGCACGGAAAATATCTCCCGTAGAAATATGTGGAATATTGTACTTTGCTGCAATCATTTTTGCCTGGGTTCCTTTTCCGGCTCCCGGTGCACCTAACATAATAATTTTCATAACCTGATTCCTCCTTTTCCTTCTCTTTATAACCACTTAAACCGTAGAGATATAGTAACCTAATTCCCTACGGTTTTTTGTATATTTTCATGAATCAACTTCATGTCATTAGTTATTTAAAAATCCCGAATAATTACGAACCAGCATTTGTGATTCTAATTGTTTCATTGTTTCCAAAATAACTCCAACAATAATGATTAATGACGTTCCTCCGAAGGAAACACTGGCGCCAAACACACCATTAAAGAAAATTGGAATTAACGCTACAATCAAAAGACCGATTACACCGATTAAAACAATGTAATTCAAGATTTTATTTAAATAATCCTGTGTAGGCTTACCCGGTCTGATTCCCGGAATAAATCCACCACTTTTTTTCATATTATTTGCAACTTCCATCGGATTAAATGTAATGGATGTGTAAAAATAAGCAAATATTATATTTAAAACAATGTAAAGAATTAATCCAACAGATGCCCAAGGATAATCCTTATTAAACCAGTAATTTTGATTTAATCCCTGCATAATCTGCTGTGCAGTAGTTCCTGCTTTTACGTTAAACAGATTAACAACAATAGAAGGAACTGCCATTAACGAGCCGGCAAAAATAATTGGAATAACACCTGCGGTATTTACCTTAAGTGGTATATAACTTGCCTGACCGCCATATGTTTTTCTTCCCTGAACCTTCTTTGAATACTGAACAGGAATTCTTCTCTCACCATCCTGTAAAATAATAACAAGAATGGTAGTTCCAATTACAATTGCAACAACGATAGCTCCTGCAATTACACCATGAATTGCATCTTTTCCTTTTACAAATTGTTCATATAGGTTTGCAAAATCAGCCGGCATACGGGATACAATATTAATCAACAAGATAATTGAAATACCATTTCCAATACCATTATCTGATATACGTTCACCTAACCACATTACAATACAACTACCGGTTGTTAATGTTATGATGATTGTCATGATAGTAAAGATATTTGCATCACCAAGAAGATTTTCTCTGTAAAATCCGATAGATAAACCTGCACTTTCAATAATAGCAAGTGCTACAGATAAATATCTTGTAATTTTATTCATTTTCTTTCTACCATCTTCACCATCACGATGCATTTCTTCCAAAGCAGGAATAGCAATGGTCAAAAGCTGCATAATAATCGATGCTGTAATGTATGGTGTTACACTTAATGCAAATACTGACATGGACAAGAACGATCCACCGGTAAATGAATTAATGAAATTGAATGAGTCACCAACTACATTTGCCAAATACTCCTGTATTGCAGAGACATCAACTCCCGGAATTGGAAGCTGACATCCCAAACGCACAACTACAAGTATCCAAAATGTGTATATCATTCGTTTCCTTAATTGCTCAATTTTAAACGCATTAATTAAGGTTTTGAACATAGACTACATCACCTCTGCTTTTCCACCTGCCGCTTCAATCTTAGCAACTGCTGAAGCACTGTAAGCATTTACCTTAACAGTAAGCTTCTTTGTCAAATCACCATTTCCTAAAATCTTAACGCCATCCTTAGGATTACTAACAACGCCTGAAGCAATTAATGTATCAACTGTAACCTCTGTTCCATCCTCAAACATGTTTAATTTGTCAACATTGATAGCAATGATTTCCTTTGAGCTTGGACATGTAAATCCACGCTTTGGAAGTCTTCTGTATAATGGCATCTGACCACCTTCGAAACCAGGTCTTGTAGCACCTGAACGTGCCTTCTGTCCCTTGTGTCCCTTACCTGCTGTCTTACCATTTCCTGAACCATGGCCACGACCTTTTCTGAAATTATCACTCTGCTTTGAACCATCTGCCGGCTTTAATGTAGATAAATTCATTTCGCGCACCTCCTTATTACATATTTTATTAAATCTCTTCAACCTTTACTAAATGTCTAACCTGGGCAACCATTCCCTTTGTTGCTGCATTGTTAGGAAGTTCAACTGACTTATTTACTTTCTTAAGACCTAAAGCTTCAACTGTTCTTCTATGCTTTGGGATTGCTCCAATAGTAGACTTTACTAAAGTTACTCTTACCTTATCTGCCATTTTGAAATCCTCCTTAACCTAAGATTTCTTCTACGGATTTACCGCGAAGCTTAGCTACCTGCTCAGGTGTCTTTAAGTTTGCAAGGCCGTCTAATGTAGCCAATACTACATTCTGCTTGTTATTAGAACCTAAAGACTTAGTACGGATATTCTTAAATCCTGCAAGCTCAAGTACCGAACGGGCAGGACCACCAGCGATAATACCAGTACCTTCTGGAGATGCCTTTAATAGTACAGATGCACTACCGAATTTACCGGTCCAGTCATGAGGAATACTACCATTCTCATTAATTGGAACTTCGATTAAATGCTTAATTGCATCCTCTTTTCCTTTACGAATTGCCTCTGGAATTTCAGCTGCCTTTCCAATACCGGCGCCTACATGTCCATTCTTGTCACCTACAACTACAAGAGCAGCAAATCTCATATTACGTCCACCTTTAACAACTTTGGTTACACGCTTAATGTTTACAACTTTTTCTTCTAATTCTAACTGACTAGCATCAATAATTGTATGCTTCATAAATTGTTTCCTCCTTATTAGAATTCAAGACCAGCTTCTCTTGCTGCCTCTGCTAATGCTTTAACTTTACCCTGATATATAAATCCGCCTCTATCAAATACAACAGTCTTAATACCTGCTGCCAATGCTCTCTCAGCAATCACCTTACCAACATAAGCTGCTGCATCAACATCATTTGTCTTCTCAATCTCTGCTTTAACCTCTTTTTGAACTGTTGAAGCTGAAACTAAAGTCTTACCAACTGTATCATCAATAATTTGAGCGTACATATGATTATTACTTCTGAATACAGCTAAACGTGGTCTCTCTGATGTACCACTAAAGCGGTTACGGATTCTTAAGTGCTTCTTAGCACGAACCTTACTTCTTGACTCTTTATTAATCATCCTATCTCACTCCTTTAATTATTTCTTACCAGTCTTACCAACTTTACGTCTAATAACTTCATCAGCATACTTGATACCTTTACCCTTGTAAGGTTCAGGTCCTCTCTTCTCTCTGATTTCAGCAGCGTATTGGCCAACTTTTTCTTTATCAA
>JBJENX010000093.1:0-2357 GCA_051880415.1 Lachnospiraceae bacterium | reverse complement strand
TGTTAGAGTCAGGCAAAAATAACCAAATACAGATAGGTTAAAATAACCAAAATAGTGACGGGAGAAATTAGCCATAAAAGGTCAACTAAAAAAAGCCATTACGATTTATTTTATATCCTTTATACTGATATTAGCCAATGTACCAGTATATTAGAATGAATGAGAAAAATCGTAATGACTTACAAGAAATTTTAACACAAGCACTTAATGAAATAAAGGATGAATTAGGTGAAAAATTTAATATTGATAAGGTTAATCTCGCTGAACTTGAGAGAAGAACTGGTATATCCAGAGGAAAACTTAGAGGATTAAAAGCTAACAAATTTGTGGTTAAACCTCATGGATTGAGTGGTAGAACATCCAATAATAATGTAATAGAGGCATTTTCTGGTATTCTCAATGACTTGTTATCTAAAGGTGTATCCAATGCATCTGTATGTTATGACAGAATCTGTGAAGTTGGATATGCAGGAAGTAAAAGTGCTGTCAAAAACTATGTTAAAGACCGTAAGTATCTGATACCAGCCAAGAGACAAATAGTATCTCCACAGGGAAACCGCGGACGACGTTATGAAACAGGTCCCGGAGAATCCTATCAAATGGATTGGGGATTTGTTACTGTTGATACTGCGAATGGAAAAAGTTATAAAATAGCCTGCTTTGCTATGATATGCCACCATTGTGGGCAGAGATATATAGAATTCTTTCCTAATGCAAAACAAGAGAATCTTTTCATAGGTATGATACATGCCTTTATGTATATGGGCGTTCCAAGATATGTTCTTACAGACAACATGAAAAGTGTCGTTATAAAAAGGGATTATAATAATAAACCTATCTGGCAAAAGGATTATGAATTATTTATGGGGAATATCGGATTTGACACAAAACTTTGCAAACCTCGACATCCATTTACCAAGGGTGCTGTTGAAAGATTAGTAAGATTTGTAAAAGAAAACTTCCTTGCAGGGCGTATATTTACAGAACTCACAGACCTTAATTATGATGCCCTCAGATGGTGTAATGCTCAGAATGCAGCTTATCATAGAGCTGTTGACTGTATTCCTAATGATAAACATTCTTCAAGCTGCATTAAGGTAGCTCCACTACTTGAAGCATCGCCTGAACTCTCATTTTATCTATGCCCTCCCAGATGTATTTCTTTTGATGGTTTTGTAACATATGAGGGAAGAAGATTTGGAGTACCTTATTGGTATACAGAAAAGACTTGTCGTGTAAAGCGAGATGGATATGTTTTATATATTTACGATTACAACATGACAAAGATACTTACATCACATGATGTTACTTGGAGCAGACGAGATAGTTATTGTAGGGATCAGTATCTAATTCATCAGGAAGAAGAAACTCCAACCGCTCCAATCACAACACGAATAAAACAGATTGATCCTCCCGAATATAATCCAGGATTTAGTAAATACAACTTTGAGGAGGACTGCGAATAATGGATGTAAATATATACAACGAAATACAAAGTATTACTTCCTATCTGAAGTTGAGTATTACTTCGCAGGAAGTTGCACAATTTTGTTCAGATGAAGCATTTAATGATGAGCAGATTCAAGCAATAGCTGACTTTCTTAATCACATGAAAGACTTAAGGCATACTCATCTGGTTGAAATGCTTAAAACAATGAGTCGAATCCCATCAAGAGAGCCAAAGACATTTGAAAACTTTGATTTTTCGAGAATACATGGAAAGAATGTGGATACTTTGAAAAATTTATCTTCTCTATCAACTTTGTATGCTCATAAGAATTTAGCCTTTATAGGTCCACAGGGTGTAGGAAAGACTCATCTGGCAATGGCATATGGAAGATTATGTTTTGAAAATGAATATAAATCATATTTTCTTAAAGCCACAGAATTAAATCAAAAGTTTACTGATGCCAGACGTCAGGGACGTGAAAGTGCCATAATAAATGCATTAGTAAATCCTGCATGCTTAATAATTGATGAAGTTGGTAGATGTGTCTTTGATAAAGAAAATACCAGAATGTTTTTTGACGTAATTGATAGACGTTATAGTAAAGATGGTCCAAACAATATGATATTTACAAGTAATAAGAGCCCTGATAAATGGGGTGAATACTTCGGAGAAGATTCTTCTTTACTTTGCGCACTTGATAGAATATTTGACGATGCGATGGTTTTTATGATTAAAGGAAACAGCTATCGTGGAAGCAAATGTGAAACTGTAGCAATAACAGCTGGTGAATTATCACCATTAAATAATAAGTAAAACGAAAGGAAAAGGTACATTGGCTATTTTTATATGTCCTAAAATTGGTTAATTCTACCGGTCTAAAAATGGCTAATCTCGCCTGACTCCAACA
>JBJENX010000092.1:0-53199 GCA_051880415.1 Lachnospiraceae bacterium | reverse complement strand
ACAACAGGCTTACCACCTTCCATAACAGCAACACATGAATTTGTTGTACCTAAGTCAATACCTATAATCTTTCCCATAATTTTTTCCTCCTGGATAATATATATTCTTTTTTACATATTTATAAAAACATATTTGTTTTATACCAACACTAATTTGCTACCTTTACCATACTGTGGCGAAGAACCTCTTCTTTATACATGTAGCCCTTTTGTAATTCTTCTGCAACTACATTTTCACCAAGCTCCTCATCCTCTATATGCATTACCGCATTATGAAGATCCGGATTAAATTCTGTGCCTTCTGCATCCATAGGCTTCACACCGATTTCTTCCAGTGTAACAATCAATTGCTTATATATCTTGTCAACACCCTGCTCAAAGGCTCTTTCCTTATCCTCTTCAGGAATTGCCTGTAACGCTCTTTCAAAATTATCCACCACCGGCAGCAGTTTTTCCAACACTTCCTTTGCACCGATGTCATAATTTCTTCTGGATTCTTTTTCATTACGGTTACGGGCATTTTCAAACTCAGCAAGAAGTCTTTTATATTTATCATTGGCTTCTTCTGTTAATGCTTTCTGTTTTTCAAGTTCAAGCTCTAATGCCTTATTGTTACCACCGCCTCGTCTGGTTCCTTTTTTTCCTTTAACAGGTTTCTTATCTTCATCCTCAGCTGTAACAGGTTCGGTTGTCTCTACTTCAGTCTCTTCAGTGGACTCAACAACCACTTCTTCTACCTTTTCCTCAGTAGCAGCCTCTTCCGGTTTACTCTTTTTAGATGAACTCTTTTTTGTACTGTTCTTCTTTTCTTCCACTTTGACACCTCTAATCTTTCTTAAATATTGTATCTAATTCACCCGTAAGATTCTTAAGGGTACTCACAACCTTCTTGTAATCCATACGTTTTGGACCGATTATACCAATCGTTCCTTTTGCTCCCTCTGCCAATTCATAAGTTGCAGTAACCAGACTCAAATCCTTCATATCCTGCCCCGGCATCTCTTCACCGATGTATACCTGAATTCCTTCTTCTCCGCTTCTTGAACCGTCAATCAATTCTCCTAAAGCCTGTTTTTCCTCTAAGGCTTCCAAAAGCTTTGTTGTCTGCTCAATATTGCCAAGTTCCGGATATTTTAACATATTGGTTGTGCCACTGGTATATATATCAACCTCTTCAGCTTCATGTATTGTCTCAACAATTCCCTGAAAAATATGTTCCATAATATCCGCAAATTCTCCGGCCTGGTTCTTTATTGTCTGAATCATCTCCAGATTAATATCCTGTAATGACGCCCCCTGTAAAAAGGTATTTAACAAGACATTCAGTTTTAACACTTCATCATTACCAAGTTCTCTGTCAACGTCCATCAGCTTATTCTTAATTACATTACCATCAACTACTATAACAGCCAGTAACTGTTGTTGATTCACCTGTGAAAGCTGGATAAATTTTAGTGTAATATTCTGATACTGTGGAGCTGTTACCAATGTAGCATAATTCGTATTATATGCTAACACCTTTGCAACCTGTTTAAGAAGAGACTCCATCTTATCTACACGTTCCAAAAGCTGTGTCTTCATCTCTTCCATCTCGGAATCCTTCTCAATCATCATCTGGTCAACATATAAACGGTATCCCTTATCTGTTGGAATTCTTCCTGCAGAAGTATGTGGTTGCATTATAAGTTCCATTTCTTCCAAATCAGCCATTTCATTCCGAATGGTTGCTGAACTTAAATTCAAATCCGTATATTTGGAAATGGTTCTTGAACCAACTGGCTCACCAGTCTCTAGATAATTGGAAATGATGGCTTTCAATATCTTGAGCTTACGTTCATCTAACTCCATGCATCATACTCCTTTCTTAATAAGCATATGCTCATTATTGTGTTGTTAGCACTCAATATTTCCGAGTGCTAACGACTAGATATAGAGTACCACTTGCTTTACATGTTGTCAAGAAAAAAACAAATAAAAAATGTAGTAAAAATCATATTTTTTTACTACACTTTTTATTAAACAATTCTCAACCATGTTATGTTCTTCTTATAAAAGTAGTTCCACACTTAGGACAACGTATACTGATTTTGTTCTTCCCTTTTGGAATCCTTATAATCTGTCTACAGGTTTTGCATACAAAATATACATATTCTTTATCTCTTATGGATTTTATTTTCATTTTTAGTATGAGTTTTATCAAGCGGACAAACAAAACAACATTTCCCATATATCGCATATAGAAATCATTTTCTTTTTTTCGTTTATCTACTTTTTTGGAAAATATTCTTAAATAACATAAAACTACCAGCAAGGCACCGATAATAGTAAATATTCCTTTTTGGGTAAATAAGGAAATCAATATAAATACAAATCCAACCAGCATGATAAAATTATTCAGTTCATCCAGACCACATCTTTTTGACATTACCATATTCATATCTTCACGAAGCATGGTAATATATTTTTTCCACAATTCCATTGTACACTCTCCATTCTTTTTTCTATAGCATAAAATCAGCCATAATTACATTACTTACATCTATTCCTGCATCACTTAATGCAATATAACCATCTTTTTCAAGCAACATACCATTTTTCAGATATTTATCTATAACACTACCATATATACTTTCTATGGAAACCAAAAACCGTTTATGAAATTCTTCCCTTGATATACCTTTCATTAACCGTAATCCCAAAAACATCATTTCTTCCATTTCGTCTTTTCTTTTACAAAAATATAAATCCTTATAGTAGTCCCTTATAAATTCCAAAAATGCACTATCCTCTAACTGCTTGTATTGTTCTATATTATAGGAAGCATTTTCAGTGATATCATATAAATAATCGTAATCCGAATCAACATCCTCCAGCTCATGATACAGACCTGTGTAAGAATCCTCCCTGATACCTTCACAACCGGTAAACCTTCCTATATACTCGTTAAGATTCTCAACACCATGAAACCTTATGGTTTTACACTCCTTTTCAGATACCCATACCTTCATGTAAGAAGATGCGCCAAGCCCCAGTCCCAAGTATTCTCCTCCGGTCCAATATACCAGATTATGTTTGCATTCATATCCGGGTTTTGCATAATTGGATATTTCATAACGGTTATATCCACAATTCTTTAACAGGGTTTTGGTTCGGCCATACATCTGCCGGTCCAGTTCCTCAGAAGGCAGCATATCCAATAATGCATCATTCTCACTAAGGGGCGTACCTTCTTCCACAATGAGGCTATAGGCAGATATATGTTCCGGGGACATTTCCACTACTTTTGCAAGGGTATGTACATAATCCTCCATCCCTTCTCCGGGAAGTCCTGACATAATATCCACATTAATATTATCAAATCCTGCCTGCCTTGCACTATTAAATGCTGCAACAAACTGGTCAAAATTATGAACTCTGTTAAGTCTTTTCAGACTGTCAGAATTAGCACTTTGAAGACCAATGCTTAACCGGTTTATTCCCGCCTTTTTGTAATCAGCCAGATGTTTCCTGCTTAGGCTGTCAGGATTTCCTTCTATTGTTATCTCAACATCCTCCTTACAGACAAAAGTATTACGAATCACATCCATAATCTCAACAATCCATGCAGAATCAATATATGACGGCGTTCCTCCACCAAAAAAAATGGATTTAATCTGATACATATATGAAATATCTTCATATAGCATAATTTCGTTTTTTAATTCATCAACATATTGCCTCTGTAACCGGTATCCACAGTTACCAAAGGATAAAAAGTCACAGTAGCTGCATTTTTCCTTACAAAAAGGAATATGCACATATAAACTTAATTCCCTTCTATTCAAATCATCCATTCCGGTGCCTCTTTTTATTCTTCATCAAGTTTTAATACACTCATAAATGCTTTCTGTGGAATCTCTACATTACCAATCTGACGCATTCGTTTCTTACCTTCTTTTTGCTTTTCAAGAAGCTTCTTCTTACGGGAAATATCTCCACCGTAACACTTAGCCAAAACATCCTTACGAAGTGCCTTTACAGTCTCTCTTGCAATTATCTTACTTCCTATTGCAGCCTGTATGGGAATTTCAAACAGGTGTCTTGGAATCTCTCCCTTTAATTTCTCACACATCTTACGTCCACGTTCATATGCTGTATCCTCATGAACAATAAAGGACAACGCATCCACCTCTTCCTTATTAATCAGTATATCCAACTTCACAAGCTTTGAAGTTACATATCCACTCATTTCGTAATCAAAGGATGCATACCCTCTGGAACGGGATTTTAACGCATCAAAGAAATCATATATAATCTCATTTAAAGGCAGCTCATACTTAAGCAAAGCTCTTGACTCTTCCATATATTCCATGCTTTTATATATACCACGTCTTTCCTGGCATAACTGCATAATAGCTCCTACATAATCCTTGGTAACCATAATCTCCGCACTGACAAAAGGTTCCTCCATGTAGTCAATACGGGAAGGATCCGGAAGATTGGATGGATTGGTTAATTCTATTACTTCTCCGTCTGACTGATGCACACGATATACAACTCCCGGAGCCGTTGTCACCAAATCAAGATCATATTCCCGTTCCAAACGCTCCTGAACAATCTCAAGATGTAACAACCCCAAAAATCCACATCGAAAACCAAAGCCCAATGCAATGGAAGTCTCAGGTTCGTAACTAAGGGCTGCATCATTGAGCTGAAGCTTTTCCAGGGCATCCCTTAAATCCGGATATTTGGCACCATCCGCAGGATAAAGTCCGCAATATACCATAGGATTTACCTTCTTATATCCCGGCAATGCTTCCTTACAGGGACGATTGGCATCCGTAACCGTGTCACCTACTCTGGTCTGTTTCACATCCTTAAGGCTGGCGGTAATATATCCTACCATACCTGCAGATAATTCCTCCTGAGGAATAAACTGACCGGCACCAAAAATGCCTACTTCTACAACCTCCACCTCTGCACCTGTAGCCATCATACGAATCTTTGTGCCCTTTTTACATACTCCGTCAAATACTCTGCAAAATATAATAACACCCTTATAAGCATCATATTTACTGTCAAAAATTAACGCTTTAAAAGGACCCTCCACGTCACCGTCAGGTGCCGGAATCTTCTCTACAATCTGCTCTAAAACTTCATCAATATTTAAACCGGTTTTTGCCGAGATTCTTGGGGCATCCATAGCCTCAATTCCTATTACATCCTCAATCTCATTTACAACCCGGTCAGGATCTGCACTTGGCAAATCAATCTTGTTTATTACAGGCATAACATCCAAATCATTATCAATTGCCAGATATACATTTGCCAGTGTCTGTGCCTCAATTCCCTGAGCTGCATCAACTACCAGGATTGCACCCTCACAGGCAGCCAGACTTCTGGAAACCTCATAATTAAAATCCACATGTCCCGGTGTATCTATCAAATTAAATATATACTCTTCACCATTTTTTGCCTTGTATACGATACGCACAGCCTGAGCCTTAATGGTAATACCACGTTCTCTTTCAAGGTCCATATTATCTAAAACCTGTGCCTGCATTTCCCTGCTTGTTAACAATCCCGTCTTTTCAATAATACGATCTGCCAAAGTAGATTTTCCATGGTCAATATGTGCTACAATACAAAAATTACGAATATGACTTTGATCCAAATGTGCCATACTTTTTCTCCTGTTCTTTCATCGCATAATTACTTGAAATTATAACATATAATCTTATCACCGTCAAAATCTATTCTCCGCTTAAAACCTCATTTAAAATAGCCGCCAACGGCTCCATTGCATTTTTCTCCTCCTCCAGTGTATTATTCTGGGCACCTACTTCTATTAGTGTGGTTCTGGGCATTAAATGAAGATTATACCTTAGACTCCGGACATATATTTTACGGACATAATCCCCATAACGTTCCTTTCCCGCAATATACATTTGAAAGGAAAACGCCAGATTCTGTTTTTTATTTGGATTTTCCAGATATGCGATTTCTCCATTCATATTAGAGCGGCTGACTCCATTTAAAAACATAATTTTAGCCGTTGGTTTTCCGGAAACCTCTGTAACCAAATGGGTTTCTTCATTCACCCCATCTCTATGCAAATCAATAACAACCTCTATGGAAGGATTCTCCTTTAAGATTCTGCTCACATTTTCATATGCCTTTTCATATGCCTTACTTCTGTCTAGTGTACCGTCAATCATATCATAAGCAGTTTCGTCATGATATACAGGTATATGATATTCCTGTTCTAAAATCTCCTCTAAATAAGCACCCACACCCACTATGGTATCTTCTTTTACTCCCGGTCTGCTGTCTGCAAAACTTTCTGAACCATGCGTATGATAAATTAATATTTTAGGAGGGGCATTTTGGGCTTCTATTGCTGTGTTACAGGATATGTTCTCTACCTTCATATTGGTATCCATCAAATTCTCAAGACTCATTTCATCTGCCGTCATGCTTGTATTATTGTCTACAACATAAATATGACTAAGCAAAAAATCCGGTTGTGCCAACTCATCTCTTGTATAAGTAACCCCCAAAACTCCATCAGATATGGCTTCTACACTTTGGTTGTCATTGGATATATTTATATTATCATTCACTGCCATATCGCCATTTGACTGTGCATTCTCATCCTCATAAAACCACTCCGGAACTGCGTAAACAGACGTATAATCCACATCCCCCTGTCCATTTTCTTCTTCATATGTAAAAAGGGGTAACATATATGATGTAACCCGTCCGGACACCTTATCCCTTAATTCTTCAAAAGATGTGGGCTTCTGGCACACTATAAGACATATTAATGCGATTAGTGTAACAATCCGAAGCTTAACCATATTGATATTTTTTTTTGATTGCAAAGTATGTGTATGATATTTTTCCATACTATCATTTTATTCTTTTTTTATTCCATATATGACAACCTGTCATTGCAATATTTTCATCTAGGTTAATGCCGCTGTATTAATTGCCTCTGATATTGTATAACTGATTCTTTTAACTGCTTCGTCAATATTCTTTGGTGTAACAAACATTTTTTCCAAATAAGGCGTTACCATTTCACAAGCCAGCTGATACCTCTCCTCCTCATTAAATTTTTTTAATACGTGTTTTGTTGTCTGCTTTCCCATTGTCTCCACCATTTTATCCATAGCGTCATTTACAATAGTAGGAACTGAAATAACCGTAGGCACACCAACTGCCAAAACAGGAACTCCAATACTTTCCTTGTTTATTGCATTTCTGTGATTACCAACACCGGAGCCCGGAGTAATTCCTGTATCCGCAAGCTGTATTGTTTTATTTAACCGGTCAGAATCCCTTGCCGCCAACGCATCAATTACTATCACAAGCTCCGGTTTTATTTCCTTTACCAAGGCTTTCAGTATTGTAACGGATTCCATTCCTGTCTGTGCCATAACTCCCGGTGCAATTGCACTTAACTCCACACTTCGTGTAATAATCCCCTCTTTTAGCAAGTGTCTGGTCACGTATAAATTATCAATAACCAAAGGGCCTAAGGCATCCGGTGTAACATCTCTGTTGCCAAGTCCCGCAACCATAATTCTTTTTTTATTTCCAATAAACTGTCGCAGATGTTTTGCTAATACCTCCATCATAGGCTGATGAAAGCTTTCATCCTCTTTTCTTAAATTCTCACTTTCCAAAGTAATATAAGTCCCTATCGGTTTTCCAAGATTTACTGCTCCAACCTCATTTTCAACCACAATACGTATTTCTTTAATATCGGTATCTCCATTATTTTTTGTCATAACATGAACACCTGTTATAGGTTCATCATTTTGAATATCCTCTTTCATTTCAACTGCCAAATCAGTTCTGCCTCGCATAATACAACCTCCTCATAATAAGTTATTTAAGTTTTAACACTTTTTTTGATTCTTAATCAGAAAAGTACGAAAAATACAATAAATACAATAAAATTACAAAAAGATATTGACATAACCTTTTGATTTTTGTATGATGTTCAAGTATGTTTACGTTATATGACCGTGTCTGGTTTTAATGTAAAACCATAAATATACAATTATTTTAATGATGGAGGTGTCTGATTTGGCAAATATCAAATCTGCAAAGAAGAGAATCAAAGTTATCGAGACAAAGACAGCTAGAAACAAAGCTGCAAAATCAAAGTTAAAAACT
Source organism: Lachnospiraceae bacterium (assembly GCA_051880415.1). GTDB lineage: Bacteria > Bacillota > Clostridia > Lachnospirales > Lachnospiraceae > CAG-590. The sequence goes on along the minus strand of JBJENX010000092.1, from coordinate 45,034 downwards.
ATCCTTAAGAAGTTCGACCAGGCTGTTGCTTCAGGTGATAAGGCTGCTGCTGAAGCTCAGTTAAAGGTTTGTACATCAGAACTTAGCAAGGCTGTATCAAAGGGAATTCTTCATAAGAACACTGTTTCAAGAAAAGTATCCCGTTTAGCTGCTAAGGTTAATAAGATGGCATAATTGAACAGATATTGTTTATAATAAAAAACGTCGTGTTTTAATCTCACAGAAAACACGACGTTTTTTATTCTCCATATATCATCAGCTTGAAAAATCAACAATCAAAAGTTCAACTCCAACCACATCAGATACCCGTCCTGTTTTAATATTTTGATCCGTCATCTGACACATTTCAACCATATGCCTTAGCTGCTCATAGGTATATCTTTTTGCCTGTTCCTTATCTTTTTTCACACTAAAAACAGGAATTCCACATAAGGATGCCAGTTCATCATATTTGTATTCCTTTTGGGACATCATGGATAACTCCATTAACGCCCGAAAATGATTGGTAAGATTAAATAAGATTCGCATAGCCGGTTCTCTTAATACCAGTAAATCGTGATATAACACCAAGGCCTTCTTTTGATCTTTTATGCTGATTGCATCAATCATATTATATAACTTATCCACAGCCTGACTGATACATACCGCTTTTACATCTTCAATTGTAATCTCATTTCTGTCATAACAATATCCAATTAACTTATCTAATTCATTCTTTAGCATCATCATATCTGAACCCATATGGCTCACAAGAAAATGAATGGTTGGTTTTTCTATCTTCTTACCTTCCTCTTTACATATTTTTGTCACCCATTTTTCCAGCATGGATGCAGTTGGAGTTTTCATTTCTGATGCATATCCTGCCTTAGATACAAATTTGTATAAACGATTTCTTTTATCAATTTCATTTTCTACAAAAATAACATATGTAGTATCCGGAAAAGCATCTATACGCTTTTCAATATCCTCCGGTGCTTTTTTAAACCATCCCGAATTTTCTATTACAAGCACTCTTCTTTCAGAAAAGAAGGGCATGGTATCACCCAAATCCATTACTTCTCCAACAGAAATCTTGTTACCCTCATAATAGTTATAATTCATGTTATCCTCTTTATCAGCCAGTGCAGTGGCAATTTTATCCCGATATTGTTTTTTTAAATATCCCTCTTCACCATAAAGAAGATATATATTATTAAATTCACCACTTTTTAATTGCTCGTTAATCTTATCCATCTTTACTCCATTTATAACCCTTTATCCATATTTTCTTTCCATTTGTTTTTATGGTAATCGCACCATCTTCTTTTGTCAAATAAATATTTGGAATATTACGATATAATCGTTCCATTACCTCCTTTGCAGGATGACCATATGTGTTTTTATCTGAAACGGAAACACATCCAATATCTGCAGAAATGCTTTCTAAAAAGGCCTCCGAAGATGCTGTATCGGAACCATGATGGGCAACCTTTAATACATCAATATTACCGGAAATCATATTATCATTTAAAATCTCCTGTTCCACGGATACATCCATATCTCCGGTAAATAACATGTCAAAGTCCTCATACTGCATTAAAATAACCAGACTTCCTTTATTCTTATCTTCATAAGAAGCCTTTTCCGGATTCATACAGCAAAAATCAATTCCATCAATGGTAAACTCCTCGCCTTTATTCATATAATGAATCTTACAGCCCTTAGACAGGGCCAAATCCCTTAATTCAATATAAGCCTCATCAGGATTATTGATACCGGGCAATATCAGTGTACCAATCCTAATATCTTTTTTTAACAGCTGGGTAATCCCATTATAATGGTCACTGTCGCTATGGGAAACAAAAGCATAATCAATCATATTTCCCCCATAAAATTTCATTCCCTTTAACAGGACATATTCTCCAACACTTTTATTTGAGCTGCTTCCACCATCCATTAATATATGAATGTGATGAGGGGTCTTAATATATATTCCATCTCCCTGTCCTACATCTAATACACAAACCGTTAATTTGTCTGTTGGCAGGAAGGGTGTCACAAAACAAAGAAAATAAACCATAGTTAATAATAAGAAAACAATCTTTTTAAACTTTATTTTTTCCTTATTATATGAACACACTAAAAACAAAACCAATACTACATAATATAAAACAATCCATCCTGTTTCAGGTCTTCCCATACAATAAGTATTTCCCGGAATCTTCTCCATTATCCTGCATAAGGCCTCATATAGCTTTAAGATACCATTAGCCGGTACAATAAAAATACTGCCAATAAAAGAAGAAAACAATCCGGTAAGTCCTCCAAGTATCATGCAGGCAAGAAGTATACTCATTAATGGTACAACAATCATATTTAAAAAAATACCATATACAGCCGTTTCATAAAAAAAATATAACATAACAGGTATTGTTACAGCCTGTACACTGACACTTACAAAGAAACCCTCCAGTATTTTAGGCATACGGGGAAGCCAGATGAACCATACCGGATATACAACGGAAATCCCTAACATTGCACCGAAGGATAATAAAAATCCTGTCTGGGTTATTTGATAGGGATTACGAATCAGCATGAAAAGCAAAGCAATTCCAATCGCCGAAAGAATATCATATTTCCTGCCTGACAAATCTGCCAATAAAGATATCCCCAGCATAATTACCGCACGAATTGTTGCACCGGAACAGCCTGTCATAATTCCATACATGACAATAAATGCAATGCCCATTCCTACAGGTATCCTGTAGCCGCCAAAAAGTCTGCGAAGCATCATATATATGGTATGACCAATCATGGCAATATGAAGGCCGGATATTGCGATTAAATGAGCAATCCCATTTTTTTGATACATCTCCTTCACATCCCTGTCTAAATCCCCTTTATTTCCCAGAACCATTGCGATTGCCAAAGAGGCGTTTTGAGGTGTCATTAGATTTTTATATATTTCTTCCAGTTTTAACCGGAACATATACAAAGTACCTCTTATATCAGGCCGGGACTGACAACGTTCATTCAATACACCGTCTACAATCTCTAAATATACACCATTGGAAAACTGATATTGTTCCTCGTCAAATCCTCCGGGATTTGTAGCCCTGTCAAACATAACTGCCCTTCCATTTCCTTTAATCATATCCCCCGGCAGTATATCCGTATCTTCCCTAAAAGTCAGCTTTATATTTTTATTTAATGAGAAAATACCCCGGGAATTTTTAATATGTTTTAATTTCACGATGTAATATGTTGTATACTCTGTCCTGTTCACATCTATAACCGTTCCTGCATAACAAACCTCTGTATCTTCCCCTTTTGTACAAGACTGTAACAGTTTGACATCCTTAGATAAACCATACATACAAAAAATTCCCATGGCAAAAAAACAAACACCAAAGTACCATAGGGTTTTTTGACTTTTATTTTTAAGATATTTATTTTTTCTAAACAAGAAAGGAATGCCAATCATAAAACCAAGCATTCCAATCAAACAACAACTTATAAAAACCCCTGACATAGTAAGGCATATTAATTCTCCAAGTACGAACAAGCCTACCCAATATATCATTGGTCTTTTCAAGGATTCTCAATTACCTCCTGTTCTATTAAATCTAAATTCCGTTCAAATATTCCATCAAAAGGAAGACTTCCCCTAAATAATGTCTGCTTTTCTCCATCCTTTAAAAACTGAACCTTTGAAACATTAGGAAGTTCAACCAAAGAATTCACTACAGAATATACTATAATATCATTTCTAAGAGGATTTCCCGCATCATAGAATTCCTCACTTAAATCCACATAACAGATTCCATCTTTTACTGATATTTTTTGTATCCGGGTATCCTCTGAAACCGTTGCTGTACACGTATCATCATCCGGACCTTCAATTAATGTTTCTACAACCAGACGGGGAAGGGATGTGGTATTACTTATCTCCACATTCTTTCTATGCTCTTTTAAATAGCTTCCATCTTCATTTGCAAAATACACAACAATGGTTCCCTGTTGTGTATATCCATTTTCATCACCAAATGCCATATTAAAGGAATCATAATCAAAGCTTTCGGAAACAGTTGCCGTTTCTTCATCACTGTTTGAAAGGTCCGTTAAATACATAGTAAGTGAATTTACTCCATCAATATTCAATATGGATTTTGAAACACAGGCTTTGAAAAAAAGCAAATCCTCCGGAGATATGCTGTCATAATTAATATCAAATTTGATTTCGATATTTCCTTTTCTTTTCCCATGGGAACAATTATTGTATATTACTCCTTTCGGAACAGGAGAACAATAAGCTCCCTTATCCTCCACTGTCTCCAGTTGATTCATTATTTTTCCAATCTTAACAATCACATCTTCATTGGCTTCCTGGGTATATGGAACCGGCCATAAATCTGTATGGTCATTATTAATATAATAGATGTATATATCTTTTGCACCTAATTCTTTCGTCGTATCTGCCTCCGGCTCACTACTACCACATGAAGTAAGTAATAACAAAGCACATAGCAGAAAAATTGAATATATTTTTTTCATCATGGCATCTCCTTATATACCAACCGGTATTCACCGGTCAGCTTACGTATTTTAAAGGAATCCGGACCGTAAACGTAGTTCCTTCCCCGGGCTGGGAATATAACTTAATAGCTCCCTTATGCATCAGGATTGCATTTCGTGTTATGGCAAGTCCAAGACCTGTACCACCTGTTTCCCTGCTCCGGGCTTTATCTACACGGTAAAAACGTTCAAACACCTGTGCCTGACATTCCTCCGGTATACCTACTCCATTATCCTGAACCTTCACATAAAAAAACTTGGCATCCGCATTTAAGGATACATGAACGTTACCCCCATCATTATTATATTTTACAGCATTTTCTATTAAATTTGAAAACGCCAGAGAGATTTTCACCTCGTCAACTTCCCCAATCACCTCTCTAAAGCTCTCAAAAACAACTTCAATATTTCTCTTCGCCGCAAGAGGTTTAATCCGTTTTAGCAAAAGCTCCAGTAATCCGTTAATGTTAACCTGTTCAATGTTAAGGGCTGCTGCTTTTTTATCCATTTTGACCAGAGTCAATAAGTCATTAATTATTTTTGTTTCCCTGTCTATTTCAGCAACCATATCTGTCATAAATTCCCGATATAATTCTGCAGGAATATCCTCCTGTAACAACAGTGAATCCGCCAGAACCTTCATAGAGGTAATTGGCGTTTTTAACTCATGAGACACATTAGACACAAATTCCTGTCTTGAGGTTTCCAGCAATTGCATTTTATCTATCAGTACATTAAAGGAATCGGTCAGTTCACCAACCTCCGTCACCGTTTTACCAATATCAATGGCTTCCAGATGGCCCTCATTTAGCTCGTCAATCTTGTTATTCAGTTTCTTAATATCTCCCATTCCATATTTTGCAATGCAATAAGCAATTACAAATGCAAGCAAAGCAAATAACACAAACATAATATTCATCTGGGTTGATATATATTCATTGGTTTCTTTCATATCAGCAAGAGAAACCGTAGCAATCATGACTCCATTAATGTTTTTGTCAGTATTTACAATGGGAATAATAATCTCCGCATAGTCATCCAGCATACGGATATTTCGTTCCTTATCCCCATGCATTACTGCAAAAACCTCATCATAGATAACATAGTTATCCTGATCAATGGTATAGGTGTCTTTAATGATTTTATAATTGGAATCTACAACCAGAATACGCCCCTCCCACACATTGGCAAGCTGGTCAATCTCAGTATTAAGGTTGTCCTGAAGGGAATCAATAATAAACTGATTCACAAGAATCTGGTTGCCCATAATATTACATTCATTTTGTACGGATGTTAATTTCTGGTCCAATGTCTTCTGACTATAGGAGCGTTGTAACATCGTTTTAAATGAAAGCATGACAACCATAAATAATATGAAGAATGATAAAAAAATGATTACCTTCAGACTTCTAAAAGGATTGGATTTTTTATTTCTTAAAATAATAACCAACTCCCCACTTCGTCTGAATGTATTTTGGTTCACCCGGATTCTCTTCAACTTTTTCACGGAGACGACGAACATGAACATCAACGGTTCTTCCATCTCCTAAGGAATCACTTCCCCAAACTGCTTTTAGTAAATCATCCCGGGAATATACTTTATTAGGATGTAATAATAAAAGGGTAAGAATATTAAATTCCTTTGCAGTTAAGTTTATCTCCTCTCCTGCAATTGTAACCTCACGACTGTCTAATTCAATGGTTAATTCCCCTTCTACAATCTTTTTGGGCTGCTCACTAGAAGGCACCTTTTTCTGATTACGACGCATGATAGCTTTAATTCTCGCCTTGACTTCCAAAATATTAAAAGGCTTGGTTATATAGTCATCTGCACCATACTCAAGTCCTAAAATCTTGTCCATATCGTCACCTTTAGCAGTGAGCATAATAATAGGAACATCAGAAAAATCCCGAATCGCCTGACATACCTCAAAACCGGATAATCCCGGCAACATAATATCCAACAATATCATATCAAAATCATTATTTTTTGCTAACTCTAATGCTTCCTCCCCATCATATGCAGGGGTTACAATCATATCATCCTGTTCTAACGAGAACTTAATTCCTTTTACAATAAGCTTTTCGTCGTCTACAACCAAAACCTTTTTCATCACAAATCTCCTCTATATGAAAACCCTGTTAAAACCATTAACAGAGAACTCTACACTATTATCCAATATTACTATCCGGACACCTTAATATGGTCCTTAATCTTATTAAATACCCCTTCTTTAATTCCGGAAATCTGCATTAAATCTTCAACTTTAGTAAAGCTGCCATGTTCATTGCGATATGTAATAATTGCTTCCGCTTTACTTTCGCCAATTCCCGGCACCGTCATCAGGGTTTCCTTGTCTGCTGTATTAATATTCACAAGGCCATCATCTTGATAAGCCTCCGGCAAAGCATTTTGTACCTGTTCATCAATCCCCGGGACATAAAGTGTCATACCATCGGTAACATGCTCCGCCTGTTGTATGGCAAGCCCATTACCATCTAAAGTAATTCCACCTGCCATCTCTAATGCATCACATATTCTGGCAGATTCCTCTAAGGTATATACCCCCGGATTATTAACATGACCGCAGACATACACATATATCAATTGTTCCGATGACCGGGTATCTTCACAGGTATCTGTATTCTCACACTGTGTATCAATCCCGTCATCAGCAGTTAAAATCATCTCATCCTGTTTACATCCTGTTAAAACCATAAATGCAAACATAACAAATATTAGATTGTATTTGTTCATATGTAACACTCCTTTTAAAACTAAAATCTTATAAATATAAGGAGTGTCAGCAATAAATTATAATTCGATACGTAACAATAATACCGAAAATACAAGAAATTTACAACTACTTTTTCAGGTTTTTCACGTATTTTTTTATGTTTCCCACTTAAAAATTACAATGCCGGCAATTGCAACTACTACACCAACAACTTTCATCCACGAAAATGGAACTTTTTCTACTCCAAATAAGCCAAATACTTCAATCAGATAGCCTACCAATATCTGGGCAATCACAATTGCCATAATTGCCTGAGCCGGTCCTAAACCTGCCATTGCTTTTATTACGGTAAATGTAATAAATGCACCAATCACCCCACCTAACAGCATATATTTATGATTTACTTTAAAAAGTTCTCCAACAGGTACTTTATTTGCTTCTGAAAACAAATAAAAACCCAGACATACTATAAATGCGGTTAACTGCACAAAGCAATTTGTAATCCATGGTCCTGTCTCCTTTGTAACCCCTGTGTTAAATACTCCCTGAATACTCATTAATGCACCGGAAATACATGCAATAAGAAATCCCCACATATTTCATCCACCCTTCTTATATTGAAATATACTATATCACAACACAAAAGCAGTGTATACGATACACTGCTTTTGTAACTATTATATTCAATTTATGGAATAATATTACTGTATTTAAAAGATAAATTTTAACTGCGGTTAATTTATCTTTTCTTCCATGGTTTTTTGCAGGGCGGACAGTTGTTCCTCTACATCCTTACCATCCCATATATTATCAAACATAATGGAACTTTCACTCAAATAATCTCCAAAAACCATAACCTTCGGTACAGGACATGAATTTAAATACTGGGCATATAATACCGACTGGAATTTATCAAAATTATCTTTTTGATTCACAACAGGCAGTTTTCCATTTCCCTCATATTGTTTCTCCGGATGTCCCATACTCAGATAACAGGCAAACATATTGGCAGCACTTTCATCTGCTGTATACGGATTCACCATTGCAATATAAGTAGTAGAATAAGGTTTTGAAGAAAGCGTATCCGTAAGACTGGGTATATATGATATCTCATAAGAATCCTGACTTTGTAAAACAGGAAGAATGTCTGATTTACATATACCTAAGACTAATGTTTCTTCTTTAATTCTGTCTTTTACAATATCATGGGAAATATTATTTTTATCCATCCACATGTATTCACTTAGAGAATTAAAATATGTCATGGTTTCCACGGTTTTTTCATTATAGATTTGAAAAGCCGATGCATCATCACCATTTTCTCCAAAAATATCCCCATAGGCTGCCAAAAACATTGTATTGATATATGGGTCTGCCACATCCCACCTGAGAATTGCTTTTGTGGAGCCTGTGTCAGAATATTCATCTGCAAAAGCTAATATATCATCCATTGATGCCGGTGCACTATCTAACAGACCTGCATCATAAACCAGACAATATGTATCAAAATATACCGGATATCCATATTGCACATCCTTAAAAGTAACTGCATTCTTAGATACTTCCGGATAATTATCCTTCCAAAAGGCATCGTCATAATACTCGTTTACGCTTAAAAGTCCACTATTTCTTGCGAATTCCAGCTGGTCATTTCCACATATGTAAACATCCGGTCCATTCCCCTTTTGATTTGCACTGTTCATATCCTCAAACAGAGAAACCCCATCATAATATACCGGGTTCACTTTTATTCCATATTCTTTGTTAAAAAGTCCGGACATATCAGTAAGCCATTCTTTATCTGCTTCTTCCGTATACCAGCATGTTAATTCAGATTCTGTGGCATTTTCTTTAAAGTCCTGCATTAAAGAATCGTAGCTTACCGGCTTTTGGGTATCTTTCTCCTTATCCTTTAAACATCCCGTCATAAGAATACAGATTACGATTCCAATTATAACAGGCAAAAAACACTTCTTACTCATAGTATTTCCTTCCAACCCAATATTTTAAAACAAAGGTTCTTTTAAAATAGCTGTACCAATACCCTTTTCTGTAAAGAATTCCAGCAAGAGACAATGCTCAACCCTGCCATCTAACACATGGACTCTGGATACGCCGTTTTCAATTGCGTCAATACAATTAGTAAGCTTTGGTAACATTCCTCCACCAACAATTCCCTTTTCAATAAATGATTTTGCCTCTGTAACATCCATTTCAGAAATTAAAGTATCTTTGTCATTTGGATCTATAAATACCCCTTCAATATCGGTAAGAAATACCAGTTTTTCTGCATTAATTGCTTTGGCAACCGCACATGCCGCATCATCTGCATTGACATTATAACTCTCAAATTCCTCCGAAGAACCAATTGGAGCAATTACAGGAACATAATCATTATCAATCAGGGTGTCAAGAATTTTACTGTCAACCGAAGTCACTTCACCTACATATCCAATATCTTTTCCACCGGGATATTTCTTCGTAACAGTCATAAGTCCTGCATCTTTACCGCTGATTCCCACTGCATTCACACCAAGCTTTTGCATCATTTGAACCAGTCCCTTATTCACTTTTGACAAAACCATCTCTGCAATTTCCATTGTTTCGGCATCTGTAACACGAAGTCCGTTAACAAACTCAGGTTCTTTTCCAATCATTTCAACCCATTTGCTGATTTCTTTACCACCACCATGTACAACAATTGGTTTTAAACCAACCAGCTTTAACATAGCAATATCACGAATCACATTATACTTTAAATTCTCATCTAACATGGCACTTCCGCCATATTTAACAACAATTTTGGTTCCATTAAATCTCTGTATATACGGTAATGCTTCACTTAATGTATACGCCTTTGCAATTACCTGATCCATATTTGTATTTTTATTAATCATTTTTCATTCTCCTTCATCTTTTTAACTAAAGTCAACTTTATGGAAACATTGGTGGTTGTGAAAGTCCCATTGTTTCAGGTAATCCAAATATAATATTCATATTCTGAACAGCCTGACCTGCTGCACCCTTGATAAGATTATCAAGGGCTCCCATAACAATAACTCTGTTTGTTCTACTATCGATTTTAAAGTTTACATCTACATAATTACTTCCTTCTACCCATCTGGTTTCCGGAGGTACATCCTTATCAAGCACCCTTACAAAATACTCATCCTTATAATATTTATCATAAACAGCCTTTATTTCTTCGTATGTATAGTTCCCGGTCAGATCACCATATGCAGTAACTAAAATACCTCTGTTCATCGGCACTAAATGAGGCGTAAAATTAAGAACAATCTCCTTGCCACAGGCATATCCCAATTGTTCTTCTATCTCCGGTGTATGTCTGTGGGTTGTAACGCCGTATGCCTTAATATTTTCATTCACTTCGCAATAAAGGTTATTTATTTTGGCACCACGTCCTGCTCCTGAAGTTCCTGACTTTGCATCAATGATAATGCTGTCCGGTTTGATGATTCCTTCCCTCACCAATGGATAAAGAGATAATATGGAACAAGTTGTATAGCAGCCCGGATTTGCAACCAGTCTCTTTCCTTTAATATCCTCTCTGTTTATCTCACAAAGGCCATACACTGCTTCCTTAATGTATTCAGGTGATTTATGTTCAATTCCATACCATTTTTCATAAACAGAAACATCTTTAATTCTAAAATCTGCACTCAAATCAATAATTTTAACCTTAGATAAAATATCCTCGTTTACCAAAGAAGCGCATAATCCCTGAGGCGTTGCAGTAAATATTACATCTGCTTTTTGTGAAAGTTCCTCCATATTATCATCTAAACAGACGGCATCCACTATCTCAAACATATTGCCAAACACTTCATAGTATTTCTTATCAATATAACTTCTGGATCCATACCAGACAATCTCTGCCTCTTTATGTCCCAACAATAATCTTACTAGCTCCTGTCCTGCATATCCGGTAGAACCAATGATTCCAACTTTAACCATATTTATCCTTCTTTCCATATATTATTCTTATAAATGAAATATACACACTATATACATTTATCCAAATCGGTATGTATATACATGACACAGTCACACATTATATCACTCTTTTATCTCTGTGTATAGATGTATAACTTCTTTTTTCTTCATGCAATTAATAATTATACAAAAAAAGTGTATAATATGCAACCATTAAAAAATCTAATCATCCATATCATACACTTTCATCATATATTCTTATGCTTCTTCTACATTATCCATATCATTTTGTTCCACAGTCTCATCTGACATTCCAAGTTTCTTATATACAAATTCCCGTATAAGAGAATACAATACAGCAAACACCGGCACCCCAAGTATCATTCCCGCAAAACCAAATAAGTCTCCACCAATAAAAATTGCAAACAAGGTCCATGCAGTAGATAAACCAACAGTATCACCTAAGATCTTCGGTCCGATAAAATGTCCGTCTGTCTGCTGGATAACAATAATTAATATCACAAAAATAATAAAATACTTTGGCTCTGCCAAAAGAATCAAAACAGCACCAATCGCACCACCGATTATAGGTCCAAAAACCGGAATAATATTTGTCACACCAACCAAAACACTAATAAGCGGAACAAAAGGTATATGAAACAAGGTCATAAGAATAGCCGTTAAAATCCCGATAATCAGACTGTCTAACATTTTTCCCATCAAAAAACCTGTCATCATTTTATCTGCCAAATGATATACATGGGAAATCCCCTGATATACACTATCCGGAAGAATTGCATGCAACAGAAGCTTTGATTGTCTCACCATATGGTCTTTTTCCAATAAAACATATATAGAAAAAACAATAGAGGTTATAACAGATACGACACTACTGCCAAATTCCATACCATAAGAAAGGAGATTATGACCATAGTCAGAAAACAGTTCCATTCCTTTTTCTGTAATGGAATCCCAGTTATCAATAATTGTCCGGTTAAAATCCAGCTTATCCAAAAACGGAATTTCAGAAACAAATCCCTGTACATTGTCAATATATCCCGGTGCATTGTCCACAAAGCCGTTTACACTTAATTTGATTTGTGGAACCACCATTTCAATCAATAAAACAATGGATAAAATTACACCTATAATAACGATAGTAATTGCCAGTCCTCTTTTCATTACCTTCGTTGCCTCAAGCCGCCTTACGGGGATGTCCAATAGCCAGGCAAGGGCAACTCCCACAATAAAAGGCATAAATATTGAAATCACAGTGGAAAGTGCTTTACATACAATTGTTAAATGTTCTAATATTTCATAAAAAGCTACCCCAATTAACACAAGAATAATCCAGGGTACCATTCCTTTCATCATTTCTTTTAATTTATCCACTACTTCACACCAACCTGACTATTATAATTTCAAATCATAAAACAACAGGCTCGCAGGGAGCCTGTATATTAATTCATAACTATATTCTATGCAAATTCTTTAAGGATAAATCCAATATAGGTGCAGAATGTGTTAATGCTCCGGAAGAAACATAATCCACTCCAAGATCTATCAAATTTGCAACATTTTCTTTGGTAACATTACCTGAGCACTCTGTTTTTGCCCGTCCGGCAATAATTTTAATCGCCTCTTTCATGGTTTCCTTATCCATATTATCTAACATAATAATATCAGCACCGGCTTCCACTGCCTCACGAACCATATCAAGATTCTCACACTCTACTTCAATCTTACGTACAAAGGGTGCATATTCCTGAGCCATGCGGACTGCCTCTTTTACACCGCCTGCCGCACCAATATGATTATCCTTAAGAAGGATTCCATCTGACAAATTAAACCGGTGATTATAACCACCACCAACCTTTACAGCATATTTTTCAAATACCCGCATATTAGGTGTTGTCTTTCTTGTATCCAATAACTTTGTTTTACTTCCCTTAAATAACACGGCAATGGAATGTGTATAAGTTGCAATACCACTCATTCTTTGAAGATAATTAAGTGCAGTACGTTCTCCCTCTAATAAAACACGAATATCTCCTTTAATGGTACCAAGCAACTGACCATTCTTTACTTCATCACCATCCTTTGCCACCATATCAAAGGTAGTTGTACTATCCAGCAACTCAAATACTCTTTTAAATACTTCGATACCTGCAAGAATGCCATCCTGTTTACAGATTAACTGCACCTCTCCTAACTGATATTCCGGCATAACCGAATTTGTTGTAATATCTTCACTGGTAATATCCTCGCGAAGAGCCTGTAAGATTACATCATCTACATTTAAATTCATTAATTCTCTCATATATTATCTCCTTATCCCTTATTTTCTATTTCACGTTTTTCCTTTTTTCCTTTTCTTCTTCTATTTTTTTTCTGACACTTTCATGGTATGCCTTCGAAACAGAATTATAATCCGGCAAATCTATTAAGCCACCAAACTCTTTATTACAAAAATCAATATCCAAAGCCTCATATTCATTAGCAATACTTAATGCCGCACGTTTTGCCCATATAAGACTCTCAAGCAAAGAATTACTTGCCAGACGATTGGCACCATGAACACCGTTACATGCAGTTTCTCCTGCACTGTACAAACGCCTCATTGAGGTTTTACCATCTAAATCAACCTTAACTCCACCCATAAAATAATGCTGTGCCGGAACAACAGGAATGGGTTCCTTTGATATGTCATAGCCCTCTTCTAAACAATACTTGTAAATATTGGGAAAACGCTTAATCACATCCTCCGGATCCATATTTTCAAGAGATAAATGTACATACTCCGTACCGTCAATCTCCATCTGCTTACGAATCTCCTTTGTCAGTAAATCTCTGGGTAATAACTCATCAGCAAAACGTTCTCCAGCTTTATTCAGTAAAATTGCACCTTCTCCCCGCACGGATTCAGATATTAGTATTCTTCTGCCGGGTTTCTTGGAATACAGAATTGTAGGGTGAATTTGTACATAATCCACATTTTCCAATTCAATATTATGAAGTAAAGAAATAGCTAATGCATCTCCCGTAAGCTGGGGATAGTTTGTAGAATGTTTATACAAACCTCCGATTCCCCCGCAAGCCCATATTGTGTAATCTGCAAACACCTTGCTTACGGTTCCGTCTGCTTCTTCCACAACAACTCCATAACAATTGTTATCCTTTTCAAGAATATCTACCATAGTTGTTTTTGTATATATGGAAATGTTGTTTCTATCCTGTGCCTGTTCCAATAATTTGGAAGTAATCTCTTTTCCTGTCAAATCCTCATGATGTAATATTCTGCAGGTAGTATGTCCCCCTTCTCTTGTGAAAACAAAATCGCCATGCTGACGTTCAAAATCCACGCCAAAATCAACCAGCTCCTTAATTACATCCTGTGATGACCGAATCATCAAATCTACGGCTTCCCGGTTATTTTCATAATGCCCCGCCCTTAAAGTATCTTCAAAAAAATCGGCATAGTCTTCTTCATTTTTCATAACACAAATCCCACCCTGTGCAAGATATGAATCACATTCAAATATCTCACCCTTGGTGATTATCAATATCTCTTTATCTTCCGGCAAATGAAGTGCCGCAAACAATCCTGCCACACCATTTCCTACGATTACTACATCGTATTTTTCTTTCATTTCTTATCCTCTTAATCTATGGGTTATCGTAATCATTAATCTTCCTCTGAAGATTCTTTTATATCCAGATCTAATCCGGTGTCATTAAAATTATCAAATAACACTTCACCCTTTGAAAAATCATAATTGTCTATGTTTCCATAAACCTGACGAATCTGTTCATCAATTTCTTCTTTAATGGGCTTTAATTTCTCTACGGGAATTCCCATTAACATAGACACCTCTTCTAATTCAATTCCACCTTTAATCATTCTTTTTGCAGCATCAAAAGTAGCCTTATCTGTATTATTCATATTATGACCTCTTTTCTCTTGATTTACATATATTGCTTGTTACATAATCGAATTCAAATATTCCTCGTTAAGGGCAATCACCTTTTCCATAGCCTTACGTCCCGGTGCTCCAATCGTCTCCCTTTTTTCAACACAGGTTTCTAAGCTAATGGCATCATATATATCCTCTTGAAATACCGGAGATATTTCCTGATATGCCTCCAGGCTCATCTCATCCAAGGAAATATCATGTTCAATACAATATAAAACAAGCTGACCCACAATACCGTGAGCATCTCTAAAAGGAACTCCGTGATTTACTAAATAATCTGCAGCATCCGTAGCATTGGTGAATCCATTTTTTGCACTATTTTCCATAGTCGCCTTATTTACAGTCATGGTTTTAATCATCCCGGCAAACAACAACAGACATCCTTTTACTGTATCAATGGCATCAAAGGTTAATTCCTTATCCTCCTGCATGTCCTTATTATATGCAAGGGGAATTCCTTTCATTGTGGTTAACATCTGCATCAAAGCACCATAAACTCTTCCGGTTTTCCCTCTGACCAATTCTGCAATATCCGGATTTTTCTTTTGAGGCATAATAGAACTTCCGGTACTATATGCGTCATCTAATTCAACAAACCGGTATTCATTAGAATTCCATATAATAATTTCCTCTGAAAAACGGCTTAAATGCATCATAATGGTTGACAATGCACTTAATAACTCAATTACATAATCCCTGTCAGATACGGAATCCATACTGTTAAGTGTTACACCCTTAAACCCAAGTAATTCTGCCGTAAGTTCCCTGTCAAGAGGATATGTTGTTCCCGCAAGTGCACCTGCACCTAAAGGACAATAATTCATTCGCTCATATATATCACAAAGTCGTTCATAATCACGTTTGAACATCTCCATGTATGCTCCAAAATGATGTGCCAGTGTAATAGGCTGTGCCTTTTGTAAATGTGTAAAGCCCGGCATATAAGTATCAATATGCTCTTTCATTAATCCATGTAAAACAAATAACAAATCCTTTACAAGTTCTCTTATATGAATGACTTCCTTACGGGTATACAAACGCATATCAAGGGCAACCTGATCATTTCTTGAACGTCCCGTATGTAATTTCTTTCCCACATCTCCAATACGGTCTATTAAAGTTGCCTCAACAAAACTGTGAATATCTTCATATTGGGTTCCAATCTCCAAATCACCGTTTTCAACATCCTCTAATATCCCTATAATACCATCTACAATCTGATCTCTCTCATCCTCCGTCAGGATACCTGCAGCGGCAAGCATTTTCACATGTGCAATACTTCCCTCCATATCCTCCTTGTAGAACTTTTGATCAAAGGTAATGGAGGCATTAAAATTATATACCAATTGGTCTGTTTCTTTTGTAAAACGACCTCCCCACAACTGTGCCATATTTATATTCCTCATTTCTTATATTGTAATTATGTACGAAACCATCTGATTACAGATGTGAAAACATACTTATTCTATTGTACAACAATTCCTCCTACATAACAAGCAAGACTGTAACAATTCTATACGAAAATTTTTTATGTTTTTTATGCAATTTTTTAGTTTTTAAAAATGTTTTTTTCCGTTATAATATATATAGATTGTTTCATTGGAGGAAGGTGACTATATGGCGCGAAAGGAGATTCCAAACGGAGACGGTACTGATTTAATCATATCCGAAGATAAATATATATCAATTGGAAAAGACGGTGCCAACATTGTAATCAAGAACGGAAACAAAATGATTTGGTTTGACGGAGAAGATGGCTTTGATCGTTTTGTTGATGCAATTGATACAGGTAAAGCGAGTTTATCATCCGGTTAAATTCCGGAAAGATAAACCCGCTTTTAAAATTGAATCTTATATATACCAATCCAGCTATGCCTTTTCATAGGCATCTATCTTTGATAGCAAAAATGTTCCCTCACCTTTTACAACACAAATACATTCTTTCTCATCTAAAGAATTCATATCCTCCTGCTTAAATGCAGATGTCTTATACATATCTTTTCCTAATACTTTCCATTTTCTGATAATGTTTGCATCTCCATGAGAATGAAAATATTCTCTTACAGTCGCATCCCTGGAACCTAAATACAAAATGGTATCACAACCGGCAAACAATTCCTCCCACTTAGGATACACCTGTCCAACTCTGGACATATTATTTACATGAATCATACATCCAATATTATACTGCCAGATATCAGGCAATAATCTTTCAAAATCAGATATCTTACCTGCATCGGCAAAATAGTTTAGATATAACATAACCATACGGTCTTTGTTATGCTTACGGGATTCATTACATAGCGTATATGTAATCTGGGACAACAACAGGGATGTAAATAATTCTACTTCCTTAAGGGCTGAGGGAATCATAATATATAACACCTGTTTTGCCTGGTATAAATGTTCAAAAGAAATTGATTCCTTCTTTGTAAGATCCATAATACGCTGATCTTTAAAAAATGAAATTCTTTGGTTACAAGACTCCAAAATATCTGAATATCTTTCTCCCGCATCCTGTTTGAAAATATGAAACCGTTTACATTCCATTTCACCCGGGCCCTGAGGATATTGTCCTGAAAACAATTTATCAAGTGTATCCTCACGATTATCATTTCTTAAAAGATTTGCCGCCGCAGATAATGTCTTTGAAGTTCCATATTTCATGTAGCTGGAAATCAATATTTTAAAGAATGTCTGTTCCAGATTTTTAATCATCATCTTATCTTTGACATCCGTATCCATCATATATTTTGACTGGGTATTTCCCATAATACACTGTACAATCACATCCACATCTACTTCATTTGTAATATATGCAAAAGGATTATACCCATCACTTTTTTGGGTATCCATCAGATTGATAGCCTTTACATCGAATCCTCTTGCCCTAAAATCAGCGGAAGTTTTATCATAATACTCTCCATCAAAATCAACAATAATATAATTACTTTTATCATCCTTAAGATTTTCCATCTCAATCTTATAAAAGTCTTCTCTTTCATCAAATATTAAAATATTATTGTTTCTCTTGGTTTTCTGATAATCCCTGCTAAGGGAAAAGGAGGCTGCCAATGTACTGATTCCCATTTCACTTGCACTACATTCAGTCCTTAATTCCTCCAATTGTCTGCAACGGGGAGAAATATCCACATCAAACTCCTTAATCTGCTTCCGTAAATCCATAATCACACCTCGCAAATTGCAGTTCTAAGAATGGAAACAGCTTTGTCACAATCTTCCTTTGTAATAATCAACGGAGGAACCATACGTATGATTCGATTAGACGTTGCCGTTACCAATAATTTATGCTCCATGGCTTTTATCTTTACCTGTGTGGCATCCACATCATCAAGCTCTAATCCAACCAAAAGTCCAAGTCCCCGAACCTCTTTCACATGAGGAAGGGTATTTAACTCTCCCATAAAATATTCACCCATATCCTTTGCATGCTCTGCAAGATTACGCTCTAACAATTCTGTAATGGTTGCATAACCTGCGGCACAACAAACCGGATTACCGGAAAATGTACATCCATGAGAGCCTGGGGTTAATGCTTTCCCGCACTCCTCCTTCATGGCAACACCTCCAAGAGGAAGTCCGCCACCTAATGCTTTTGCCATAGACACTGCATCCGGTTTTACTCCATAATGCATAAATGCCATGGTAGAACCGCAACGGCACCATCCCGTCTGAACTTCATCAAACAATAAAAGCATTCCTCGCTCATCACACAATTGACGAAGTCCCTGCAAAAATTCCTTCGTTGCAGGATAAACGCCTCCCTCACCCTGTACAGGCTCAACCATGATAGCAATTGTATTATCCGTACATGCATCTTTAAAGCTATCCAGATTATTAAATTCGGCATATGAAAATCCTGTAAGGTCAGAATGAAATCCCTTTTGAATCGGAGTATCCGGCTGGCCCGTTGCCATCATTGACGCAAAAGTACGTCCATGGAAACTCTTTTTGGCAGTAACAATATGGTAATGCTCCGGACCATACTTATCAATACCATATTTACGTGCCATTTTTATCATAGCCTCATTAGACTCGGTTCCCGAATTCTGGAAAAATACCCGGTCCATTCCGGTATTTTCACAAATAAGCTTTGCTAACATTGCCTGGGGTGTATTATAAGGATAAAGAGAAGTATGCATAACCTGGGACACCTGTTCCTTTACCGCATTTACAACTTTTTCGTTACAATTACCGGCAGAATTAACCGCAATACCGGCATAAAAATCCAGATATTCATCACCATTTGCATCTGTTAATACCGCTTCCTTTGCATCCTCAACTACAATAGGAAAATGATATCCAATGTCTAATAAATATTTGTCCGACATTTCAATTATATCCTGTTTACTTAATCCGTATTCTGCTGCTTTCATATGATATTCCTCCTATTTTTCTTTAACATCAATCTCAAGACGGTTATATGGAATTTCAATTCCATTTTCATCAAAAGCCTTTTTTACCTGCTCACGAAGACTCCAGGTTACCGGCCAGAAATCCGATGTACTTACCCATGCACGGATTCCCAAAGTCATTCCACTATCATCAAAGGAATCAATAAACACATCCTTTGGTTCATCACATAAAATACGCTCTTCATTGCTTAACAAGGCATATACTATATTTTTCACCCTCTCAATATCCGTCTGATAAGCAATGGCAATCTTTACTTCCACCTTACGTTTATTTTCATCCGTTAAATTAATCAATGAATTATTGGTTAGTAAACCGTTTGGTATTACTACAATACGGTTATCATGGGTTCTAAGCCTTGTATAGAAAACATCTATAGAAACTACCGTTCCCTCATTATTCTTATTATTCTCTATAATATAATCACCAACCTGAAAGGGCTTTAACATCAAAATCAATACACCACCGGCAAGATTTGATAACGCCCCCTGCAAAGCAAGACCAATGGCTAAAGAAGCGGTTCCAAGTATGGTTACAAAGCTTGTAACTTCAAAGCCAACTATAGTAGCGGCTGTAATGAAAACTAAAATATAACCAATCACACGAATAACCGATAATAAAAATCCTGCCACTGACGGCTCCATTTTTGAACGTTCAAAGGATTTATTCAAAAAACGAAGAAACAATCTTACTAATTTAAGTCCTATTAAAATAAACAATAACGCGATAATAACGCTTCCTGATTTACTTATAAGCCACTCAATTATCTGATTAAAGGGTTCTGTCACTACAATTCATCCTTTCTGCAATAAAAGGGAAGCCATCATCAATCACCTGATGACAGCCCTCCATTATGTCTTTATTTATCTTTTTTTCTTCCTGCATTCTTAACCGTTGATGTACTCTTTTTTGTAACATTTTTAACCGGTTCCTCATCTGTAAGCTTAAATATGCTCATTGACAATGGTGCCAATCCTATAGTAATAGAATTCGTACGTCCGTCGCAGGCACTACGCCTGCTTGACCGTAAGGCCTTATTGAAAGATCCGTCTCCACCAAATTCTTCCCTGTCACTGCAAAATACTTCCTTGTATACTCCTTTATACGGTACACCCACTTTGAATTTATCATAGGCTACAGGTGTAAAATTACATACAATTAAAAGTGTCTCTTCTTTTTTCGTACTCTTACGAAGGAAGGATACAATACTTTCATCTGCCAAAGTAGAATTAATCCACTCAAATCCTTCTGTATTATTATCAAGCTCATATAACGCAGGTTCTTCTTTGTAAAAATGATTCAATGCCTTTACATAATCTTTAAGGATTCTATGTGCTGCAAACTCCAACAAATCCCAGCCAACTTCCTCTGTGGCACTAAATTCTTTAAACTGGGCAAACTCCTGTCCCATGAACAAAAGCTTTTTACCTGGGTGCATCATCATATAACCATATAACAATCGTAAATTAGAGAATTTTTCCTCATATCCTCCCGGCATCTGATCGGCAATAGAGCCCTTTCCGCCAACCACCTCACTATGGGAAAATTCCAGAATATACTTCTCATCATATGCACTGGACAAACTGTTAATCAGCTTATTATGTTCATATTTACGGTAAAGGGGATCTAATGCCATATAAGCCAGTAAATCCTGCATACATGACATATTATAACGATAATCGAATCCCATACCACCATGAGAAATATCTTCCGTCATCATGGGCCATCCTGATTCCTCTTCCACGATTACCATACATGACGGATATTTTTCATTAATAACCCGGTTTAATTCCTTAAAGAAGGCAATGGCATCTAAATTCTCATTACCTCCGGATTCATTAGGAATCCAGTTACCATAGGTCTTTCCATAATCCAAGTACAGCATAGAAGCAGCATTGTCTATTTTTAAACCGTCCAAATGATATTCCTTAATCCAATATAATGCATTGGAAATCAAATAATTCCGAACCTCATTTTTACCATAGTCAAAAATATATGTTCCCCATCTTGTATTCTCACTTCTTTTCGGTTCCTTTGGTTCATATAAAGGTTCCCCGTCAAAGGACGCTAAGCCTCCATTCATAGGAAACTGACTAGGTACCCAGTCACAAATAACACCAATTCCTTTTCCATGGAGATAATCTACAAAATATTTGAAATCCACCGGTTCTCCGTAACGGGATGTAGGAGCATAAAAACCTGTTGTCTGATATCCGAAAGAGCTATCCTTCTCATGTTCCATTACCGGCATAAGCTCTACATGGGTATATCCCATATCCTCTACATAGGAAGCCAGTTCCTCTGCAATCTCTTTATAATTATAAAATTCCCGACCATCCTTTGGATGCTTAAAACTACCCAAATGAACTTCATATATATTCATTGGCATCTCATTTTTCACACAGACATGATCCTTGTAGTACTGTTCATCCTTCCATTCATAGGATAAATCAACAATACGGGATGCATTTGCCGGACGAAGCTCTGTACCATTACCATAGGGATCCGGTTTCATAAAGGTGTCGCCTGACTTTGTCCGAATCTCGTATTTATATATCTCACCTACTGATATTCCGGGAATAAACAACTCAAAAATGCCGGAATACTCTACTTGGCGCATCATGTGCTGCTTGCCATTCCAACCATTAAAGTTACCTACAACCGATACCCGGACCGCATGTGGTGCCCACACCGCAAATAACACACCCTGTGTACCATCCATTGTACATGGATGAGCACCAAGTTTCTCATATATTTCATAATGAATCCCATCATTAAATTCGCTTATATCTATAGGATTTATAACAGCTTCAAAATTATAAGGGTCTTCAACCTTTTCTTTTTTACCATTTACATATATAACTTCATAATAATACGAAAATTTGTCTGTATCTAATATTTTAGTAGAAAAAAAACCAGCAACTCTCTCGCTTACCAAGTCATATTTTTTCTTTTTTCCCTTTGCAACGGCTTTAACAGATTCTGCCCCTGGAAAAAATGCATTAATATATACACCATCTATAGATTCATGCATTCCCAATATATGATGTGGATTATCATGACAACCTTTCACTAACATATCCACTTCTTTCCAGTTAATTGCAAATACTGGTCTTTTGTTTCCCATGTTACTCTCCTCAAATCTACTTTATGAAAAAAACAGCGCTCATAAAGCGCCGTTTTATCTACTCGCCTCTTAACTGTTTCACAACCCGTTTGATGGATTCCTCATACTCTTCCTGTGAAGAATTCTCAAATACAAGTAATTCCTTAATGTTATTAGGCTGGTTGAAATTACAACCTGCGATATATTCATCCCAATGCTCAAGCTTCCATGTATCCCGGTCAGAATTACGTTTTATCATTCTTTCCTTACACACATCAACCCTTGTATTAACCCAAATCACAACTAACTCTGCGCCATGCTTTGCCAACCGTTCTCTTAAAGAATCAAGATACGCATCATCACGAATCTCATCTGTAAACGGTGCATTAATGAGTACCGTATCATTATAATCTAATGCTTCCATGGCAAGATCCAATATACAATAATACTCATAATCACGAATCTCTCTCTGGAAGAAATCAGATGATCTGTTATATTCCTCACCTGCCACAGCAAAAATCTGCTTTGATAAAACAATCAATGTATCCTTATCTAAATATACACAGTTTGTCAAAGCCTTTGCCAACTGTTTTGAAATAAATGTCTTTCCACAAGCAGGTGGAGATGTGACCAAAATTAAATGTTTCATTCTATATATGCCTCCTTTATGCCCCCACGGCTAATAATTCATCCAACAAACGACAAAATTATAGCATATTATACCCCGAATGACAACGAATTTCCTGTTAAAATTATGAATAAATATTACAAATATTTTTTATATAAAATTTAGAATTATATATCTAAATAACTTTTCATTGATTTTAAAGCGGATTTTTCCAGTCTGGACACCTGTGCCTGGGAAATTGATATCTCATCAGCCACTTCCGTCTGGGTTTTTCCCTCAAAAAAGCGCAATCTGATGATATTATATTCCCTATCCGATAAACGATTCATAGCTTCCTTTAATGCAATGTCCTCCACCCAATTGTCTTCTTTATTTTTTTTATCGCTAACCTGATCCATAATATATAAGGCATCTCCCCCCTCCTGGTACACAGGGTCATAAAGGGAAACCGGTGTTGCTATGGCATCTAATGCCATAACCACCATTTCCTTTTCGATTTCTATCTCCTTAGCGATTTCATCAATTGTAGGTTCTCTGTCCTCCTCCCTTAGGATTCGTTCCTTGGTATAAATTGCTTTATAGGCAATATCACGAAGGGAACGGGACACTCTGATTGTATTATTATCTCTCAAATATCTCCTACATTCACCTATTATCATTGGAACAGCATAAGTAGAAAACTTTACATTTAAGCTACGGTCAAAATTATCAATTGCTTTCATCAAACCAATACATCCTACCTGAAACAAATCATCAGCATTTTCCGATGTATTGGAAAATCGTTGAATCACACTCAGCACAAGTCGTAAATTCCCCTCTATCAACCGGTTTCTGGCATTTACATCTCCCTGCTCAACCTTTATAAATAATTCTGTTTTTTCTTCATCTGTAAGCAATGGAAGTTTTGACGTATTTACACCACAAATTACAACCTTATTAAGTGCCATTCAACTGTCCTCCTTAAATATCATCTATAACCTTAAGGATTCACAGTTTTAAACCTATTTATACTTATAATGAAACACCAAAATATTCCATTTAGGCTCCAATTCTTAGCATTTCTTTTTTTAATCTTTTCATAATCTTCTTTTCCAGTCTTGAAATATATGATTGGGATATACCAAGCATATCAGCAACCTCTTTTTGAGTCATTTCCTCTCCCTTATCATTATTTAATCCAAACCGAAGATCTATAATCATTTTTTCCCTTTCGGATAATATGTTCATGGCTTTTTTCAAAAGCTCCTTATCCACCTCATCTTCCAAATCTTTATATATAATGTCTTCTTCCGTTCCTAAAATGTCAGACAATAACAATTCATTACCATCCCAGTCCACATTTAAAGGTTCATCAATGGACACCTCCATTTTTGTTTTTGCACTTCTTCTCAAATACATTAATATTTCATTCTCAATACATCTGGATGCATATGTCGCTAATTTAATATTTTTATCAATTTTAAAGGTATTAATTGCCTTAATAAGGCCAATTGTACCAATTGATATTAAATCTTCAACCCCTACACCTGTATTATCAAACTTTTTTGCAATATACACTACAAGTCTTAAATTCCGTTCAATCAAAATACTTCTTACTTCCGTATCATCAACCTCATCTAATTTTTCCAACAACTCTTTTTCTTCTTCCGGTGTAAGGGGCGGAGGTAAAATATCTGTACCTCCTATATAATGTATCTCCTTTTTAGGTAAAAAAAACATCTTGCTTAATGTAAGTTTAAATTTCTCGTTGCTAACTATATTAACCATAAAGTCCTCCAAATCATAATGAAATACAATCCGGTTGTAATAACCCCTGGTACATTTTTCCCTTAAAAAGCATCTCCGGGGCTATCGCAACCGGTTGCCTGTAAAGTGTTATTTTACAATCCAACAATTCCACTTCATCCATAAGAAAACATAGCATCCTGCCGGTAGGATTTCCTACGCTTTCATATGAAATTTCATGAAAACAGTATTTCTTTTGCATTTCATTAGAATGCAGACTTGTATAATTTAATATCCCTGTATCAAAATATTCCTTCAGCAATCTATTTTCTTCCACCGTAAAGCACGTTCTTACAACTTCTTCACTAAGCACAACAACAGGTTTTTGGAATAAAGGATCCCATAAAAAATTACCTGTATCCATATATAGGTATTCCAAAAAAACATGTTCTCCATGATGAATCTTAACTACATATGTCTGTCTGTTCTTTTGCGCACATTTTTTCACCTGGGAACACCCAATAAACACAAATATCCCTACCACAAAAAAACAGAGCATCCATTTGCTAAAATCCAAAATAGTAAACCCTAATATATACCTTATGTAATTCATGCCATTTCCAATCAGAATCATAATTGTGGTGGAAAGAAGCCATTTTAATAATAATCCTCTTTTTTTATAGCCAAAGCAGATTACATTTGCTCCCATGCTGATTCCAATATATATAATTGTTCCCTCTATTGGTTTCAATAACTGCAAGCCGGGAACAAAGAAAAGAAGCGAAGCTGATCCAATGGCCGCACCCATACATATTCTCCACCATTTTACGTGTTGCCTAAGGATAATATTTGCTATTACGAAAACAAAGCAACCAACAATAAAATTAATGAGGAAAATAATATCTAAGTAAAAAACAACCTGCATATCTCTCCTGCTCCTTTACAAGAAGTATATGATATGGCAGTTTCATATTTCGTCGAAATCCTGTATTGTATTTCGCATATTTTTTATGATTTAATAAAAAACACCGGTGTCTTTAACATAAAAACAACCAGTTCAATTAAGAACTGGTTGTTAACATTATATCACTATATATTTCCTTATCTTCTCTTTAAGAACTCAGGAATCTTAATACTTCCATCAGCATCCTGTGACTGAGACTGTGGTCTTGCTGTCGTTACAGGCTGAACAGGAGTCGAAGAGGTTGTACTACTTTGTGTTCCGCTTAAGAAAGAAGGCTTAGCTGCCTGTTTCGGAGCCGGAGTTCCAATAGGCTGGTTACTGAATGTAGGTGTAGTCTGCTGTGTTGCAAAGCCGGTCTGTGTTGTTTCTGCTACCGGTGTTGTCTGTTGCGGACGATATGTAGTCTGCGTAGGAACCGGATTGCTTACCGTTTGCTGAACAGGTGTCTGTACAGGAGTTGTAACAGGAGGAACAGGAGCAGTAGCCGGCTTAGCAAATGGATTTGCTGCAAAACCGCCAATTGTACTCTTTCTTGCTGCACCTTCAATTCCTGTAGCAATAATCGTAATACTTACTTCATCACCTAATGTTTCGTTATCAACTGTACCAAAGATAATATTCACATCATCCCCTGCAGCTTCTGTCAAATAGTTCACTGCATCGTATGCTTCTATCATTCCAATATTACCTGCGAAGTTAATAATAATATCTGTAGCACCGGAAACGGTTGTCTCTAATAATGGAGATTCCATAGCCTGCTTGATTGCCTCAACAGCCTTGTCCTCTCCGCTTCCGCGGCCAATACCGATATGGGCAATTCCCTTATCTCTCATTACTGACTGAATATCTGCAAAGTCAAGGTTAATAATACCCGGGCTCTGAATCAAATCTGTAACACCCTGAACACCCTGCTGTAATACCTCGTCTGCTTTCTTAAGTGCATCCGGAATGGTTGTCCGCTTGTCACAAATCTGAAGCAGCTTATCATTCGGTACAACAATCAATGTATCTACATGGTCTTTTAATCGGTCAATACCTGCAAGAGCATTATTCATACGTGGCTTACCTTCAAAAGAGAAAGGCTTTGTTACAACACCAACTGTTAAAATTCCAAGATTCTTTGCAATCTCTGCAACAACCGGAGCTGCACCGGTACCGGTACCGCCACCCATACCGCATGTTACAAATACCATATCCGCATCTTTCACAAGCTCGGTAATCTCTTCTCGGTTCTCTTCTATTGCGCCTGCACCAACTTCAGGTTTTGCACCTGCGCCAAGACCTTTTGTAAGCTTCTCACCAATCTGAATCTTAGTAGGTGCCTTGGATGTTGCCAGCACCTGTTTATCTGTATTAATGGCAACCAAATCAACACCATTAATATTTTCATCAATCATTCTGTTTACTGCATTGTTACCTGCACCACCTACACCGATTACCAAAATCTTAGCAGGTCCTTTGTCTTCAAATGTTTTTATTTCAAGCAAGGTTACGTCCTCCTTATATATAATTTTGTAATCATTCAAACAAAGCACCCTTATAGCAGAGTATTTTATTTGAATAATTACATTTTTCCTCTTTTATCAGTAGTCATAAAACATACAAATTTATTTTACTGTTTTTTTTTAAAATAATCAAGCATATATTTATGTTATATCACAATTTTTTGTATTTTGATTAATTTTGAACCTCATTATCTAGGGTTTGTTGTGTATTTTCGACAGTATTATCTTCTGTCACACTCCCTTCTTCAGGATTGTTTCCCTCCTCAGAAGATTGTTCCTGCAAAGAGTCAGCATCATCCTGTGTGGAATCAGAATTTTTTTCGGTATCAACCCGAAAAGATGCGGTACCTGTTGCGGTATCAAAATCTTTTAAATCCAAAGTACCTTTTTTCCCTTTTAAAGGCTCCAACATTCTGTTTAAATCAATCAACTGCTCTTCTATTTTACTTCCATCCCCTAATTCAATACGAATATCCTCATATTTAAGCACAACCTCTCCTTCCGATGTAAAACGGATAGAATCTACCTTAACATCATACTTTTGAATCAACTGTGTCAGGGTAAGGATAGTTTTAAACCGGGCCTTGTCCTCAATGGGAAGCTTCTCATGTAATTCCATGCTGTCAAAAAAAATACCGGTAATGCAAGGTGTGTCATCCAGTTTCGTTAATGATATCTCAAGAACATACCCATCCTGGTCAAAGTAAACATACTGATCCATATATTCAATACATCCTGCCATTGCCTTTTCGTAAACCGTCACCAAAATTTTATGTGGACCCTCATATTCAATGTCAATTTTCGCAATAAAAGGAATATCCTCAATTGGTTTCACCTTATTCTTAAGCATTAATAAAACAGTATTATCAATATAACCTTCCGATAATACAAAATCCTTTATCTGCTCCTCGGAATAATGAACATTTCCCGTCACTTCAATGTCATTAATTTTAAAACAGGTAAGTAAAATAACAATGAAAACCACCAGCACAAGTCCTATGATTCCAATGTATATACCTTTTCTTTCTCTTTTAAATTGTACCTGTACTACATTATCCTGTCTTTTGCTCATAATTTACCCTACACATATTCTATATCCACATTTACTTTCTGCAAATCTCCAACGATATCTTCATAGCCACGTTCAATAAAAGCAACATCTGTTATAGTAGTATATCCTTCACACAACAAACCGGCAACCACCAATGCTGCTCCCTGTCTTAAATCTGTGGCTTTTACCGTATGACCATATAACGCATTACTGAAACTGATACAGACATTTTTTCCCTTTTGATATACATTTCCACCTAATCTTTGTAAAGGCTCAACAATACCAAATCTATCTTCAAATATGGTTTCCGTTACACTACTATCTACATGAGATTTCATTAAAACTGCAATCAATACAGGTTGCAAATCTGTAGGAAATTCCGGATATGTTCCGGTAACGAAATAACCACCCTCTACATTTCCCGTAGAATGAACACTAACATAATCATCAAAAGCAACTACTGTTACACCTAACTGTCTTGCCACTTTTATTACATTTCCAATAAGACTTAAATCATGAATTCCATATAATCTGATATCAGAAGGTATTGCAGCCGACATTAAAATATAAGTACCTGCTACAATTCTGTCATAGGGATTATAAAAATCACAGCAAACATAGCTCTTGGTACCCTTAATTATCAAAACATCCGTTCCAATTCCCTCTATCAAAACACCGATGGAAACCAGATAATTACACAAAGCTATTATTTCCGGTTCTTTTGCAGCACCTCTTAAAATCGTAATTCCCGTCGCTCCCGACGCAGCCATCAGGAGATTTTCCGTTGCACCAACACTGGGAAACCGCAAACGAAATTCACATCCCTGAAGATGATAAGCTTCACATCTTACACAATCCTTTTCAAGGAAAACATCCCCATTCATATTCATAAAGCCTTCTAAATGGATATCAATTGGACGCTCCCCAATTGCACAGCCTCCCGGCAGTCCAATATTTGCCTTATGAAATCTGGCAAGCATAGGACCTAATAACAAAACAGAAGACCGTAATTTACATGTCAATTCATAAGAAAGATTAGCATAATGAATATCTGTTGTGTCAATGGTAAGTACATGATCTGTAAGTCTGGTTTTTATCCCCAGACATTCTAACAGCTGTCCCATCACAATCACATCCTCAATCATGGGACAATTTGTGATTTTTGTAATACCTGTGGTTAAAATACTTGCTGCCATTATTGGTAATACAGTGTTCTTTGAACCCTGGATTTCTATACTCCCTTTTAAAACCGATGTTCCTTTTACACTAATTGCTTTCAAGAAATCCACATCCATTTCGCCATATAGTTTACTATATGCAGGAAACAGAAAAATGTGAAAATAATTTAATATTCCTTTGGCATATTAATCTGCTTTGCGACTGACAATACCAATCCTAATTCCACCAACAACATACAAAGTGCAGTTCCACCATAACTAATAAAAGGCAAAGGCACTCCCGTAGGAGGAAATGTATTTGTTACAACTGCAATATTTACAATAACCTGGACTGCTATATGGGTTATAACGCCAACAACAATTAACGAACCATATAAATCCGGTGCACTCATTGCAATCATTACACATCTCCAAATCAATAATGCAAATAGCAATATAACACAAATTGCTCCAAAAAGCCCTAACTCTTCGCAGATAACGGAAAAAATCATATCATTATGGGATTCCGGAATAAATCCCAGTTTTTGAATACTCTGGCCAAGTCCCTTTCCAAACAACCCGCCCGAACCAATTGCGTATAAAGCCTGTAACGTCTGATATCCCTTATCATAATCCTCCGGGTGTAACCATATCTTAATACGTTCCAGACGATAAGAGGCAACCAATAAAAAGATTACCAGTAATCCAAGCACAATCAGGCCAAGATATACAAATTGTTTTACTTTCGGACTTGTAACAAATATAATCACCAAGGTAATTGCGGCACAAATAATAGCTGTACTTAAATTCTCTTTGGCAATCAGTACAACGGCTACCATAGGAAATGCCGCAACCTTTAACATAATCTTAAAATCCCCTATTCTGGCAGCCTTCAATGTTGACATATGTGCCGTAAACAAAATAATAACAATCTTTGCCATCTCAGATGGCTGTAAACTCATTCCACCAATATTTAACCATCTGGTAGCACCATGGGAATCAGTTCCCATAATCAGTGTAAGGACTAACAATGCAAGAATTCCGTACATCATAATTAAGGTCCATTTTTTCCACCAATGGTAATCCATATTGGTAACAATTAACATACCTGCAAAACCAATCAAAGCAGAAATCGCCTGTCTTTTCAAATAATATGTAGGATTTCCGAGATTTAACTGGGCAGAATAAGAACTGGTACTATATACCATTACCAAGCCAAAGGAAACCAGAAAAATAATTACAAACAGCAACGAATAATCCAAAAATCCATTTTTAAAAATAGGAATATGAAATTGTTTTTTCTTCTTTCGTTTTACAGCCTGTTTTGTTGCCATACACTATGCTCCTAATTCATTCACATATTCTTTAAACATATCTCCACGTTGTTCATAGTTATCAAACATGCCCCAGCTTGCACATGCAGGAGATAACAACACTGCTTCCCCCGGTTGTGCAATCTCAGCACACAAAGTTACTGCCTGTTTTAAATCCTCTACAAATTCAATATCTGTAAAGCCATATTTAGCAGCAGTATCCGCAATTAACCGGGCAGTCTGACCGATTAATACAAGTTTTTTGACTTTGCCGTCAAAGGCTTTAATCCAATCGTCAAAAGAAACCCCCTTATCATATCCACCGCCAATCAATACGGTTTTACGATTCATGGCTTGAATCCCTTTAATTGCAGCATCAGGATTGGTTCCCTTAGAATCATTATAATATGCCACTCCATTTACTTCTTTTACAAACTCTATACGATGGGCAACACCTTTAAAGGTCTTAAGTACAGAAACAATATTCTCCATTGGAATTCCCATATAATAAGCCACAGCAATACCCGCCATATAATTTTCAATATTGTGTCCGCCAAGCAGGATTAAATCCTTAACATCAATCACTGTTGTTTCTGTACCCTTTTCTCTTAATACTATATGATTATCCTTTAAGCAGATACCTTCCGGCAAGTCATTTAGCCGGCTAAAATAAACAACCTTTGAACAGACTCGCTTATCCTTTGCCATATTTTTGGTAATCTCATCATCATAATTCAGTATCAGATAATCATCCTCTGTCTGATTACGGCAAATATCCAATTTTACAGATGCATAATTCTCCATTGTATAATGACGATTGAGATGATCCGGTGTCACATTTAACACTGCACACACATGTGGTTTAAAATCCACAATTGTCTCCAGCTGAAATGATGATACCTCTGCCACAGTATAAGAATCCTCATCCATTAAATGGGCAACCTCTGTGTACGGAATACCAATATTTCCTACAGTAAAATGATTTTTCGTAAAGGAACCAAAAATCTCCCCTACCAAGGAAGTTGTTGTAGTCTTTCCATTGGTACCTGTAATTGCAGCCAAGTGACCTGCCCCAATCTGATATGCAAGCTCGATTTCACTCCATATTGGAATTCCTGCATCCCGGACAGTATTTGCTATATCACTGTCAACAGGAATACCGGGACTTATTACCATTAATCCAACGTCATTTAATATTTTATCATTTATGCTTCCAAGCACTACACAGACAGAATCATCCTGATCAAATTTTGACAGCAGTTCTTCAACATCCAAAGCTGCATTATCATCATAAAATATTATTTCTGCTCCTTTTTTTAGCAAAAGCTTACCTGCATTTAATCCACTGATTCCTGTACCTGCAATCAATACTTTCTTATGAAAATCCATATTCTCCTCCATATATCTGCATTTCTGTTAAGAAATGGTATTTACTTTTGTTACAGTGCAACCAATCCAATAAGGCAAAGCACTGCCGTAACAATTGCAAAAATTGCAACCACCTTCGTTTCCGGCCATCCACACAATTCGAAATGATGATGAATCGGAGCCATTTTAAAAATTCTTTTTCCTGTTTTCTTAAAATAGGTCACCTGAATAATAACAGATAACACTTCAACAAAATATATAAATCCAACTATAACAATATAAATCGGCATACGAAGCATTACAGCCACAGAGGCAATCAATCCTCCAAGTGCCAAAGAACCCGTATCTCCCATAAATACCTTTGCAGGATAAACATTAAACACCAAAAATCCCAAAAGTGCACCAACACAGGCACAGGTAACCGGCTCTAAACCGGATTCCATTCCAATGGCAACAACGGTAAAGAACGTTGCGGTTAAGACGGTTATAGAGGACAACAATCCATCTAATCCATCGGTAAAATTCGTACCATTTACTGTTCCTATCACTACAAAAAATAAAAATGGATAGAACCAAAATCCCATATCCCACTCATATCCCTTCGTAAAGGGAAGTAGTACAGAAGTTCCCACATCCGTATAGTTTGCAAGATAATATGCAAAAATTGCAGTTACCAAAAACTGTCCAACCATTTTTTGCCATGCTCTAAGACCCATGGAACGTTTCATAACAACTTTAATATAGTCATCCAAAAAACCAACCAATCCAAATCCCAAAGTAACAAATAAAACCGGAAGGATTACCGGATTACTTTTTATATAAAACAATGAAGTAACCACCATACTGCAAAGAATAATCAAGCCTCCCATGGTTGGGGTTCCCGACTTTTTAAGATGAGACTCAGGGCCCTCATCCCGGATAAATTGACCAAACTTCAATTTTTGCAATAATGGAATCATAATCGGACATAATATCACACTAATTCCAAATGCTATTAATACAGGTGCCAGTACAGTAAAATCTAACTTCATAATCTCTCCTACCTTTTGTAATTCTAAAACACAAGAAGTTGTGTTCATGTAATAACACATACCCTAATAGTATAATTCTTTTTGCTTATTTTATCAACCTTTGCTCTCAGGTTTTTCCGTATAATTTGCATCAATCCCCAAATAGGGCAATATATTGGAAAATAAATCCGACATAACCGGTGCCGCAATGGTTCCTCCATAATAAACACCTTCCGGCTCATCAATTAATATTAAACCCATTATCTGCGGATTATTTGCAGGTGCAAAACCCAAAAATGCAGATATATATTTTCCATTTCCCCTTGGAAGCTTTTCAGATGTTGCCGTTTTCCCTCCGATACGGTAGCCTTCCACCTGTCCTTTACTTCCTCCTCCTTCTTCCACTACAGCTTCCAACAACTCCTTCATTGTATCTGAAGTTTCTTTTTTTATAACCTGGTCCTTCGTCTCAAAGGTAAATTTCTTTGTTACATGATTATCCTCATTCGTAGCATACATTGCAAAATGAGGAGTTACCAAAGTCCCTCCGTTTACCACTGCACTTGCAGCTCTAAGTAACTGCAGGGGTGTTATCTGAATGGACTGACCGAAACTCATGGTGGCAAGCTCCACAGGACCCACATCATCTTTTTTATGCATAATGGAAGTAGCTTCTCCCGGTAAATCCACTCCGGTTTTTTCAAACAATCCAAGTTTCTCATAATTTATATACATTTTGTCTACTCCAACCCTGGCACCTACATCGATAAATACCGGATTGCAGGAATTCATTAATCCTTCCCTGAAGGTTTCCGTTCCATGTCCTGTAGTTCTTGCACATCTGATCCGTCTGTCATCTACCACTCTGAAGCCGGGACAATGGAAGGTATCATCCACAGATACAACCCCTTCCTCCAGTGCCGCTGTTGCAGTTACTATTTTAAACGTAGAACCCGGCTCGTAAGTATCATTTATACAGAAATTACGCCACATATTATTAAGTGCATCCTGTAATTTCATTGCTGACACATCCGATTCTACATTTAACGTATAGGGATCATTCAGATTATATTCCGGAACATTAACCATAGATAATATTTCACCATTTTGAGGATTCATTAATATTATGGATACCCGGTTGGCCTGTTTGGAAACCATAAGCTTTTCTGCTGCCTGTTGTGCATACTTTTGAATATTTACATCTATTGTTGTATATAAATTATTTCCGGCTACCGGCTCAATCCGGTTTTCTGCCTTATTGGGAATTTCTAATCCATTAGCATCCGTTAATGTTAAAATACTGCCGGGAGTGCCTGCCAATATATCATCATACTGTACCTCCAATCCAACAATGCCCTGATTATCTGCCCCGGTAAAACCAAGCACCTTACTTGCCAGATCATCATAGGGATAATATCTTTTATAATCCTCATCTATCATTATGCCATCAATATCCATTTCCCGCAGGGTATCCGCTATGTCTTTATTCACATTGCTTTTAATTTTTTCTCTTATTGTGTTTGCTTCAACCTTCTTACGAACCTCTGCCTCATCCAAATCCAAAGTTTTACATAAAGCTTCCACCACTTCATCCTCATCCTTTATTTGAGAATGAATTACCGAAACGGAACATACCGGTGTATTTCCTGCAAGCTCCACTCCATTTCTATCATAAATAATGCCACGCCTTGCCTTAATACTCCTTTCGCGGTCATGAAGATTTTCTGCTTTTTCCAGATAATACTCTGATTTAGCAATCATAAGATAGCCTAATCTTCCCACCAGAAATACCAAAACAAACAAAAGTAAAACAGCTAAAATAAATATTTTTTTCCGAGTATATGTTTTGGTCATGACTTACCCTTTAAAATATATTTGTGTTCTTTATTAAATCATATGCAGGGATATTGTCTTTATTCTTATGCCAAACATGAAAAAAGTCCATAAATAACCCAAGGCACAAATTCCTTCTCCCAAAAAGAATTCATGCCTTATACAATCAACAGAACCCACCACCGATGGTTCCTACCATATATCATTATTGTACCGGTTCCTCTGCCGGCGCCTGTGTAGATGCCTCTGTAGTTGCCTCCGTAGTTTCCTGTGGCGTATCTCCGGTCGTTCCGGTATCATTAACATCCGTTTCAGAACTCAACTGTTCCTCCGGTGCAACACCATCAAATACAGGTGTAATGGACTCATCACCTACATTAGGGTCTCCTTCTGTTACTCCCTCTTCTGTTTGATATACATTCATGTA
Organism: Lachnospiraceae bacterium; assembly: GCA_051880415.1. Lineage (GTDB taxonomy): Bacteria > Bacillota > Clostridia > Lachnospirales > Lachnospiraceae > CAG-590. The sequence continues at coordinate 9,293 of JBJENX010000092.1, read as the reverse complement.
AGGAAGCAGCCTTTCAAATATGGAATGTGCCAAAATAGTTCCATATCCTGTTGCTGACTGGTCTTCAACATCAGGCTCATCCACTGTAACATATACAACAACCTGTGGATTATCTACCGGTGCAAAGCCGATAAAAGAAAGTAAATACTTCCCATTTCCACGAGGCAATTTCTCTGCAGTACCTGTCTTACCACCAATTGTATAGCCTTCTACCTTAACCTTCTGTCCTGTACCGGAATCTACTACTTTAAATAATGTTTCTCTCATAAATTCCGATGTGTCAGAAGATATGGTTTTTCTTAATACAGTTGGTTCAATATTCTTTATAATACCACCATTTTCATCAACAATCTGCTTAACTATATGAGGTTCGTAATAAGTACCCCCATTTATGACAGAACAAAATGCAGCTCCATTTTGTATCATTGTTACGGTAAGTCCCTGTCCAAAGGAAGATGTTGCAAGCTCAACAGGATTCAGTCCATCTTCCTGATACACCAGACCCGAAGCCTCACCTGATAAATCAATTCCAGTCGTCTTTCCAAAACCAAAAACCTGCTGATATTTAGAAAAAACGCTTCTGCCTTCAGCAGATGCAATTTCCATCAATGCTACGTTACATGACTGCATTAATGCCTGTTCAATATTAACTGTGCCATGTCCCTGATGATTATGACAATGAATGGGATAATCTTCAACCTGTTTCACACCTTCACAGTAGAAGGTCTCATCACCATTTAACACACTTTCTTCCACTGCACCGGCAATGGTAAATGTTTTATATGTGGAACCCGGCTCAAATCCATCAGATAATATAAAGTTTCTCCATTGTCTGTTTAAACAAATAAGACGAAAATCCTCAGGAATGGTTTTCAGTTTTTCTTCTGCTGATATATCTTTATTTTCCAGTACAGCCTTTAGTGCCTGCTTATCTTCCGATAGGGTTTCCCCATCCGGAACACTGAAATACTCCTTTACAGCAGCATCGCTTAGTAAATAATTAATATTTTTACTTTCAAACATTGACAGAATAGCACTGTCTTCATAGGGCTCATTCAAATTATAGGAATTAGAATTTGCCATAGCAAGAATCTCACCGGAATTTGGATCCATTACAAGGCAGGATACATTTCTTGCCCCTGTTTCCGTCATAAAATTCTGAATTACATCTTCCACAATGGTCTGGGCATTTGCATCAATTGTGGAAACTACGTTATATCCGTTTACCGGCTCCTTTGTCGTCCGTTCAATAGACATATCATCTGTTAAATATCCATATTCACGTCCATTGATTCCATTTAATTCATCAGAATAATATCCCTCTATTCCACCCTGACCAACATTACCACTTACGGTAAATCCAATTGCATGGCATGCCAGGGATTCATATGGATAATATCTTTCGTACTCCTCTTCAAACCAGACACCTTTTACCTTGCTTCCCTCTTTTGAAGCAACATATTCATTGAATGGTTCCACCTGCTCATAAGTAAGCTGTTTTAACATTTTCTTATATAAGGACTTATTATCTTTTAACGCCTCATTGATATCATCCTTAGAAATGTCAAAATATTTTGTCAAAGCAGAGACTGTTGCTTCTTCAACTTCTTCGCTTTGCAAAATATTCTTTGGTTCTATAATTAAGTTATACACTTTCTCACTGGTTGCCAACTGTGTACCGTTCCTGTCAAGAATATCTCCTCTTCGATAAGGTATCTCGATACTGTCATAGCTTTGTTGCGATAATACAATTTTCTCATATCTGGCACCATCTTTTTTGTCAATATATATCATCCTTATGATTAATCCCAGAAGAAGTACCGTAAACACCACAACAACCACTATGAACTTCATTTGCATTCGAGCAAGAAAACGTTTTCTCTTTTTTGCCATATTTATCACCTAATCTTAGTATACCGGCACATCCTTATACTGTTTTACATAGTCCGGATTACTTGCCTCATAAGAAACAACCTGTCCTGCTTTTGGATATACCATTCCAAGCTCTGTAGTTGCCACCTCATATATTTCAGGAAGATTTACAGAGCTTTCAAGTCGCTTACTTGTTTCATCATTATTATCTGTAAGCTCATTTAAGTTGCTTTCCAACATTGCAATTTCTCTTCTTTGCTCACTGATTTCTGCCTGAACTGACAGCATATAAAAGCATGAGCAAAACAAAAATGCTGTTGCAAATGTCAGCATAACTGTATATTTCAAATCAAATGCTCTTGCACGTTCAACATTTCTATTCGGTTTTCTGTTTGCCTGACGTTCTTTGCGCTCTTTTTCCTCAGGTCTTTCAATTATCTCAGGTACCGTATTAAGCTTCCTTGCCGTATTTCCCTGTGTGTAATATTGTTGTTCATTAAATCTTGAATTCAATCTAGTCATTCCCCTCTTCTAAATACGTCATCCTTTGCGTATTTCTTTTTCGTTTTGTGCTTTATATTTTTATACCAATTGTGTTTTTTCAAAAATCCGAAGCTTAGCGCTTTTACTCCTGCGATTCTCTTCTAACTCTTCCTCAGACGGTAAAATAGGTTTCTTCGTTATGACCTTTCCTTTTGAAACCTTACCGCATACACATTTAGGAAAGTCGGGAGGGCAGGTGCAGGGATTTTCATTTTGTCTAAAAATCCTCTTTACAATCCGATCTTCTAAAGAATGAAATGTAATAATGCATATTCGGCCCCCTGGATTTAATAAATCTATCATTTGATCTATGGATTGTTCAAGAATGGTCAGTTCTTTGTTTAACTCAATCCGAATCGCCTGAAATGTTCTCTTGGAAGGGTGCCCTCCTGCAGACCTAGCTCTAATTGGTATAGCAGCCTTAATAATTTCATTTAGTTCATATGTAGTTTCTATTGTCTTTTCTTTTCTTGCAATACATATATGTTTTGCAATATTTTTGGCAAATTTTTCTTCGCCATAATCTCTTATTATATGAAATAACTCCATTTCGGAATATTCATTTACAATATCCTTAGCAGTTTTATCCTGCCGCTGATCCATCCTCATATCAAGAGGTGCATCCTCTCTGTAAGAAAAACCTCTCTCCGGCGTATCTAACTGATGGGAGGATACCCCAAGGTCCAATACAATCCCGTCGACACCGCCAACGTGAAGCTTCTTTAGGACCTCAGGGGTTTGTTGATAATTACTTCTTACAATGTCAATATTTAATGTATCTTGATATGGTAATAGACGGACGCCGGCTGCTTCAATTGCAGCGGCATCCTGGTCTATTCCTATGAACCGACCTTCATGGGACAAACGCTTACATACATAAAATGCATGTCCTCCACCACCAAGGGTTCCATCCACATAAGTTCCATCCGCCTTTATATTAAGCCCTTCTATGGTTTCCTGTAACAAAACCGACTTATGGGAAAATTCCAAAGCGCCTATCCTCCTTATCTAGGGTTATCAAACGTCTAAATGTTAAACCCTAACTCTTCAAATCCGGAAGCCAAATCATCTAAATTAAACTCATCTGAATTATTCAACCGGTCTAACTCTTCCTTGCTCCAGATTTCTGCCTTATCACCAACTCCAACCACAGTAACGTCCTTTGTGATGCCTGCATAATCACGTAGTGTTTTTGGAATATTAATTCTTCCCTGATTATCTACTTCGCAATCTACTGCACTTCCTAAGAACACTCGCACAAACTGTCTTGCCTTTGCATTTGTTGTTGGCAGTTGTCTAAGCTTACCCTCAAATATTTCCCATTCATTATTGGGATAAGCATATAGACATTTATCCATTCCTTTTGTAACAACGAAGGAGATTCCTAATTGCTCTCTTAGCTTTGAAGGTACGATCATTCTGCCCTTGTCATCTACCGAATGGTTATATTCGCCTTTTAATCCTAAGGACATGACCCTCACCTTCCTTTCCATCATCTTCCTTCATAATATAAATGGGGTAAGCTTTTGAAAAATCCACCACAATTTCCCATATAGTAACCACCAACCACCACTTACATCCACTATTCTACTCCATAAGGTTACATAATGCAACTAAAATTTCAAAAAAAATCTTGTGAAAATGCACAAAATATATCTTATACTTTTGTTCGAATTTATGTTCTATTCTTGTTTTTTCTCACATTTTCAAACCCAAAAACAGAATATATTGTGTTTTTCTTCTACATTCAACACAATATTTAGTATTCTATCATTTACGACATTAGTTTACATAATAATGCACTCAATTTATTATTTTCTAAAGAAATACAGGTGGATGGAAGTGGAGGAACATTGTGGGAAATGGTGGAGGGGAAATAATGGAACAAAAAAATCCGGATTGTATTACTACACAATCCGGATTTCATATTTTAATCCTTTTTATTATGCTATTCTTTTGAATCCTGTTTTCGGGAAAGCTTTATCCTTTTATATATGATAAATATGGATGCAACAACAACACAAGCTGCAGCAACAAGCTGGGACACTTTAAAATCCATTCCCGGTACCATTAAAGAATCCGTTCTAAGTGCTTCTATCCAGACACGACCAAGTCCATATCCCCATATATACATTGCAAACAATTCCCCATCAAATTTCTTTTTTCTCCGATAAGTAAATATGATTAACAATAAAATAAGGTTCCAAACAGATTCATACAAAAATGTTGGATGCACCTGAATAAATTCTTTTCCATCAAAGGTTACAACATGTTCTAGCATTTCCCTGGTGATATTACCATTGCTAACCCGGGCCAGCAAATAATTTTTACCCCCAAACCAATCTGCCGGAATTGCCATAGCAAACAAAGAATCCGTATAGGCACCAAAGGCCTCTCTATTAAAGAAATTACCCCAGCGTCCCATAATCTGACCTACCAGTAATCCCATACAGCATGTATCTAACATTAGCATTGAACTTACTTTCCGTTTCTTTGCAAATATCAGTAAAACAATAATGCCGGCAATAACACCTCCATAAATTGCAAGTCCTCCACCACGAATATTAAGCATGCCCAAAATGGTATCTTTTACTGATTGTCCCTTCTTAATGTAATCATCCAGACTAAATAATACAAAATACAGTCTGGCACCTAAGATTGCAGGAATCACTAACCACAACATAAAATCCAGATATAATTCCGGATCCTGCCCCGTTCTTTTTGCCTCCTTGGATATAAGCAAATATGCAAAAACAAAACCCAATGCAATAATGATTCCATAAAATCTGATTTCAAAGTCACCTATGTAGAAACCATCTAACACATTTTTCAAAGTAATTCCTAAATGGGGAAACCGAATCTCGTACATATTAAGCCTCCTATACATTAAACTTAAATAAAATCACATCTCCATCCTGCACAACATACTCTTTACCTTCCGAACGGACAAGTCCTTTCTCCTTTGCTGCCACCATGGAACCGTGTTCAACTAAGTCTTTATAATTCACTACTTCTGCACGAATAAATCCACGTTCAAAATCTGTATGTATCTTTCCTGCTGCCTGAGGTGCTTTTGTTCCCCTCTTAATGGTCCAGGCTCTTGTCTCATCTTCTCCTGATGTAAGATAAGAAATAAGACCAAGCAGAGAATAGCTTGCACGAATCAGTTTATCAAGTCCTGACTCAGAAAGGCCAAGATCCTCAAGAAACTCCATTTTTTCGTCATCCTCTAACTCTGAAATCTCCTGTTCAATCTGTGCACATACAGCAAACACTTCTGAGCCGTACTCTGTGGCATATTCTTTTACTGCCTGTACATATTCATTGGATGCTCCATCATCAGCAAGGTCATCCTCAGAAACATTGGCAGCAAAAATGACCGGCTTACGGGTAAGGAGGTTATAATCAGCAATCCAGCCTTCTTCATCTTCTCCATCTGCCTCAAAGGTGATGGCAAGCTTACCATTTTCCAGATGTTCCTTAATACGCTGCATAAACGCAACCTCTCTTGCTATGTCCTTGTTATTATTTGCAGCTCTTTTATTCTTATCAATACGTCTGTCCAAAATCTCGATATCAGAAAAGATTAGCTCAAAGTTAATGGTTTCAATATCACGGAGAGGATTAATGCTTCCATCTACATGAACCACGTTGGTATCCTCAAAGCAACGAACCACATGTACAATGGCATCCACCTCCCGGATATTGGCAAGGAACTGATTACCAAGACCTTCACCCTTTGATGCACCCTTCACAAGTCCTGCAATATCCACAAATTCAATTACTGCAGGAACTGTTTTCTTAGAATTATACATCTTAGTCAATACGTCAATTCTCTCATCCGGTACAGGTACCACTCCCACATTCGGATCAATGGTACAAAATGGATAATTTGCACTTTCTGCTCCTGCCTTTGTCAATGAATTAAATAATGTACTTTTACCTACATTCGGTAATCCCACAATGCCCAGTTTCATATGTTTATCTCCTTTTAATATTATCTTCCTATCTAATCGTATATACCACTTTACAGTCTGATTCTTTTATAATTAATATATACGACACACATATGGAAAATAGTATAGCATAAAGAAATAAAAAAAACTAGAACGAAAAACTCCTATTTACATCCATTTTTATTGCAGCATCCGGATACCGGACATCCGATACATTTTGTACCCTTCTTTTTTTCTTTTACAATATAAATAATTGCTCCACCAACTATAATGATTAGAATTCCGATAATAATAAAATTAACCATAATCGCTCCTTTCCGGTCAAATCTGTATTATACATTTGCAAAACTTAAAAAACGTATATGGAGTTATACAGCTTTCTTTAGCTCATACTCAGAATTAAACTGCTTATTTGTTCTATAAATTAAAAACACAACAATGGCAATCATGACAATCACTGCACTAAGTCCCGGAACAAATCCAACCCCCAGGCTACCTTTTGTAATCAGTGTACCAATCTGGTATACCAGAAAGGCCGCTGTATAACCTGTTCCCAACTGAAGCGCAATTCCTCCCCATAACCATTTTTTGCTTTGCATCTCTGAATTCATTGCACCAAGAGCCGCAAAACAAGGTGGTGTAAATAAATTAAACATAAGATATGCCAGTGCTGCTACCTTTGTAAGTGCCATTGCAGATGCAACCACATTTCCATTTCCAACAAGTGCAAGCTCCTCTGTATCAATAAACCCGCTTAATCCATAACAGACTGCCAAAGTTCCAACAACATTTTCTTTTGCGATAAATCCTGTTACCGCCGCAGCAGCAAGCTGCCATGCAAGAACCCCTACAATTGGAACCAACACATAAGCAATAGGAGAAGCAATTGTTGCAAGAATGGATGTACTTTCCATTCCTTCTTCCACCACCTGAAGCTTCCAGTTAAAGGACTGCATAATCTGCACAAGGGTATTACACACAAGAATAATGGTTCCTGCTTTGATAATATAGGCTTTTCCCCGACTAAGCATATAAACCAAAGCTCTTTTTATACTTGGAAGCTTATATTCAGGAAGCTCCATAATAAAGAAGGACTTTCTGTATTTATAGCCACTAATGGCTTTTACTAATAAAGCACCAAGCAAAATCAGAACAATGCCAACAAAATACATCAGTGTTCCAACCCATGATGCATCAGGGAAGAATGCTCCAACAAAAAGCGCAATCACAGGTAACTTGGCACCACATGGCATAAAAGGAGTAAGCATAGCTGTAGCTCTTCTTTCTCTCTCGTTACGAATAGTTCGGCATGCCATAATACCGGGAATTGCACACCCGGTTCCAATTACCATAGGAATTACAGATTTTCCCGAAAGTCCCACCCTTTTAAAAACAGGATCCAACACTACCGTTGCCCTTGCCATGTATCCACAATCCTCCAAAAGAGCAATTAAAAAATACATTACCATAACAAGGGGCAGGAACCCAACAACAGCTCCGACACCACCAATAATACCATCTACAAGAAGAGACTGCAAAAAGGGATTGGCATTGGTTAACAGTCCTGCAATATATTCCTGAAAAGCTTCAATCCAGCCTGTAAATACGCCCTCCAACAGTTTTCCAAGTCCTAAAGGTCCCTCAGACTGGGAAATATGGAATACCAAAAACATAACTGTAGCAAAAATAAGTAATCCGGAAACCGGATGTGTAAGAATTGCATCCATTTTATCCTGACCATTTTTCTCTTTTGTAAGAACCTTCCTTTTTTCAACATCGGCTACAATGGACTTAACAAAATCAAAACGTTTTCTGTCAGAAGCTTCAACTTCACCCTTATCATGCAAATCAACCTTACCCTCATCATAAGGAGCCACTTGTCCACTTCCTATTAAGCTTACGGCCCTTGTTACAACATCTTTTAATCCTGTATGACCTACGGATGTTGATACCGTTTTTATAACCGGACAATTAAGCTTATGCGCCAAAAGAGATACATCTATCTCTGTATCCTTCTTTTCATTAATATCACTCTTATTTAAAGCAACAACAACGGGGATGCCAAGTTCCAAAAGTTGTGTGGTGAAAAATAAACTTCGACTTAAGTTGGTTCCATCCACAATGTTAATAATTACCTCCGGGTTCTCATGCTTCACATAAGCACTGGTAATACTCTCCTCAGATGTAAATGGTGACATAGAATAAGCCCCCGGCAAATCCACTACAATCAGTTCTCCCTCTCCATTATAATATGCTTTTTTAATGGGGCTCTCCTTCTTTTCTACAGTAACACCTGCCCAGTTTCCTACCTTTTCATTTCTTCCTGTCAAAGCATTATACATAGTGGTTTTTCCACTGTTAGGATTACCTGTTAATGCGATTCTCATATTAAATCCTCCTTTACATTTTTAATTATATAATTGATAAATAAAACATTAAAATGCGATTTTGCAATCATGTTTTAGATACCAATAACCATTATTAGTTATAACTAACTCATAACCAAAAAAAATGGGTGACTCTATCACTATCTATATGGAAATAACCTTAGCTAAATCCCTATCCATATTATATCTTGCATCCTTAATGGAAACCACACATCCCCCCCTGACATGAGAAATTACCGTAATAGGCTCTCCACTATAACAACCAAGAGAAAACAAAAAAGATTTTAGTTCTTCATCTTCTGAAACAATATCTTTTATTATATATTCCTCTAATTCATTTGCTTCTGCCAAATTCACATCTTCCACCCTGCCTTTCCAAAAACCATGTATAATAAAAACTTCCGCTAGTTAGATATATCTAACTAACGGAAGTTTAGTATAACCTTTTGAAATTGTCAATACTTTTTTAAAAAAAATAATTTTTTTGTTGTTTGTAATCCGAAATTCCACTTTTGGATGGAATTTAATCTTTCCG
>JBJENX010000091.1:0-2462 GCA_051880415.1 Lachnospiraceae bacterium | reverse complement strand
ATACTATTACAGGAATCATTGACCAATTAACTGTCGTCTTAGCCAAATCACCCATGACAAAATGTCCCCGATCTATAATCACTTTCATCTGACCTGATACATTACTTGCATACTCTGCTTTATTGGTTGCAATCTTTATTAATTTCGTTCTTCTAATTCCAATACCTCATTATAGATCTTTTCAGCCGCAACTTCATAGGCTTTTACCCAATCCTCTGTGGTTATATTGTCAAAATCAAGCGGCTCACCATATACTTTTTCAAGATAATAATATGCGTGTCTAGAATAATCATACTCCCTTATAAATATTCCTACATTTTCACATCTTACAGTTATCGTACGCATTCTTTCCTGATATTTTTCAAATAATGCCGACTCATCCATACAATCACAGAACGTGTCAAATTCTGTCATCAATTCGTCTATAGTAACTTTATCTTCTTTATAAAATTCATTGTATAATGACACTTCCGCTATCATTTTAATCTCTGCATATTCCTTATTATTAATAGTAACCTTATCACCATCCACAACAAAATCGCCGGAAATATTTACTGCATCACTATACAATTCAAGCCGCTCTTCCTGAGCCTGCTTTTTCTCTTGTTCCAGTCGGCTTTTCTTGGCTTCTATTGAGATAATAAAAAGAAGTACAATCACCACTATTAAAACGGCATAAAAAATATATATTATTTTTTTTAATATTTTTTCCATAAAATCACCTCCAATCGTTAGTTATCGTTATATCCATTTCTTATGGTATCCAAGCACTTCTTCCAGCTTGCATATTAAATTCGATTTTACTGTTTTGAATCTCTTCCTTTAAGAGATTCAAAACAGTACTCAACAGCAAATCCATAATCACACCTATTTCAATTGCGGTTCTATCTTATACTCCAAAGAATGCTATCAATCTTCTTTATTTTTGATATGCCTTTATAATCAGGAAGCACACGATCAAATTCCCTAATACATTCTTTGCCTTTTTCAGTTTCCAAAAAACCGGCATACCATTCTTCCATATTCGCATAAAGAATAATTGCATTCTTCAATTTTTCTTCTTTCGTTGCTCCCGTCAGCTGTATATTCAGATTCTGGACAACGTAGCGGTCCCATATCGGTTTTTCCGGAAGAATTGTTGCAAGCATTTTACTTGAAAAAGACGGCTCAATATTTCCAGTACATTCATAAAGATATGTAATAATGTTTTCAAAGGTTGGTTTCCCATTCTTAACATTTTCAAAGTACTCATAATAAGATTTTCTCCAACTCTCATTTCGCCTTACGATATAAAACCCATTGAATGTTCGTTGAAAATCGGTATCAATAGCAACATTGGTAATACTTACCTGTTCCATAATATATCGGTATTTATCAAGTCCCATACTTGATGCCAAACGTTCTTGGAATACTTTACTAACATCAAAACTCATATCCATAACTTTTACCTCGCATTAACATTCGCGGACAACTTGGTTCTTTCGTAATTATGTACACCCTAGAAAAATGAGCGAAAAAATTTACACCCTCTTAGAAACATGACAGTCTCCTATCTTTCCGTATATGCAAACAAAACTATATTTCAACTAGCACCTTCCACTTACCATTTCGTTTGCCATTTTCACGGATTATCAAACCTTTTTCCTGCATTTCAACGGTTCTTCTTTTTATTGTTCTCTATATCTGTTTATCCGGAGCTAATAACAATTTATCTATTACCGGATGAATCATACTTGTTTCTAATATCACATTTATGGCACATAGCTTCTTTCCTGCATCCTTACTGGATGCACCACAATGATATGTTTGCTCTGTAGGCAAACCATAATCCAGAACTATCAATCTGTCATGGCAATCTGCATTAGGTTTAATTCTGAGTGGTGGATATTCTTGTATAAAGTCATTTACTACCGCTGTCGTCAAAAAACCTCTTTTCCCATGACCATTTTCTGTAAATAAAACCACTTCTACACCAGCCTGCTTCTGCGATAATAGCTGTAAAGTCTTTGTATTTACATAATCATCCACTACGTAAATACTCTTTTTTGCCTGTTGATAAATATCTATGTATGCTGCATCCGCTTCAAACTTCTGTCCCTTATAGATAACAAAATCTTTGAAATCCTTATCTGAGACAAAATTTTCATTCAGAGTATCTATACTTCTTTGAATACTATCAAATCTATCTTCAGTTTTATTTTTCCAATCTACAACACCTGCAACCTGCACTGATATTTCCGATACTTTTGCCGTAACAAGCCGCATCTCCGACTGTGTAACAAACTGTTGATTTTGCTTTATATAATGACGCATTTCACGAAACGCACGCATTATAAAAATGCTTTGTTGTTCCGCAAGCTCTCCTCTTAGAACAGTAGCAAGCATATAGATGCCTTGTTCCGTAAATGCATACGGCAATGTTCTTCTTCCACCACCTTGACCTTCAAAAAAATTATTTTCTC
>JBJENX010000090.1:0-54793 GCA_051880415.1 Lachnospiraceae bacterium | reverse complement strand
TTCAGATAAGGCTGTGGTATGCAGCGTTACCTTTGGAAATGTAATCCACTCTCTCTGGTTATCCAAATCCACATCTTCACACCAGTACCGTTCATTACCATTCATATGGATTGATATGACATTGGAAGCGTTCCTATTAATCTCTCCATTATCATCTACAACCAGTAATGTATTGTCTGCTCCGTCACACAGATATACTTTCCATACACATTTTGCGCCGGACAGGCTTTCTGCATCAAACCGGTAATTAAGCTTAACGGTTCCTGAAGCATTGGCAGTATAGGAAGAACCATTTCGAGCCTCCGTATCAAAGGTGGTATTAGTACGTATATAATCTCCATTATCATCCAAAACCGGCTCTCCGGCCTTATAAGAAACACCCTTATCTGTTGTAAAGTCCTCTCTCGCCACCATAATACCTTTAAAGGTGTACGTATGATCAAACCGCAGTTTCCGATATCTTGCTGTATCCGTAATCTCTGCATTTTTAGAAGCAGCTGTATAGGTAGAACCTAATGTCTTATCTGCTGAATCTGTCTCAAAGTAAGGCAAATCCATGTCAATCAAGGTCTGACGGTTCACTTCCCCATTAGCGGTAATGCTGAAGGTATAGTCACCATAATCAATTAACTGTGTACCTGCATTGCCCTCTGACACAATCTCCTTAACCGTGTAGTCATCATAGGGTAATGCTCCGGTATTATCATCCACCAGGGCAGGATTCCACTTGCTCTGATCCGCTGTACCGTAAAACCAGATACCGGTAGGTCTTAACTGGTTGGTTTTTACTGCCTCATTATCCAAATCATCAAGATAACTGTCATTGCCATTGGTATTATCTGTATGGGCAATTCCTTTGGTCGTTGCTTTACCATTCTCGTCTGTCACAATGATATGCTGTTCGCCGGTGGTTTTCGATTTGATAATAAAGCCTATATGCTGCATTTTTGTGCCGGACTTATAATCCAGCTTGTCAAACTCCAAATCGCCACGCATCACCACATCATAAGTGGCTGTAACAATCTTATTCATGTTTCCGGATGAAGCAGTAGTTCCTCCATCTAAATATCGAAGCACTCTTCCATCTGTTTCACTCCACTTAAACTGATATAAAATACAGTTGGTATCGCTATAATCAGATCCGTCTACTACATATTTACCCTGTAGTTCAGTATCATTAACCAGACCATAGCCTTTAGGAGCACTTACTTCTTTTACCGTTACGGTACCCATTGGGATAGCCCTTAAACCATCATTGTCTCTGTATTCTGGGCTGGAAACAAAACCATTTCCATTAAATAACGGACTAAATTGATAATCCCATGAATTATTGCTGTCTGTTGCAAAATACCAACGTGCAGTTGGTGTACCGGGAAGATTCCCCTTATTGTAGTAATTGTCATAATAAGCCACCTCATAGATAGCACCGGCTAAGCTACCTCCACCACATGCAGCATCTCCATACACGGTATCCCCCTTTTTCATAGAAAACTGTAACGGGTCAAGTCTAGGGGGTTCTTTACATGTAATCTCTGCCACCGGATTGGATGCATTAATGGTTACTTCATGGTATTTTCCATATGGATAATATCTACAATCTTCATCAACATCATATCCGGTTGGAGCTTGTGTTTCTGATATCCGGTAGGTACCGGCTGCTGCCTTAATTCCATCTGAAAAGGTAATGGTATAGGTATTGCCACTAACGGCTACGTTATTGTAAAAGCCTGTTATATTAGATGCCGTACCATCATAGGTGAAGGTATAGGTCAGGTAACCGTTAGCATCCGTAATGAGCTTTGTACTTGCCGTATTGGCATAAATATAATCATCACCATTCTTGCCAACGATAAAGTCAGCAGATGCTCCATTGGTATCCCTGATTACATACTCAGCCCCAGCCAGACTGTATAATGGATTATTATTTGTACAGTCTGGGTTTGCTGATTCTTTACGAAATTTAAATGTATATGGCGTAAATTCCGTATATGGATACCACATGGAACCACCAACTGACTGTATGGATGTATTTCCCCGGCTGGCATCATAAGATATATAATCAGTAAAAAATTCCAGATATACTTTCTTATTAGCCGTATCCACTCTGGTTACAAATACGTTCATCTTGCAATCGCCGGTATTAGAATACTGCGGTTTCGTCATATCTGCAGCATTAAAACCGTTATGGCTGGTTCCGGCACCTGAATGGTTGTTAGCATTAGGCGCTGTATCTGAAGTACCCGTCCTACATGTAGGCAGATAGACTGTTAATCCGTTAAACTGGCCGGATGTAATCTGTGCAGTTGCTCCATGATAAGGATTACCCTTTGTATTAGTATTTTCCGTATATACAAAGTTATAATAACCAAGTCTTACAGAAGAAAGATTATATGCACTACCGGATGCCTGAAGCCAGCTGGCAGGTATTTCAGATAATTTTGTAGGTAAACCATATGCGGCCGGATTGGAAATCTGTCCGGAAGAACCTTCGGTTGGCTCATGTGCAACCTCTCCATTGGATGTACCTAACAGTTCTTCATTCTCATTTGTAATATCTTCTACAATATCCAAGGTTTCCATTTCCCCAATTATGGGTTCGGGCTCTATGTACGTTGTTGAAGCTTCCTCTGAAATTTCCTCTGTGGTTACTTCCGTCACTTCCTCTGCAATGATATCAGTTTCTCTTGTTTCTTCTGTAAGCTCTGATAATTCTGTAGCATATGTCATATCAGCCGGTAACAGTGATAACAACATAACTAGTATGAGACTTACAGAAATCCATTTTTTCATTTTTCTTATTTCCTCCTTCTATGTGAATCTATCTATATGAACTCTTAATAAGAGATTGATTTTTTGCAATAAAAAAGACAGATTTTGTAATCTGCCTTAAATACTTATTTTTATGTAATTGTCATTATCATCTGGTTTGTTCATATATCCGCCTTTAAATCTGTATTCATAATCTCATTTGCGATATCAATTAATTCATGATTTCTATACTGCTCGCTTTTTTCAGAGTGAATCAGATTATGAAAGCGTTGATGATTTATCTCTAATTTCGTTCTCCAAACCTCCCTATATTCTACTTCGTCAGGAATAACAATAACCGGACTTATGAATTCTTTTAAATAACCATCCTGATCAACAGTCCTTGAATGATATCCAAACGAATAAGACCAATTCATATATTTTCCCTTTACTTTACCTATTCTTTTATATCCATTCATATTAGAGTCCTCTAAGTGTACACCTTTTGATTTCAGCACCTTGAACAATTCCGAGTTTTCCCTTACATACCGTCCAAATAAGCTTTGGGAATCACAAATATACATGAAAATCCAGGGAATATTTGCCTCATCTATTTCCGGATATTGCCACACTGTTCTAATGCAGGCCGATTCTAACATTTGTCTTGCACGTTGATTTGAGATATATAATCCGGAATCCTGCTTTATAATATATATAATTTGGTCAAAATGCTCTCTAATCAAATTATATATTCTCACTTCTCGCTCAGATATCTGTCCTTTTCTATCATTTTTTGTGACAGCTTTTCTACCTGAATTATAAGGACAATATTCGAATGCCTGTTGATTGTGTTTTCCTACATACGGTATACTCTTACCACAATGCTTCCCATATGGATTACATTTTATTTCACGAATAATCCCTAATAATTGAATCGGACTATCACAATATGGACATATACCATAACAATTATCATTTTGAAACAAATGCTTGTTTTGAAGCCTCGCCCGATTGAAATTTTCTTTATTAATTATTAAATCTTTATTACTTTTGATGGAAACTTTAAAAAACCTCACACAAATACTCCTATCTTCTAATTTGGTTTAGCCATTCAGCCGGCAGCTCCGGTATATCCCCATTCTCCGATGCAAATACTAAACATTCAATAATGCTACTGAGACCAATTCTAAACTGATTATTTCCTTCCTGCAAGCAGAAAAAAAGTGTATCCTCTGTACAAGGACTTTCCACTTCTTCTACTCTGCCTGTAAGTTCCACTTTTGGAATTTTACTCATTTCCAATTACCATCCTTTCATAACATAATAAAAAAGACAGATTATAAAAATCTGTCCCTAGACATTTTTATGTATTTAGCTTATATTAAAAGTATAAAAGGCAGTCAACTCCACAGAGTGGCTTCCATTTATGATATGTTATATTATAGAAAACCCTCAGTGCTGAAACACTGAGGGTTTTTGCGTGCCACAATAAGCACTCTCATCATTTTTGCCTAAGCATACTATATCATATTCTCAGGCCAAAATAAAGTATTCCCTTTTTCTAAGATCTCCTCAAAGAAAAACAAAGGGTAAAAACCCTTTGCCTTTAGTTTAAAATGAACTTATAGCCATTCTTTTTCCTTATTCACTATCATAATTATACCTCCGTCTTGCTCTTCATATAAATTATACTAATAAACCCAAAGGAATATTACATCCCTTTTTGATATTCTAAATGTTATTATCTAAATTGTCAATCTTTTCACGTTTAACAATTATAAGTTTTTATAGTTTTTCTGTTCATTTATGTTTATCGGACAACTTTAATGCAGCCATTACACCATCCCCAGGTAAAATCCAATTCATAAAACGTAACATTCGTCCATTTTTTGTTTCGACTACTCTTGTTTTTTCTCTATTATCATTCGACATAAAACCAAAACCAACGATATCTACATCAATACCTTTAGAATAATTAAAATGAACACAATAATGTTTACATGGTCTGTTAATTTGATGAGAGTACACAATGTCTGTTATGTCAGCATATGTCTCATATTTTAGATCAACAAAAATTTTATCATCAAATTCCAACTTATCTTTAAATTTAGAAGTATCTATATAAAATATTTTATCATAATGGTTTCTTTGATCTTCGATATTACTTGAACTTTTTATTTTAATATCTTCAATTTTTTCCTGGTTAATTATCAGCTCTTTCACTTCAATGGGATTGATACCATCAACCTTATTAATTTGTGTAGATAAAACCTGCCGTAAACTACATTTATTATTATTAATTGTTTCTGCTTCATAAGTTTTTCGTATACTTTTCTTTATATATGATTTACCATCCCTTTTTACTATGCTGATATCAATATACATAATAAATTCATTGTAATAATAATCCTTTAGAATATCATCCATTTCATCGTCAATGACAGAAACAATATTGTTTTCTCCTAAATCTTTATTCGGCATATATAGGTCATTTAATATAGCAGTTTTTAACTCCCTTTTCCTCTGCTTTGATAATACTTTTAATACTTCATTTTCAGATAGAATTTCACACATCCTTTTCTTTGTATAATTAATATATCCAAACCATTCCAGTAACAGACTTCCACAAGCTGTTGAAACAAGCAAAGAACCTATTGTATTAGATAGAGTACTCCAAGTTTTCATTTCCGTAGACTGAATATGATTTGAGAATAAAATTAATATAATTCCAAAAATAAATACAACTAAACAGACGCCTAAATTCGCCATTGTGTTTAGTGACTTTTCTTCTGTATGCTTCGTATCTTTTTTCTTCTTCTGTAAAAACATAACTTATCCCTCCTCAGCTAATCCCACACACTACTTAGTCGCTCCACACTTGCTGCACTTATAATAATCCGTTATGGTTTCATCATAGGCTGGAGTTACCTCATATGTTTCACGCACGGCTGGTTCAAGACAATAACTAGCCTCGGAACCGTTGCTACTAATTCCCCAACACGGATCATCCTGATGAGTTAAAAAATACCGCTGACAGTTATAACAGTACCAATGGGCATAAACTGCTGATTTAGTGATTCTCTCTCCCATAACTGCATCATGATGTACTGTATGTGTTACTGCTTCCCAGTTATGCTGGCACTCCGTTGTCTGTGGTGTAGTGTTATTAGATGTCTGTCCGGATGAAGAAGGTGTACTGCTACTTTGGGTATTAGTATTGCTAGCAACAGTCGTATTACCTCCTGTAGCATCCGTCACCTTTTTGGTATCAGTTTTCTTCTCTTCAGACTCTTTGTCAGAAGTTTTACTCTCTGTAGTTTTCTCTTCTGTGGTCTCCCTGGTTGTTTTCTCTGTGGTAGCCTTTTCGGTTTCCGTGGTAATCTCCTCTGTGGTTACTTCCGTCGTTGTCTCTGCAGCTGCTTCCGTATTAACTGCCACATCCTTATTACCACATCCGATACAGGTTAAGGATAATATTGTTATCATTGATAATACATATAATTTCTTTTTCATAAGCTTCAGCCCCTCTTAATCACTACTTAGTCGCTCCGCACTTGCTGCACTTATCATATGCGGGGGTTACCTCATAGGTTTCAAACTCACCAGGATCCAATACATAACTAGCCTCGGAACCGTTGCTACTAATTCCCCAACACGGATCATCCTGATGAGTTAAAAAATACCGCTGACAGTTATAACAGTACCAATGAGCAACCGTTCCTGGTCTAACACACCTCTCTCCCATTACAGCATCATAGTGTACCCATTCATGCTGGCACTCTGTTGTGGTTGTCTGGCCGGATGCAGGGGTTGTATTGCTACTTTGGGTATTACTGCCGGTTGTAGCAACTGTATTTGATGTACTGTTATTTGTTTTTGTTGTCTGGGCAGTTGTCTGTGTGGTACTGCCTGAAGACTGGTTCTGTTTATTCTCTGTTTTCTCTTCCTTCGTATCGGTTTTCTTCTCAGTTGTTTTCTCTTCTGTGGTCTCCCTGGTTGTTGTCTCTGTGGTAGCCTTTTCGGTTTCCGTGGTAATCTCCTCTGTGGTTACTTCCGTCGTTGTCTCTGTAGCTGCTTCCGTATTAACTGCCACATCCTTATTGCCACATCCGATACAGGTTAAGGATAATATTGTTACCATTGATAATACATATAATTTCTTTTTCATAAGCTTCAGCCCCTCTCTGTTACGATTATCTTTATATTATTTTTATACATTTATCTTTGCAAACTTATCCGGCATCCTGTCCGGCAAACCACATTCCGTTATTCCAAACTTTAAAATGTTAATGGCTGCATTGGCATCACGGTCATGCTCCATTTGACACTTGGGACATTTCCAATGTTTAATTCCTATATTTAACTTTAACTTATTGTTAATATAACCACACACATTACATCTTTGGGAAGTTTTATATTTCTTAGTCAGAATATGTACTGTTTTCTCATAGAGTTCAGCCTTATTTTTTACAATATCCGGAAAATCCAGCATATTTTTAAATTGATTTGTTGTATTACTGTTTTCATCTAGATTTTCAAAAATTATGAAATCATACTTAATCAATAATTGGACAGCAACACTTTCTTTCCACTGTTTTCTTATCTCAAAGATATTGCTGCTATTATTTAAATTAAGATATGGTAATTCATAAACCTCCCCGGATGAACAATATACACTATATTCTCCTAAATCAACTCCTACTACTGTACCTAACTCCTTGTTTCCAAACATGTTCTCCACGATGCTTTCCTCCGTAATGACTTTTGCCGGAATTAACAGGCTACACAGTAATTATACAATTATTTCTAATTTTTTTCAACTTTTTAATCAAGTCAATAAATGAATTCCATTCTCAGTTAAATAATTTCTAATATCTGTCTGCTCCTGTTTAGACAGTTTTGTGATTGGTTCTACCATAGTCATATTTAACATATCCCCATAATTAATTCTGTTATAAGGAACTTCCCGATAATAAAGCCTGTCAACGGAATCCTTAATAATTAATTTACCCATGTAATATGCCAATATGGTCAATGATTCATCATGACAGTTTTTATAATCATATTGTGGTCGTAAATCGATATTCATAATATCTACACCTCCTGATTTATTATTTAATGTCATTATACTACATACAAATGACAAACTATGTCACAGGATCACATTTCTTTAATTCCTCTTTTATTGCACACTCCATTTTTTTTCTAAATACATTTGAAATGGGGAAATACGTATCTCTCATTTCGGTGCCCATAGGATGTTTTGGCATTTCAATATAAACGTTTTCTCTTCGAGGTTGCTTATATACCTTGATAGAATTTACAACAAATATCCCATCAAAAGTTAATGTTGCATATGCTACCAATCTCTTTTTATTTTCTACTCTAGGTTGACTGAACATATTTAACTGCACATTCGTTATATTCATATATAAGAATCCTCCTCTGTTCATGTTATTGTCCACCCGGTGGACAAAACCTGCCAGCCCTTGTATTTACTGGACTGACAGGCATTTTAATTTTTTTCTTTTTCTGGACTAAAATCATATTTTACTGTCTATCAAAATCCTAAAATCTCCTTTACATACTTTGTATTTTTTCTTCCCTCAGGTAACACAATTATAATATGTGTTACAGAGTTAAATAATTGATAATTGGACATCTCCTCCAGCCATGATGTGATTGACTTTTTATCAAGATCACATTTATTGATTAAGTAAACCCGGCTTCCATCTTCGTCAATGTGTAATCTGCAGGGTATATTATTAATCTCCGTCTGTATATCATTTATGCCACCAATTTTATCAAGTTCTTCTGCAAATTTCTGCTTCATTTTATTTTCTAAATTTTTTAATCTGTTTTGTTCATATACAAGAAATTCTAATCGTTGTTCTAAATTTATTATTTCTTGTTTTGAGAAAATATAAAAGCTCAATAGTTTTTGCAATTCTCTAATCACCTCCAAAATTACTTCTATTAATTTCAATCAAATTTTTCATATGTGCTTTTATCTCTTCATCCTTCAGCTCAAAGTAATCATAAACACTATAGATATCGGTATGCTGATATTTCCCATACAACCTAAAAATATCTCTTCCGGTCACATGTAACAATCCATCCCTGACTAATTTCTTAACCTGGTTGTAGGTAATGTTAAATTTCCTTTGAAATTCAACGGCCGGAAGTCCAACATTTGTAAGTTCTTCTAAGCTTCGGTATCCAACTTTGTCACCAAGTATCTTTGCCATTTCATACTTAGTCGCATTTTCGTCAAATACACAATTATAATCTTTTAGGAGTAATCTTAAATGGCCAATTCCAATCAATGTATGGATTCCCCGGTTTTCACTAATCAGATTTAAAATACACTCTTCCGGAGTTTTACTTTTAATCATCAGTTTTCCTTTCCAAAATACATATTTAAAGCTGCTTCAATTATTTCACCAATTGTTTGATCATCTTCATTCTGCACAAAATATTTTTTAATAATCTTAGAATCCAGCCTAAATGCTTTCGGTCTGCCAACTGTTTTTTTCTTCTGGCTTCCATCTAATATAGATGGCATTATGGTTAAGTTGAGTTTTCCGTTTTCCTCTAAAACACGAAGCTGCTTCGCTTTTTCTTCATTACATTTATATAAACAGACATCATTTACATCCGGAGTTAATAAGGAAGCTAATTCATCCTGATGATGGTCTGATAAATATGACAATTGTACACCGGATTTTATTGAAAAAGCATTTTTATCCAATAGCTCCTTCAGGCTATAACATAAATTATTGTGAATGCGAATATAATTGGCAATACTGCTTTTTCCTAAATTATGATCCTTTGCAATATCCCTCACTCCACCACCTTCTTCATCATCACCTTCCATATTATCCATTTGACTTATATAATTATCAATATCCCTAAAAACCTCTGATCGAACATTTCTTTTTTTCTGTACATCATATTCTGATGCAACAATTGCTGCCTTTTCAGATATTCTCATTTCGGACCAGTCCCGGTTAATATTTGTGTTGTTAACATAGCTTTCTGCTTCTTCCTCAGACAATCCCCTTTTTACAATGCAGGGAACAGTTTTTAATCCTAACTTTTCTGCCAGCCTTCTTCTGTTATTCCCTGCTAATAATTCATAATTTCCTGATATGGGATATGCAATATCCTCCCTGGGTCTGACAATACATGGTTGCACAATACCAATATCATTAATGGAATCCATTAACATCTGTTCTTTTAATCCAGACAAAGGACTCCAATTGTGATTATGCCGATAATCTAATTCCTCAATTGGAATATTTATTATTTCTGCATCAGCTTCAGAAATTCCAAACAGGCTATTTAAACCGCCTAATTTTTTCTTTTCCGGTTTTATATTCATTGCAGCATCTAAGCCAACTAAATTACTCATTCTAAAATCTCCTCTCTTTCTTTAACCCATTTCTTGATAGTATCGATTTCTTTCTCCATATCCACTTTGTAGTTAGAATAAAAACCGGATTTTTCAGGATGCCAGCCATCTCTCATTTCCCGGAGTTCTTCCTGCCGGTCGGCTATGTCATCATCAAGATACTGGGCTTCTTCATTTGCTTCTTCCGGGTGTTCTTCCAAATACTTCTTATCGTCCTTTGCAGATTCAATATTATCTAATATGTCTAAATACTCTTTAGGATCATACCCCAATAACAACAGATGATTAAGAAGTGTTGGTACCGGAAACGAATCAAAACCGCAACGCTCATACCATTGATTTGCAAGCATACGCTCATCACTTCCGTTACTATGAATTCCTATTAAATCTCCAATAAAATTCTCTAACAATTCATTTACTTTTAACCCACTCGTACCACATTTATTCAACAATAATTCACATTCTTCATCCGACAATTTTACTTTTATGATTCTTTCTTTTCTATCATCCTTCATTTCCAATAACCTCCTTTGCCAGGCGGTCATATAATTTTGCTACTATACTTTCACCCTTCTTAATTTTTTTATCTTTATATTCCCGGATAGGTGTCATAGCAGTAATTGATTTTTCAACTTCATCTAATCTTGGAATTGAAAAATCATATATATTAACCAATTCTCCAAACTTGCTCATAACTTCTTTCTTAATTCCCTTATTGCTCACATAGGAATCATCAACAGCTACAAAAAGAATTCCTTCTATGTCCAAATTCGGATTCAGTCTTTTTTTCACTCTCAAAATATTTTTGACTAACAGATTCAAACCTTTGGAAGATAATTTCTTAGCACATAACGGAATCAAAACCGTATCTGCTGCAACCAGGGCATTAATTGTTATCATTCCAAGAGATGGTGCACAATCCAGCAGAATATAATCATAATTATTTTTTACTTCACTAATTAAATTCTTAAGGATGTATTCTCTGCTTACTGCATTAACCAATCCGGTTTCTACTGCAGACATTTCACAGTTGCAAGTAAAATAATCTATTGAGTACCCAAATTCTTCAGACCCATAATCGTTTTTAGATATATACTTATCTATAACGTCCGGATCATAGGAATCATAATCTAAATAAACCTCCATTAGCTCTGCTATCGTTCCATCCAGATCATCCGGTTCCTCATATCCTAAACAATATGTCAGATCACCTTGCTGATCCAAGTCAATCAGTAGAACTTTCTTTCCGTCAGCTGCCAAGCTGGTACCTAAATTAAATGTTGTGGCAGTTTTTCCAACTCCACCTTTCTGATTTACAATTGCGATTGTTTTTCCCTTCATTTTCTTTTACCTCCATTAAGTTGATTTTTATTTCCTCCGATTGCTAAAAGCAAAACAGACGTAGCAGGTTGCAACTCTACTACGTCCGGAGGTACTGCGCTAATGCGCATATATGAAAAGACCATTGGATAACTACTACCCAATGGTTCTAATCAGCGTTATTTAGTTTCAAAGTTGATACAGTAATCCTTTCATTTTATTATTTTCACTAATGACACGCTCCGTGTCCGGCATCAATTATAATTGTTGGTTCCATGTAATCCTCAAAAAACTCCTTCATTATAAAATATGAAGGAGTTTCCGAATTGTCACATAATTATGGAGTTGATTCCCATTTTTTAGTACACCTGTTTCCCTAACCCCTCATTCATGCTTCCCATACGGTATCCCTGCATATCCAGACACACATATAAAAAACCGATTTGCTTAAGCTTTGCCACAATGGATACTCTTATATCCGGCTCCATAATCCTATAAAAATCCTCCGGCAGTATCTCTATTCTGGCAGTATCTCCATGAATACGGACTCTGGCCTGGGAAAATCCTTTTTCAAATAAGGCTTCCTCTCCCAGCTCTACCATTTTAAGCTTTTCTTCCGTAATGATTTCTCCATAGGGAAATCTTGTGGATAAACAGGCAAAGGAGGGTTTGTCCCAGGTATATAAGCCTAATTCTTTTGATAACTCCCGTATATCCGCCTTAGTCATGGAAGCATAGCACAAGGGACTTTTTACCTCAAGCTCCTTTATGGCTGCCATGCCGGGACGGTAATCTCCCCTGTCATCCATATTAGAGCCCTCCACCAGAACGTATGCTCCCTGCTCCTTCGCCAGCTTCTTCATACCCTTAAATAATTCTTTTTTACATATATAGCAGCGGTTAGGGGGATTTTTAGAAAAGCCTTCAATATCCAGCTCATTTCTTTCCAAAATAACATGGCGAATATGTTCCCTTTCACAAAAATCAATGCTTTCCCTATACTCCCGGTTAGGAAAGGAGCAGGATTTTACCGTTATGGCAATGGCATTATCCCCTAAAACATCATGAGCCGTCTTTAATAAAAATGTAGAATCCACACCGTTTGAGAAGGCAACTGCCACCTTATGAAGCTTCTCTAAATATTTAACCAGCGTATCATATTTTTCTCTTAGTCCTTGTTCCATATAGTATCCCCTGTAGCTTTACACCGTTTCAATTAACATTCCACGCACAACACCGGGACCGTCATAGACTCTCTTCCCGGCACCGATTCCGACTTTTTTAATGGTAAACTGCTCCGGCAGCACATCCGTTGTTTTGGTTGCCGCAACAATGGCAGCACCTGTAGGGGTAATATACTCCCCTTCCATATCTTTAATCTGTACTTTTAATCCATACATCTCCATAATATTTACAACTGCAGGTACGGGTACAGGAAGAATACCATGCTGACAGCGTACAGTTCCCCTTCCTTCATATAAGCAGGGAACAATTACATCTGTAATCTTAAGATTGTCCATACATACCGCAACAGAAATAATATCCACAATGGAATCCACTGCACCTACCTCGTGAAAGTGCACCTCATCAATAGGCTTTTTATGTGCCTTTGCCTCTGCAGCAGCTAGTATATGAAATATTTTCCGGGCAATCTCTCTTGCCCCTTCACTCATATCCGTGGTATCGATTATATTCATAATCTCCTTGATTCCCCTATGTTCATGGGAATGTCCTTCCAGTCCATGATGATGACTGTGTTCGTGAGAATGATCTTCCGACTCATGATGACTGTGTCCCTGGTGTTCATGGTTCCCATGATGTCCATTGTGTCCGTACAGATATTCCATGTCATGGTCATGGTTCTCATGTTCAAGCACCACATCAAAGTCACAGGCATCTATCCCTGACTTTAATACTCTTTTAATATGTACATCAAAGCCTTTTACCGGAAGGGTCCCAAGAACCTGTCTTAAATAATTCTCATCCGCCCCTAAATCCAGCAAAGCACCTACTGTCATATCTCCACTGATTCCGGAATAACATTCCAGATATAATGTATTACCCATTCGTTTTTTCTCCTATCCGATTAATTTGTGTTGCCATATATCCTGCTCCATATCCATTGTCAATGTTTACCACAGCCACACCATTGGCGCAGGAATTAATCATGGTAAGAAGTGCTGAAAGTCCATTTAGATTTGCCCCATAGCCTACGGAAGTAGGAACTGCAATAATAGGACTGCTTACAAGACCACCCAGCACACTTGCAAGGGCACCTTCCATTCCCGCTACGGCAACAATACAGTTGGCATCCTTCATTTCATCCACCTTAGATAATAAACGTCCGATTCCGCAAACCCCGATATCAAAGATTCGTACCACATTTGTTCCAAAGAACTCCGCCGTCACCGCAGCCTCCTCCGCCACCGGAATATCTGCCGTTCCTGCACAGCATACAACAACTTTACCAATTCTCTTTTTTTCTCTTTCAATCTTTAATATTCTTGAAACAGGGTCATATGCCACTTCCGGCAACACCTTCTTAAGGGCATCATATTGTCCGGAAGAGGCTCTTGTACCTAAAACCTCTCCCTCCTTCTTATATATATGATTATATATATCAATTAACTGGCTGCTTGTTTTTCCCTCACAATAAACCACTTCCCCAAAGCCGGTTCGTTCCTTTCGGTCCATATCAAGCTTTGCAAAGCCTAATTCCTTATATCCCCTTGTATCTCCATTTATCTGATTCCCGTCGAAGCCGTCTCTGCTTTCCATACCCTGTATATATGCTTTTGCTTCCGAAACAGTAAGTTCCTGCATCTGGACTTTATTTAATATCTCTTCAACCGTCATAACCTGTCATATCCCTTCATCCACTATTTTTATCACCGGTCGTTCATTTATAACTCGAAATTATACACATAATATATTATAGATGCACTCCACTTGTAGATACTACCGCAACCGGATTACCCATATTATCCGTAACCGTTATCTCAAAAAAACAATTCCGCCTGCCATCCTTTAACACCCTGCTTTCCCCGTACAGTACATCTCCTTTTGGGGTACCTAAATAACTAATCTGGCTGGTTGTGGTAACTGTTGTGGGATGCATATAATTGGTAGCCACCGCAAATACAAAATCTGCCAGTGTAAATATGGCACCACCCATTACATGGCCTGTAGCATTTACATGTCTATCATCAATTTTCAGGCTGCATTTTGCATAATTATCTCCAACCTCTAATATATCAATTCCCGTAGTTACCATTGCAAAACGGTCCTTGATAAAAAACTCTTTGGCCTTTTCCACCTCTGTCATCTTATAGCTTCCTCCCTGTATATTTGTATATTCCTTCACGCAAACGGTTCATTCCCTCCCGAACCACCACATTACTGCAGGCAATATTAAGTCTTATAAACCTGTTACCATTTCCTCCGTACTGTGCACCGTAGGAAAGATATAACCCGGTTTCTTTCCTGATATATGCACACAATTGTTTTGTATCCTCTGTAATCCGGTTGCAGTCAATCCACATCAAATAGGTGGCATGGGATTGTACTACCTGTATATCCGGTATATTTTCCTCGATATAATGTATCACATAATCCTTATTTCCTTTAAGATAGCTTCTAAGCTCCTCCAGCCAGTCCTCACTGTCATTAAATGCGGCCTTGGTTGCAGCAATGGCAAAGGAATTCGGTTCAGCTACCTCATCTGTATTCAGTCCCCGGTTCACCCGATGTCTAAGCCAAGCATCCGGCACCACAACTGCAGAGGTCTGGATACCTGCTATATTAAATGCCTTTGTAGGAGATATACAGGTAATGGATATATCCCTGCATTCCTCTGATACTCCCACAAAAGGAACATAATCATAGCCCGGATCCGTCAAGTCACAATGAATCTCATCCGACAGGACATATACATGATATTTCTTACATAAATTCCCTATCCGCATTAAGGTATCCTTATCCCATATATTTCCCGAAGGGTTTTGGGGATTGCAAAGTAACAGCAATGATGTCTGGGGATTGGATAATTTCTTTTCAAAATCCTCAAAATCAATGTCATATTGGCCATTCTCATAGACAAGGGGACATTCCAATACATGTCTTCCATTATTTAATATGGAGTTATAAAATATATTATAAACCGGTGTCATAATCAAAACATTTTCTCCCGGTGTCGTAAGCTTCCTGACAACGGATGATATGGTGGGAACCACCCCCGTAGAAAATAAAATCCAGTCCTTATGAATTGTAAAGCCGTGACGTCTGCTCCACCAGGAAATAACAGACTCCTTCCAGGAATCAGGAACAACATTATAACCAAACACACCCTGTTCCACTCTTTTTTTCAGGGCATTTACAATCGCCGGTGCTGCTTCAAAATCCATATCCGCAACCCACATAGGCAGCACCTTATCATCAACATCCCACTTTAAAGAATCACTATCCCTCCGATTTATCACTTTATCGAAATCAAAGCTCATATAAGCCTCCTTTCCTACCTATATCCACCAGCATTCAAGCCGTCTCCTTGTGTATATCCTTACAGATTATTTTTGTTTTTCTTGGGTCTACCTTATCCTTTTCTATAATTAATTCGCCAATACTCTCCGCCGTTATAATTCCGCTTTGAGGATTCTTTATGCTGTCTATATGACTGACGATATCTGCTTCCACATCGGAATATTCAAATGCCAGGGTGGTATTTACAAGCTTACAGTTCTTCATTACCAGATTATCAATGTAACAAAGCCCCTGAAGGCTTTCAATGGTACAATTTATAAACGTAAGATTTTTTGCATTCCAGCCTAAATACTCTCCCGATATAAAGGAATCATAAACCGTAACATTATCACTGTTCCAGAAGGCATCCTTTGATATCAGCTTTGCATTATGAATCTCTACATTACTGGCACCGTCAAAGGAATAATTACCGGTCAGATTAAAATTCATAACCTTTACATTCTCACAGTTCATGGCAAAATAGTCTCCATTTGCCACAACATCCGATAGGGTCACATTTTTACAATCCCATAAGGTTTCCTCCGCTTTGGGAAGGGTAACCCCAAGTAAGTTCAAATCCTTGCATCTTCTGAAATTCTTTGGTGCATCAATCATTGTATTTCTTATCTGAACATGATTGCTATACCAAACTCCTGCTCTTGCCGTCTCATTCCATAAACAATCCGACACCTTAATATCATTACAGTACCAAAGGGGATATTTCCACTGAAAGGTACTGTTATATAATTCAATATGTGAACTCTCCTTTAAGGGAGATTCTCCATCACCAAATACAGTATCCCGAATCACAAGATTATTTGCCTTAAAAAGCGCCCGTTCCCCTGTAAAATACTGCTGGCAAAGCTCTTGTTTTTGTCCCATATATATTACTTCCTTTCTGTGTTCTTATATAATAAGCATTTGTGAAGCTTAACTATGTGAATAAACGCAATTCATACAAAGTCTTCCTTAACTAGTTTATCAGCATCCTGTAACAATAGCAATTATTTATACAATTTTTTCCCTTTCCATTATTTCCAATTTGTATAAATTCCAGTTAGGACTTTACTATTTTTTATTAAGCTAGTATAATAAATTGTATATATGCTAGCAAGGAGAGTCCTTATGGAGAAGGAACAAAACGAGAAAAGACAATTATATATTGTTCTAAGCAGAACCGGAACAAATCTTTCCAAGGTTATCAGATACGTTACCAAGGCTGATTATAATCATGTTTCTTTAAGTCTTGATCCTGAATTAAATGAAATGTATTCCTTTGGAAGACGTTTCCCACGTAATCCTCTCTGGGGTGGCTTTGTACAGGAATCAAAGGATTGCCCTTTTTTCAAGCTATTTAACGAAACTGAAGTTAAAGTACTTTCCCTTGATATTGACGAAAGCACCTATCAGGATATTCGGTCAGAGTTTAATTATATGCGGGACCACAAATTTATGTACCATTATAACTATATAGGGCTGGTACTGGCCGCCTTTAACATTCACTTTAAGCCGAATTACACCTACTATTGTTCCGAATTTGTAAAAGAAATTCTTCTAAATCACAACATAGAAGGCGCCAAGGATTTAGAAAAAATCCCTCAGCCTATTCATTTTGAGGATATACCTAACACAACAGAGGTATACACCGGTAAGCTAAATCAATATACGGCTGCATAAAAATAACAAGTACCTGTACAGATACTTGTTATTTTTATGCTTCTTCCCCGCATATACATTCGCTCTCACCTTGTGCTTCACATTCCTTTTTTTCCTCTTCCTTATCTAAGAAATCATCCAGTTCATCAATAGGAATCGGACGGGAATACTTATAGCCCTGTAAATACAATGCACTCATTTCGATACATTGTTTCTCGTCTAATTCATCCTCTACACCTTCAAACAATATTTTATAATCTGCCCTGCGGAAAATATCTGTGAATCCCACAACCATATCCCTTGAACTTTCATCATTCACTGCAACAATTGTAAGGGAACGGTCAAACTTAATGATATCAATAGGAAGCTTCATAATCCGTTCAAAGTTAGAATATCCTGTTCCAAAGTCATCCAGATAAAACTTCATTCCTACTTCATGCAAGGTCTTCATTACAGTCTGAACATGTCCAAATTCCGCCTCATTCATACTCTCCGTAAGTTCCAAAGCGATTTTGTCAAAAGGAATCCCGTTTGCTTCCACAATTTGCTTTACTTCATCACAGAAATTGGAGTCCCTTAATTCTGACATGGCAAAATTAACGGAAATACGGTCAATCACATAACCTTCATCTATAAGCTTCTTAACTTTTTTACATACCTTATTCAATATTACCATACTTAAAAAGTGAATAAAGTCAAACTTTTCTGCCAATGGAATAAACACATCCGGGAAAACCACCCCTGTGTTTTCAAGTTTTAATCGCATCAGGGCTTCTGCCGTTGTAAAGCTCTTTGTCTTTGTATTATATATAGGCTGGCAAAAAACCAGCACTCTCTCATCATCCAGATTGTTGCACAGCACAATGTCATGTAACTGCTGCACAATATAATTTGCATTTAAGAATGCAACCACGTCATCATGGGTACATTCATAGGATGTATTCATCTTAACCCTTCGTTCCACAAAATCATTCAGGGCAAGATAATCATCTCCGCTTTTTAATTCCGGGCTGGAATGTATGGTTACAATCTTATAATCCATATGGAACTTCTCATACAGCTCATAAAATTTCTCCATCAAAATCGGCATGGTAAACACAGCCTTTAGATTCTTAGCCTTCTCATATATCATAATCAGCTTATCATTTCCAAAGCTGAAAATACAGGAATCTTTGAAATATTTTTCATTAAATCTAAAAAATTCATTGGAAAAATCCGTAAGGGAATCCTGTTTCATATCCTCTAAACGGATACATATCATGGTAAACTCCCTGTTTTTTAAATCAGAAATATATAAGCCAAAGGACTTGGCATTTAATGTACCCGTGTCCGGGTCATAGGAATTACTATGAAATAAAAACAATACTGCCATAATGGGCAATGAAAAGGTTATACATGTAAAACCGGTTTGTCCAAAATAAAGCTGAGCCACCATGATACATACACACAAGGCCACAACCTTAATAATACAGTTATACATGGAGGATATAAATTTCTGTTTATGCCTTATCAGCATTACAAGCAATAAAATTATAAAATACCCATAGACAACCAAAAATCCCTGTAATATATCCGGCTCATGTACCTGCAAGGTATCATCTATGTAAAATCCCAGCTTCGTAACCGGAGTCAAACATTCCCATACACCATACAAAAGCCATACCACACATCCGGTCCACAGCATCAGCCGTTTCTTACCTGCAGTTATATCTACCAGGTTTCCAATATACACACAAAAACACATTAAGGTTACAGCCAGCAGAAGATAAGAGATATCTCTTAATATGTATATCCAGGATACTAATCTTTCATTTATATTGTTAATCAAAAAATGATAAACAGCCTTTGTAAATGCTGCTCCCAGTACGGAAAAGTTTGCAATTCGAAACAGGATTAAATTCTGCCTTTTTACATTATAAGCAGAACCCAGCAGCCATGCATATATAACCGATAATGCCACAACACAAACATCTATATATGGTATGTAATTATGAGTTGATAAATATATCCCCATTCTTCATTTCCCCACAAATTAAAAACCCACACAATCTATTATATAATACATATTTCATAGGAAAATAGCAAGGAAAATCGTTTGAAAAAAGACTGCCACAACGTGACAGCCTTTCTATATAATATCTGTTATTCAATTGTTCCATGCCCATAATTTCTATGCTGCATATTCCTTTAAATCATTTCTGATTTCTTTAAATCTCTGTTCCGATGCATCTACCTTCAATAAAATAGGAGCAGTCAAATCCATGGAAAAAATACTCATAATGGATTTTGCATTTACAACATAATTGCCATCCACTAAATTTATCTGTTCTCTATAATTTGATACAATATCCACAAAACGCTTTACCTTTTCAATCGTTCCCATTGAGATTGTCATTTCATGCATACAAATCATCTTCTTTCTTAATATAATGATATATCTATCCTTTTTGACAATGGATAATATACTCCTTTTACATTAAAAAGTCAAAATAAAATCTTACCAAAAATAAATGAATTTTCATTCATCTTTTAAACATATTCACAAAAGGCTCTAAGCTTCTGTCAAGAATACCATGTATCTTAGCAATTAACATTCCATAATTCACAATTAAAACCCCCTGCTCCTGTGCAATTTTTATACGGTTTTTCATCGCCGCTTCATTAATCATGCATCCACCGCAATGTACAATAAGCTTATACTTTGTCAAATCAGAGGGAAAATCTCCCCCTGAAGTAAATGAAAATTCAGGCTTTACCTTCGTATACTTCATAATCCAGCCGGGAAGCTTCACGGTGCCAATATCATTACATTGTCTGTGATGACTGCAGGCCTCCGATATTAACACATTATCCCCATCCTTCAAAGAATCCAGACTCTTTACACCGGCCAACAGCACTTCCAGCTCTCCTTTATACCTTGCCATAAGAATAGAAAAAGAAGTAAGGAAAATATGTTTTGGTACAATATCGGCAACCATTTCAAATGCCTGGGAATCGGTAATTACCAATTTAGGCTCCTTCCTCAAATTCTCTATGGCATCCCCTAATTCCTCCGGCTGGCAGCATACCACACTACAATGAGCATCCAAAAGCTCCCTTATTACCATTTGCTGGGGCATAATCAGTCTTCCCTTTGGTGCCGCCTCATCAACAGGAATCACCAGTATAACTACGTCCTTCTCCTTTACCAAATCAGACACCAGCTTTTTTTCTGCCTTGTTAACACCGGATAGTTTTCCAATCATTTCTTTCAGTTCCCATATATGGACAGACTCTTTGGCACTTACTAATATTTCATTATCCTTTAACGGAATATCCTCCTTAAGCAAATCACTTTTATTATATGCGATAACGTATGGAAGGTTCTTTTTATGAAAAGTATCCAGCAAATCTTTATCCAAAGAAGTCAGTCCCCTTACGGCATCCACTACAAGCACCGCAATATCCGTCTCATCTAACACCTGCTTCGCTCTATTTACCCTGATTTTTCCAAGCTCCCCTTCATCATCAACACCTGGGGTATCGATAATAAGGACAGGACCTAAAGGTAGTATTTCCATAGATTTGCGTACAGGGTCTGTTGTAGTTCCCATTACCTCAGAAACAACCGACATCTGCTGGGCAGTTATGGCATTTACAACGCTGGACTTACCTGCATTACGCATCCCAAAAAATGCAATGTGTATTCGATTAGAGGATGCCACCTTATTCATATCCATAATAATCCCCCCTAAAATCTGAAATCTCTTCTGTTTGAATTTCTGATATCCTCTATATTCTGTCTTGCTATTGCTTCTACCTTTTCTTTCGGAATTCTTTTTAACTCCATATCTATCATCCGGTTGCCAAGCTCTTTCGTTCTATCAGAAGCATAGTCTTCCAGATACTCACACAAGGTCATTAACGCATTTGGATGACAGCAATTTAATATCTGTCCGCTTTTACACAGACTCATAAAACGGTCACCTGTCCGTCCTTCCCTGTAGCAGGCAGTACAAAAAGAAGGAATATGCCCATTCTCTATAAGCCAAGCCACAACCTCATCCAGACTTCTTTGGTCTGACACATCAAACTGTTCCGTATCATGAGGACGTTCATCAGCAGAATATCCTGCATATCCACCCACTGAAGTACGGGAACCACCACTTACCTGTGAAATACCTACCTTTAACATCTTTGAACGAACCTCTTCCGATTCCCTTGTGGATATAATCATTCCTGTATATGGAACTGCCAGTCTGATACAGGCAGCAATCTTAATGAAGGTTTCATCATCAATTCCGTTATCAAAGGCATCCGGATCAATATCGTCTGCTCTTTTTACCCGGGGAACACTGATTGTATGTGGTCCAACCCCATGAACCGCTTCCAAATGTTCTGCATGCATTAAAAGGCCGGCAAATTCATATTTGTATAACTCCAAACCGAACAATACTCCAAGTCCCACATCATCAATTCCACCTTCCATGGCTCTGTCCATAGCCTCAGTATGATATGCATAATCATGCTTTGGACCAGTGGGATGAAGCTTTTCATAGCTTTCCTTGTGATAAGTTTCCTGAAACAGTATATAGGTTCCGATTCCCGCATCACGTAATTTTTTATAGTTTTCAACTGTTGTTGCAGCAATGTTCACATTAACCCGTCTAATATCACCATTTTTATGATGTACTCCATAAATGGTATCAATACACTCTAAAATATATTCAATGGGATTATTGACAGGGTCTTCACCGGCTTCAATTGCCAGCCGCTTATGTCCCATATCCTGCAAAGCGATAACCTCTTCCCTTACCTCCTCCTGAGTCAGCTTCTTACGGGGAATATGCTTATTTTTCAAATGATACGGACAATACACACAGCCGTTTACACAATAATTGGATAAATATAAGGGTGCAAATATAACAATACGATTGCCATAAAATGCCAGTTTAATCTCTTCTGCAATCTGATAGATTTTTTCAACAATTTCCGGTATATCACAGGCAAGCAATACGGAAGCTTCCCTATGGTCAAGCCCGGAACAAATATAGCCATTTTCTGTTTTTTTAGGCCTTGCTTTTTCAAGAATCTTTTCAATCAGTTCTATATTGTTTTTATTCTCTTCCCCATAAGCCAGTGTAGCTCTAATCTCTTCATCATTTATAAACTCCTCTGCCTTTAGGGACGCCTTATTGTATCTGCTCATTTTCTATCCTTCTTTCTTTATTGCATCACCCTTAGAAACCACAATCTGATATCCGATATTCTCCATTCTCTTATCAAGACATCCCCTGCACTCTGCAGCTTCCTCACCTGTACATATTTTGTTATCATATAACTCATATTTGCTTCTATATTTAACCGGAGACAAATTTGGCATTAATACATTTGCTCCTGCCATAATCCCCTGTTCCCTTCCGGTAGGGGAAACCGTACCAAGAGCCGTTGTAGCCGGTAATAGGATGTCCGGTTTTATCAAACGGATAATGGATAACAGATAACAGGTTAATTCCACAGTTCCGGAGGGCTCCATGTTAAAGGGGGTATCCTTGTGGGGAATAAAAGGGCCAATTCCACACATATCCGGTTGAAATTCTTCAATAAACTTAAGATCTTTTACCAGCATCTCATTGGTCTGGTATGGAGAACCTACCATAAACCCGCATCCAACCTGATATCCAATATCCTTCAAATCCCACAGGCACCGTATTCGATTATCAAAAGACATAGTTTTCTGATGCAGCATATCATAATGCTCCTTCGTAGCCGTTTCATGTCTTAAGAGATATCGGTCTGCCCCTGCATCAAATAACCGTTTGTAGCTATCCCTGCTTCGTTCACCCAAAGATAAAGTTATTCTGCAATGGGAATATCTGTTTTTTATCTCCTCTATGATATCACACATCACATCATCTGTGAAATAACCATCTTCTCCGCTTTGCAATACAAATGTACGGAATCCCAGTTCATATCCGTTTTCACAACAAGCCAGTATTTCCTCAGGGGTAAGCCTGTATCTGTCTGCATTACTGTTACTTTTCCGAATCCCGCAATACAGGCAGTCATTTTTGCATATATTACTAAACTCAATTAAACCTCTGATATATACTTTATTACCATATATTGCTTTTCTTTGTTTCACAGCCTCTTCAGAAAGTCTCCCCGCCAGTTCTTCATTACGGTTTTCAATCAAAAAAAGATATTCTTCCCCGGTAAGAGTGTGGGTGTTTTTCAGTTTTTCAATTATATATTCATAATCCGTCATATTCCTTCTCCCACTTTTCCTCCATCTTTTTTTCCGTCTCCATAATTGCATTTTCATAACCGGTTAATGCAGAAAAGGGTGCAAACTGTGCAGCCCGTTTACTACGCTCCATAGGGATATGTTTCTTAGAAACAGGTCTGGGCAGTTCTATAATCTGCTCATATTTTTTTAATTTATCTTTCTCTATCTTCATAATCACACGCCCCTTTACGCCTTATGTCCGCCAATCTGCCGGTTTCTTTCTCTTGCGGTGGCTCCCTCCTGCAAATCCGTTCCCTTTAGGATTGCATTACTGCCATACTTCTTTTTTATAGACAACATAGCCTCCTGTATTTTTCGTTCCTTTTCCTCTTCCTCCTGTTGCCTGCGGTTTTCCTTTTCCACGGCCTGATAATCGGTAAATAAATCAAGCTGTCGATACTCCTGTTGATTTTCCTGTTTTTTTATCACACGATTTGCCGTTATATTAATCCTTCTGATTAATAGCTTTTCATTTACGATATTATCGTATAATTCCATTACACCATCCATAATTAATTTTGTGGAGGAAGTGTACTTTGGCAAATTCATAGTACCATGGGCATGCTTTGGAATCAATCGTCCATATCCATCCACAGTTACAGGTCCTTTATATTCCTTTGCTCTTTGGGGATCAAGAAGATTATCAATATCATATCCAACGGTTAGTACCATCTGATTTGTGACAAGCTCTTTATCCACCAAATCAAGCACCAGCGAATCTGTCATTTCCCGTACAACAATCCTGGCTTTCTCATAATCATAAGGGGACTGTAATACCTGTCCGGAGCCCAAACTATTATATTCCGGTTTATAGGCCTTCACTTCACTTATGGTACATGGTTCATATCCCCATGCATGGTCAATTAGAAGTTCCGCATTTACTCCAAACATATCATATAACAAATCTTCATTATAGTAATCACCGGCTTCCCCTACCGAGCATAAAGCAATATCCCCCATGGTATACAAGCCCTTCTCATGTAATTTTTTCTCATAGCCTCTTCCTATTCTCCAGAAATCCGTCAGAGGCTCATGGGTCCACAATAATTTACGATATGACATCTCATCAAGTCTTGCAATACGAACTCCCTGACTGTCTGCAGGTATATGCTTTGCCACAATATCCATAGCCACCTTTGCAAGGTACATATTGGTTCCAATACCTGCAGTTGCTGTAATTCCTGTAGTTTCTAATATATCGGATAAAATGTTTTTTGCCAGCTGTCTGGGTGTCATCCCATAAACAGACAGATAATCCGTCACGTCCATAAATACTTCATCAATGGAATATACATGAATATCCTCCGGTGCAATATATTTCAAATACACATTATATATTCTGGTACTATATTCAATGTATAAAGCCATTCTCGGTGGTGCAATGATATAGTCAAGAGACAAGTCAGGATTTTCCTTTAATTCGTTTAAATCACAGGACGACCCGCTAAATTCCCTATTAGGTGCCATTGCTTTTCTTGATGCATTTATACCCTTTACCTTTTGTACAACCTCAAACAGTCTGGGTCTTCCCGGAATACCATATTCCTTCAAAGCAGGAGAAACAGCAAGACAAATGGTTTTTTCTGTCCTGCTTTTATCTGCAACCACTAAATTGGTAACAAGAGGATCCAGTTTTCTTTCTACACATTCTACAGAAGCATAAAAAGATTTTAAATCCACTGCAATATAGGATCTGTTTTTGTTTAAATCCATAGCATTACCTTCCTAACATATACATTGAACCAGAAAAGAAGCAACTTATGTTAAAGTTGCTTCTTCGCAGCAGTTTTCTTATTTTTCCTGAGTCGTAATTGTTATAATACTTCTCCATTTGTTTCAATTACTTTTTTGTACCATTCAAAGGATTTCTTTCTGCTTCTTGAGAAATCTCCCTGACCGGCATTGTTCATATCAACATATATAAATCCATACCGCTTATCATATTCACCTGTAGATGCACTAACAATATCAATGGGTGCCCACATGGTATAGCCTAACAAATCAACCCCGTCAATATCCACAGCATCCTTCATTGCTTTTATATGTGCTTTTAAATAATCAATACGATACCCGTCGTCAACACTTCCATCTACTTCCTTCTTGTCGTAGGCTCCAAATCCATTTTCCACGATAAACATGGGCAGACCATAACGGTCATATATGGTATTTAAACTATATCTGATACCTAATGGATCAATTCCCCATCCCCAATCACTATAGGATAGATTATCATTCTTTGGAAGCTTGCCCATATCACCGTCAAACTCAAACAAAGGCCCACAATTATTATCCTTGATTGTGGCTGACATATAATACGAAAATCCAATATAATCCACTGTTCCTTCCTTCAGTGCAATTTCGTCCTCTTTTGTAATGTCAAGCTCATAACCCTTTCGTTCCAATAACTTTTTCGTATAATTTGGATAATAACCTCTGGCATGAACATCCATATAATAATTTCTTTCGTGTTCAGCCTTTAATGCCATCATTATATCCTCCGGTTTATTACTATAAGGATATATTGGTGTCATAGCTATCATACATCCAACCATCATATCTTTATTTATAGCATGGGCTGCCTTTACAGCTTTTGCACTTGCCACCAGTTCATAATGGGCAGCCTGATACATAAGAAACTCTTTATTATCCGAAGGCTTTACAAGGATTCCGCTATCCTGTAACAGATGATGCTCAGAATTATAATCACTTTGATTATTAATCTCGTTAAATGTCATCCAGTATTTTACTTTTCCATTGTATCGTTCAAAACATGTAGTTGCAAACTTAACAAAAAAGTCTATACACTGTCTGTTTCGAAATCCCCCATATTTTTTCATCATATGGTAGGGCATTTCAAAATGTGATAACGTCACCACCGGTTCTATTCCATATTTCAGACATTCATCAAATACGTCATCATAGAATTTAAGTCCTTCTTCGTTTGGGTATTCATCATCACCGTTAGGAAATATTCTTGTCCATGCAACGGAGGTGCGAAAACACTTAAATCCCATTTCTGCAAACAAAGCAATATCTTCCTTGTATCTATGGTAAAAATCCACGGCCTGGTGATTAGGGTAAAACTCCCCCTCTACCACACCATCTGTAATACGTCTTGGAATACCGTTGCCTCCGGCTGTCTCAACATCCGACGCAGATATTCCTTTGCCGCCTTCCTGCCAGCCGCCTTCAACCTGGTGGGCAGCTACAGCACCGCCCCATAAAAAATCTTTATTCATAGTCTTACCTCTAGATAGAATCCAAAGCCTGTGCAAGGTCTGCAATCAGGTCTTCCTTATCCTCCAAGCCGCAGGACATACGAACAAGTCCTGCAGGAACTCCTGCCTCTATCAGCTGTTCCTCTGTCATTTGACGATGTGTAGAGGTTGCAGGATTCAAACAACAGGTTCTTGCATCTGCAACATGAGTTTCAATTGCAGCAAGTTTTAAATGCTTCATGAAAACTTCTGCAGCAGCTCTTCCACCCTTTAACTCAAAGGAAACAACACCACATCCACCATTTGGTAAATACTTCTGTGCTCTCTCATAATAGGGATCTCCCGGAAGTCCTGAATAATTGACCTTCGTAACCTTCGGATGACTTGCTAAAAACTCTGCCACTGCCTGACCGTTTTCTACGTGTCTCTTCATTCTTACATGAAGAGATTCCAGTCCAAGATTTAATATAAATGCATGCTGAGGCGACTGAATACATCCTAAATCCCTCATTAACTGTACAGTACACTTTGTAATAAAAGCGCCTTCCTTTCCAAATCTCTCAGCATAAGTAACCCCATGATAAGATTCATCCGGTGTGCATAAACCCGGATATTTATCCGGATACTTCATCCAGTCGAATTTACCTGAATCAACAATTGCACCACCAACCGCTGCACCATGTCCATCCATATACTTTGTTGTAGAATGGGTAACAATATCAGCTCCCCACTCTATCGGACGGCAGTTAACAGGAGTTGGAAATGTATTATCCACAATTAACGGAACTCCATGGGCATGTGCCACCTTTGCAAACAACTCAATATCCAATACAGTAAGTGCCGGATTTGCAATGGTCTCACCAAACATGGCACGGGTATTTTCCTTAAATGCCGCATTCAACTCTTCTTCCGAGCTGTCAGGTGATACAAAAGTAACCTCTATTCCCATTTTTGCCATAGTAACCGCAATCAAATTAAAGGTTCCACCATAAATAGAGGAAGATGCCACAATATGACTTCCACTTTCACATATATTAAACAGGGCGAAGAAATTAGCCGCCTGTCCTGATGAAGTAAGCATTGCTGCGCTACCACCCTCTAATTCCGCAATCTTAGCTGCCACAAAATCATTTGTTGGATTCTGAAGTCTTGTGTAGAAATATCCTTCAGCCTCTAAGTCAAATAATTTTCCCATAGCTTCACTTGTCTCATATTTAAATGTAGTAGACTGCACAATGGGAATCTGCCTTGGTTCTCCATTACCCGGCTGATATCCTGCCTGTACACACTTTGTATTCATCCTGTATTCTTTCATGTTTTCCTCCTTATGATTATACTTTGTTGATAGGTAATTGCGAAACAGTTACACAATGTTATATGAATTGTGAATATACACCAACTTTGCTCGGCTAACGTTCCTAATGCTGTCGCAAAGTTGGGTATATTGCACAATTCCCATATCTACTTTATCGAGTTTCGCAATTACCTAATACTTTATTGACAATTGTAAAGTTCTTTTTATAAAATACATTATTCAAAATACCAAAAATCCCAAAATACCACTTACTATCCCTGCAAACGCCCCAACTATTACATCTATGGGATAATGAACACCACCAATCACACGAACACATGCCATTAGTAATCCCGCTGCCAATAATAAAATCCCTACCACCGGTTGATAAAAAAACCAGCACATGGCAATTACAAAAACAGAAAAAACATGTCTGCTAGGGAAGGATTTTCCCTTTGTAGCTTTATTTATTAATGGTGAAATCTCTAACGCCTCATAAGGGCGGGGGCTGTTATATATTCCTCTGAATAATGATACAACCAAAAAAGAAACTCCGGCAGTTAATAAACTTCGTATCCATAAATTATTTTTTGTAACAAACTGCAGGATTAAAAGCAGGGGATACAAAACATAACACAGATATGTGAGTATTTTATTTAAAAGCAAAAGTGCCTTTGTAAGCCCGGGATGTTCTTTAAAAGGTTTTGTCCAATGATTATATTGCGAAGCTGTCATTTTTGCACCCATAAAATTATATCCATGTTTCAATCAATGCAGGGTCCTCTGAACGATTTGCCATACGCACCGTGCATCCTAAGGACTCTAAATATTTCCTGCATTCCACTAACGTACCAAACTTCACAGATTCCATAGGCTTACCCGGTTTGCTGTAATTTACGGTATATTCAACATCATCCTCTGAAAAATATACAGTTCCCGCAGGTACATTTACCACATCATTCATCTGTTCGACGAACTCCTTTGCAGGCATATGATTATGGGAAATAATGGGACCGGTCTTGGAATATCCCATATCCTCCGATTGAAGTGTATCGTTTGCAGAATCTCTTATCGCTTTATCAATTTGCGCAATCATGGATTCCGTTATACCTGTTTTCTCATCAAAATTGAGATAATTTAAAATCGTCAGCATCTCAGATTCTGCATCCGTCAAATAACCGGTGCCTTTTTTATTCAAATCTCCGGTATTATGAACCAGTTCATACATTTTGTTAGGAAGTGTACGGTATGTCCACTCCTGCATCTTAAATTCTAATTCCATAAGCCCTTCTCCTGATACTTATTTCAATTAATCCAATACCTTCTTAATTGCCTCTAACAACTCATCATAAGTCTCATATGCCGGAAGTTCCGGATGATCAGCCTTAATCTGCTCTGTACTCTTAAACAAAAATCCGGCCTTACTTGCCTCAATCATACCAAGGTCGTTATGACTGTCTCCACTGGCAATGGTTTCATATCCGATAGACTGTAATGCCTTAACGGTAGTATACTTTGACTTCTCACAACGCATCTTAAAACCGGTAATCTCCCCACTGTCTGCAACAACTAATGAATTACAAAAAATAGTTGGCCAGCCAAGCTTCTTCATAAGGGGTTTTGCAAATTGTGTAAATGTATCACTAATAATGATAACCTGAGTCATTGAGCGTAACTCATCCAAAAATTCCTTTGCACCGGGAATCGGGTCAATGGTTGCAATGGTATCCTGAATCTCCTTAAGACCTAAACCATGTTCCTTCAAAATGTTAAGTCTGTAATTCATCAACTTATCATAATCAGGTTCATCTCTGGTTGTTCTCTTTAACTCAGGAATTCCACTTGCCTCAGCAAAAGCAATCCATATCTCAGGTACCAAAACGCCTTCCAAATCTAAACATACAATATCCACTTTTCTTCCTCCTGTATCACGCGATGTAATTCTTGTTTTACAAAACCTGTATCATCATAAATACAGACTTATACAATTACTCCTATAATATCATATTTTTCTTTATAATCAAAGAATTTTATCCAACCAAAACATAACAAAAAATGCCTTTGGAATATCCAAAAGCATTTTTTCATAACCATATACAATTACATATCAAAAACCTTTTTAATACTATCGTAATG
This sequence comes from Lachnospiraceae bacterium, assembly GCA_051880415.1. GTDB lineage: Bacteria > Bacillota > Clostridia > Lachnospirales > Lachnospiraceae > CAG-590. The sequence goes on along the minus strand of JBJENX010000090.1, from coordinate 24,221 downwards.
CAAAAAGATTCCTTCCTTAGCAAACTGCTCAATTTCCTCTTTTGTGGCAAGCATAAATCCGTCCGTTTCAGCCTCCTGAGGTTTCACATCCGATTCCTCAAAGTCAAGAACAAATCGATACACATCTACAAAATAATTATCTCCCTCTCCGGGATTCTCCCGTTTATATGTAAATTGATAACCGCCTTCTGCCTTCGTTACATCAAGCCCTGTTTCCTCAAGCACTTCTCGTTTCACTGCATCAATTGATTCTTCACCTGCCATAACGCCTCCACCGGATACTTCCCACCAGCCCGGTGCCCATGACTTGGTCATAACACGCTTCGTTATCAGAAATCTTCCATCCGGCTTTGCAACAACACCCAGCACCGTCAAATGATATTCATCATCCTTTAAACACCAGTCATTCCGCTTCATGGTTCTTCCTGTCTTTTGTTTGTTACTGTCATATATATCCCAATATTCCATCTATGTATCCTCTCATATTCTCAGCATCGTCTACTGTGCTAATTCCAACATTTTCTGCAACGGAACTAAGGCCTTTTCCATCATGTCTTCAGGCAGCACTACCTCCGGTTCCATTGTCTCTAAGGCATTTATCACCTTATCAATAGTTACCAGCTTCATATTGGGACAAAATTGTCTGTGCCCTACGGAATAGAACTTTTTATCCGGATTCTTCTGCATCAGTTCAAAAAATACTCCCATTTCCGTACAAATCAAAAATTCTTTTTTATCACTGGCAGTTGCATAGTCAATAATTTCCGATGTACTTCCAATAAAATCAGACACCTCTAATACATCCATGGTACACTCAGGATGAGTTAACACCTCTGCATTGGGTTTTGCTTTTTTTGCTTCTAACAAGGCATCCAGTGTAATACTTTTATGTACATGACAGAATCCATCATTGAAAATAAAATTCTTTTCCGGCAATTGTTGTGCCACATACCTGCCTAAATTATTATCAGGAACAAAGAATATATTTTTTTCCTTTAATCCCGAAACAACCTTCAATGCATTTGATGATGTTACACACACATCCGAAACTGACTTTATCTCCGCAGTAGAGTTCACGTAAGCCACAACTGCAATATCATCATACTCCCTGCGAACTTCTTCAATTCGTTTCACAGTAACCATATGTGCCATAGGACAATCTGCATTTTGATCAGCCATAACGACCTTTTTGGAAGGATTTAATATTTTGGCACTTTCCCCCATAAAGGAAACGCCACAAAATAAAATACTTTTTTCTTTAACCTTTGTGGCTACTTTTGCCAAATAGTAAGAGTCACCTACATAATCTGCAATCTCCTGAACATCTCCATCAACATAATAATGAGCAAGGATAACCACATCCTTCTCCTCTTTTAACTGTCTTATTTTCTTTACCACATTCTCGTCCATGGCCTTTTCTCCTTTTAATATTTCCTAATTCTCCATAGAAAATATTCCAATTATTTATAATAACAACTTTTGTCAATATCTGTCATATCGTCAAAAATATACGGATTGCATTATACACTATAGATTATTAATAGGTCAAGTAAGACTCAATCATACCGGACCAAAAACTAAAAAATACCGATTAGAAACATTAAATTTCTAATCGGCATCCGTGCATATCAAGACAATTATTACAATAACTTTTTATAAAGCTCTGTAATCTCATCAACACTGGTCTCTCTTGGATTACCGGGACGGCAGGCATCATCATATGCAGACTGGGAAAGGAAAGGTAAATCCTCTTCCTTAACAATCTCTTTCAAATCAGCAGGAATCCCCACATCAACGGATAATTGTTTCACTGCATCAATTGCTGCTTTGCGGGCATCCGCAAGACTCATGGCATCAACACCCTCAACACCCATTGCCTTTGCAATGTCACGATATTTTTCCCCTGTAAATTCTGCGTTATATTCCATAACCGTAGGAAGAATAATTGCATTTGCTACACCATGAGGTGTATCATACAACGCACCAAGAGGATGTGCCATGGAATGTACTAATCCAAGACCAACATTCGAAAATCCCATTCCGGCAACATACTGTCCAAGAGCCATTCCCTCGCGACCTTCCGGTGTATTATCTACAGCACCTCTCAAATTCTTTGCGATAATTTCAATTGCTTTGATATGGAACATATCTGAAAGCTCCCATGCTCCTGCTGTGATATAACCTTCAATTGCGTGAGTCAGTGCATCCATACCTGTTGCTGCCGTAAGACCCTTCGGCATAGAGCTCATCATATCAGGGTCAACAACTGCCACTACAGGAATATCATGAACATCAACACATACCATCTTACGATTCTTTTCTGCATCTGTGATTACATAATTAATTGTAACCTCGGCAGCAGTTCCTGCAGTTGTGGGAACTGCAATAATTGGTACACATTTGTTCTTTGTCGGTGCCACACCTTCAAGACTTCTAATATCTGCAAACTCAGGATTCTTAATAACAATACCAATAGCCTTTGCTGTATCCATGGAAGAACCACCACCAATGGCTACGATACAATCTGCTCCTGAAGTCTTAAATGCCTCTACACCTGTCTGTACATTCTCTATTGTAGGATTCGGCTTAATATTGGAATATATCTCATATGGAATTCCGGCTTCGTCCAATATATCTGTAACCTTCTTTGTAACCCCAAACTTAATCAAATCCGGATCCGAACATACAAAAGCCTTCGAAAATCCTCTTCCTGTAATCTCTGTTGCAATCTCCTTAATTGCTCCTGCCCCGTGATAGCTTGTCTCATTGAGCACAAATCTGTTTGCCATTATTCTATCAACCTCCTCCTTCATAGATGTTATAATTACCCGGTCGCCATCTATCATCCTCCCGGTACCGGATAATTATATATAGTCTTCTGCAACTATATATTAAGAGCTTGCAGCTCTTGTTTTTATTTTGTGAAAAACACAGGTAACTATAAAATATACCCTGTTATGAATCCTCTGACATGGCTCCATCAATAAAAGCAATTAGAGCCTCGAGGGTCTTATCTATTCCTAATTTGGAGCTGTTTACACATATATCATAACTTCTGGAGTCACCCCATTTACCACTGGAATAAAAATTATGATAAGTCTTTCTCATCTTATCTGCCTTCTTCATCCGACCTAAAGCAGTCTTCTCATCAATGTTATACTTCTCCATTACACGCTTTAGCTTGACATCTTTGTCTCCTAACACAAATATACTTACAAGTGCAGGATTATCCTTTAATACATATTCTGCACATCTTCCGACCACAACAAAGGATTCCTTTTCTTTCTCACCTTTCGTGCGGATAAAATCAAACACACAGTTTGCAACCTGTTGTTCTAATGGGTAATAATATCCTTCCATCCCATATGGATAAAAAACAGGATAAACCGGTTTCTCATCAAAATGTTTCACAACGTCAGCACTGATGGAACTCTTTTCTTCCACATGCTGAAATATCTCCTTGTCATAAAGGGGAATATTGTAGTGCTTCGCCAACCGTTCAGCAATCTCATGACCGCCACTGCCAAATTCACGTCCTACAGAAATAACAATTTGCTTATTCATAACGCCTACCTTCTTTCCGGATAAAATATCAACCGAATATGTAAAACCTAAGCTTCGCAAATTGTATATACAATTCACACAATTAGCAGATATTTAACCAACAACTATGTGTTTATTATAACATTTTTCTCTCAAATTTCAAAGTGTTTTTTTAAAATTTTTACAATTTTTTACACTCCATATAATATCGTTTTTCATTTGCCTCTCCCATGGAAAAGGTTTTTCTTGGTAAAACACCATCTTTGATTACACCGATAAACAAATCCTCTTTACTAACATCAGGAAGAAAGATTCCCATATTTCCCTCTTTTGTTCCCAAATCCTTTACAACATCATTGCCGTGAATATAATCTATTTTACTTTCAGGATGTTTTTCCAGATATTGGTCTAAAAATGTCTGGATACCGGCAACTGCAATACCTGCTTTTGGATTTGTAACCTCTATGGTTTTATAGCCCGCCTTTGAACATATTGTAAAACCGTGGCATTTCGAATCAGCCACAGGCTTAACATAACCAGCCATATCCTTTATTTCAAATCCGCTACCCATATTTTCAAAATATTCCTTTGCACCTGCAAGAACATCCTGTTCCTTAACATTAAATAATACTCTATGAATAGGCTCTACCTCTAATGATTCATCATGCACATTCACAATCTCACATAAACAATATCTTGCAGGATGAGTAAGCTTCTCTTCCGGCGTCAGGCCCTTCTTAATATTCTCCCAAGAGGCTTTTGCTGTAGCCATAGAATGATTACCGTCTCCTACCGCTAAATTTAACAAGGGATAATTTTTATCTAAATTGTATTTTTTCATAAATACAGATTCATCAGCCAGATTTTCAATCTGTTTCATAATTTCATCTGTTTCTTCCCCCTCCGGAATAAGCCATCCGGATATATGTCCTCCATTTTGCATCAAATCTGTATCATATATCTGTTCATAGCGATTCTTATTTGCAATTAAAGGTTCAATAATGGATTTATCAGGATCATCAATTAAAAGCATAATATGAGGAAGCTCAAGGGTTGCATCCTGACGCACCTTAAGTCTTGGAGGAATGCGTTCCTCCACTGTCATTTCCGTAGGACGAATCAGAGAATGTTCTCCCTTCTTATATTCGTATGTTTCCAGATCTATCTCCACCACAAGGCCATTTCTGGCATACTTTTTGTTGATTCCTCTTTCCACCAAAACAAAGCCTTTGGGAAGTGGTTGAAGAATTTCTTCATTCACATATTTTTTCATTGTCTCATGAATGGACGAAACCCTCTCATCCACATTATCACTTTCTAAATATACTTCAGGCAATGTGATTTTCAAAGTAGAAGGTGCATCTTTGACAATGTCTTCCGTTGTCTTCCAGTATTCCGGCTGGGATGTATACTGGTCACAGGCAATAACAGCCCATTTTGATAAATCAACATCTTCTCTTGGCATCAATATTTGAGGTACATGTAAACAATTCATTTTTAATCTCCTTTTCTATGTATATAATTAGGCTAAATATAAAGCCGGAGTCCATGACCCCGACCTTAAAAACCTTATTTCTTTCCATAAGTACCCATAATGTACTTGTCTTTCCACTTAACATCCTTTATCTCATACTCATTAATTGGGCAATCATTGTATAAATCAGAAATCAGTTCATCCAATATATCTTTCAATTCAAGATTCTCTAATAATTTGTCAGGAATCGCTGAAACACCATGATATGCTCCTAATATATTTCCTGTAATGGCTCCCGTCGAGTCACTGTCTCCATCATGATTTACTGCCACCTGAAGTGCCTTTTCAAAATCATCCTGATACTTCACTGCACAATACACTGCAATGGACAGAGCCTCCAATCCAAGCCAGCCCTCGCCTAACTCACAAATGGCATCTAAATCATTAATGTCTTCATGGGCAAGTGCCACCGCTTTATCTAGGAACAACTCAAATATATCAACGCCTTCCTTATCAGCGAACATTTTTCCCACAACGGTTCTTGCCTCTTTAATAATGGATTCCAAATCCTCCTCAGAAGACGTTGCTCTTGCAATAATATGCACAAGTGCTGCTGCAGGAATATAAGCCAAAGGATTACCATGGGTTATGGCAGCAACCTCCGCTCCTATCCGGTCAACCTCCTCAATGGACTGTAAATGTTTTGGTAAATACAACCCTATCGGTGCCACTCTCATTACACCACCACAGCCCATACTGTTATTAATGGGAGAATATGTTTTTCCCGCCTTACTTGTCTCTAATGCACTAAGACAGGTGTTCCCCGGAGCACGACACGAATACATATCCTGTATATTTAACAGCCAGCAGGAACCCAACTCCAAGGGTTGTCCGTAGCTTTTAAACTGGGTGTATCTCCAATCCTGATAGGCACGATGAACATATTCTACCCAGTCACCCATAATCCCACGGGTAGCAAAACGGGTATATCCCTTTAGCAATCCACATATGGTATACATGGTCATCTGTGTATCATCCGAAACCAAAGCCTTCCCATTATAAAGCTTATACTCTTTGATTCCTTCCCTGCCATATTCTTCTATAATCTCATCCATTTTTAAAAATTCAACAGGATATCCCAGTGCATCACCTGCAGCACCACCTAATATACATCCCTTGAATTTATCCAGCAAATCTCTCATACTTATCTCCAAAACGTACACTTTAACTTCTATATTCTATACGTTTTTTGGAATTAATGCAAGTTTTCTTTTTTATAACCACTATTTTTCCAGACATGCCAATACATCTTTTAGCTTAAGTGCTGTCTCAATACTTCCATCTACCTTGAGTTTTCCCGTTGTAAATGCAAATACCGGATCCATATTTCCTGCTATAATTTTCCTAAACACATCTGCTTTTGCAGTAAAGAGAACATCTCTGTCATAATATTCATAAGGCTCAACATATACCTTCTCACCCCTTACCTCAACGTAGAATGCTCCGGCTGCCTCTCCCACAATATTAAACTGATATGCTAAATGCTGGCCGATTCCCTTTACACTGGCTCCCGCAAACTGTCCCGCTACCTCTTCAAAAAATTCCTGAAATGTCATATCAGATACCTCCATCATAAATATTTGCAGCCCTATATCAATTATAAAGACCTGCAAATTCATTATAACCATAGAGCTTCATATACACAACAAAAAAAATCTCTTTTCCCTTTTTTATTGATGTTCCACTCTTAACATTCTGTATCCTACACCAATATGGGTCTGAATGTATTGCGGTGAATCCTTTTCAGCTTCAATTTTCTTTCGCAGTGTTGCCATAAAAACCCTCAAAGAAGCCACATCCTTGTCCCAGCTACTCCCCCATATATTTTGGGTAATATAAGTATGGGTAAGAACTCTGCCCACATTTTTTGCCAACAGGCAAAGTAGTTTGTATTCAATAGGTGTTAAATGTAATTCCTCCTCACCCAAATAGGCACAGCCTGCAGCATAATCAATTTTAAGATTTCCATTTTCAAAAACAGAACTGTTATTTTCCAGATCCGTCTGCATCACAGCCAGTCTTCGCTTTGTAACCCGGATTCTTGCCAGTAACTCTTCAACAGAAAAGGGTTTGGTAAGATAATCATCCGCACCGCTGTCTAATGCTTCTATCTTATCACTATCTTCACTTCTGGCACTAATTACAATAATCGGCGTATTGGTCCAGCTCCTGATTTGTTTTATAATGTCAACTCCATCTATATCCGGAAGACCTAAATCCAGCAATATGATATCCGGATTATGAGAAGACGTTGTGATAATGGCCTCATTTCCATTCTTTGCTACAATATATTTATAATCATGGGTCTTTAAAGTAGTGGTAATCAAATTGCGAATCGGTGCATCATCTTCCACCACAAGAATCAACGTTTTATTCAATTTGAAAATCCTCCTGTGCCGGTAAAGTAAATGTAAAAATACAACCATGAGGCTTATTATCTTCTAGTACTAATTCACCTCCATGGGCAACAACAATGGACTTGCATAAAGATAAGCCCAATCCCAGACTTCTCCTGCTATCTACAATTTTATTGTTTCCTGTATAAAACATTTCAAAGACCTTCGGCTTTGTTTCGTCATCAATTCCATCTCCATTATCTTCGATGCTGATGGATACCATATTATTATTTTTCCGGGTCCGTATGATAATGTCAGACCCTACCGGTGTATACTTAATCGCATTATCCATAATATTTATGATAACCTGAAGAATCAACTTGGCATCCATTTTAGCCAATAACAAATCATCACTTTTATCCACAATAATATTATGCTCCGACTTTTTATAATAAACATGTTTTAATGCCTCGTCAATCACATCATCTATAAGTTCCGTGGTCATATTAAAATTAAGTACACCATCCTCAAGCCTTGTAATGGAAAGCAAATTTTCAACCAGACTTATTAACCACTTTGAATCGTCATAAATGTCATTATACATTTGTAGCTTGGTTTCTTCATCCAGAAAAACAGAATTAGAAATCAGGTTACTGGCATTTCCCGATATAGAAGTTAATGGGGTTCTCAAATCATGGGAAATGGCACGCAACAAATTTGCCCTTAACTGTTCTTTTTGTGCCAGCAAAGCTGCCTCCTCCTTTGCTTTCGCATTACGATAATTCTCAATTGCCAAAGCACATTCTCCAATAATCGAAAGCAAAACATTATTTTCAAAAGATTCAATCGGATTATTGTTAATTGCAATGCCGATTACGCCATAAACATTTTGATTGGTCCGAATAGTCAGATACAGATTTTTCGTGTCATTTAATGTATTCGTACCTGCTCCCGCTCTTTTTTTGATGGCAAATGCCTTTTCGGCAATCCCATGTTCATTTTTTGCAAAAAAAGAGTTATCCGGTTCTAAGTCATGACAAAACATTTGTCCCTTATTTAATTGTCCATTTGTTTCCGTATAAGCTATAACATCCCGATTCAATAATTTAATAAGCTGCGTTGCCGTTATACATATAATCTCATTTTCATCAGTTGCCTGATGTAACAACTGATTTGTATCAAACATTACCTTTGTACGAAAGGCTGCCTGTGCCGACTGTTTCGCATGATTTTTAAGCTTTCCTGCCAAGGTTCCGGTAATCAAGGACGCAATGAGCATAATCACAAAGGTAAAGGGGTATCCATGCTCATAGGCATGAAATGTTAATCTTGGCTCTGTAAAAAAGAAATTAAACAACAAAACCCCCAACAAGGAGCTTATCACACTGCAAAAATAACTTTTCGTAAAAAGTGAAATCAATAATACTGCAAGAATATAAACTGTTATTATATTTGCCTCGGTGAATTCAAAAATTCCAAATATAGTTCCCGTTCCCGTTGCAAGGGCTAAAATAAAAAGAAGAACCAAAACATCCTTCGGGGTAGGAATAATTCCACGAAGCACATCCAGCCATCTACGGTTATTAACCCCATCCGTTATGAAATCCTGAACACTATTTATTTCTTTATCATCTATATTCATAGTTGATTTTTTCTTCATATTATACTCCATCCGTCAGTGTTTTTTATCTGAATCAATATTTAAGTATACAGTCAAATCGTCACATATATTCTCACATAAATATATTTCCATCTTTTGATGATGTCTTCTAAAGTATTGAATCTCCTCCATAATTTCTTCATCTGTCATGTCTTTTGTAAGCACAACACAAGAAGGCTCTTTTTTCTCCACATTCTGAAAATCACTGCCAAAACTGTCAGCAAGAAACTCATCAAAATGCTTTACCGTAATGAAACACCAGACAAATATTACAAAAACTGCAACTATTAAAATGACACCTTCCACATGTTCATCTCCTATCTGCAAAAGCTTTCACTATATATGAAAACATTTTTGAAGCGCTTTATATTCTCCCAATACCAACATGGTGATATCTTCCGACAAAAGAGTATCCGGTGTTATAGACATTTTCATCACACCATTTTTCTTAATTGCCATAATATTTACATTATATTTTTTTCTGATATCAATCTCCCCAATACTCAGACCAATCCAATCCTTGGGAACCGATACTTCAAAAATGGAATGGGTGTCATCCAGTTCAATATAATCCAAAATATGATTAGAAGCATAACGGATTGCCGCCCATTTTGCAAGCTGCTTTTCAGGATACAAAACCTCATCTGCACCATTACGAAGAAGAAATTTGGCATGAACATCCCTCTCTGCCCTGGATACTACCAAACCGGCTCCCAGCTCCTTTAAACTTGAGGTCGTTTCAAGGGAGCTTTGAAAATCACTTCCTATGGTCACTATACATACGTCAAAATTTCTGACACCTAAAGAATTTAAAAAATCAACATTGGTACTGTCTCCAATTTGTGCATTGGTTACAAAAGGTAAAATATCATTTATCCTTTCTTCTACGATATCAACCGCCATCACCTGATGTCCTAACTGATTAAGCTGCAATGCTATGTGTTTTCCAAATCGTCCTACGCCAATTAATAATATAGATTTCATATTCATTCTCCTATCCAACCGTTATTTTTTCTTGTGGTAATTTTGATAAATTTCTGTTTTTCTGTGAAAGAGTTGCATATATTAGTGTTAATCCTCCCACACGCCCTAAAAACATTAATACAATAAGGATAACCTGTGAAAACCATCCAAGTTCCGGGGTAATACCAAGTGTCAGTCCCACTGTACCAACTGCGGATGCCGTTTCAAAAAGACATAATCCAATGGGTAAATTCTCTATAACACTGATTACAACTGCGCCCGAAATAAACAAAGTAAGATACATTATTAAAATAGTAGATGCATTTTGTACAACGCCATTTTCAAGACGACGTCCAAAAAAATGGGTTTCTTCTTTACGTCGGAATACCGCTACGGCATTAGAAAATAACACTGCTATAGTAGTTGTTTTCATTCCTCCGGCAGTAGAACCGGGGGAACCGCCAATTAGCATTAAAATAATCATGATACATTTGCCGGCCCCACTAAATGCCGTCAAATCCGTAGTGTTAAAACCCGCTGTCCTGGGAGTCACAGATTGGAACAGGGAATACAAAATACGTTCACTTATCTGTTCCTCACGATACTCTGAGAAATAGAAAAACAAAAAAGGTACAATAATCAAAATACCTGTAGTGGCCAGTATGATTTTACTCTGCATCCGATAACGGTTTATATGATATGAGTTTGTGCGAATATCATCCCATGTAAGAAATCCAATACCACCAATTATAATAAGCAATATTACCGTAATACTGATTAACGGCCTATCGGCATATATAGTTAAGGAGGAAAATGGCATTTCCTCTGTTCCCATTAGGTCGAATCCCGCATTGCAAAAAGCCGATACGGAATGAAACAATGCCATCCATATACCCATAAACCCAAAATCTTTACAAAATACCGGCATCATAATTAACGCACCTAAAAGCTCTATAAGAAAGGTTGTTTTTATAATAAATCCCGTCAGTCTTACAATTCCACCCACCTTCGGTGCTGCAATTGCTTCCTGCATTGTACTTCTTTGCATAAGGGATATTTTCTTTCCTGATAAAAGCGCCACAGATGCAGCCACCGTTACAACTCCCATACCGCCTATCTGAATTAAAATAAGTATAATCCCCTGTCCAAAAACAGACCAATAACTTGCGGTATCTTTTACCACCAAACCTGTAACACATACAGCAGATGTGGAGGTAAAAAAAGCTTCATGAAACGGTGTGAATACACCGGACTTACTTGAAAATGGTAGCATTAAAAAAAACGTACCAATTAAGATAACAGACAAAAACCCAATAATAATTATCTGAAATGAGGTCAAATGTTTATTTCTGTGCAATATAGTTTCCATTTCATTCCCCTTTGTTCGCATATTACGGACCTATTTTATCCTTTTTATGGTTAAAAGGGTGTAAATATTATTGGGTTTATATTAAGATTGTATAAAGATAATTAAAAAGCAAAGAAGCCGGAACATTCTCCCTTGGCATTTACCACAGGATAACAGGGAATATGCTCCTTAATCATATATCTCCAAAGCCTGTTCTACTAATGTACTCCCTTCATATACAAGACGAAGGGTAAAGAAATGCTGTTCTTCCTCTTCAATCAACAGCCGTAAAAAGATAACATCCCCTTCCCATGTAGGAAGCTCCATTACACGCCCTTTGTCAACCCAGCACAAATCTCCCTCTTGGCAGGTAATCAACTCTCCCGTAAACTCATCTGCAGTAAAGAGACACATAAGCTCCGGCTCCGTCACTTCATTACTGATAAATGTAACAAGCCCCCGAAATCGGTAAGATGTGAGGGTAAGACCGGTTTCTTCCTTTACTTCCCGAAGCAGACACATCTCCGGACTCTCTCCGTCAATGGCATGTCCGCCAACACCAATCCATTTATCCTTATTAATATCCTTCTTTTTCTTTGTCCGGTGCAGCATTAGGTACTGCCCGTCTTTTTCTATATAACATAATGTAGTTAATTTCATATCATTTGTATCACTTTCCTATATTTCATTTTGTGTGCCGGAAAAACCAAACTTTTCTAAATCAACTTTCCCATCAATTACCTCTACACCCTCTGCCAAAAGTAACTGTGCCTGTGCGTTTAATCCACCAAACGCAAAAGAGCCTGAACATTCACCCTTTGCATTCACCACACGATGACAGGGAATATGCAATGGGTCCGGATTGTTGTGAAGTGCATTGCCAACCGCTCTTGCCATTCTCTTATCTCCTGCCATCTGCGCAACCTGACCATAAGTGGCTACATATCCTTTCGGAATCTGTTTTACCGCCTCATAGATTCTTTTTGCAGGAGAATCTGTTATTAAATCATAGCTTTCTGCTATCATACGTCGGATATCCTCATCCGGAATACTTCCATTCAATATAATGGTATTCCAATGTTCCTTATTCTGGTGCCAGCCGGGAATTACAGCATCAAAGGTATTCCTCCAAAAATCTCGCCATTCTTTATCAACTTTCACATTAAGATTAATGTACCCATTTCTTTCATAAGTCCAAAGAAAGGCTTTTTGACTTCCTTTCACTCTCACCAACTGCCAATTAGGATCATGAAAAGGAGCATCCTGATATGTATTAGGAAAAGATAAACCATAGGCCAATGCCTCTTCTCTCGTTGTCATAAAAACTCCTTACTATCGAATCAAACAAAATCATCTTCCGAATAGGTTATTATTTCTCACAGTATTTCTTAAGCTCTGTTTTTAAATATTCATAACGAAGTCTCTTTTCTTCCTTTGCAAAATGAACCTCCCGAAACTGTTCCGGATTGTTCTCATAATCAAGCACTTCAGCTCCAAACTGTTCACTTGTAAGGTCAAAGCTGCAATCACCAATTACATTGTAACAATGATAATTACCACCAGGTCTTAAAATTCCATATACTTTCCCGCCAAAAATATCCTGGGCAAGAAATGCGGTAATGGAACACTGACCCATTGTCATATTCTCCTTTGTCCAATCCTCTCTCATTCTTGGAGCACAGGTATCTGCACACCAGATATTAGAAAGGGCATCATACAAATCAACAGGGGTATAAATTCCCTTATATTCGTCTGTAACAGCCTTAGCATCTGCATGCTCCCATCCCCAAAATTTATATTGTTTGTTCATTTTCTTCACCGTCCTTTTTCTGTTCTTCTACCTGTTTAGCCTCTGCTTTTTTACAATCAGAATATACTCCGGCATAGGATGAAAAAACCAATAATAAAATAAAATCCACCACTAACATCAAATAAAAAAGTGCTTTCAGTTTTGGGTTTGCAGGAATCGTTGGTATTCCCGCATGCAGCTGTCCATTTGCATAATACACCATTACAGTTTGGTTGTTATCTTTAGCAGCAATACATTCATTTACCTTAGGATCATTTAGCGTCTGTAATTCATAATGTTTTCCTTCGTATTCAACCACAACCTCTTCAACCCCTCTGGTATGACCTTGTACTCTTTTCATTTCCCTCGATGCAGAAATGACAGTAACCTCAACTTCTTCACAAGGTACCGAAACCTCTTTGTTATTAAAAAAAACAACAACCGTTCCCACTATCATCAAAATAAATAAAATTCCAAATATACCACATTGCATCTCCACTTTCTTTGTCTGACTCATATTATCCTCCCAATCATTATCTACCCAACAGAATGTTATTTCTCACAATATTTCCTAAACTCCGATTTTAAGAACTCATACCGAAGCCGTTTATATTATAAAACAAAACAGAGACTCCGTATACCCTAAACGCTATAAATACCGGTTCAAAATAAATTCTCATTTGTATTCTACAGCATGCTTTCTCGTCCATAACGGCATCATGTTTCTCTGGCATAACGGATTCTCTCTTTCTTTAATTGCAATGGTATCAAAAAAGGTTCTCCATAAATCTGTATACCGGTCCTCATAGCTTTCTGTCTGACACAGCACCTCCATCTCCTTCTCCGTCAAATACCGCACATAATTCTCTCCGTCTTTAGGATGAACCACCGCATATTGTCTGTTATCATCAATTATCATAAAATGCTCTGATGGCATACGGTCAGCAAAATGATCTGCCACAACTAAAATCACATTATCCTTCGGTTCTAAATGACAGACAAACACCTTGTCATTCAGGGAAGTAAACCTTGCAATCTCCCGAAAGAAATGGGCCTCATTAGATACCCTTCGACGAAGTTCAAACATCCTCATCACCACAGAATCTCCGTACCTTTCAAAAATGCTCTCTCCCACCTTAAAACCTTTCACAAGAAAATGGTACATGATATCTAATGCATCTTCCTCATGGGACATGGAAACATAGTAGACTGCAATCATTCCTTTGTTGGAAAGCTTCTTCTTTATGGTACGAATTACTTTCCCTGCTTTCTCCTCATCATAATCCACATGTATATATTCATCAAATAATGTCCTTTGCATAACGGGCTCCCTCATAAGTTTAACCTCATCATGCCCACACTGCAAAGCCTTTTCCCATGCAGCATATATACAGCACATCATATCCTCAAACCGGTCCTTACAAGTAAAAATAAACATATCTTATACCTCTTATTGAATATGTATCCATTAGTTTACATAATATGTCATTCTGTAGTAAGTTGAAAATCATCAAACAAAGACAATTGATTATACTGTTCATTACGGTGCCTGACCTTCCAATTCTCCCTGTAATGATCCGAAACCAGCTGCTTGGTAATATACTGTTCCTCAATAGGTGTGTTATACATCATCTTTCCGCTACAGGTTATAAAATAATGAGCTCTTTTTAATACAACACCAATTTTTTTGAGATGTTCAAAATCCAACTTACTATATCTTCTTGCAGCAACAATTCTTCTGGCAGAAGTCGGTCCCACTCCCGGAATACGCAAAAGCCTATCATAAGAAGCCGTTTGTATCTCTACCGGAAATTCCTCTAAATGTCTTACCGCCCAATCACATTTAGGATCTATCTGTTCATTAAAATTAGGTCTGTCCTCCGACAACAACTCATCTGCATGAAATCCATAATATCGAAGCAGCCAATCCGCCTGATATAATCTATGCTCCCTTAATAAAGGCGGTGCCGTATCTAAGGAAGGCAAAGCCGCATCTTCATTCAAAGGAATATAGGCTGAGTAAAACACCCTTTTTAAATCATAAGACTCATATAGCTTCTGTGTCGTTTTTATTAATGTAAGGTCAGATTCGGGACTGGCTCCTATAATCATCTGGGTACTTTGTCCTGCCGGAGCAAAAGCCCTTTTAAAGCCGGATTCGCCTCTCACCTTGGGTAGAAACTGATTATCTCCTCTTGATAACCCGGAAGATTTTACCCCTACACCATTCTCCAACAGAAAACCTTCTTTGTTTTTCTCAATTGAATTCATCCTATGATTCTCATGAAAAATACTGTTTGGCAGATATTGATTGATTACACTTCGTTCCATCCGGGGATTCTTACCAATCTCCATTCTATGTGCAGCTATGGTATCCGTCACCTTCCCCATGGGCTCTAATATTGTCTGAAAAGACTTATTCGGTGCTAAATTCTTCAGACTATCCGCTGTAGGCAATTCCAGATTAATACTAATTCTGTCTGCCAGATAACCTATGGTGGATAACAACTCGTCAGGTGCCCCAGGAATCGTCTTCACATGTATATAACCATTAAACTTATATTTGGTCCGTAACAGCAACAGGGTTTCACACATTCGCTCCATGGTATAAGTTGGATTCTTAAGTACACCTGAACTTAAGAACAATCCTTCTATATAATTCCTTTTATAAAAGGCTATTACCAACTGACACAATTCATCAGGTTCAAAGGTTGCCCTTCTTATATCATTAGAGCATCTGTTCATACAATACTTGCAATCATATACACAATGGTTTGTCATTAATACTTTTAGTAAAGAAATACATCTTCCATCTGCCCCAAAACTATGACATATACCACAGGCTGCACTATTACCAAGGAATCCTTTCTTTCCCTTGCGTTCTACTCCACTTGATGTGCAGGCAACGTCATATTTGGCTGCATCCGCCAGTATTTCCAGTTTTTCTTTCAGGTCATAACCTAAATCAATCTCGAACATATGTTTATTATACAAACATTTGTTCGAGATTGCAAGAGGTAATTAATATAAAGTTTTACTTTCCCTTTTTTAAAGAATTTTGACCGTTTTCGTGATACGATATAACTGACTATTCAGCCGGAATCTTTTGATCCATCTTCATAATATGATTAACAAGCCAGCTTGCCAGAAAATCAATCAATTCATTGATATACTCCTGCTGGTTATCATCCAGTTCCTCTAAATTAATAACTTCGATTTTATCAATGAATGCCTGATGCACTTTCTGCTGCTGAGAAAGCCCTTCATATCCAATCTCCTTCATATACCGTTCTTCATCTTCAAAATGCTTCACCGTATAATCTTTAAGCTCCTCTACCACATCTAATATCGCATCAAACTTGTCATACATAAACTCATCCTGATTGAGCTCATTTAATTCACCAAGAATTTCAAATAACCGCCTGTGCTCCTGATCAATCATATCCACTCCGATCAGATACCTGTTTGAAAAAGAAAGCATCACCGGATTACCATGCATTTTCTTCGTCTTTCCAATCATCGTATCACTACTCAAAATATGACGGTATAACCAGCGTGACAAAAACTCCATCATATCCCGTAATACAGCAATTCCATTCTCTTCATCCACAGAGTCTAAATCAATCCCTTCAATCTTTTCCGTAAAATACGCATGCTCCTTTTTTTGGCGAAGTATTTCAGGATCCCGTATCTCCATCATATAGGCTTCCTCGTGTTCAAAATGTGTTGCCGCATATTCTTTTAACGTATCCATAAGGTCTTTCACCAGCTGTAAAACTTCCTTTTTGTCTTTGTCCCCAGCCATCAAAACATCCGATATTTCATTCATTGTTGCAAACAACTGCTTGTGCTCATCATCAATAATTCCAACTCCTGTCAGACAATCCTCTGTAAATTGATACACTATATCCACCTTCCTTTATCTCCAAAACAAACCTTATCAGTTTCACTCTTAAATGTTCATAATAAGAATATGGATTCCCGAAATTTTCGAAAATCCATATTATCAAATTACTTATATTTAATTATAATTTGAATATTATAATATGTCAAGAAAATGCAAAAGTTCCTCAACATACCAGTTCGTTCATCCTTTTATTCATCTTTATTATAACTTTTTATTGCCAATACAATAAATAATGGGATTTCCAATAAGGCAACTAAAACAATGAAATAGGGAGTCCAAATCGACAAGGAACCGATATTCACAAAACGAAGCCCAACCATATCATATAACACACTGTTATTTAATCCGATTCCACCGGAAGGCAAAAAGCATTTCAGCACATTTGCATATCTTTCAGGAAGAACCCGGTAAAGAACAAGGGGCAAAAGACATGCCAGAAGTGACATTGCCATAACCTGCACGTTTGTTTTACTCTTAGCTGACAGAAAAAGTGTAAAGGAAATACCGGAAAGAACAATCAGTAATCCCATCCCTGCATGTACCCATATTAATTGCCCCATGTTCATATTTAACATACAAGCGATGGAAGCAATCATTTGAACCGATGTTTTCATGCCTTCTGTTCCAAAAAATATTGTTGTACTGACACACCAGATTAGCAGACACAATACTGTACATATTCCACTAATTAAAAGTGCAGAAACAATCTTTGTGACTGCCAGCGTTGTTCTTCCCTTTTTTGTACACCGTAAAATGCTGTCTGCATCCGTCTGATAATCCGCAGAAAATACCGGGGCACAGACAACCGTACAACAAAGCAATATTAAAAATAATGTTAATGCCTCATATTCCATGGCATCTGACGTAACTCCCGAATCATATAGATAAGGCTTCGTTACCTTACTTCTCATCTCTTGTGCCTTTGCTACTGCATTTGGATATTTGCCCTGTTGCTGCATAAGCTTCATATTAAAATAATCGTCCGCAGCAGTATAAAAATCCCCCAGTTCCTCTGCGTTTAGAAGTTTCATGTCTGCAGGAGTAGCGTTTTTCTTATTTCCATAAGCATTACAAATGGGTGTAAATAAAGGATATATGGGATCTAAATATTCATGATATACTTCAATGGGCAGATCATAGGTTTCCTCTGCATGGTTTTCTTCTAAAACCCTTTGATATGTGGATACTGCGTTTATAACTTTTTCCTGTGTCACTTCTCCCACTATCTCTTTTTCAATCTGCCGATTCCATTTTATTGCTTCCATACCCGTTGCATACATCGGCTCACCATCCTGGAAGCCTTTGATACAATACACAAAGGTAGTGGGAATATACGCCAGTGCAAAAGAGAGTAAAATTGCTGCAATTAATGTAATGATAGTCATTTTTGTTTTCATCACCCGTTTTATTTCAAGTCCTAATAAACGCATATCACACCTCCTCCTTTCCTGTAGGAAATAGCCACAAATACAAATCTTCCAAACGAGGTTCCACACATTCCGAACCTTCTACTGCATTTTCATCACTTAAATATCGAATCTCTACACGGTTAGAGCCTTCATGCTTTAAGTTTACAATTTGTAATTTCTCTTCCAATACCATTAACCGGTCTTCCGTTACAACTACCCGCCAAACCTTTCCGTCCATTTCTTTTACTAACTCCTCCGTTGTTCCCACAGCAATAATTTTTCCATCCTTCATAATTGCCTGCTTACCGGCAATATACTCCACATCCGAAACAATATGGGTAGAAATCAGAATAATCCGGTCCTTTGCTATCTCTGACAACAATTTACGAAGTTTGATTCGCTCACCCGGGTCTAATCCCGCTGTTGGCTCATCCAATATTAAAATCTTCGGCTCATTTAACAATGCCTGGGCAATTCCAACTCTTCGTTTCATCCCCCCTGAAAGCTTCTTAATCTTCTTATTCTTTACATCCGCTAACGACATTCTCTCTAACAATTCATTTATCTTTTTCTTTGTCTCTTCTTTGGTAAGACCCTTTAATGCCGCAATATATTCCAAATAATCTTTAACGGAAAATTCCGGATAAAATCCAAATTCCTGTGGTAAATATCCAAAAATATCCCGATACTTTTCATCTAATGTCTGAACGGATACTCCATCAAATCGTATTTCCCCATTTGTAGGCTTTAATATATTTGCCACCATACGCATAAGCGTTGTTTTCCCTGCACCATTTGCTCCCAACAGTCCCCAGATGCCAGTGGTAATTGTAATAGAAACATCATCCACTGCCACTTTATCCTTATACGTCTTCGACACATGATCAATCGTTAATTCCATTTTCTACTCCTTTCTACTCATACATCATAAGATGCATTTCCTGATATACCGAATTGTTCCAAAGTTTTTGTAATTGTAAGGAAATCAAAACCACCAGAACAACACACAATAGGAATGAAATCCGGTTAAACTGATAGGTAAACAAAACAGGATACATATGCATTAACCGATTTAAAATAAATAACATGGTAGCAAATAAAATACAGCAAGATAGAATCATTCTGTTTGCCGGCACATGAACGGTTATAAATAACAAAATACTGCTAATTAACAAAAACGGAAATGTAACGTACAATAAAGCTGACAAAACATCTAAATGAAAAGCTTTTGCACCGACAATGATTCCTCCAAGCAGCATAACCATATCACCGACAGCAATCATCAAAAGCTTCATCATCAATTGCTGCACATAAGAAAATGAGGCTGCCATTTCTATTTCCTGCATATTGTACTGTATCGAACGATATAAAAAGGGGACAGATACAAATGGTATGCAGGCTGTATAAAGACACAACATTTTAGATGCATATACTATTTCTATATTTACAAGTTCCCTGCCACCTGCCAAGAGCCACAAGCTTAACAGAATAAAACAAATTCCTTGCACAAACCATATTTTAGGTGAAACAAATCGAATCATTCGAAAAACAAAATTGAGATAAGAAATCCGCTTGGTTATCTTTTTATTCGATAATTCTTCTCCAACTAAACGTTGTACTTTTTCCTTATGTACTGCATTTTCTGTTATAGTTTCGTTCCGAAATGAATCCTTCAAATAACGTTCCATTTTGCTAGTCATCCTCATTCTCCTTTCTGATTTCTTTTTCAATCTTTTTAAGCGCCAAGCGAATACCAGATTGTACCGTACGTAACTTTTCCCCTGTCACATTCGATATTTCCTTCAATGATAATTCCTGACAATACCTTAAAATAATCAGCTCCCGCTGTTTCTCCGGCAACACATGAATTAATTTTTGAAAATTATCATCTGCCTCAATTTCATGAAAGCCTTTTTCCTCATATACCGCTTCCAAATGCATGTCATAAATATCACAGGACATCATCACATTCTCTTTCTTTCTCGATAAATCAATACATGTATTTTTTGCAATGCGGTATAAAAATGCACGAAGCATCCCTCGATGCTTATATGCATCTATGTATCGAACAAACTTTAAAAATGTTTCCTGGGTTGCATCCTCCGCCTGTTCTTTGCTATCAGTGTGCCAGTAGCAATATCGCAGAATTTCTGTATAATACAGTTCCACCAGTTCATTTGCTGCTAACTGATTTCCTTTTTTCATTTCCTTACATAACTTTTCTTCCCGGTTCAAAAAGATTCCTCCTTAGGGCGTCCCCATGTATAGTATAACGTATTAGGATGGGAAAATGATTACATTATTTAAAATTTATAAAAGCTAAAAGTCGTCTTGCTTACTCTCTGTTCCATAAAATTTTCACCTTTTACCTGAAATACAAACATATGTTTGGTACAATCAAGATATTCCCGTGGAATAATGAATGCAAAGTCTATTTGAATTGCTAAAAATAAGAACCAGTATAATATTTATAAGATTCGTGCGAAGATAAGGAATAAAGGAAGGACGGTTGATTTATGGGAAAAATCAATGTTGATGGAACTGAAATACAGATCTTGCAAATTAAAGAAGACGATTATATCTCGTTAACAGATATGGTGTGAAAAATATCCTGATAAAAAAGGAAACATTAGGGATTATGCTAGTATTAATGAATTAATTTGCCTTTCCAATATGGAAAATATCAATGCAATACTAATTGAGGATGGATTATGTCAAAAAGATCGTCTGATTAAACTGAACAATATTGCCATACACCAAATGTCTATTTTGGAAGAACAAAATCCAAAGGTATTGAAGTAATAAGATTTCGTAGATTCTAATTCCCCCGAATTCGGGGGAATTAGAATCTACAAGTAAGCATTTAAATTATACTTACTCTTTTATTCATCTGCCTCCTCAATGACAGGTAATTTCCCATATTTGCCAATTGCTTCATCCATGCTATAAAAAATAATATTTCCTATATCTCTTTTTGCTATCTTTTGACAATCAAAACCACATTTTTTTGAACAGGGATAAAATATATCCTTTTCAATATAACCATAAATAAAAACATCTTCATCTAACAACCATGCCTTTTTCATATAACACACTCCGTTCAGCCATTTAAATATTAGCATCAAAATCCATCTCTTTAGCTAATTTTTTTCATCATTGAGATAATTATTTGAGAATCGATTTTATTTATATCTGTATATAAATCATTTACAAACAAATCCAGTATCACATGTATAATCCACTCATACCAAACAGAACATGATCCAACTTCACAATTTGCACTTTCTATTATTTTTATATTGCAATTTGGAAACTTCTCTGTTCCGGCAATATAAGCCTTCATACTTTGAGCCAAATCTTCTATATATTCTTTCAATAGTCCTTTGTAGCAAAATTCCTTATTATATAAAATCGAATCCTCATATCTTGCATTATTTTTATTTGTATATGGTATTTCAACTTTCACGCCTGTATCACTACTCTTTTCAAACATTACATTGAGATAACCATATAAAATTCTTCCCCCTATGTGGTTGGAAATCTCTAATCCAATAGAAACACTTTTATCAAGGGTTAAATTACTATCATTATTAATTTGAAATAAAAATATTTCATCACAATAACCATTTTGATCATTTTCATTAATTGATAATTTTATTTTTATATTATTATCATCCATTATCTTTTTTGCCATATAAAGTTCCCTCTAATCATCTTAACACACAATCTCATTTTCATTTGTAACGAAAGTATACGAACATACTTTGCTACAGAATAACACAAACGCACTCCGAAAACCATTACATTTAAGATTATTTCTTTTATACATTTTGTTCTTTAGGTTATTCACAACTTATAACCTCTCCTGCATACTTTAAATAAAAAGGAGCTTATTATGCCAAAGGATTTTGGACGTTTTCGTGACGATTGCAGCAGACGAAGCTGCTCACCTTGTTCACCATGCGGACATGAACATGAATGCAGAGATAACAGACATGGCTGTGACGACCACAGAGATGGTAGACATGACCGAGATTTCCACAGAGATGGCAGACATGATCGGGATGACCACAGGGACGACAGACGCGACCGGGATTTCCACAGAGATGGCAGACGTGACCGGGATGACCGATGGCGCTGGTAATTATCGACGAAAATGTGAATGGATCTAAAAAAATCCCCGGAAACCTTGGTTTCCGGGGATTTAGATCTAATACCTATGCCATTCCATTTGCTGTTTTATATTTCCATAGCATCTCTCCATGATTTTGCTCTTCCACTAAAATATCTGCAAGGAGTTTGCGTAAAGCAGAATTTTCAAAATTAAACACATCTGTGTTGTACGTAGAAGAAACCAGCTTTTCCGTACCAATACAGTCTGTTGCCAAAAAACAATCACTTGTTTTTTCCGGTGTATCTTCCCCTTTGTTGTAGGTAGCTTCCGGGTTATAATTTGCGCCACCACTGTCATTACAGTCACTACTTGGCACTGCTTCTCCATTTAAAACACTTGTAATAGAATCTAAATGCTTTTGTTCTTCCTTTTTCAACTTTAAAAACAAATCCTTCAAAACAGGATCCTTTGCCTGCGAGGCATATCTTTCATACTTTTCGACACAGCTTTTCTCCTGTGTTTGTAAATCTTTTAATACAGTTTTTTCATTTTCCTTTAATACCATGTAAACACCTCTCTTTTTTATTTTCATATAGAAGTATTTACATAAAAATGGATTTTATACAAACAACTTGGAATATTTCAACTTATTATTTTAATTGCAATTTCGCTTCCGGTGTGCAATACATATCTGCTCATTGAATATTCAGAATTTCTTTAAATCCTGTGATTTCAAACACTTCCATGACGTCCTCATTTGCATTATATATCGTCGTGATTCCTCTCTTTGCCTTCATCCTCTTTGTGGCGGCAAGCAACACTCTAAGACCGGCGGAAGATATATACTTCAATTCTTTTATATCCACATTTAATTCTGTAATCCCTTCCAGTTCATGATCAACCAACTTCTGTAAATCAGGGGCGGTGGTGGTTTCCAATCTTCCGCTTAGTTTTATGGTTAACTTTTCATTCATTCTTTCCCTAATTATCTGCATGTTCTACCTCCTTTGTCTCCAATGCATTCTTTAAATCCCGGATATACTTCTCCTGCTGTTTCTTTAAATAGATTCCCACAAATGGTTTCATAATCAGTTTTTTGGCAATTACATCTTCTGTAAATTCAATTACTGTAACACCATCCTTATAAGAAAACCTTCCTATCCAATGTCCCCGCATATTTCCATTTTCCATGTCAAATTCATATCTCTTATATTCATCAAAAGCCGTAATTTTAAACTTTGTAACATAACCATCCTTCGTATGTTCCTCAAACTCTTTTTCCGGTACTGTTACCACGATTTTATCTAAATCACTTCTCCATGTATACTTGTCCAATGATGTCACTATCTCCCATACTTTTTCTACTTCACACTGAAATTCAGCTTTGATTGTTGATACAGCCATTATGATCCTCCTTCTTTACAACCGGGAACCGTAGCTCCGGAAACATAGTATTTTCAATTTAAAATAAATATCAATCTATCCACATGGGATATTTCTGTTTATCTTCCTCTGTTATCTTTCGAATCACTTTACAGGGATTACCCGCAGCAATGACTCCATCTTCTATATCCTTATTCACTACACTTCCCGCACCAATGATTGTATTATTTCCAAT
>JBJENX010000089.1:9949-13184 GCA_051880415.1 Lachnospiraceae bacterium | reverse complement strand
AACCACTCTCCTTCATATCTTTAGCCTTACGAAGTTCAAGAAAATCTATTCTGAATTTGTCCTGACGATGTTCTTCAAATAGATTGAAATCAATAACATTGATTGATATTGCATTCATGACATCCTCTTTGTACTCGTTAGTATGGCAATAGACTACCCCCTAATGACATAGTTTTAAAATATTGCAATAAAATCGTCTAAATGCTATTGATATATTTCATAATGTGTGATATAATGTAAATGCAATAAAAAAAGGAGTTGTGATATATGGCTAAAATAGGTTATGTAAGAGTTTCAACAACAGAACAAAATGAAGAAAGACAAATTATTAGCTTAAAAGAACAAGGTGTTGAAAAGATGTTCATTGACAAGCTATCAGGAAAAGATACTAAAAGACCTGAACTACAAAAAATGCTTGAATATATCAGAGAGGGTGACACTCTGATAGTCAGCGAGTACAGCAGGCTTGCAAGGTCTACACAGGACTTACTCAATCTTGTAAAGCAGCTTACCGATAAAGGTGTGCAGGTTATTTCTCTAAAAGAGAATCTTGATACCAGTACACCACAAGGCAAGCTAATGCTCACCGTATTCGCTGCATTGGCTGAATTTGAACGAGAACTCACTCTTCAAAGGCAACGTGAGGGTATAACCCTTGCCAAAGAGCAGGGCAAGTATAAGGGCAGGCAGCCGATTCCGTTTGATGAGAAACAGCTACACCGTGAGTGCAAGAAGTGGGTAAAGGGAGAGCAGACGGCAGTCGCAACCATGAAAAAGCTCGGAATGAAACCAAACCGCTTTTACAGAGTGGCGAAAAAATATGGCTATTCCAAAGGGAAGAACAAAACTTCTGACAGGAAATGATTGATTGGCGATGAACGGTATGAATAACAAATATAATTTCAAAAGAAGTTTCTATTATGAAGTAGAAAAAGCAATCAATGACAGCAGTATCAGCTTCATTCTTGGTACGAGAAAATGCGGAAAAACTGTGTGTATGCACCAGTTGGAAGACTCGCTTGAAAATGCTGTTTATCTTGATATGAAATCTCAATTTGATACGGACGAAAAACGTCGTAATGCTGTAAATGGAATATTAAAAAATATAGCTAATAACGACAGTATTGTTTATCTGATAGATGAAGCGACATATATGGCAACTCCCGATAAGGATATTGCCAAAATAGCAGGAGCATTCAGTAAGTATGATAACCAGAATACAAAAGTGGTCTTTTCTGGGAGTCAGTCAAAAGCACTCGAATTCTGGGGACATATTGCCTGTGGTGGTAATGCTGCATTTATCAAAACAAGTTTTTTAAGTTACCCTGAATGGTTGGCATTCAAAGGAATTACAGAAGTATCAGAAAAAACATATGAAGATTTTCTTTTTAACATCAGGGACTTTTATAAGGATTTCAGCAATACAAAGGAATATTTGCAGGGCTGCCTTGATGAAATGATTATATCCAACAGGAAATCAGTTGAATATATTATGGGAAACGGAATGGAAGACTTGAATGTAGAAATGCTTTTGGATGTTATGTATGCCTCTCTTGTAAAGCTTCATAACCATACAAATTATCAAAGCTTTTCAAATTCAAAACTTTTATCGGACATGATTGCTTATCACTTTGGTGACTCACTTTCCAAAGATGAAGAAAAACGTGTTTCTGAAATCATAGGTGGTCGTTATAAGAACTTTAAAACTATGAATAGTTATGATTGCAAAACAGCTATGCAGTTTTTATCCAACTGTGGGCTTATAACATTGACATATGTATCTGACAAACTGACAGCAGACTCTTACATTACGGGAAAGTTGCTAAAAGATTCGAGTGAACTTCATACAAAGCCACAGGTTTTTTCAAGATTTAATCTAACTATTGATTATCCAATGTTCTACATTGACCTGATACAAAATATGTTAAAGAGCAGAGAAATCAGTGAATTTCCGAAAGACCTGCTTGGAAGTATTGTAGAATGCCATGTCAGAAGTCTGCTTCCTGAAACAGGTTCATTTGAGTATCGAAGTGATAACGGAACAGAGATTGATTATGTTTCAAACGAGGGTTATGGAATAGAAATTTCAGTATCAGATAAACGTATGAGAGCTGTAAATTTGAATGAGCTTCCAGATGATTATAAGAAGATACTTCTTACAAAAGATATGACAGAAGAGACTGACGGCATACAGCGTATTCCGTATTATCAGTTTATTTATGATAATTCAATTGGCAAAGAACTTGTTGAACAGCTCATAAAAAAAGAAAAATATTAAATCAGCTTATTGAAAATATTGAGCAAAAAAATTGGTATGTTATTATAACATACCAATTTTTCAGCATTTACTGATTTTTATCTTAATATTTCTATCTCGCCATAGATTATATCAAATACTTCCTCAAGAATATCATCTGGCAAGCGTTCAACGAATACATAATTCCTTGAAACAATATCTAAAGATTTAATATGCTGACATAAAATACTTCCGGTTGTAATAGTTCTGTTATCCAGTTGAACATGTAATGGAAATTTATTTGATGTATTGCTTATTGGGCATACTATCACTAAGTTTGTTTTTTGATGAAATATTTCATTGCTTACAACTAAAGCTGGTCTGTATCCTGCTTGTTCGTGTCCCGATTGAGGATTAAAGTTCAGTTTTATTATATCACCTTGTTGTAGTTTTACCATATTTCTTTTCCCTGAGGTTCTCCCCAATCATATTCAACGCTTGGAATTTCTCCGTTGTAATCAGAAAAACGTTCAGCAAGAGTGATATGCTTTCTATTTGCTTTCTTAATGATAATGCTGTCATCTTTAACCATTATAGACACATCAGAATTAGTATCAAGGTTAATTTGTTCCAATATAAATTTTGGTATGCGGATACCCTGACTATTTCCCCATTTTTGTATCGTGGTAGTGGTAGTCATATAATCAGTCCTTTCTTAATTTTCGGTATATACTAAGTATATACTATTTTCAGGGTTTTGTCAATGATTATTTATAGTTTTTTGAAAGCTTTTAATGACGTACGTTAAAATGGCTTTAAAAGCCTTTTAAACCGCTTGCAAATAGATTCCAATGAAACTATACGCTGAATTTTATTGTGCTGTAAACAGCTTGTAAATGCCCTTAAACTAAATTTTATTTTTTTGTGCTTCATTCCATCAATCTGTCGGTCAAATATAGCTTTTCTTTTATGGTTGATTTAATAACTGATTTATACTTT
>JBJENX010000089.1:0-9849 GCA_051880415.1 Lachnospiraceae bacterium | reverse complement strand
TAATAAAATTCCAATAGGGACATAATAAAATTCCAATAGGGACATAATAAAATTCTTAAAAAGTCATAAAGCTACTTGACAAGTTTTGTCTTTTATGATATACTATATTCAGAAACCGCTATATACCGTCAAAAATCGAATGTTGAAAACCTGTTGAAAACCTGTTGAAAGTGTGTTGAAAACTTTCAACAAACTTTCAACAATGCAAGTTTTGACATCAAAAAAAGCACAAAAAAGTTGCTAAATGTTATAATTATACTCAAAAAAATCGAAAAAAATTCCAATACCTATATTATGACTAAATATAGCTGAAATTTTTGATGATTAAATTATTTTTTTAGTATAATTTTGACGTTTAAAATCCAAAAATTAATAAAATAATAATATGTCAAAATTTTAAAAAAAGGAGTAAAAACAATGGCACAAACTAAAAAAAAGAAAGCGGAAGTTTCTCCGCTTGTAGGAAATCTGAAAGATACATATGAAGTGCAGAAGTCAAATCCGCTTTTTTCTTTATGGAAATCAGATTTGACCTTGCAGGAGTTCAAGATACTTGATACATATCTTTCACGTATAGACAGTCATAATCCTGAACAGCGTTGTGTACGCTTTGAAAAGGGCGAAATGGAAAGCATTTTAGGAGTAACAAAGATTAATCAAAAAGACTTGGAAGACAGATTGAAACATCTTATGGGATATATTGTTGAGTTAAAAGACCCTAACAAGAAAAAAGGATTTGCTTTAGTCGTTCTCTTTGAAAAAGCCTTGTGCGAAAAAGATGAAAATGAGCAATGGCAGATAGACTTAGAGTGTACTCAGTCTGCAATGGAGTACTTCTTTAACATCGAGGACATTGGGTACTTGCGTTATAAACTCCGTAATGTCATTGCTTTAACTTCACGTTATAGTTATATAATGTTTATGTATATCGAAAGCAATCGCTATCGCAAGTCTTGGGAAGTTGGTGTAGATGAGTTAAAAGTTGTTCTGAACTGTGAAAAAGAGGAGTCTTACAGCGAATACAAGCGTTTTAATGACCTGATTTTAAAACGTTGCCACAAAGAACTGACAGAAAAGACAGAACTTCGATATACTTACGAACCAGTGAGAAAAGGGCGTAAAATCGTTAAAATAAGATTTACTGTTGAAACTCTCAAAGACGTGCTTGATATAGTTCAGGCTTTTGCAGCAAAAAAAACGCTTCCTTCTCTCCCTGAAGATGAACCTGATAAGAACGAAGAAAGCGAATTTTATAAAAAAGATATAGACTTTTACAGAGAAGCCTGCGAGAATGCTTTTACTTATGAAGAAATGGACGCTATTTTTGCGGTTGTCTCTCAGATACATCTTCCTCCTCACCAGTTCGGAGAAAAAATTGCAAGGTATCACTATCTTGCAGAAAAATATTCTTTGTTTAAATTAGTTAATGCAAAGCAAACTATAAAAAACAAATTTTCATATTTTTTGGCGATGATAAACAACGACCGTGAAAAACAACAATAATCATAATAAAAAAGTTGTCTTTCTAAACGAAAATTAAAATAATGAGGAGATATTTCATGCAGTTTGAAATAAAAAACGGAGATGTATTTGATTTTGAAGCTGATGCACTTGTTTTTCCAGCCAGTAAAAAGCCTGTTAATGGTGGAAATTTTGACGGACGTGTTTTTTCAAATACCGATGGTGCAAAACTGCTTGAAGCACGTCAGACAATAGGAGAAATTCAGAGCGGCAATGCAGAAATAACGGAAAGTTTCGGGCTTAAAGGCTATGATTATCTGATACATACAGTTATGCCGAATTATAACAGTACTTATTACGACCCTGTAGAACGTCTGAAAAGCTGCTATATCAATTCACTTGCCGTTGCTGAGGAAAATAATATAAAGTCTGTTGTATTTCCCGTTCTCGGCGGAGGCTGTGCAGGATTTCCCAGTCATAATGCAAAAAATCTTGCAATACAGACATTAAGCGAATATCAGCAGACTAACCCTGAAAGCCGTATTGAAACAGTTACATTAGTGCTATATGACAAAAGACAGGAATATCATAATTTCGTAACTCACAACCGCTGTATGCGGATATTGTCAGAACTGGACGTTCCGGATATGTATTTCAGCGAGGGTTCATCGATGAACAGACGAATGGATTGTGTCAGCGATAAATTAATCAATAAAATCAAATCAGAAACTGACAGGTTATATCTGGAGTACCGGAAAGAAAAAGCCGACTTCTGTGAGAAAAACAAAGAAAAAGGAGCTTTGGAAGATATATATCAGAATTTTGACGATGAATTATACAGAAATTTATTTAACAAATATCAGAAAGTCAAAGATGAAGATTTTGCAGAAATTTTAGGATGTTGTGGCGGAAGTGCAGTTTCAGGACTCAGAAATCTGAAAACCCAAAAAGGAAGTCCCTATAATGCTGCATATAGTTTCCTGAGAACCAAAAGCAATGTTATATTTCTTGGAAAGTGTCTGGAATTAGATTTAAATGATTTTTGCCGCTTGTTATGGTCAAGGGGCTATGAGTTTCCGAAAGACAGAGATGATTATGAATTGATTAATAAATTAATTAACAAGGAAAAAGAAAATATTGAGTATCCGGAACCCGAAATAGATTTATAACAAGAAGAACACCGCATATATATGCGGTGTTTTTTTATATATAAAATTATTATTATATCATATAAAAGCAAAAAAGTCAATAGATAATTTCTCTATGTTAAATTCAGGGAGTTCCTGATATACTGTAATCACAACAGAAAAACTTCAATATCTCACAGGAAAGGAGTTATTTATGAGCTTAGCAAATATAATTTATATGGAAAGTTCATCGGGAAGCAGAGAGTATAGCATAAATGCTGTTAATGCTTCCAACGGTGAATTATTCCTGACAGAGCCTATCACGTCGGAAGTTTCTATGCAGTTCGTTTCCCTTATGAAATATATGGCAGAAGAAGAAAAAGAAGTCACGCTGTATATAAACTGCAACGGCGGTGAGGTAAATGCAGGGCTTGTGATGTATGATGTTATACAGGCATATCCCCACATTCTTAACATTATCTGCACGGGTATATGTGCAAGTATGGCGGCGGTTCTTCTGGCAGGCGGTCAGAAAGGCAGAAGATTTATTCTTCCTCATTCAAAAGTTATGATTCACGAGCCTCTCATTATGGACGGTTTCGGTGGTTCTGCAACGACAATAGAAAAAAAGGCACAGTCCATTCTTGAAACAAAATTTGTTATTAACAGTATTCTTGCAGAATCAACCGGAAAAACCATTGAGGAGATTGACCGTGCAACAGCTTATGACAATGTTATGAATGCTGATGCAGCTGTTGATTTCGGAATATGTGACACAATCAGAAATATTTATTAGGGAGAGTTGCTATGAATGATTATTCAGTAGATATTAAAAATATTGAAAGTGCTGAAAAAGATTTCAGGAACGGCGAATGTATCCTCGCAAAGGGTGTTTCCCGTTCTCTGGACGACAGAATTACACGTCAGAATAATAACGTGCTTGTAGTAGGTGCAAGTGGCTGTGGTAAGAGTACAAGCTATGTAGAGCCGAATATTATGAAAGCTGTCGGGAATTATGTGATTTCTGACCCGAAAGGTACTCTTTACCGGAAATATGCAGAATATTTAAAAAAAAAGATTATAAAGTTATGAAAATTGATTTTCAGAACCCCGAAAACTCTGTACACTGGAATCCGCTTACGGAAGTCAGGTCTACGCAGGATATTACAGAAATCGCAAATTCACTCGTATATGATGAGAATGTACGTCAAAATCGGGCAATTGACCCTTATTGGGACAGAATGGCATTGATTTTTATCTGTGCGGTAATCGCATATATGAAAGAAACAGGCTATAAGCCGTTTAATTTTAAGGGAATAATGCAGCTTGTCCGTGAGGGTGAACGCAATGTTATGAATGCTCAGAGACGTTCTTCAGCCAAAACTTCTGAACTTTCAATCCGGTTTCAGAAACTCCATGAAAAAAATCCGGAAAGCTGGGCATATGAACAGTTCAGGAACGTTGACCAGGCACCTGATAAAACGTATGACACTATACGCAGCGTTCTTGCTTCGAAATTTGCCAGCTACAGCACGGAAGAGATTGAAGAGATGATGTCATGCAATGATTTTGATTTCATTGACATTGCACAGCATAAAACGGCTGTTTTCGTTATCCAGAGCGATTGCGACAGGTCTATGGACGGGCTTGTAAACCTTTTTTTCTCACAGATTATCAGT
Source organism: Lachnospiraceae bacterium (assembly GCA_051880415.1). Classification (GTDB taxonomy): domain Bacteria; phylum Bacillota; class Clostridia; order Lachnospirales; family Lachnospiraceae; genus CAG-590. The sequence continues at coordinate 5,582 of JBJENX010000089.1, read as the reverse complement.
GCTTTTATCAGATATGCAGATACCTGTGAGAACGGTCGCTTGCCTATTCCTGTGAGATTTTTTCTTGATGATTACGGTGCTACAACAAATATTTACAATCTTGATGCGATTATTTCCACAATCCGTTCAAGAAATATATCCGTTTCGCTTATTCTGCAATCCGAATCACAGCTGATGAGAGGTGGAGCGGGTGCAGACACGACTATTATTTCCAACTGCGATACATATATCTATATGGGCAGCAATGACGTTGAAACGGCAAAATCTGTCAGTATACGCTGTAATAAGCCGCTGGAAAAAATATTATATATGCCGGTCGGAACCTGCTGGATATTCATCAGAGGCAAGAAACCCATTTACGCTGAAATCTCAGACAGACCGACACAGATTTAAATTAAGTTGAAAATAAAAGATATATTTAAAAAGTCCTGTCCCCTAGGGCTTATAATACCTAAAAATACGGAGGTTAAAAAAATGAAGAAAAGAATTATCAGTATGGCAATGGTAGCAACAATGTTTATGGTTAATATGACAGGCTGCGGAAGTAAAACTTTTGATGTTACCAGTACTGCCGAAATCAGCTTTAATGGCTATAACGGTTACGGAACATGTACCCTTGAAAATGAATATGAGTGGATTAACAGTGTTCTGGACTGGTACGGCGACAGTATAAACGAGATGCAGCAGGCAAAAAGTGAAATGGAGCTTATGGATACTGTGTCATATGAAATAGACAAGCCCGAAAATCTTTCAAATGGCGATACTGTAACCATCACTGTGAAAATAGGTAGTGCTGCTGATGATTACGCATTTAAACTCACAGGAGAGAGCATAACCGCAACTGTTGAGGGGCTTGAAGAAGTGGAGGAATTTGACCCGTTTGAGAATATTTCCGTTGTCTATAACGGTTTTGCCCCCAAAGGAACTGCAACAATAAAGTCAGAAAGTGAAGACAATGCCATTTTTTATGAGGCTGACAAGAGTACAGGACTTTCAAACGGGGACAAAATAACAGTTACTGCATCGTCCAAGTATGATATGAACCAGTATGCACAGCTTTTCGGAAAGGTTTTTTCATCTGAAGAAAAAGAATTTACTGTTGAAGGGCTTGCCTCTTACGCATCGTCAATTGATGAAATTCCGGAAGATGCGAAAAATAAGATGCTTTCACAGGCTTCTGACAGTATAAAGGCTGACTGTGCTTCCTGGGCAGAGGGAAATTCTTTGAAAAGCTCTGAATTTATAGGCTATTATTTCCTGAAAAACAAAGAGGGCTTTGAAGAAGAGCCATATAATGAACTTTACTATGTTTACAAGAATACTGCAAATATGAAAGGGCTTCTGAGAAACGGTGACGGCAAGACTGAAGTCACAGGAGAAGAAGTTTATTACACCTTTTACCGCTATTCTGACATTGTACTTATGCCGGACGGAACTTGCTCCGTTGATTTGAGCAGCGGAAAAATTACAGATAACAGAATTGAAAGTGACTACGGCTACTGGAACTGGTTTGCTGTCTTCTACACTTTTGACGGATATAAGGATTTGGATAGTATGTTCAATGACTGCATAACTAAAAAAGTTGACAAATATGACTACGAAACAACCGTTAAAAACGCATAAAATTTAAAAAAGAGAGGTATTTATCTATGAACGGGCAAATTAATCAGCAGGAAAAACAGAAAAACGGTATGGGAGTTATGTCACTGATTCTGGGACTTCCGGTAACACTTATTACCAACATAACTTCGATGGTATTTTTTGCGGAATCGTGTACAAGTGAAAGGTTTCCCAGCGAGAGCGAGCTTGAGGAACTTCTCAGCTCTTCACACACTGGGGTAGCTTTTGCTATAATCGGTGTAATCGCAGGTATTCTTGCAATAGTTGCTGCTGTTGCTGCTATTAAGAAAAAGAATGCCAAAAAGGGTGCAGCCATTACAGGAATAATTTTTGGTGCTATAGGTTTTGTTTTCGCTATTATTTTCCTTGGACTGAATGTTATACAGGGAAATGATGTTTCCAACGTTATGGACAGATTATATTAAAATGGACAGGATTTAAAATAGTTCTCAATCTATTTTTTTGAAAAGTATTCATTTTTTTAAATCGTTTTTGACTATTTTCCTAAAGTAATTAAATCGATTCTTAACTTTTTGAGACCGACACACATATTCAAGCTTGAAATACTTGTTAAAGAGATAATTGTAAATTGCTGTCGGCACACCACCAAAGAGACATGTAGATTTTCTTATTTTTCTTCTTCCTCTTCTTCATTGCTGTAATAGTCAAAGCATTGCTGTGGTTGTGTCTTTGATATTTCCGTTGCTGTATCATCAATTATCTGTGGTTCGGGTTGCAGGTCGATGAAATATTTCAAAGAAAACAAGTGTTATTTCAAGTGCATATTTCGAACGTTTCTCATTACTCGACTGGATTTATTATGGGCTGTGAGTGGAATTGGTGGTTGTTGAGAGAAATTAATTATTGAAAAAATAAGGGGCTTGTGAAAGCCCCTTTTGTTATATTTGTTTATAATTCTGTAATTATGTCAGCAAGATACTGCTGTATAGTCAGAGCGTCATTTGCTGTTACAGCACCATCACCGTTTACATCTGCATTAATCAAAGCTGTTTCACTGAGCTGATTTTCAGCAGGATTTGCTATATATGCTGTAATTGCGAGAACATCAGAGATATTAACTTCACCGTCTGCATTTGTATCACCGCTAATTAAGTCTGTATCATTAACCTGTGCTGTATTTGGAAGAGAATCAGAGATACTAACTTCCCCCGCAGTATAAATATTTTCGCCCCAAGCCTGATTGAATGGATTACTATGACCATACCCACTCATTCCTGGTCTTACATCTTTATCTCCATAATCTTCGTAAAGATTTATAAAAGCGTCATATGTATCCTTGAAAAAGTTGTCTCCCTTATTAGCTGTTACTACATAATATTTATGTTCAAACAAGCCTCCATTATCTATACAAGTTTCAATCTTATAATTTGAGTATTTTTCAAAATCAAAATCAACATTATCTGAAACCAAAAATGCGATTTCAAAAATATCGCTATTTTCCTCTGCATATGTGTTGACTGACACGTTATAATATTTATCAATTGAAACAACATCTTCACATTCTTCAATAAGGAAAGATATGACAGCCGGATATATTTCTTCTTCCATTCTGCTTGAAGGTCCTGCATAGATTTCACTTCTGTTTAAAATGTATGTGTTTTCTTCATCATCACATTTCTCACAATCTACATAAGAAGTACAGTTTTTCCAAATAAACTTCTGAAGAGTTTCTGCATCAAATTCAGAATCGCTTTTCAGCTTAACCTTTAAATTTCCTTCATCACGATTAAAATAGCCAAAATCCTCTGGAGAAAATACCAAATTATGTATACTTGATTTGTCATATATATAAATAGCGTCTTCGCCGAAATTGGCTTTAACCATATCATCAACAGAGCCCTGTTTCATAGGTAATACAGAAACGGCATTTGAAAGCATTGGAACAGATGAAGCAACCGCAAGAGTTAAAGCAGTTAAAGATGATATTAATTTTTTCATTTTAAACGACCTCCTGTAAAATTGTTTTAGATAAAGTTTTTATTTTGAAATTATTATAGCAATTAAAAAAGCATTCCAATATACATATTAGGTTATCCATACACTGTTAGAAGTGTTGGAAATGCTTTCAGAACTGCCAAATAATCCACTTTCCTTTGCATAGTGCTTGCAGGTTACACGGTAATAATAACCACCTGTGACTGTGCCTAAATCTTTTGAAGATACAGAGAATGAAATAGCATTATCCTTTGTCATATCACTGACATTATCATCATAATCACTCCAAGATGAACCGTCAGAGCTCCTTTGAATGACAATAGATTTAATACCAACGGTTTTCATTGTTTCAAAGCAGTTTGTATTTCCGGTAAATAATAACGATTTACCACTTGCTGAAATAGAAATATAATAATTTTTTATCAAACCTGCTGAATAAACCGTCGTTTCAGAATTTTCTTTTAATTCTGTGGCATAAGAAGTAAAACTGTTACAAGGTATAAAACACAGTATTGTTAAAATTGAAATAATTATATTTTTCATATTATCACCCCCTTGTTATTGAATGGAATCTAAAATTTTATCACATTCAATGTAATCAACATTTCTTGTACCTATGCTAACATAAAAATTGCCTGAATTAAAAATAGAAATCATCTGATTATCTTCTTTGGAAATAATAGCCGTATGTCCACATATTTCTCTTTCAGAAAGATTGTGATGGTCACTTGGTATTCCTACTGTATCACCCATAAAATCATCAATTGTGATACTTATAAGCTGTTTTCCTTTTTCATAAACAAAGCATATATATTTCCTTTGCGGATTATCATCATCAGTTCCTATTTCTGTAAGAATAAATCCATTGGGAATATAGTGGGGAGTTTCTACTGTAATTCCTATTTCCTCACATTTACCAATAATGCCGTATGGGTCACTCTCTGATGTAGGCAGGACAATTTCTTCTTTATCCTGTCCAAAGTTAATTTTTGCACCTCCTTGAGTAAACTCTACAAAAAGAGAAAATATATTCATATTCCACGCTGAAACAGAAATAACATTTGTAAAAACAAGCATTATACAGGCAGCAGCCAGACCTGTTAACAATTTCGGCATATGGAAATGCTTTTTTTCTCTGTTTTGTATAGCTTTAAGTTCTTCCAGTTTTGCGTTTGCATCATTACAAAGTGGTTTTCTGCCCTTTGATTCAAGTGCATTAAGGGTAAGTTCGTATACAAGCTCGCAATCAGGGTCAGGTTTGGAAAGTTCATTGTCAATCATAGCTTCAAGCTTGTCAGATTCTTTGAAACCGGAAGAATTATCTTCGCTTAAAACCTTGGATATAATTTCTTTTTTATTCATTCTGAACACCCTTTCATATATATAACGTCTAAAAAAATCGTTTTTTTTGACATGATTTTAAAAAAACACAAAAAGTTTGTATATTTGCACAATTATTTCTTTAATAAATTGTGCAATTTGTCGGCATTGTTCTGTATCTTCTGCTTTATCCTATGTATTCGCTGATACATAGCGGATTCTGAAACATTTCTTTCAGCCGACATCTTTTTTATATCCTCGTTATTTATATAATATTCGTTAAGAGTCTGATATTCGTCTTTAGTAATTATATTGTCGAATATGTTCATCGGTTCATTGTTTTCTTCTGGAATATCATCAAGTTCATCAATGGAAATATTATTATGTTGTTTTTTATAACAGCGTGAAATTTCTATTTTTGCTGATTTATACAGCCACGCTCCGACATTTGTATCAAGTTTCAGCTTGTGCATTTTTTTTGAAAGAGCAAGAAACACTTCCTGTGTACAATCCTCAGCAAGTTCCTGATTATTTAACTTTAAATAGCAATAATTTAAAATTTTATGATAATATTTTCTATATATATCATCAAAATTCATTGCTATCAATCCTTTCATAATTAAAATTCTAAAAAAAATTATTCCTTAAAATCTGATTTTATCATTTTACAAAGGTATTTAAAGCGG
>JBJENX010000088.1:0-2484 GCA_051880415.1 Lachnospiraceae bacterium | reverse complement strand
GTCTCGGTAGTTTGACACTTACAAAAGTATAAATCATTCTCAAAGCGTGGTAAACGCTTTATTTTTTTGTCAATTTTCCATTTATCTATTGCACGTTACTTTACGTTACTGTATAATAAAGTTGTCTATATATATCAAATTTAAGGAGCATTTCTACAATGTTTGATTATGAAGCTTACGAAAAAGCCTGCAAAAAAGTTCAGAAAAAAAATGAAGAATACTTGGATTTATTTGAGCTTGATTTAATAAAATCAGGGCTCTCCGATAAAACTGTACTTCGTCACCTGAGAAATGTTGATTTTTACATTAACACATATCTATTAAGAGAAGAGCCACGCCCAATGGAAGATGGCACCCTTTATCTGGATTTCTTTTTAGGCGATTTTTTCATCAGAAAATGTATGTGGTCAACTCCCGGAAATATAAAGACAAATGCAGCAAGCATTAAGAAATTCTACAAATGTATGCTGGACAATAAAAAAATAGATAAAAATTCTTACGATTATCTTTGTAACGATATAAAAGAAAATTTAAGCACTTGGCAGATTAATTGTGAAATATATAATGACCCTGATGCGCCAAGTCCTTTCTTCTGCCCTTTTTAGGAAAGTTTTATTATGAGATTAGGTTGGACTAAAAATAAAAATTCAATTACATACCGTGCTGTTAAAACTATTCGAGTAAATGGTAAGAACAAAACTCTTCCAATCAAGACATTTGGTTCTGATAAGTACATATGCGAAACTTTTGGGGTTAATGATGCAAAAGCATGGGCAACAGAACAGGTTCGACTAATGAACGAAGCTGAAGCTGAAGAAAAGGCATCTTTCCTTATAACATTAGACTCTTCTGCTGACCTTCCACTTAACGAGCAAAAACTATACAATGGTGGATATCTCTTTTTGCAGGATGTTTACTATGAATTAGGTCTTGATAAGATATGCCGTGCCATTTCAAACAAGCACTCCTTTAAATATGACCTAAATAGCATTTTATCAAGGCTTATTTATACACGAATACTTTATCCTTCTTCTAAGAAAACAAGTTTTGAAGAATCAAAAAAATTTATAGAGCAACCAAACTTCGAGCTTCATGACATATATCGTGCGCTCTCTGTCATCGCCGAGGAATCCGACTACATTCAGAGTCGCCTATTCAAAAACAGTTCACAATTATGCGCCAGAAAAACCGGGGTCATCTATTACGACTGTACTAACTTCTATTTTGAAATCGAAGAAGCTGAGGACGACAAGCAATACGGTGCCTGTAAAGAAAACAGACCCCTCCCAATAGTTGAAATGGGATTGTTTATGGATGCAGAAGGTATACCTATTGCATTTGGTATTTCGCCCGGAAATGAAAACGAACAAAATACCATGATACCGCTCGAGCAGAAACTGATAGATCGGTTTGATATTTCTAAATTTGTCGTATGTACTGATGCCGGATTATCATCTGCAACCAACAGATTTTTTAATGATTATGATAAAGAAGACGGTTCACGCGCTTTTGTTACTACCCAATCAATCAAAAAACTCAAACAACATTTAAAAGACTGGGTTCTCGACACAGAAGGCTGGTATCTTTCAGGCGATTCATCCGGAAAGCTTTATTCTTTAGACGATTTAGATAGTGAAGCAGATAAGAATAAGATATTTTTTAAAAGCAGATGGATTAAAGAAAAGAGCACAGCAAAAACAGACGGCAAAGCAAAATCTGTAATCATCGAACAGCAGCTCATTGTCTCATATTCCATAAAATACAGAGATTATCTTCGTTCAATAAGGAATCGTCAGGTCACACGTGCCGAATCAATGATTGCTAGTGGCTCAAGGGAAATAAACCGCAAAAGACAAACTGACCCAAAGCGTTTTATAAAAACCAACTATGCTACTTCTGATGGTGAAGTTGCAGATATATCTGCAAGTTTTATTGATGACGAATTAATTGCTACTGAAGAAATGTACGACGGTTTCTACGCAGTATGTACCAATCTTGAAGACACCCCAGAGTCAATCATTAAGATAAACAAGCGTCGTTGGGAAATCGAAGAATGTTTCAGAATAATGAAATCTGATTTTGAAGCAAGACCAGTATACGTCAAACGCCAGGAGCGTATACTGGCTCACTTCATCACATGTTTTATTTCTCTGATTATATATAAATACCTAGAGAAAAAACTGGATGAAAAATATACCATAAATCAAATCTTATCAACTATTCAGGAAATGAATTTTGTAAAATATGAAGGTAAAGGATATCAGCCTGTTTACACAAGAACAGAGATAACCGATTCACTCCATGAAGCATTTGGTTTCTGTACATCAAAACAGATAATACCCACCTCAAAAATGAGAAATATTTGTTCACAAACCAAACATAGTAAAAAGTAACGTGCATAATGTAAATGTTAAAAAGTCCTGCAAAGTAGCTAAAAAACCGCCTTGTAGGACTTTCTTCATTTATTTTCTGTCAAAGATGGGA
>JBJENX010000087.1:0-2498 GCA_051880415.1 Lachnospiraceae bacterium | reverse complement strand
TTCTTTACCATAGCGTCCTTAATTTCGCTATTGTATTGATCTTTTAATCTACTCAACTTCTGTGGCCTCCTTCCTTAATTAGTCAATCTTTTCTAACTTACCGTCCACTTTAGCCACACGGACTTTTTCTTTCTTCTCGCCCTGGAAACCAATACGTACCGGTTTACCCTTGTGAACATACATTACGTTAGAAATATCAATTGGTGCTTCCTTCTCAATAATACCACCCTGCTGGTTAGCCATGCTTGGTTTGGTATGCTTAGAGACCATGTTTACACCTTCAACTAATACCTTATGATTCTTGGTGTCTACTGATAACACCTTACCAGTCGCACCTTTATCTTTACCTGCGATAACCTGAACCAGGTCATCCTTTTTAATCTTACTGGTTGCCATCCTGACACCTCCTTATAAAACTTCTGGTGCTAATGAAACGATTTTCATGAACTTCTTATCTCTGAGCTCTCTTGCTACAGGTCCAAAGATACGAGTTCCCTTAGGGTTCATATCGTCCTTAATAATAACCGCTGCATTCTCATCAAACTTAATATAAGAACCATCTTTACGGCGAGCACCTTTCTTTGTACGAACGACTACAGCCTTAACAACGTCACCCTTCTTTACAACGCCACCTGGTGTTGCATCTTTAACAGAGGCAACGATGACATCACCGATATTTGCATATCTTCTGGTTGAACCGCCTAATACTCTGATACAAAGTAATTCCTTTGCTCCGGTATTATCAGCAACTTTAAGTCTTGTTTCCTGTTGAACCATTGTCTTTGCCTCCTTAATTATTTAGCTTTCTCGATAATCTCAACAAGTCTCCATCTCTTATCCTTAGATAATGGTCTTGTTTCCATAACTTTTACTCTATCACCGATGTGACATTCATTGTTCTCATCATGTGCTTTTAATTTATAGGTTCTCTTTACAATCTTACCGTAAAGAGGATGCTTAACATTATCTACGATTGAAACAACAATTGTCTTGTCCATCTTATCACTTGTTACAAGTCCCACACGGGTCTTTCTTAGATTTCTTTCCATTGTGTATTGTCCTCCTTCTTCGATAATTAAGCATTAGCCTTTTCAGTCATAACTGACTGGATTCTGGCAATATTTCTTCTTACTTCTTTAATTCTGCTTGTATTCTCTAACTGATTGGTAGCATTCTGGAATCTTAAGTTAAATAATTCCTTCTTAGCAGCTACTAACTCAGCATTTAATTCCTCAACAGTTTTAGCTTTTAAATCTGACATATATTCTTTAGTTTTCACTGCTTATACCTCCTCTAAATCTGCTTTAGAAACAATTTTACACTTAACAGGAAGCTTATGTGTTGCAAGTCTTAAAGCCTCTCTTGCAGTTTCTTCCGGAACACCGGCAATTTCAAACATAACACGTCCGGGCTTAACTACTGCAACCCATCCTTCAACGTTACCTTTACCTTTACCCATACGAACACCGATAGGCTTAGATGTATAAGGCTTATCAGGGAAAATCTTAATCCAAACTTTACCGGTACGCTTTACGTAACGAGTCATAGCGATACGGGCTGCTTCGATTTGATTTGATTTAATCCAAGCCGGTTCCATTGCAACAATACCATATTCACCATTGCTGATCTTGTTACCTCTGGTTGCTTTACCAGCCATAGAACCTCTAAACTGCTTTCTATGCTTTACTCTTTTAGGCATTAACATTATTTATCGCTCCCTTCCTTATTGTTCTTAGTTGGAAGTACTTCACCATGATTAATCCAAACCTTAACACCAACTTTTCCATAAGTTGTGTTAGCCTCAGCGAAACCATAATCAATATTTGCACGAAGTGTCTGAAGAGGAATTGTTCCATCTACATAGAACTCAGTACGAGCCATATCAGCACCACCTAAACGTCCTGAACAAGCTGTCTTAATTCCTAATGCACCACTCTTCATTGTTCTACCCATGCATGACTTCATTGCACGACGGAAAGAAATACGATTCTCTAACTGTGCAGCAATATTCTCAGCTACTAACTGAGCATCAGCATCCGGTTTCTTAACTTCCTTAACATCTACCATTAACTTTTTGTTTGTTAACTTTGCTACTTCCTTCTTAAGTGCCTCAATCTCAGCACCACCCTTACCAATTACAACGCCCGGTTTAGCAGTGTAAATGATAACTTTAAGTCTATCTGATGCTCTTTCCATCTCAATTTTAGATATCTGAGCATTGTAAAGCTTCTTCTTAAGGAAAGTACGAATCTTGTTATCTTCAACTAAGTTATCTGAAAACTCATTATCCTTTGTATCAGCATACCATCTAGAATCCCAATCCTTGATGATACCGACTCTTAAACCATGAGGATTAACTTTCTGTCCCATTATATGCCTCCTTATCTTTCATCAAGCACAATTGTAATGTGGCTTGTTCTCTTTTCGATTCTATAAGCTCTACCCTGTGCTCTTGGTTGAATTCTCTTCATTGTTGGTCCCTTATTTGCATAACACTC
>JBJENX010000086.1:0-2506 GCA_051880415.1 Lachnospiraceae bacterium | reverse complement strand
GCTCCAATACAAAAGGAAAGAATGGTAGTAAAAATGTAGAAGGAGTGTCGGGGAAAGTAATAGAGGGTGGTAAAAAGGCTATTACATCTACCTTAGGAAATGAAATAGATGTTACACCGTCTTCAAATCATACTTCAGTCAATAAGAATCCAGGGCCATATGGTGAAGCCAATACATCGGTGGACATATTGGATGCGGAGGGAAATATAAAAACTAGACGATGGTATGATTCTGATGGCAAAGCATATAGAGATGTTGATATGAGTGACCATGGAAATCCCAAAGAACATCCAGAAGTTCCACATGAACATACATGGGAATATAATAATGGAAAACCAAAAAGAAATTAAGGAGACTAACTATTAGAAGTCAATAGTTTTTTGAAAAATTTTTTTCTAAAAAAGGGCAACCTTAATAAACCCTCATCACTGAGGATTTTAAAAATTAAATATGGTTAACTGCCACTACTCAGCTAACGGAGCAAAGAAGCATCGTAATCAATGCCTTTTGTTTCCAATGTGTATATAACACGCACAAGTTTTTTTGCGGTGTGTGAAAGTGCCACACGATGTGGTTTTCCTTCCAGGCGTTTCTTGTGGTAATAAGACGCAAAGACAGGATTAAATCTTATTAATGGTATTACGCAGTTCATCAAAACATAGCGAAGCTGTGAGGAGCCTCTTTTTACCATCTGCCCACGGAACTCCATTGTTCCAGACTGGTAATACCCAGGTTCCAAACCTGCAAATGAAAGCATTTGTGAAGCAGATGAAAAACGTGAGAAGTCACCGTATTCAGCAACAATAGTTGCAGCGGTTATATAACCAATTCCAGGAATGGTAAGTGTTTTAGGATTTAGCTCTTGAACCAATGGGATGATTTCATTTTCTAAAACTTGAACTTCTTTTTCAGCAGCTCGATAGAGTGAAAGGATGCTAACTAACTGTGATTCGAATATAGGATTTGAATCGCCAACAGTCATAGTTGCGAGGTCTCTCAGTGAAATCAAACGAGCATAGGAAAACTTGCCACGAGAAATGCAGCGTATTTCATCGTAATCCTCATCCGGAATGCAGGCAATCTTATCTGGGGTATGATATTTCTCCAAGATATGTAGGGATGTTGTCGAAAAGGAATTATTAAAGAATGGCTTAAATTCAGGGAATATATGGTCCAGCACATTTGTGAGTTTAACCATATACAAACTTCTCTGACGGACAACAGTATCTCTTAATCTTGTTAAAGACTTTAAAGAGTAGATGTGATAAAATCCTTTTGGATAGGGTTTGTAGTCTACTGACATTAGAAAACGTGCAATGGAGTAGGAATCTAAAGCATCGTTTTTGGTACGTCTTAAAGTCTGAGCATGAATAAACTTGCTGATTAAAGCAGGGTTGGATTCCATAAAGCTGTAGTGGGCATTTTCAAGGAATCGCTTAAGATTAGATGTGTAGTGACCGGTTGCTTCGAACCCTATTCTTATTTCTTCAGGGGAAGCAAGTGAAGTAAGAAGAGTTTTGAATGTTTCAAACCCTTCAAAAGAATTGGCAAATACAAAGTCATCAACGACAGTATTGCCTGACTGATCAAGAATAGAACAGTCGTGTTTGTACTTGGAAATATCAATTCCGACATAGTACATGGTATAAACCTCCTTGTAAAAGTATTTAGCACTACTGTCTACCCACAGGAAATTCGACTGTGTATTCTCGAAACATAAAACGTCAGGCGTTAACTAACTGATTACCAGTAATAGACGAAAAGCCGTGGTCTGAGTCTCCTTCGAACAGTCAAAGCTGTAAAAAAATAGAAACAAATCCACAGTGCTTTAAGTATTATACAGGAACAAATGAGTTCCTTTAATATAACAAAAATAAAAAGAAAGGAAATGTATGTCCAATCATCTTATATTTGATAATTGGATTATACGAGAAAAAATGAAAGGTTGTATAATAAAAAATGATGAGATTTCTATAAAAGATATTTGTAATATTATTGGAGATGTGGACAATTATAATTGGCTTATTACAAATATTGAATGTTATCCAAGCGATGAAGAAATAGTAAAAATATTGGATAATGAATACTGTTGGATTGAAGGTAGAGGCTTGTTAGATTTACTAGCTAAAGAAGATTTCCAATGGATATGGGGCGTATTCTCTGCTTTCTCTAAAGAAATAAAATTTGAAGAAGTGTTGAAATATGATTATCCGTATGCTGATGGATATAAAGGATTTTGGGAAAATCCAATAGCGTTGCAACATCCATTAGCAGTATCAGAAATTGTGGTTTGGGATGGTTCCTTAATGTTAGTAATATCCCAAAAGAATGAAGTTGTTAATGCTCTTATAGAAAACAATACATTTTCACAGGATTTAGAAAAATATAATAATGATATAACGCACTCTTAGGAACAAAATATTATGAAAGGGTGCATTTTTCTATGCAAATCTGTGTTCCGGTCCATTGGACTGGCTGAATCAGGGTATAGCAGATCTAAAGGACA
>JBJENX010000085.1:0-56265 GCA_051880415.1 Lachnospiraceae bacterium | reverse complement strand
TCAAATAGTGGAATTTAATCTTACAAAGTGGAATTTACTTTTTCAATTCACCAAACTCAACATTTGACACTTATAAAATTATTTCTACTCAAACTCTACTTCATATTCCCCGTAGCGTTCCTTTAACCATGCCCGAATCTGTTTTCCTTCTTCCCTGTTTTCTTTACTCTCCATGTCCATATCAGTTTTTAAAAGAATCACTTTCTTTTCAACGGGTTCTCCATCCTTAGAGAGTTTTGTAAGCTGACCCACTGACACTTCCTTCACATCAGGGAATAATACTTCCATTTCCTTTGTGAGTACCTGTACATCCACGGAAGCTTCAAAGCCGGTAACCGTGGTTTCATCAACTGAAGCCCTATGTACCATAAAATAAGCCATTACAATACTTGGAATAATGATAATAATGGTATTCCGGATTAATGCTTTCTTTAACCGTTTTCTTCTCTTTTCATCCTTTTCCTTTACCCTTGGAACACCTAATGCAATCAAAACAATGGTTGCTGACAGATATATAAAGTAAGAATTGGCAATAAATAAATATCCTGCCCCTAATAACATTCTCCACTGTCCATGGGCAATACTGTATCCACAGGTACATAGGGGTGGCATTAGAGCTGTTGCGATTGCCACTCCGGGAATTACATTGGACTTTTCTTTTCTTGTTACACCAATAATTCCTGCCAGACCGCCAAATATTGCAATCATCACATCCCATATGGTTGGCTGGGTTCTTGCCAGCAATTCAGAAGTTTTATCCGAAAGAGGAGAAATGGCAAAATACAATGTAGATGTACATAGGCTGATAAATACCTGGGCAAGAAATCCAAACAGGGAACGAATGGATAATTCCACATTTGAAGTTGCCGTACCATATGCCGTGGCCTGTATTGTTCCCATTAATGGTGATATCAGCATGGCACCAATGATGACTGCCGTAGAATTAACATTTAATCCAATGGACGCAATAAAAATAGCCAAAACCAAAAGACACATATTGGTTCCGGTCACATGACCTCCGCTTACTAAGGTTTCCTTTATTTGATCTAAAGAAGCAACATCCTTCTTAATGGAAAACATCTCACCAAATATTTCTCCTAAGGAAATATGACTGTCTCCATTGGGATCAATGGTGGTACTGATAGAATTTTTAATTTCATTTTTTCCTGCAGCAAAATCTTCCTTGAAAGAGTCTTTTAACTCCATACCCTCTCTTATAATCCCATCCTTTATATTCTTACGGGTCTTTGTTTCATCCTTCTTCTCTTCTTCCGTATTTTTCATTTTCCCAATCTCTCCTTTTATCCAGCTATTTGTTAATAGATAATTGCGAAACCCATCTTTACGAAATATAAGTTGTGCAAATTTAACAATATATGTTTGAAGGGTCTTTGTGAACGTCAGTACTTAGCGAGGTATCTCCGAGCTTAGTACTGCTACGTTTACAATGAAGCGAGAGCGTCCCTGAAAACATATTTGTTATAATTTCACAACGTATTCTACAAAAACCTGCGTTTCGCAATTACCTATTTCCGTTTATAGAAAGCGTTCATAAGGATCAATTGCATAATCCTTAAAGCTTCCCATACTTTCATATACAGATACTGCCATATCAAGAATTGGAAACAGAGTCATTGCACCTGTCCCTTCTCCAAGACACATTCTGCCGTGAATAATTCCTTCTAATCCCATAGCCTCTAATGCTAACTTTCCGGCAGGCTCTAAAGAAACATGGGATGCAAAGAGATAATCTGTCACATTCCCATTGATATAATAAGCAACAAGCCCTGCCACTGTAGAAATAACCCCGTCCATAACAACAGGGATTCCTTCTTCCATTCCTCCTAAATATACCCCGGTCATAGCGGCTATCTCATAGCCCCCAAGCTCAGCTAACAGTTCTACCGGGTCCTTTATGTTTTTATCTCTTACACGGTTAACCGCCTTACGGACAACATTACATTTCTTTTCTATTCCTTCATCCGATAATCCGGCTCCTTTTCCCGTCACAAGTGCCGCATCCACATCTAATAACACGGTTGCCAATGCACTGGTTGGTGTTGTATTTCCAATTCCCATCTCACCTGTTGCAATGATTCTATAACCCATTTCCTTCAGCTCTTTTACAAGCCCTTTACCTATATCCATTGCTTTCTTACATTCCTCCATGGACATGGCAGGCTCTTTGGCAAGATTCTTCGTACCCATTCCGATTTTACGGTTAATCACTGTATCTTTCTTTAATTGATTCTCCTTATAAAAAGGGGTATTCATACCCACGTCTATGGTAAATATATCCACCCCGGCAACCTCTGCCATAATATTAACTGTAGATAAATTCTTTGCAAAATTTTCTGCAACAATTTTTGTCACTTCCTGTCCGGTCTGGGTCACACCCTCTTCTACCACACCGTGGTCTCCGCAAAATACCAGCAACGCTCTTTTCTTGATATCAGGAGGATTGATGCTTTTTTGTATTTCACATAGCTTTACTACATATTCCTCCAACATACCAAGACTGTCAATGGGTTTTGCAATGGCATCCCAACGAGCCTTTGCCTGTTTTGATATCTCTGTTCTCATATATCTATACCCTTTCGTTTTCTTCGCAGTGTTTCAAAAATTCATATATCATCTTGGGATTACTATAATAATAAAAATGGGGAAATCCTGCCAGCATACGGTCTGTATGAATCATACAGTCATAAGGCTTCATAAGTTCATATTTGTCTTTCTCCATTCCAACTGTAACATCCTCTTTGGGTACCGGTTTTCCTGCATAAAAATCCCTTCCATTATCAGTACAGTCCCAATAATGAAACTCATGTCCCTTTAACACCGTTCCCAGTTCCCCAATCAAACCATCCTCTTTGCTTACACATTGCATGTACCCAAATCTTGACAGCTTATCCTTACGATAACCTTTTCCCATGAGGGCTCCCGTCATAGGATATTCCATACCATCTATCCCCTCTAAGGATTGCTGCAGGTACAAGAATCCTCCACATTCTGCAAGTACGGGAATCTGCCCACAGGCATTTTTAATATCATCTCTCATGGTATTATTTTGAGAAAGTTCACTTCCGTATTTTTCCGGATATCCGCCTCCAAATATAAGCCCCTGCAAACCGGAAGGCAAATGTCTGTCATGAATGGGAGAAAAGGGAATAAGCTCCGCTCCCATCTTTTTTAATAAATCCATATTCTCTTCATAGTAGAAGGAAAAAGCCTCATCCCTTGCAATTCCGATACGAATACCTTTTTTTACAGGCGGCTGATTATTGAAAAACGGAAATTCCTCTCTATCAAGAAGGGAGGCAGACTGGGCAATCGAAATCAAATGGTCCATAGCAATTGTCTGTTCCATTATATTTGCAACCCTTTCTATCCATTCTTCAAATCCTTTCATTTCCTCCGGAGAAATTAATCCTAAGTGTCTCTCCGGAACTTTAAGATTCTTTATCTCCGGAAAGTATCCCAGCACAGGAATGCTACAGGCTTCTTCTATTACCTTAGCAATTCTTTCATAATATCCGGCTGATATACGATTTAAAATCACTCCCACAACTCCACTGTCATTTTTATATTCTTTTATTCCTTTTATAACGGAGGCAAGGGTTACACTGGCACCCTTCCCGTCTACCACAAGAACCACGGGAGTAGCGGTTACCTTTGCAACCTCATATGTGCTGGCACTTACTGATGTACCGTTTAGACCATCATAAAATCCCATCACGCCTTCTAACACGGTAATATCTGCCTTTCCTGCTTTTTCCATTAACAGATACCTGGTAACCCTGTCCCCGGTAAAATATGTATCCAGGTTACCGGAAGGAATACCTAACACCCTTTGATGAAACATAGGATCAATATAATCCGGCCCACATTTAAAGGAGGCTACTTTCATTCCACGCCGTTTTAACAATTCAATTATTCCACATGTAATCATAGTTTTGCCACTTCCACTTTTGGGTGCGGCAAATAAAATTCTTGGTGCTTTCATATACAAAACCTTTTATTACAATATTTTTCAAGCTACAATATCACAAAATTCACATCACTTCATCATACTATTTTTTTAAAAGCATGCAATATATATAGGATTTTCACCCTGCATCATATGATGATTCCCAACTAATTTACCATTGGCAATGGACACCTCCATGATCTCCATATGATAGTCTCCGGGATTTGTTTTTGATAACTCCAGCAATGTGGTAATTGTTTCCAGGGTAATGGCATTTACCACAAATCTTGTATTGGGATTCTTCTTACGGACCTCTTCTATGATATCTGTAAGTTTACCGCTACTTCCTCCAACAAACACATGGGTAGGCGGCTCTAATCCTTCCAGACAATCCGGTGCACTCCCAAAACAAACCTCTATATTTTTCAATTGAAATTTTTCTGCATTTTTTAAAATTAATTCACAACCCTCTTCCTTTTGTTCTATGGCGTATACCTTTTTGCACATATGTGCCATTTCCACCGTAACAGATCCGGTACCGGCTCCAATATCATATACAACAGAATCATTCTTCAAATGCAGTTTTGCAACAGATAATATTCTTATATTTTCTTTTGTCATCGGAATTTGACCACGGATAAATTCTTCGTCCGGTATACCAAGTCCCTTGTATTCATAATGTTCCATATTCATCACCCTTCAAAATACGCAATAGATAAAGAATCCACTTCATGATTCTTAAACCTTGTTATATTTCCCTCTATAATCTCTTCCTCTTCGTAAGATAATCTGCTTCCCAATATAATCCGGACATCCTCATGCTCTGTATTTTCCAACTGGCTGCACAGCTCCTTTAAGGAGTCCTCCCCTCCCAGCAATACACATACCTGATTATTTTCCTTTAACAGCTTCACCACGTTAAGCTTCTTTCCATGACAACTGGCAAGGGTTACATCCTCCCATGGCACATGAATTTTATTAAGAAAATAGGTCACGGAGGATATCCCGGATACGGAATGTACCTCATAACCTTCTAAGGCTTGTGCCATATTTTTCGCTCCGGAACAAAATCCGATATCTCCGGAATAACAAAGCGCAATGGTATGATACTGGGGATTATTTTTAATATAATTTATAATTTCATCCTTTTGATAGGAAATATATCTGTGCTTTCTTCCCTTCCATATATCCAGAACCCGTTTGGCACCCATTAATAAATCTGCAGATTCCAATACCCGTTTTGCTTCCTCTGTTAACAGATTTTCACTTCCCGGACCCATTGCCACAAGATAGATTACCGGTTTTTGTAGGGAAAGATTAAATGAATCCCTTACATATGCCAGTGTTTCAGAAAGGCTTTTCACCTCCAAAGAATCCTCCTTTGGTCTTCCAATTACAACAAGATTCACATTAAGTGCCATGGCAGCCTCACATTTTTCCCGATATCCACCGGCATTGCCACTACATTTTGTAACCAGCCATTTTGCATCCTTTTCCTTTAACATCAGGGTGTTCATCTCTACACTAAAAGGCCCCTGCATAGCAATTATATTTTTACCGGCAAATCCCAATCCACTACATTTTTCCATCACCTTAGGAGTAGACAGCACTCTGGCAATACACCGGTTCTCATAATCAGGAATGATACAGTATTTTTCCAATTCTTTACTTCCTGTTGTAATGAAAATATTACCGGTAGTTTCACATAGCAGATTAGCCGCTTCTTCCACAGAATCCACAAACCATACTTTATCACTGAAATTATGGGTATCAAAAAGCATTTCACGAAAGGGATCATCCTCCCTTACCACACGAATGTAGGAAAGACCTGTTTTATCACATGCCCTACGAATATTATCTGTCACCTCCACTGCATAAGGATGAGTACTGTCAAGACATAAATCCGGAGCAATATCTGTAAACAGCTTTTCCATCGCCTCTTCATTGAGCTTTCCCACCAACACCTCTACATTGTCATTATCCGGCAGTAACGTAGCAGCATAATAGGTTGCCACACAAACATATAATTGTACATCAGACCCCAGAAGAGCTTCCACTAATTGTCTCCCTTCAAGGGTTCCACCAAAAATAACAATCTTCTTCATATCTTTTCATTCACTTTCCCGATTTAACATTTGATGTCAAATGATACCCTCTTGGAGTTACCATTTTTCCTTTTACAACTTTCGTGCAGGAATTTCCAATGAATACCGTGGTAAACATATCTACCTGCTCGTCGGCTAATTCCTTCAGGGAAAGAACCTTACAATACTCTCCCTGTCTTCCAATATTCCTCACATATCCACAGACTGTATCTTCATGCTTTTCTTCTAACAAAATATCACATGCTTTTTTCAGATAATCCACCCTTTTTCTGCTGGACGGGTTATATAAGCAAACCACCATATCAGACACAGCTGCACATTTTAACCTCAGACAAATTTTATCCCAGGGGGTTAATAAATCACTTAAGCTGATAATCGCAAAATCATGACCAAGGGGGGCACCTAACAAAGCTCCTCCGGATAGGGCTGCGGTAATTCCGGGAATTACTTCCACCTCTACATCTTCATATTCCTCCCAGAGTTCTAATATAATACCTGCCATACCATATACTCCGGAATCCCCGCTGCATACCATGGCAGTGGTTTTCCCTTTCATTGCATGTTCAAAGGCAAGGCGGCACCGTTCTTCTTCTCTTGTCATTCCCGTTACCACATATTCTTTGTCCGGAAAATGTTCCCGTAACAAATCCACATATACACTATAACCTGCAATTACCTCACAGGAATTTAATATATCCATTGCTTCCCCGGTTAACTTACTGTAAGCTCCGGGGCCAATTCCTACTACATACAAATGCTTCATATTATTTCACCTATCGCTACTGCAATCGTAACTCCATCATAAACAGTCTTTTTTACAAGTATTCTTCCACCACATTCCCCGCAGGCTGCCAATGCACTTCGTTCACATACATTGTCTACACCGGTTACGGATTCCACAAAGGAGGATGAGGCAAAATCTCCCTTTACTTCTAAAAGCTCCTCCGAGGAAAATGTTATAAAGGGAATCTTTCTCTCATGACAAAAGGCTATAAGTGCCGGTTCTTCTTTTTTTAAATCAATACTTGCCACCTTGGAGATGGCCGCCTCATATAAATTATTTTCCTGAAAGCTTTTTCTTACAGCTATCCTTACTTGTTCCAAAGACGTGTTCTTTTTGCAGCCAATTCCTAACACCAGTACCTTTGGAATCAAACATAAACAATTATTATCATGACCGGCCTTCATTCTATAATCAATGGATAGATTAATATCCCCCAGTGCATCCTTCTTTACTGCACCTTGCGCTTTATCCATAAGTGCTCCCTCTAACTGTTTTATAAGGGAAATCCCAGCTTCATCTCCTGCGTTATAAGAAATTAATCCTATGGGCTTTTCTTCCAAAACTGCCACCGACACCTGCTTTGCCAGATTCCAGTTTTCTATTGTTAAATCCTGTTCTTTTGCAAATGTATCTACGGAAAATTTATTTTCTATGTCAGTTGCTGTGGTAATCACCGGAACTGCATTTACCATTCGGGCAATTTTTTCTGTAAGAAGGTTTCCTCCTCCCATATGTCCGGATAGTAATGATATACAATACTTTCCCCTTTCATCCATAACCAAAACCCCGGGATCCTTTGACTTATGGGTTAAATAAGGTGCAATACTTCTGACTGCAATTCCCGTGGCACATATAAACAAAATAGCATCTACCTGATAAAACCACTTTCCCACAAACTCTTTTATACTTTCCTCCATGGAAACATAAGGCAATGCGTTGCATTTTATTCCGGAAATAATTTCACAATCCATTTCCTTCTTAAGAAGCTCCTCCAATTTTCCGGATAACCCATATGCATTTTGACTACAGCTAATTAACAGTAATTTCATTCCAAAATCCCTTTTCTATATTCTGTGGTAAAGGTTTTATCATATAATTTAGACTTTTCATATTGACCGTCTAAAACATCTCCAACAATAATGAGTGCCGTTTTCTTAATACCTTCTTTTTCCATTGCCTCCGGCAAACAGGAAAGTGTTGTCCGGATAATCTTTTCATCCGGCCAGGTTGCCTTATATACTACTGCAACAGGGGTATCTTCCCTGTAACCACCCTTTATTAAATCTTCTCTTACCTTACCTGCTAAGCCGGAAGACAAATATAAAACCATGGTTGCCTCATGACCGGCCATGCTGATAAGACTTTCCTTTTGGGGAACCTTTGTCCTTCCCTGTGCCCTTGTGATAATTACACTTTGAGATACATCCGGAAGCGTATACTCTACCTTAAGAGAAGCCGCGGCACCAAACAGGGAGCTTACACCCGGACACACTTCATAAGAAATATGCCGTTTTTCCAGCTCATCCATCTGCTCTTTTATCGCTCCAAAGATTGCCGGATCTCCTGTATGAAGACGTACTGTCGTCTTTCCCTCTTCCTCTGCTTTTTCCATTGTTTCAATCACTTCTTCCAATGTCATATATGCACTGTTATGGATTTCACAATTATTTTTTGCATATTCCAAAAGCTCAGGATTTACCAAAGAACCTGCATATATAATCACATCTGCCTGTTCCAGTAATTCCTTACCACGAACCGTAATTAAATCCTTTGCACCGGGACCTGCCCCCACAAAATATACCATATTCTTTTCTCCCCCTACTTTTCTTTTAGCAAATCTAATGCATCCTTTGTTGCACCTAAATACCCATACTTCTCTGAAAAGAGTATAACGCCATAGGTCATGGCACCCTTAATACGATGTTTCATATGTTCATCAATTTTATTGCATATACTTTCCAGCACTGCATCCTTTAGTTTCCAGTCTTCCAGATAATCTAACATCCTGTCTGTGTTAACACAGCTTAAAATGGTTTCTGCCATTTCTTTCGTACCACCACACAAAACGGTATGCATTGCCATGATTTCTCCCCGTCCATCGGCTACTTTGGAATGGGTATTCATAATTCCTGCCGCCAGTTTGATTAGCTTTCCGATATTGCCAACCAAAAGGAAATGCTCCATATGATAGGATATTGCCAGGTCTATGGTCTCCCCAATATAATTGCTGCATTTCACACTTTTAGTCAAATCCAAATCTAAATACTTAGATGCATATGCCTGTCCATAATTTCCCGGTGTCACTAAAAGATCCTTATATCCCATACGGGATAACTGGCGAATCTCTACCTCTATTGTATCAATAATTGCTTTTTCGCTCATTGGTTCAATAACACCACTGGTTCCAAGAATAGAGATACCACCCTCAATGCCAAGCCGCTCATTAAAGGTTTTCTTAGCTAAAACCTCACCTTCCGGTACGAGAACCGTAACCAGAATCGTACCTTTCCACTCTGCCTGTTGTATAACGGAAGAAACGCCCTGAAAAATCATATTTCTTGGAACTTCATTAATAGCCGGCATACCCACTTCCTGTTCCAGGCCTGCTTTTGTAACCCTTCCTACACCTGTTCCCCCTGTAAGATAAATACCGGGATATTCTTTATCTGAAAATGTTTTAAATTTACCCAGCACTGAAAGGTCTTCTACCATTTCGACCCTTACATGAATCGGTGTATCATTGGTTACATCCGGATCATCTCCACTGTCTTTTCTTACCATATATTCACACATATGCGGGGAAGCAGCAATTTTATGAACAGCCACATCCACCGGTGTACCCTTTGGGGTAATAAGAGAAATCTCCTTATTTTCCATTCCCAATAATAAATGGGTGGCCGCCGCTACCGCTGCTGCCGCACTACAGGTCCCTGTTGTTATACCACAACGAAGAGACTGCTGATTTTTATTCCGGTATTGGAAGGTATTCATCTGTTCTCTAATCCGTGAATAACTGTTAATCATACTTCCATAATTATCCCGAATGTGAGGATAGGTACAGTTCGTACAATCCTTCACTCCATTTTCCGTATATTGAAAATTACCGCCACAATCTTTTCCTAACATATACAAAGGACAATAACAAAAAAGACAATTAAAATCCTTTTCATTTACACCAGCATGACAGGGAAAATACTCACATGCTCTATTTTGAAAAAAAGCATAATGCTTTTCTTTCCATTTTGGTTCCTCCAATGCCAAACTCTAAAACCTCCTGCCTATCCATTTACAATCAAAAAGTATTCCTTATTTATATCATAAATAATAAAAAATATACTCTCTTATTTTACATGAAGTTTCTGTACTTGTCTAATTTTTAAAGTGAGAAAAACCGATTATTGAAGCATAACAAAGAGCCGGAATCTTCATTCCGGCTCTTTTCACGTACTTACATATTATTAATAATTAGCTAAGCTTAACAGTGTTTAACTTAACACCAGGTCCCATTGTAGATGTAAGAGTTACACTCTTCATATACTGACCCTTAGCTGCTGCAGGCTTAACCTTATTAATCTCATCTATTAACGCTTGGAAGTTGTCAATTAACTGCTCCTCAGTGAAAGAAGCTTTACCAACTGGAACATGTACAATGTTGTTCTTATCAAGTCTGTATTCAATCTTACCAGCTTTAATATCAGCGATTGCTTTTGCAACATCAGGAGTAACTGTACCAGCCTTTGGATTTGGCATTAAGCCCTTTGGTCCAAGTACACGACCGATACGACCAACTACACCCATCATATCAGGAGTTGCTACTACAACATCAAAATCCAACCATCCTTCGTTCTGAATCTTTGGAATCAACTCCTCGCCACCAACGTAATCAGCACCTGCTGCCTGAGCCTCATCAATCTTCTCACCTTTAGCAAATACTAAAACCTTAACAGTTTTACCTGTTCCGTGAGGAAGAACAACAGCTCCACGAATCTGCTGATCTGCATGACGTCCGTCAAGACCCATTCTTAAATGAGCTTCAACAGTTTCATCAAACTTAGCGTTTGCTGCCTTCTTAACAATTGCAACTGCTTCCGGAATATCATATAACTGTGTCTTGTCTACAAGCTTCTTAGCTTCAACATATCTTTTACCTTTTTTCATCTTAAAAAACCTCCTGTGGTATTATCGGGAGCGACCCTCCCACTATCAAACTATTATTTATTAATCTTCAACAACAATACCCATTGAACGAGCTGTTCCTGAAATCATACTAATTGCTGCCTCAATGCTACCTGCATTTAAATCCGGCATCTTAAGCTCTGCGATTTTCTGAACCTCAGCTTTAGAAATAGTAGCAACTTTTGTTTTATTAGGAACAGATGAAGCCTTCTGAAGCTTACATGCTTTCTTTAATAAAACTGCAGCCGGTGGAGTCTTTGTTACAAAACTAAAACTTCTATCAGCATATACTGTAATAACAACCGGGATAATCATATCTCCCTGATCTGCTGTTCTTGCATTAAACTGCTTTGTAAATTCAACAATATTAACACCATGCTGACCTAATGCAGGTCCAACCGGTGGTGCAGGAGTTGCCTTACCTGCTGGAATTTGTAATTTAATATAACCTTCGACTTTCTTAGCCATGTTTGTTTCCTCCTAATTCATGTGGTCAAACGGGATATACCCTCCCACTTTTTTGATTCATTAATCAATCTTTGTAACTTCCATAAAACTGATTTCCACAGATGTGGCACGACCGAAGATATCAACTTCAATTGTAACTGACTGCTTAGCGGTATTCACATCGGTAACTACACCTACTGTACCTTCCCAGGCACCTGCCACAGCCTTAACCGTATCTCCGACTTCAACATCAATTTCCATCTCCGGAACACGAATTCCAAGATTCTTCATCTCAGATTCAGTTAATGGTACCGGCTTCGATCCCGGACCAACAAATCCTGTTACACCTCTTGTATTACGAACAACATACCATGTAGCATCATTCATAATCATGTTTAGAAGCACATAACCAGGGAATAATTTCTTAGAAACTACCTTCTTTGAACCATTTTTTAATTCTACTACATCCTGTAATGGAACAAGTACTTCAAAAATCTGGTCCTGCAGTTTTCTGTTTTCAATCGTCTTTTCGATATCTGCCTTAACCTTATTCTCATATCCTGAATAAGTATGAGCAACATACCATCTCGCTTCGCTATTATTTTCTGCTTCTGCCATATGCTCACCCACCTTATCCTATAATATACTTAAGACCAATCTGCATAATCCAATCAACCAATGAGATTATACAGCCGATTGTAACTGCTGAAATAATTACTGCAACAGCCTGTTTCTGAAGAAGAGTCTTCTCCGGCCAAATAATTTTACGGAATTCTGCTTTTAACTCAGTGAAAAAGCTTCTTTTGAAAGATGTATCATTCTCATTTGCCATCTTACTCACCTCCGTTAATTATTTCGTCTCTTTGTGTAAGGTATGAGCCTTACAAAAACGACAATACTTCTTAAGTTCCATACGTTCTGTGTGAACTCTCTTGTCCTTTGTCAGATCGTAGTTACGCTGTTTACAATCTGTACATGCCAATGTAATCTTTACTCGCACAACTTCCACCTCCGTCATATTAATATACACTTTCTTTTCTGTACAAATTCAAGCGTTAATCAGAAAAATTTGCACACAAAAAAAAAAGCCTCGACTTGCGTCGCAAAGAAAAGAATAGCAGAATGCATATAAAAAGTCAAGTATTAGTTCAAACATACACTTAGTTTTCTCTGTAACGAACGCTTCAGATGAGAAAACTGGATTCCAAGCCGGGACCGCTTGCGTTTAATTGCTCCTTGTAAATATTTCCCCTCTATATTATACTTATATATTAATGAAGTTTAATTTCTATAATATTAAACACAACCAATTTATTTGATTTTAAGAAAGAAGGATTAATCCATATGTATCAAATTGATTTTAAAAAACCAATACATGTTCATTTCATTGGCATCGGCGGTATCAGCATGAGCGGCCTTGCCGAGATTCTATTAAAAGAGCAATTTACAATTACCGGTTCTGATATGAAAGGTTCCGACATTATAGATAAATTAATATCTATGGGAGCAATGATTAATATCGGCCAGAGCAAAGAAAACATAACGGATCATATTGACTTAGCAGTGTATACCGCTGCTGTCCATGAGGACAACGAAGAATATGCTGCATGTGTAAGCAAGAATATTCCCATGCTTTCAAGAGCACAGCTACTTGGTCAGATTATGAATAATTACAAATATTCCGTTGCCGTGTCAGGTACCCACGGCAAAACCACAACCACTTCCATGTTAAGCCAGATCTTTATGGAAGCTGATGTTGACCCAACCATTTCCGTAGGAGGTATTCTTGACTCCATCGGAGGAAATGTACGGGTAGGTTCTTCAGACTATTTTGTTACGGAAGCATGCGAGTATACCAATAGTTATCATGCATTCTTTCCTTATATAAGTATCATTCTTAATGTTGATGCTGACCATTTGGATTTCTTCAGCGGCATAGATGAGATTATCGAAAGCTTTCATACCTTTGCAACAAATCTTCCGGATGATGGTTTCTTAGTTGTAAATGGGGATATGGATTGTCTTTCCCGTATTACAAGAGATTTGAAATGTAATATCACAACCTTCGGTATGGACTCTTCCAATACATATTATCCTGTTAATATTGAAACAGACGAAAAGGGACATATGAATTATACCCTTATGGTTAATGGAAAAGAAGCAGAACGAATTCACCTTAACATCGGAGGTATTCATAATGTTATGAACTCCCTTGCAGCAATTGCCGTCTCTGACATTCTTGGTATCAGTCATGAACATGTTATGGCGGGACTTAATTGTTTTGGCGGTGCCCACAGACGATTTGAATTAAAGGGAAATCTTGGAAATGTTACTGTTATTGATGACTATGCTCATCATCCAACAGAGATTAAGGCAACATTAACAACTGCCCAAAACACGCCCCACAACGAATTATGGGTTGTGTTCCAGCCCCACACCTACACCAGAACAAAAGCATTATTACAGGAATTCGCAGATGCTCTTCATGGCTTTGACCATGTTATACTGGTTGATATCTATGCAGCCAGAGAGAGAGATACCGGCGAAATCTCATCCAAAGATTTAATGGAACGCATTAGGGAATATGGTACAGATGCAAGATATTTCAGTTCCTTTGCCGCAGTTGAAAATTATTTATTAAAAAATTGCAAAAAAAATGATTTGTTGATAACCATGGGAGCCGGAGACGTCTATTTAATTGGCGAAGAGCTACTTGGAATCTAGTTATACACATTATCCACACCCTATATTTTTCCAATATAACAATATAGGTTGTGGATATTTTTTTGGGATATTATGAGGCATAGACATAGATATCCACATTTTCCACATTTTCCACATTTTTAATCCCTTCCAACTGGTAAACAGATGTTCTATTTTCATTTCAAAATGTCTGTGCTATACTGTGGAAGCAGTCGGGATGAAAACCCATTTTTAGAGGTGATTCATCACAGGTCTGTAGTATTTTAAAGGGGAGAAAAAACAGTGGAAACAATTACTATTACAACAAGAAATCATGAAACATATTCTGCTGTGTCTAATTTTTTTATAGACTACTACATGACCGAAGCAAACGGGGAATTTGTTAAAGTATACTTATATTTAGTAAGGCTTTTAAACAGCGGAAGGGCATTAACGATTTCTGATATTGCCGATCATTTTAATTTGACCCAAAAAGACATATGCCGGGCCATTAAATACTGGATCAAACAGGGCGTCCTTCAATTAGAATATAATTCTGAAAACACATTAACCGGAATTACATTACTTCCTTTAGTTGCAAAATCATCAAAGCAGGAAGAAGAATCTCTTTTGTCAATGCTGGGTGTGGAACCCAACCCAAATAATGAAAACAAAGAATCCGTTATAAATAAAGCAGAACAGGAAGTTTTAGCCGGAAAAGAGGATATGGAGCCAATAACGGAAGTTCCTGAAAAGGTTAAATACAAACCTTCATTTATTGAAGATAAAAAAACAAATGACGAAGATTTCAGCAATCTTTTGTTCCAAATAGAAACATATTTTGCAAGACCCCTAACCCAGGCCGATGTGAATTCTATCCTTTATATATTTGAAGAGCTGTCCTTTTCACCGGATTTACTGGAATATCTTGTTGAATATTGCGTTACCATAGGGAAAAAGAGCTGTCGTTATATAGAAGCTGTGGCCATTGACTGGTATAAATCCGGAATCACATCTGTGGACGATGCCAAAGCGATTGCCAAAAATTATAATTCCATATATGTATCGGTGTTGAAAGAATTGGGAATTCCAAGAAGAGTCCCTACTCCAATAGAAACTTCATATATTGATACCTGGTATAATACATATTCATTTAACAAAAATATTATTATGGAAGCCTGTAGACGAGCCATTTCTACAAGCCCTCAGTCTGCCAATTTTAAATATGTAAATGGTATATTGGAAAACTGGCATAAACAAAACGTACATAAGTTATCAGATATTGAAGCATTAGACAAAGAATGGGAAAAGAAAAAGAATCTTCGGTCAAACAATTCAAAGAATGTTAACCAGATTGCAGAACAACAACGTTCCATTACCAACGATAAAATAGATGAATTTGAAACTTTTTTCTTAAATGAAGCGAATAAAAAAGCTTAAAATGGGAGATATTATGGCATTAACAGACACACAATACGATGAAATCATGAGTACGTACTACGAAAACCAATTTAAAAACCGTTCTCTTTTGCAGGAACGAAAAGAAGAAATCTATCATGCAATTCCACGTATTGAGGAAATTGATGAAATCATTGCGCAATCTTCCATTGACGCTGCCCGAAATAAATTGAAAGGGATAGATGTTTCTGTAGAGAATGTGAAATCCCAAAACGCTCTTTTAGTCGAAGAAAAAACAGATTTATTGAAACGACACGGATATGATGCCGGCTATTTGAAGCCGATTTATACCTGCGAAATCTGTCAGGATACAGGACGAATTGGGAATGAATACTGTACCTGTTTTAAGCAGGCTTCCCTATCCTTCTTATATCAGCAATCCACCATTGAAGAAACCCTGAAGGTTGAAAACTTTGAGCATTTCAATTTAGAATATTACAGCAAAGAATCTGATGGTACCCATCCATATACACCATACGATAATATGAAAAGCATATTAAATCATGCACATTCTTTTGTTGATAATTTTAAAGAACAAGGTGGTAATCTTCTATTCTTTGGAGGTACAGGATTAGGAAAAACCTATTTATCAAACTGTATTGCAAAGGAAATTCTAGACGCTAACCATACTGTTTTATATCAAAGTGCTGTTCATTTATTTGAGGATGTATGCAGCGATGTATTGATGAAAAAAAATAATAATCCCTATAGCTCTAAGCTTTACCATTATTTATTTGACTGTGATTTACTGATTATTGATGATTTAGGTACAGAAATAAATACATCATTTATTTCCTCACAACTTTATGATATATTAAATACGCGTATGAGGGAAAATAAATCAACCCTCATATCAACCAACCTGACATTACAAGAAATTTCCCAGCGATATAGTGATAGGATAATTAGTCGTATACTTTCTTCATATCAGGTATATAATTTTTATGGTAATGATATTCGTCTTGTTAAAAGGCGGGCGAATATTTAATTATAAATGTTTTCAAATGAAAAACGACGGAGGAAAATAATCATGCCAAACGACACTAATTTATTAACAACGATTCCTGTAGGCCCGTTAGGTATTGTTGCAATGGAAAACTGTACAGCCCTTGGGCAACGGGTAGATGCCTACCTGTCAAAATGGAGAGCGGCAAGAAACAATACGGAGAAATCCACCATAGCCTTCAGTGGTTATGAGAAGGATTCATATCTCGTAAAAGCCGCATGCCCACGTTTCGGTTCCGGAGAAGCCAAAGGAGAATTGTTAGAGTCCATCCGAGGTAAAGATTTATATATTTTAGTAGACGTAACAAATTATAGTCTTGAATATTCCTTATATGGAAGAATGGTTCCAATGTCTCCTGATGACCATTATGCCGATGTAAAACGTATTATTGCTGCATGTGGAGGTAAAGCCAGAAAAATTACGGTTATTATGCCGTTTTTATACGAAAGCCGTCAGCATAAAAGAAGCGGAAGAGAATCTCTTGACTGTGCGGAAGCATTACAGGAATTGGTTAACTGTGGAGTAGATAATATTATAACCTTTGATGCACATGACCCTCGGGTACAAAATGCAATTCCTCGTCATGGGTTTGAGAATATTCGTCCGACTTACCAGTTCTTAAAAGCATTACTTCGTACCACAAACGATTTAGAATTGGATAAAGAGCATTTAATGGTAATAAGTCCTGATGAAGGTGCCATGAATCGTGCAATCTACTTTGCAAATGTATTGGGCGTAGATGTAGGTATGTTCTATAAACGCCGTGATTACAGCCGCATTGTAAATGGCCGTAATCCAATTGTTGCCCATGAATTTCTTGGAGACTCCGTAGAAGGCAAGGATGTTATTATTATTGATGATATGATTGCATCAGGAGAAAGCATGATTGATGTTGCAAAGCAGTTAAAGAGCCGTAAGGCCCGCAGAGTATTTTGTGTATGTACCTTTGGATTATTTACCAACGGTCTTGATGTATTTGACAAGGCAAAAGCTGATGGTATTATTGAGAAAGTGATTACCACTAACCTTACCTACCAGCCACCTGAATTACTTACAAGAGACTGGTATACCTCTGCTGATATGAGTAAGTACATTGCATTATTAATTGATCATTTAAACCATGATGCATCTGTTTCAGATATTTTAGACCCTTCTGATCGTATTAATGACCGAATCAAAGAATATCGTGAAAAGCACACAATTCGGGAAAACTACTAATCTGTCATTTATTAACAACACATAATTAATTAAAAAAAATCTCCAAAAGCCAATTCTACGCTATGACTTTTGGAGATTTGTTATTTGTAATAATGTCTTTAAGGTGTTGTAGGAACAGGTGGATCCGTTGGTGCTGCTGTAGTCTGTGTAGTTTCCTGACTAGTAGGAGGTGGCGCCGGCTGTGTGGTTGCCTGGGTCGTCGCCTCAGTTGATGGTGCCGCAGTCACAACCTCTGTAGTTAACTCCTGAAGATTATTTAAATCAGTCGAATCTTCCTCACTGCTTATTTCAGAACTTGATCTTGTATCCTTCCAGTCTTTTGTAGAACGAACCCATTCATAATCCGGGAAGCCTAAATCTGTAAGTCCCTCATGAATCTCAGTCATATAATTATGCCAGATTCTACCCGGATATGTAGATCCCCATAATCCTCTGGTAGACTGCGGTGTATCATAACCTACCCATACACTGGTTGTATAATAAGGTGTATATGCACAGAACCATCCATCCGTGTTGTTATCTGTTGTTCCCGTTTTACCTGCACAGGACATTCCCGGAATTCCTAAACCACTTGCTGTTCCTCCGGTAAATACCCCCTTTAACATAGATGTCATCATTCTTGAGGCATTTAATTCATATACCTGCTTTGATTTAATCTTATCATCTACAATTACATTTCCCTTAGAATCTGTAATCTTAACAATACATGTTGGCTTACGGAATTCACCATCATTTTCTATGGTTGCATAACCTGAAGCCATTTCCACAGTTGTTGCTCCATATGTTAAACCGCCCAGACAGGCAGCCATATTATGCCGATCCTCAATTGTTAAATAATTGAAATTCATATTTAACAGATAATCTGCGCCAACCTCCGGTGTCAGCTGTCCAAATAATCGAAAGGCAACTACATTCTTTGAGGCAGCTACCGCAGCTGCTAAAGAAGTCATACCGGAATATGACAAACCGGAATTCTCCGGCATATTACCGTCTTCAAAGTCGGTATCATCTACAACTGTAGATGGTGTATAACCCCTCTCTAACTGAGGTGTATATACAATTAATGGTTTAATGGTACTACCCGGCTGACGGGCACTTTGATAAGCCCGGTTCAGGCTGTAACCCTGAATCTCATTTTGAGTTCTTCCTCCAACCATTGCAACAACCCGACCGGTAGAATTATCTATACATGTAGAAGCCCCCTGTAAATTATAGATACCTGTCTCCTCATTTTTTTCCTCATCAACAGAAAGCACTTCATCTACCGTAGACTGTAACAATCTCTGTTTTGCCGGATCAAAGGAGGTATATATCTGATAACCGCCTGTATATAGGGAAGCATAATAAGTATCATATGCTTCTCTGTATTCCTCATTATAAGCATGCTGCTCTTCAATTGTGTCAAACTTGTACTGGAACTTAAATCCGGCAGCCTCCATTAAGGCCTCTGTTGCACAGAAATTCGTATAAGTTTCAATATAATCATGACTAATCTGTTCAGGCTCTGCCAAAATAATATCTTCCTCAAGGGCAAGCTCTAACTCCAACTCATTGAGATACCCCTGACCATACATATCCTTAAGAATCTTATTTCTTCTTTCAATTGTATGATCATAATTAGTTCTTGGATCATAATAGGTAGGACTGTTTGGAATCGCACAAAGGAACGCAACCTCCGATACCGATAGTTCATCTAAGCTTTTATCAAAATAGCCCTTTGATGCTGCTCCGATTCCATAATATCCGTTGGAGAAAAATATGGTATTCAAATAATATTCCAGAATCTGTTGTTTATTATATTTTTTCTCTAATTCCCAAGCTATAAATATTTCTTTTATTTTTCTTTCGTAGCTGACCTCATTTGTTAAGAAAATACCCCTTGCCAGCTGCTGTGTTATGGTACTGGCACCCTGGGTAATATTACCATCATTCTTAAATAATATATAGGCTGCCCTGGCAATACCTTCATAATCTACACCATTATGCTCATAGTATCTCCTATCCTCAACAGACACCATTGCTTCTACAAAGTATGCAGGTATCTCATCATAGGTCTTATAATAGACCTCCTTTTCACCTGTAACCTCTCGGATTTTTTTCCCATTTGTATCATATACAACGGATGTCTCGTCCTGACGGAACGTGCTCTCAGAGGAATTCTCTACAATTTCAATTGCCTGTTCCCGGTACGCCAATAATTTCTTACCAAATTTTTCATAAGCATAATAACCGCCAATGACTCCTACAAGTAAAAAAATCATTAACAGATAACTTAAAATAATCCGACGAACCTTACGACGTTTTCTTCTTCGGTCCCTTTTATCCTTTTTAATTTTATCCTTCCTGAAATCATCTTTGGAACTATCTTCCCTATTTGATTTTGTTTTAGCAGAATCCTTTTTGGTATTCTGTTCCGGAGTAGACTTACTGTTAGAAGTCTTCTTATTATCAGCCATTTCATTCCCTCGTTTCTAAAACACAATCTTCTCAATTAAATTGATATATAATTACTGGTTACTCCCAATTCCGTAAACATGTCCTGTATACTAGGATTGCCTGTAAATATAATAATCTGTCTATTCATATTTTCTCCAAGACAACGCAATGCATCTTTCATTCTTTGATAGTCATATGTAATAAACGTATCATCCATTACCATAGGCATATCCTCCGGAATCAGTATATCCGCAATGGACATTCTAAGAGCAAGATATATCTGCTCAATGGTTCCGGTACTTAAATAATCCATACTAATATAAGTGTTTCCACTTTTTACCATTATCTGCAGCTGATCGTCAATTCTTACTTCCGAATATTTACCTCCGGTAATCCTACTGATTATATCGGAAACTTTTTGATTTAAAATACTTCCAAAGGAAGCATATATCTCCTCAGATAAATCCTGAATTGTTTTGATTGCCAAATCTATTGCTGCAAGTTCAACCTCATTCTTTTGTATCTGCTCCTTTACTGCAGTCAGTTCTTTGATTGTTTCTTCCTGTTGCTTTCTTTCATTTACCAATGCCTCTTCCCTCTCTTTCAGTTCAGAAAGCTTGGCAGCAACAGATTCTTTATCTCCGGCAACAAATCCTGTTTTTGCCTCTTCAAATCCCTGTTCTATCTCAATCTCTTCCAATAAGGCATACAATTTAGAACGTCTTACAAAAATTTGAATTAAAAAGATCAATACAAAGAAAATACCCGCACCCATGATTATCATTTTAATCTCAGGTATATTCACAGGTACTGCATATGCAATCCCAACAAACACTGCCATCAGTAAAAGTCCAATAAACAAGATTACAAAACCGTTATCCAAAACACTCTTAGGCCCCATATTTTTCAGCATAAGAATATCTTTTTCTCTTTTGCTAAGAGTAACCTCCGGTTCTTCCGTCTCATCTGCTTCTCCTGATTCCTGAGTCTCTTTTTCTGCCTCTTTCTCCTCAAGAAGCCTCTCCTCGGTTGCAGGATTCTTTATGGGTGTAAATTGCAGTTTAACCGGTTCCTTTCCCGTTGCCTCAACAGCAGCATACTCTTCCTTAACCGCCTTAATTTCTTCATCAAAGTCCCGTTCCAAATCAAGATTTTGTGAAAGCTCCTGCTCTTTGTTCTCTAACTCCTCATTAGAGAACTCAGCCTTTTTATTCTTTAATTCTACAATTGCATTCACAGCATCTAAATTACCGCTTTTTGTGGATGCCATATTCACAATATAATTATTTAATTTCTCCACAATGGTATTATCAGTTGCCACGCCTACGTGACTGATACATAAAGTGTTAAGGTACGTACTTCTGTCTGTTTCAAATAATGTCCCAACCAGACTGTGGGGTACTGCCAATGGTACATCACTACCTGTTTCCAGATTCTTCACCAATGTTTCCTTATGGTTCTTATCAAAATCACGGTTAATCAAATACTTGGTTCCATCAATAGAAACCTCCATAGAACCCCGGTAAACATCCTTGCCTATGGGTTTTTTCTTCTCATAATGATCATTGGGATTTCCAAATGCATCCTCATCCTCAATACCATACAGCATATCTACCACAAAATCTTTTGTCGTGGATTTACCGGCCTCATTGGCTCCATATAATACGTTAACTCCGGAAGCCAATGTAATATCTTTCTCATGAAATTGTCCATAGTCCTGTAAATGTAATTTATTTACTCTCATATTACTGTTCTCCCGTCTTAAGTAAAACATCTAAGCCGTAATGAACGGCCTTCTTGCATATCTCATCTCCATAATAATTATCTGAAAGCTGATTTATAAACTTTCCAATCAGATTATTTTGGTTCTCTTCATAAATTTTATTTAAATCAAATTCCTCTGACACCTCAGAAATCACTTCATATACATTATATTTCTGGGCGATGGATGAAAAATCAAACACATCATTATTATGATTATGACCCTTCACCAAAATACGATAAATATTTTGTTCTCCAATATTACGAATCTGCCGGTCTACCAAATCTAAAATCATCGGTGGTGTATGGTCAGGCTTAATATTAATCAATAAATTAATATATGACCGCTGTGCAACAGGAATAAACTCTGTTTTAATTACACCATCCTCTATTTCTCCATACACATAACCTCTGGCGCCGGTATCTGTATAATCAATGGGTTCCAAGGAGCCTGCCATAATAACTGCATTTTCCTTTATTATTTCAGGTTTTCTATCATGACCCAGTGCGATATAATCAAAATTAGATTCCCGAAGATTCTTTTTATTAAATGGACAATGCTGTGCATCTCCACCGTGAGCCAGCAAAATATTAACTGCTCCCTGCTTGGCAGGTTTAATGTGATTCAAAATATCATCGGGATTCTCTTTCTCTTTATAGGAAAATCCTGTTACGCATACATTCAAATCCTTCATATAAACATTGCTGATCTTATCCGGAGACAGACAAATTGTTCTGGATGAAAATTTGTAATTTGCCATTGGACTGTCCGGTGCGATATAATCACTGCTTCCACCCATTATAACAGTTTTGGTTTTTGTCAGTTTTGACAAGATATAATCCACATCCCGAATCATACCTTCTGAAGGGGGTACATGAAACAGATTTCCCGCAATCAAAATAAGGTCTACCTGCTTTTCCTGTGCAGTTTCAATCACTTTAACAAAAGTATCTTTTATCTCCTGTTCTCTTGCTTCACTCCAAGCCTTACCTTTATCAGGAGCAATTCCAAGATGAACATCTGCCATGTGTATAAATTTCATCCTTATCATAACCTCTTTCATCTAATTACTTGATTACAAAACATATATGCTCTATTATATTAGATTTTATCCATTAGTGCAAATACTTTTCTCTTGTTGCCATACCTCCACGAATATGTCGTTCTGCTTTATTAACATCCAAAACCTTTCTTACTTCTCCTGCCAGTGCAGGATTAATATAAATAAGCCTTTCTGCCACATCCTTATGTACCGTAGATTTTGATACGCCAAATTTCTTTGCAGTTTGTCTTACTGTTGCATTGGAATCCATAATATAAGTTCCAATTTTAATAGCTCTTTCTTCAATATATGCTTTCAAGGATTCATCCTCTTCAAACTTGTTGTTACAGTGTATGTACACAAATATAAATTTATGATTTTATGAATTTAATACGTTAAAATTACCAAATTAAAAACACAAAAGAAAAAAATTGTATTTTGTTGATAATTTATGTTGGATTTTGTAGAAAAATGACGTATAATATCCATGTATCATGGTATACAATAAGATAAAACAAAGGAGTAATGAAATGGAAAGAGACTTAACGATATTAATAGTCGAAGATGATATTACAACCTGCAAAAAACTGGCTGACTACGTTGCCATAACCGAAGGGGTATCCATAGCCGCAATTACCAATAACTCCTACAGGGCAATTGAATATGCGGAAAATCTATTACCGGATGCAATCATTCTCGATTTGGAGCTTCACGAGGGACAGGGAAACGGATTGACCTTCCTGCAGGATCTCCGTAATCTTAATATAAAATCAAAACCTTATATTTTAGTTACAACAAATGTAACCAGTTCAACAACCTATGAATATGCACGTCAGTACGGTGCAGATTTTATTATGACAAAGCACACGGAGGATTATTCCGAACAAAATGTCATCGATTTTCTTAAAATGATGAAGGATATTATACAAAATAATCTTCATCAGCAAAATCCTGATTATGACATAACAGAATCAGAAGATCAACGAAAAAAACGTCTGACACGTATTATTAATATGGAGCTTGATAATATCGGCATCAGTCCAAAAGCCGTAGGTTATAATTACCTTACAGACGCCATTTTACTGGTTCTTGACGGAAAAAAGGCAAACCTAAGTACAGAAATCGGAGCAAAGTATGGAAAAACCTTCTCCAGTGTGGATCGTGCAATGCAAAATGCAATTAACAAAGCCTGGGGCACTACAGACATAGATACATTATTAAAAAATTACAAAGCTAACATCCGCTCCGAAAAAGGCGTTCCAACCCTAACCGAATTTGTGCATTACTATGCTACAAAAATCAAAAACGAATATTAATATCTATGTATATTCCTATTACCATAAAAAAAGATGTCAAAACACTGTCTTGACATCTTTTTTATATATTGCTTCAACAAAAACTAAACATTCATTGAATCAATCATTGCAAGTACTTCTTTTGCCATTTCATCAGATAATGCCTGTGCATCCTCTAATGAACTGCCCTTAACACCATAATAGAATTTTACTTTCGGCTCTGTTCCGGACGGTCTTACACATAACCATGCATCCTCTGACAGCTCATAATAAAGCACATTAGAAACTGGCAAACCGGTAGGTTTAACCTCCCCAGTCTTCATATCCTTAATGGTATCAAATTTATAATCTCTTGCAGACAATACCTCATACTTACCAATCTTAACCGGTGTATTCTCCCGTAATGTTGCCATAATAGACTGAATTTTTTGGAGACCTTCAATGCCTTTAAATCCTACTGACTGAATTGCATCAATACAATATCCATATTTTTCATACATATCAATCATTGCATCCCACAAGGTCTTTCCCTGGCTCTTATAGTATGCTGCTGCTTCACAAAGTGCCATGGTTGCAACAATTGCGTCTTTATCTCTGGCATGGGTACCGATAAGGCAACCATAGCTCTCCTCAAATCCAAATAGATATGTACCAACACCGGAAGTCTCAAATCCCAGAATCTGTTGTCCAATATATTTAAATCCTGTTAAGCACTCTATTAAACGAATGTTATATGCTTTTGCAATCTCATCCGCTAAATTAGTGGTAACAATGGTCTTAATCAAAGCGCCATCTTCCGGCAGACTACCTTCAATTGCCAGTTTCTGACTAATCTCGTACTCAGCCAACAGACAGCCTGACATATTTCCTGTAAGACACTTATATTCTCCTGACTTACTATCCTTAACATACACACCTAGACGGTCCGCATCCGGATCCGTAGCAAGTACCAGATCAGCATCCTTTTCTTTTCCTAACTTCAAAGCAAGTTCAAAAGCTTCCTTTGCTTCCGGATTTGGATAGCTGACAGTAGGGAATTCTCCATCCGGCAATTCCTGTTCAGGAACCACATATACATTCTCAAAACCAATTTCTTTTAATACTCTTCTGGCAGGAATATTACCTGTTCCATGAAGAGGTGTATATACTACGGTTATATCTTTTCCATATTTATCAATACAATCCTGATGAAGAACCAATTTCTTCAATTCTCCAATATACACATCATCAACTTCCTGACCAATGGATACATACAAACCTTTTTGGACTGCCTCTTCTTTATCCATGGTTTTACATGTAGATAAATCCGTAATGGCTTTTACCTCATCCATAATACCACCGTCATGAGGGGGCGTAATCTGTGCACCATCTTCCCAATATACTTTATAACCATTATATTCAGGAGGATTATGACTTGCTGTAACATTAATACCTGCAATACATCCTAAATGACGTACAGCAAAGGACAATTCCGGTGTCGGACGAAGAGACTCGAAACGATATGCCTTGATTCCATTTGCTGCCAGACAAAGGGCTGCTTCTTCAGAAAATTCCGGAGACATTCTACGGGAATCATATGCAATAACAACACCTTTCTCTTCTCCACCCTGTTTCTTTATATAATTAGCAAGACCCTGGGTTGCACGACGTACAACATAAATATTCATACGATTAATACCGGCTCCTATAATTCCCCGAAGTCCTGCCGTGCCAAACTCTAAATCTGCGTAAAATCTTTCTTTAATTTCTTTTTCATCATCTGCAATTGCTGCCAGTTCTTTTTTTGTTTCTTCATCAAAGTATGGATTATTCATCCACTCCTCATAAATCTGCTTGTAATCCATTTGTGTCTCCTTTCTTCCAAAACTTTTGCATTTTACAAAAGCTTCCATACACGTTATCACACTTACCAAATCTATTCAATCAGACTGGCAATCGATGTCAGTGCTTCATAGTCTAAATTCTTATCCGCTCCATCATCCGTAAATGTTTCGGTATAACTCTTGGATAAATATCCGGACATACTTAAAGTAATTATATGACTTCCTGTTACTTTTGTAAAGGAAATTGGTGCAACTCCTACATATTCCCCATCTAAATATACATTGGCACCAATGGGTTTTGATACCGTAACTTTATTAGATGTCTTCTTACCGGTTGTGTTTTTCGTATCTGAACTTTTCTCGGTAGTTGCCTCTGTTGTAACAGGGGTTGTATTTGAACCGGTTTCACTTGAATCTCCACTCTTGGAATCTTCCTTCTCAAGAGTATATTTCTTCACCTTATAAGCATAGTTCACATTAAAGGATGCACTATAGGAATGATATCCTTCTGCCTGGATATAAATACTATGCTTTCCGTATACAATATCAACTGCCCCTTCTGTATTTACTCTTTTCCCATCTATATAAACTGCAGCATCAGAAGGCGTCACCTCAAATAACACCGAGCCAGTCTCCTTTGGTTCAATCGCAATATCCTTTAAAGATAAAATAACCTCCTGATTCTTAACTACCGTAACCTCTTTTGTTCCACTGTCATTTCCTTTTGAAATACGTAATGTATAATCACCCTCCCGGACAGTAAGTAACATATCCTCTGTTACCGGCACAATAACATCATATCCAATCTCTACAGTTCCTCCTATATAGGACTCGTAATCAGAAAGCCTTACATATCCATGTCCCAAATCAACATATATAGAGCAAACCTGATTATTATATAACCAGACTGTCAACTGATCCTCTGTACATATTTCATTTAACCCAATCTCCCGGTTATCAGAAAAAGCACATACATTTTTCCCCAAATCATATGTCTGATTATCAAACCGAATGGTATTTGCATCATAGTCAATACCGGCACCGGATATTTCCTTTAATTCCTGTATCTTATCATTACCGCTAATAGCCAGAGACAACAGTTTATTACGGTTTGCATCATAAACAATATCTACCACACTTCCCAGATTCACACCGGACATGGAAAGCAAATCACCATATTTATCACGGACATCTGTTCCACCCGTAAAACTTAACTCATACTCTGTGGCATAGCTTACCGATTTAAGAGTTATTTTCCCATTCACATCATCAATACCGGTAACGATACAAAAAGCCGACTCCTCCTTTGCAGGCTCTAAGGAATCATCATAAACAGGTGCCACAATTTTATCCTTATTACAACCCGTTAGCATCAGGAGGAGAAAACAAAAATATATAATATATCTCACATATGTTTTTTTTATCATTTGCACATTATTCTCCCAAAACGATTTTATCATTAACTGTGTATCATTATAGCCAATAATACCCTAATTGAAAAGATGGTTTTTCTCCCTATATGTATTAAGTAATGCCTGCTTTTCCTCCTCCTGAAGAATAACCGTATCCAGTTTTTCCATATATTTTGGAGATAAAAATGCTTTATTGGTATTATAGTAGCTGTTTGCTATTTTCCAAAACTTCTCAGGATATGCAAACAGGACATACATATACCGGTAATCTTCCCCATTAAGAGGAATATACTCCTTATAAGCCTCAAACATTACTTGCAGTAACTCATAATCAAAATGGTTTTTTTCCATTACCTTCCTTGCAAACTGATATAAATCATTTAACTGATTCCCCTTAGAGAAACGTTCAAAATGTACAATTGCATTGACGTCCTCCCCGATAATAACATTATGTTGGTTATAACTTCCATGACAGATACCATAGTGAAGATTCACAAAGCCTCCGGCATTACATACCAGTTCACCCGACATGCCATATAACATTTCAAGACATTTTACACCTTTGTCAAAAAATCCATCATATACCCTTAGATACGTTTTTTCAAATTCATTTTTTCTTTTAACCCTGCTAATATATTTTTGGATTTTTTTCATTTCCATATTGTGCCGTTCAAAAACATTTTCTATCCCATAGCTCTTTTTTGTATCATGATCCAAGGTTTTATTATGACTTATAATTTTCTCTTTCATATTTTCTTCTGAATTTAATGAAAGTACTTTATTAAGGGCTTCTTCACTAATCTCATAAAGACTTGCCAGTTTTTCCAAATCTTCGCCATTATCAATTGCCTGCCTGATTTCTTCTATTCTGTGTTCCTCTTTTTCCTGCAAATGGATTTTCCATTCCTCATTAAACTCCTTTATGATTTCCCTGCCGTAAATATGAAATTGTGCCAAAGTCTTAATGGCCTTAATAATATCCTCTTCCTTATGCATATCACATTCATCACCCTCAAAATGTAATTTCAATACAAAAGGCTGTCTATATTTATCATAAGATAATAGTTGTTCATCTTTATTCAGGAAAATAGAGTCAATATTTGTACAACCATGCTTTAATAATAATTGTTTTAAAATATACTCCTGTTCCAATCTGGTAATATTTCCTCTGAAAGGCTCTAAGATACGAAGCCCTTTAGATGTAGTAAGAATGGTGGAACCTCGCCCTTTTTTGGAAGACAGAATCTCCATATCATATTGTTCATATACTTCTGCAAGCTTTTCCGACATAACAATTCCCCTCCTTTACCCTTCATCTTATGAAGGGGGAGGGGAAAATATCACTATATATCAAATTTGTCCATAGCCAATTTTAAGAGAATCTCCTTTTTGTTTAACTCCGGATTATCCAAAACACAATCTAACAGGTAAGAAAGTATGATTCCTATCTCTTTTCCGGGTTTCATCCCAACACCGATTAAATCCTTACCTGTTAAGGCAAGTTCTTTTAAAGATAAACACTGTTGTTTTAGCTTCACCTCTTTATAATATTCCTGCAGGGTCTTAAGATTCTCAAGCTTCTCATCCCGTTTATAATTACTTTGTCCTAATATATCCGCTCTTTTAATATCTACATATTCCTCAAACAAATCTTCTCCCATTTTGCTTAATGCTTTACGAAAAGACTTCAATGAAGGAATCTGACCCATGCCATAATCATGCCAATACACCAGACGTTTCACACGATTCATAGTATCATTATCAAACTTCAAACGTCGGAGAATATTCCCTGCCATTTTTTCCCCTTCTACATTATGTCCATAAAAATGGTCCTTTTCACCTTCGCTGGTTCTGCATTTCGGCTTTGCCACATCATGAAGAAGCGCAGCCCATCTTAATGTCTCTGTAGGCTTTACGCCCTTAACCACCTGTAAAGTATGCTCGCCAACACTATAACAATGGTGGGGATTATTCTGTGGGGTTTCCATCATTTTATCAAATTCCGGCAAAACAACCTTCGTAACACCTAATTCATAGGCTATTTGTAATCTCTCCGGATGATTTGAAACCAGTAATTTTGTTAATTCCACATGTATACGCTCTGCACTGATATCTTTTAAAAAGACAGCCTGATTCGCTATGGCATCTCTGGTTTTTTCATCAATGGAAAAATCCAGCTGGGCAGCAAAACGAACTGCCCGAAGAATCCTTAACGCATCCTCATCAAATCTTTCCTTTGGATTTCCAACGCACCGGATAATTCCTTTATTTAAATCTCCCATTCCGTCAAAATGATCGATAACACCTTCATCTTCATTATATGCCATTGCATTAATGGTAAAATCACGGCGCTTCATATCTTCAACCAGACTGGCCGTAAATGTAACCTCAGCAGGACGTCTGTGATCCTCATATTTTCCATCCACCCGGTAGGTTGTAACCTCATAGCCTTCCAGTTTTCCTGTAGCAGCATTTTTCATAACAACCGTTACCGTACCATGCTGGATCCCTGTATCAACTGTTCGTTTAAATAAGTTTTTTACCTGCTCAGGCTTTGCGGATGTTGTAATATCCCAGTCATCCGGTTCTTTTCCAAGTATGGCATCACGCACACAGCCTCCAACAATATATGCTTCATATCCGGCATCCTGTAATGTATGAATTATGAAATTGGCATTTGCAGGCATTTTTATTTTCATTACGTTTACCACCTAATCTTAACTCCTATATTATTTTAGAATTCATCCAGTTCAATGACATCAAAAGCATCTCCCTCCGGCTCACACTTAAATACCATATGTTGTCCGCCGGTTGGATGGTCAAATTCAAGTCTTGTAGCAAACAAAGCTATTTGCTGATATTTTTTCTTGTTTTTCTGAAATGCAGGATTATATTTTGTATCTCCGTATATTCCTACACCCCGTCCTGCCAACTGCACACGAATCTGATGATGTCTTCCTGTTATCAGCTCAATTAACAGATAAGTCAATATTCCCTGATCTGTTTCAAATACATCCAGCACCTCATATTGCAAAGCTGCATATTTGGCACCCTTTGTTCCTTTCTTCACAATTCGGGAAGTGTTCGTTTTTCCATCCTTTAAAATATAATCCTCCAAAGTTCCCATGTCATCCGGCATCTCACCTGTTACAACCGCCTGATAAAACTTTATCATTCGTCCATCCTGAACCTGATCAGACAAGTTTGCTGCCGCTTCCTGTGTCCTTGCATATACCATAATCCCGCCAACAGGACGGTCAAGACGATGAACCAAAGCCAGATAAGGTTCTTCCTCTAACTCTTCCTTTTCATAAATATAATTTTTTAAATATGATAATACATCTGTATCCCGGCTCTTATCTCCCTGTGAAGGAACTCCATAAGGTTTTATACATACAATTATATCCTTATCTTCAAATAATATTTCAATTTTCATTTCGCACCTGCCTCATTTTTAATGATATTAAAGTTATGCTAATACGAATTTTCCAATCTGTCAATCCGGACCCGGGCCGATAAGGCGGTAACCAACGCCCCATACTGTTTGTACATATTGGGGATTATCCACATCCTCTTCCACTTTCTCCCGAATTCTTTTAATATGGACAGCAACTGTATTACTATATGAGTTCACAAACTCATCTGTCTTCCATATTACATGATATATTTCCTCCTTTGTAACTACACGGTTTTGATGCTGTGCAAGATATAACAGAATATCATACTCTTTTAACCTTAAAGGAATGTATTTTTCACACATAAATACCTTTCTTGTAAAAATATTAATCACCATGTCCCTTATCCTGATAATGCCAACAGGCTGGGTCAGTCTCTTATAACGATCAATATGAGCCCGAATCCTTGCCATTAACTCCATCTGCAAATAGGGACTTACCAGATAGTCATCCGCTCCCGATTGAAACATTTTAACCTTCTCCCACTCCTCTCCCCGGGATGATAAAATAATAATGGGCTTGTTAGTAAGGGCCCGTACCTTAACACAA
This sequence comes from Lachnospiraceae bacterium, assembly GCA_051880415.1. Lineage (GTDB taxonomy): Bacteria > Bacillota > Clostridia > Lachnospirales > Lachnospiraceae > CAG-590. The sequence goes on along the minus strand of JBJENX010000085.1, from coordinate 24,648 downwards.
GCAGGAATATAGCTTTCAATTTCATCCCCTTCAATTAAAATAACTTTAGCAATTTGAAAGGAAAGCTTACATCCGTCAATTTCTTCAAGTACACCCTGCAGCACTTCATATCCGCTTAACTCCAAATAATCTTTTACTTTACTATAGCAGCACTGCTTCCCCTTTAACAAAAGAATCCTGTCCATATTAACCTCCAATAAAAAAGTGTTATCACTAATTAAATTAATGATAACACCCTTATAATTCTTCTGTAAAACTCCTTATAATTGAAACACTATGGTATCAGTTATAATCACTAGAAAATATATTGCAGATTATACAGCTTTTAATTTAAATTTCTGAATATCTTTGTCAGTTTCTACTACAGCAATCTGTCCTCCAAGATTCCGAAGTTTTTCTGCAAAATCCTCATAACCTCTCTGGATATATTTAATATCATCAACTACTGTAAATCCTTCCGCAACCAATCCAGCAATTACAAGTGCTGCACCGGCCCTTAAATCAGGAGCAACAACTTTTGCACCAACAAAACCTTTCACACCTTCAATAACAGCTACATTTCCTTCTACTTTAATCCTTCCACCCATACGGAATAATTCATCAACATATTTAAACCGGCTTTCAAAAATGCTTTCCGTAATAACGGAAGTACCCTCTGACAAAGCCAGAATAACCGCCATCTGAGGTTGCATATCCGTAGGAAATCCGGGATAAGGTAACGTTTTAATATTAGTAGGTCTTAATCTATGATTACTTACCACCCGTACAGCATCATCATACTCCATAACAACAGCACCGATTTCCTTCAATTTTGAGGAAATAGCTTCTAAATGCTTCGGAATAACGTTCTTAATTGTAATATCACCTTTTGTAGCTGCAGCAGCCACCATAAAAGTACCTGCCTCTATCTGGTCAGGAATAATGGCATATTCCGTCCCTTTTAACTTCTCAACACCTGTAATACGAATCACATCTGTACCGGCACCTTTAATATTGGCACCCATACTGTTCAAAAAGTTTGCAACATCAACAATATGTGGTTCCTTTGCCGCATTTTCAATAATGGTCTTACCTTTAGCAAGAGCTGCCGCCATCATAACATTAATGGTTGCACCAACTGAAACCACATCCATATAAATGTTTGCTCCAACCAGCTCCTTGGCCTCAACATGAATCATGCTGCTTATATCTACCTTAGCGCCTAAAGCTTCAAAGCCTTTGATATGTAAATCAATTGGACGGCTTCCAATGGCACAGCCTCCCGGCAAAGCAACGCTGGATTTTTTGTACTTACCAAGCATAGCACCAAGCAGGTAATATGATGCACGAATCTTACGAATAAATTCATCATCCACACAATTATCCGCCAAAGGATTAATAGTTCCTCCACAAATTCTTACTGTATGCTCATCTATATAATTAACCCTTGCACCAATTCCCTGAATTGCCTGCAAAAGCACTCTTGTATCTCTTACATTAGGAACATTTTCAATCACAACCTCTTCATCGGTCATAATTGCTGCTGCCAATATACCTAAGGCTGCATTCTTTGCTCCTGCAATGGAAACCTCTCCAACCAGTGGATTGCCTCCCTTAATTATATACTGCTCCATAATTCACCTCTTATAGGTTTGTCCTTATATCGGACATAATCGTTATAATTATAGCATGCTTAACAAATTTGTAAACATTTTTTTAAATTTGTAATATTTTCCAAATTACCACTTTATACGTTCGCCCTGATTTTCTGCCTCACAATATGCACACCGGTAGATACGTCTTTTCTCGTCTGTCAGCTTGAATATCTGTTTTATTCCCTGCTCTGTTGTAGTGATACAACGGGGATTCTTGCATTTTACAATATTGACAATTCGTTCCGGCAAACCAATTTTTTTCTTCTCCACACGCTCGCCGTCTTTAATAATGTTAATGGTAATACCCGGATCAATATAACCTAGCACATCCAAATCAATATCATAATCCGGATGGTCAATCTTTAAGATATCCTTTTTTCCCATTCTGTTGCTTTTTACATTCTTAATAATGGCAACCGAACAATCTAATTTATCCAGTCCCAAATACTTATATACTAACATTGCTTTTCCTGCGGTAATATGATCTAACACAATGCCGTTATGTATTCCGTCAATATTCATAGCTCATCCTCCATTTCCCACTACGGGCATATTATAATTCCCATATGTTTATTCAGGCTTTTCTATGCCCAGCAATGTCATAATCAGCGCCATTCTTACATACTTTCCATTTAATGCCTGTCTGAAATATGCAGCTCTTTCATCATCATCCACCTCTACTGCAATTTCATTGACACGAGGTAAGGGATGCAAAATACGCAAACTATCCTTTGCATGCTTTAACTTAGGCATATCCAAAATATAGGTATCCTTTAACCGAATATAGTCTGCCTCATTAAAAAAACGTTCCCGCTGAACTCTGGTCATATACAAAATATCTAACCGGTCTATTACCTCATCTATGGTTCTCACCTGTTCAAATGCAATACCTTTACCATCAAAAACTTCTTCCTTTAAATATTCCGGTATCTCCAGTTCCTGGGGAGATATCATAATAAAATGAATATTATCATAACGGGATAAAGCTTTTATTAAGGAATGCACCGTACGTCCAAATTTCAAATCACCGCAAAATCCAATTGTAAAATTACTTAAAGAACCTGTTTCCCGTCTTATGGTTAATAAATCCGTTAAGGTCTGGGTTGGATGATTATGTCCTCCGTCCCCGGCATTTATAATTGGTGCATCGGATTTCATGGATGCCAGCAAAGGAGCACCCTCTTTTGGATGCCGCATTGCAATAATATCAGCATAACAGGAAACTACCTTAACTGTGTCAGCTACACTTTCTCCCTTTGTGGAAGAAGAGGAATCAGCAGAAGAAAAACCAAGTACATTACCTCCTAATTCCATCATAGCTGCTTCAAAACTTAATCTGGTTCTTGTACTCGGTTCAAAAAACAAGGTTGCCAGCTTCTTACCCTGACATACCCTACTGTATTTATCTTTGTTTGCAATAATATCATCTGCCAAATCTAACAAATGGTCAATCTCTTCTGTACTTAAGTCCATTGGATCAATTAAATGTCTCATGATATGCCCCCTAATTACTCTTGATTGGAATATTATTCTCTTCAAAATAGGATTCCATTTCCATTCGTTGTTGTTTATCACAACGAAGTACATAGCATTTTCGATTTCCATATACCAAAACCTTTATTGTGCTAATCTCGTCATTCACAATCCTATATCCTTCAATATTCTTCCAGTCAAGAAATGTTGTGCCAATAAATACACCAACAGGAGCAATTCCACTTTGCATACGGCTGTTAAATAATATTAATAACACAAAAACGATTAATGCAGGCAAAAAACGGTAGTTGTGAAACATCATCATAACAGCAACCAGCAAAAGACCCACATTCACATACACAATCTCCAAGGGTCCCGTATTACGCCCGTATCTACTGGGGATTGTAATTTCTTTCTGTTTGTCAATGGTCGAAAATGCAATGAGTGCCGCCATACTAAACCCCAAGAACAAGATAATGGCCATTGCATTTAACACAATATCTAGTTTCATACATGCTCCTTCATTCTATCATATAACACCTGTATTTGTAAAATATTCTTTTTAATACAGTAAGTTTGCCTCCACATTACCTTCCCTCAGTACAAACTTAACATGTTTTAGCTGTTCCTTGACGCTAATACCATTTCCCGCAATCTCAATCCGGCAGCCCGGATATACTACATTTGAAATCACAATATTGGCATCTTTACCGCTTTGAATCAAGGCTTCACTTCTGATTTTCTCATCCTTATATCTTTTTAATTCTGTAGACTTAATTACCTTTGCCTGAATAATTTTCATTCTTCTGGCACTGTTTTCCTTTGTCGCCTTGGTCTTTTCCATTCGTTCTAAGATTCTTGCAGAGCGGTCTAACAATTCCACTTCTCCCTCTACCTTCTCAATCAGATATTTTAATTCCACATCTCGATTCATGGTTTCCGGAAGAACCCCTGCAACCAGTGTGGTAGGAATTTCATTTTCATTTCCTGCCTCATTTATTTCCATTCCCTGAATCGCATGAACAGACCCGCCTAAAACTACCGATTCCCTTCCTTCAACAACAACCTTACCTTCGGCAGCAAGCTTTGAATTCATGGAAGTTCTTAAGGTAATATTTCCTCCTGCCTGAGCCTGTGAATTTTCAAAGAACTTACAGAAAATATCTCCACCCGCCTTTAATTTTCCGGAGAATTTTCCCTGCATACCATTTGACAGGGTTAGATTCTTTCCTGCCTCTATATAACAATTACCTACATGTCCCTTAATTTCTATATTTCCCGTTGCCCTTACCATCATTCCGGATTTTACATCTCCCCGGATAAAAACATCACCATCAAACTGAATATGCCCATAGCTAATATCTACATCCCCTTTTACCTCTAAAAGGTTAGTTATATGAATACCGGTTTCTGATATATCAATCTTACCATGGGCGGTAGCATAATACTTATTATCCTCAACACGAAATCCTTTTCCTTTAATTGTAGGCAGTTCCTTGCCCCGGGTAGGCGTACGCATACCATTATCAATGGTATATCCATATTCACCATTTGTTGCCGGAATATACTCTGCCAGTAAATCACCATCTTCAACTATGGTATATTCATTTGTATGTACATACTCTACCGTACCATCTTCTAATTCCTTTGGACCATTTTGCTCTTCCGGATTGCTTACATGAAAAATATAATATCCGTCTTTCCCCTTGATAGGTGCCTTCCCTCTTGCAACTTCAACAAATATTTCATAAATATTATGTTCAATCATTCCACTGATTGCTTCTTCATCAATTCCGGTTTTTGCATTTCGGGCAACCAACAGTTCCTTTAAATCATCAACAGATAATTCCTGTCCATTCTCATCTAAATGAAGTTTTAACTTTGCAGACATCATATCCGGTGCCAATGTAATTTCCGGAATACATAATTTGGTTAATAATGCCATGGGAATCACCTGCCTCAATAATTATTTATATAATGAATCATTCCATCCACTTATACTTATTATATAATATCGGCATAAATCAGGAAAACAAAAAGCCTACAGATTAAATTTTAAATATTTTTTCTAAATCTGTAGACTTTTCACAAGTACTTTTATTTTTTAATTATTTCGTTAATAAGGTAACCATAACCGCTTTTTCAGCATGGCGACGATTCTCAGCCTGATCTAAAATAAAGTCAAGATTCTCATCTACCACATCCTGGCTAATCTCGTAACCAACATGCATCGGCATGTCATGCATAACCTTTGCCTTACCTCCGGCAATAAAATCTTTATTTATCTGATATGGCATCATCTTTGCCAATGTTTCCTCTTTCTGCTGTTGATATTCAGGATTATTAAAGAATTCCATATCCACCCATGTATCTGTATATAATACATCCATTTGAGCCGCATATTCCTTCGCCTCTTCCATAGACATGGCCGGGTCAAGCTCTACATAATGACCGGTTTTTTTTGCATTTTCATAAAATGACTCATCTACAGCCGTATCATTTACCAAAGGCGTAAGCCCATAAATAGTTCCCTCTCCCATTTTGGAGAAAAACTCTACTAAGGAATTAAACACATTATTTTTTGCTCCGATATAAAGCATTTTTACATTAATTCCACCAAAATGCTCCTTAAGGGTTAAGGCATCTGCCAATATCTGGCATGGATGATATGTAGAATCACAACCGTTAATAAATGGTACAGTTACATTTTTATTAAACATCTCAACCGTTTCATTCTTAATTAATCTTGCCATAATAATATCTACATTACGACATACATATTTGATTTCTGACACAGTTTCCCCAAGAACAAAATTTGAATCCTTCCACAGCTGGTTATAATAAGTTCCACCAAGCTCTGTAATTCCCGTTGTAAATGACAGGAAGGTTCTTGTAGATGTTTTTTCAAATAACGTATATAACTTCTTTCCCTTTAATGCCTGTGAATATTTTTCCGGATTTTTCTTCATATCGTAAGCCATATCCAAAATATCATTCAATTCCTCTTTGCTGAAATTAGCAAAATTTACCATATTCTTCATATTGCATATCCCTCTTTCCATGTACATCCTTACTCATAAGTTTCTTAAGATTATTCAAAAGTAAATATTTCAGAAACAATAGGTTTATATTATACATACTTTTCCACAAAAAAAGCAACAGAAAAATGCATAAATATACAGAATTATATATATAAAGATGAATGGCGAGTAAATATTATTACTCACCATCATATTATCCTTTAACAGAAACTATACATTTGCTTCAGCTTCCTTATGCTCTTCTTTTTTGTTTTTCTGATTCCCATTCCTTTTTAGCCTTGCCTGCCGTCTTTTATCAACAGGCCTCATATGGGTAGCAGCAGCCTCCTGTCTTGCTTTTTGTATTTCCCGCAATGTCTGGTCTAATTTTTTAAACCGTTCCTCCGCACGTTCTTCCTGTTCCTTTGTCATTCCGTTTATTTGAGATGCAACTGCATTTGCCGCATGCTCTCCGGCACTTTTTCCGATTAGTTCATTATTCTCGGCAATTGCATCTGCAACAATTTTATTCATTAATTTTTGAAACTGCTCCATCTTCTCTTCGTTATCCAATGAGCTTGTCTTTACCGGAACAATTTGATTATCCTGTTCCTCCGGTTTTGTATCCACCACAACCGGTTCCTGTTCATCCGTCTCAGACAGTTGTTTCTTTCTCATCTCCAGATAATTACGTATGGCTTTTAACTGAAGTCCTCTGTTTTTTAGTTCCTTAACTTTTTTAAGGGCCTCTATATTCTTTTCCGTATAGTATCTATGTCCTAAATCGTTACGATGAATATCCATCTTTAGTTCTTCTTCCCAATAACGAAGCACATGGGTTTCCACACCAACCTTTGCAGCTGCCTCTTTAATCAGATAGTGGTCATCCTTCATAGCCATATCCTCCTATCTTATTATGTAATTCCATAATAGTACATAATGGCAGTGCATATCTTCATCAGATATTTACTGCCATCTGCACATACATTCATTATAAGAATAATAGGACCACCCTGACAGAGGGTTTATGGTGCAAATTTTTCTTTTTTTTATCATAAAACGACACGTAACTTATCGTTCCAGTAATTTTTTCAGGTATTGTCCGGTATAGCTTTCTTTACATTTCACCACTTCTTCCGGAGTGCCGGAAACAACTACGGTTCCTCCCATATCTCCTCCCTCCGGACCAATATCAATCAAATAATCTGCCGTTTTAATAACCTCCAGATTATGTTCAATAACTACCACTGTATTACCACCTTCAGATAACCGCTGCAAAATCTCCACAAGCTTGTGAACGTCTGCAAAATGAAGTCCTGTAGTTGGTTCATCCAATATATAAATGGTTTTTCCGGTACTTCTTCTTGATAATTCCGTTGCCAGTTTCACACGTTGTGCTTCTCCTCCGGATAAGGTGGTAGAAGGTTGACCCAGTCTTATATAACCAAGTCCAACCTCTTGTAAGGTATCAATTTTCCGTAAAATGGAAGGAACATTTTCAAAAAATTTGCAGGCCTCATCCACAGTCATATCCAATACATCAAATATATTTTTTCCCTTATAAAGTACCTCCAGGGTTTCTCTGTTATAACGTTTACCTCCACATACTTCACAAGGAACATATACATCCGGTAAAAAATGCATTTCTATTTTAATGATTCCGTCACCCTTACAGGCTTCACAACGTCCACCGGGTATGTTAAAAGAAAATCTTCCCTTTTTATACCCTCTTGATTTTGCATCCTTTGTTCCTGCAAACAAATCCCGAATCATATCAAAAACCCCTGTATATGTGGCAGGATTTGAACGGGGTGTCCTTCCAATAGGTGACTGGTCAATATTAATTACCTTGTCTAACTGTTCCAATCCCTCAATACAATCATGTTTTCCTGCTTTTACCCTTGCACGGTTCAAATCATGGGCGAGCCTTTTGTATAAAATCTCATTCACCAAAGAACTCTTTCCGGAACCTGAAACACCGGTCACACAGGTCATTACACCAAGAGGGAAGTTAACATCAATACTTTTAAGGTTATTCTCTCTTGCACCTTTTACCGTAATCCAGCCTGTAGGCTGTTTTCTAATCTCCGGCACCGGTATCTTAATTCTGCCGGATAAATAAGCACCGGTAATGGATTTCTTACATTTCATAATCTGACTTGCGCTACCCTGGGCAATGACTTCTCCTCCATTTTCTCCTGCTCCGGGACCAATATCCACAATATGATCTGCAGCAAGCATGGTGTCCTCATCATGCTCTACAACAATCAATGTGTTTCCCAAATCACGTAACCGTTTTAAGGTGGCAATCAACTTATCATTATCTCTTTGATGCAATCCAATACTTGGTTCATCTAAAATATAAGCAACTCCTACAAGACCACTTCCAATCTGGGTAGCCAGACGGATACGCTGGGCCTCTCCTCCGGATAAGGTTCCCGTAGGACGGTAAAGAGCAAGGTAACTAAGTCCCACATCCAGCAAAAATTGAAGTCTGGCTTTAACCTCCTTTAATATAGCTCCTCCAATAAACTGTTGCCGCTGTGTAAGTTCCATTTGATTCAAAAAATCAACCAACTGTGTAATAGACATCTGAGTAAGCTCATAAATATTTTTACCCGAAACCGTTACCGCCAGAGATTCTTTCTTTAAACGTTGTCCGCCACATTCATCACAAGGGGTAATGGTCATAAATGACTCATATTCCTCCTTCATAGACTCTGAGCTTATTTCTCTATAACGTCGTTGTACGTTTCTGATTAATCCTTCAAAAGCCACATCATAAACACCTTCTCCTCTTTGACCCTTATAATGTACCTTTACCTCATGACCATCTGTTCCATATAAAATAATGTTCTGCACTTCCGGCGTCATCTGATTAAAAGGTGTAGACAAATCAAAATGATACTCTGATGCCAGCGCATCCAAAATTGCTCTTGTATAGGATTTTTTATCTGTACAGGACTGCCATCCCGGCACCACAATAGCCCCCTCATCTATGGATAGGCTTTGGTCCGGAATCATTAAATCCACATCAAATTCCATTTTATATCCCAAACCGAAACATACGGGACATGCCCCAAAAGGATTATTAAAAGAAAAACTTCTAGGCTCAATCTCATCAATACTGATTCCACAGTCAGGGCAGGAAAAACTGTTACTCATATTTAGGGTCCTTCCACCCACCACATCCACTTCCATTAAACCATCTGCTAATTTCATGACTGCCTCAATGGAGTCATTTAATCGTCTTTCAATACCCTGCTTCACAACCAAACGGTCAACAATAACGGAAATAGAATGTTTTTTATTCTTGTCAAGGGTAATCTCCTCTGACAAATCATACATGGAACCGTCTATTAATACACGAACATATCCGCTTCTTTTCATCTGTGCCAGTAATTTTTCATGCATACCCTTCCGCCCTCTAACAACCGGTGCAAGAAGCTGGATTTTGGAACCTTCCGGCAATTCCATTACCATATCCACCATCTGGTCTACCGTCTGTTTTTTTATCTCTTTTCCACAACATGGGCAGTGAGGTATCCCAATTCTGGCATATAATAAACGAAGATAATCATATATTTCCGTTACAGTTCCTACAGTGGACCGGGGATTACGGTTCGTAGACTTCTGGTCAATGGATATCGCAGGAGAAAGTCCTTCTATCTTCTCCACATCCGGCTTCTCAGCCTGTCCTAAAAACTGTCTGGCATAGGAAGACAAAGACTCCATATATCTTCTTTGCCCCTCTGCATAAATCGTATCAAATGCCAGAGATGATTTACCGGAACCGGAAAGTCCTGTCATAACAACCAATTCATCCCGAGGAATCTTAATATCAATATTTTTCAGATTATGCTCTTTTGCACCTTTAATGGTAATATATTGTTTCATTCTATTATCCTTTCTAGTCATCATAATCGCGTAATGCTATCTTAAGTTCTTTTAGTCTGTCCCGATACTCTGCAGCCATCTCAAAATTAAGTTCTGCCGCTGCCTTTTCCATTTTACCGGTAAATTTCTTAATCTGCTCCTTCAATTCTTTTTTATTCATGGATTCTATATCCTTACCCTGATATTTTTCCTTTAATTCATCCATATCATCATCTACAGATGTGGTAATCAAATCCCGAATTCCTTTTTGAATTGTAGTTGGGGTAATACCATGTTCTTCATTATAGGCTTCCTGAATCTTACGCCGTCTGTTGGTCTCTGTAATGGCATTCTCCATGGACCTGGTAATGGTATCGGCATACATGATAACTCTTCCCTGACTGTTTCTGGCAGCACGACCAATTGTCTGCACAAGAGAAGTCTCGGATCTTAAGAAGCCTTCCTTATCCGCATCTAAAATAGCTACCAGTGTAATCTCCGGAATATCCAATCCCTCTCGAAGCAGGTTAATACCCACCAAAACGTCAAATATTCCCATTCGCAAATCCCGTACAATCTCTATCCGTTCCAAAGTATCTATATCAGAATGCAGATACTTAACTCTCACATCATTACTTCTTAAATAGTCTGTCAAATCCTCTGCCATTCTCTTAGTTAAAGTAGTAACCAATACCTTATGGCCTTTTTCAACCTCCCTGTTAACCTCAGACAACAAATCATCTACCTGTCCCTCTACCGGTCTCACATCTATTTGAGGATCCAACAATCCTGTAGGACGAATCAATTGTTCTGCTCTTAATAACTCATGCTCCGCCTCATACTTGGATGGCGTAGCAGATACAAACAATACCTGATCAAGTTTGTCCTCAAATTCATCAAAACGAAGAGGTCTGTTATCCATAGCAGAAGGCAGACGAAAACCAAAATCAACCAAGGTCTGTTTTCTTGAACGGTCTCCCGCATACATTCCACCAATCTGAGGGACTGTCATATGAGACTCATCTATAATCATTAAAAAATCATCCTTAAAAAATTCCAGTAAAGTGTTAGGGGTTGCCCCCGGCTCTAATCCGGCAAGTGGTCTTGAATAATTTTCAATACCGGAACAAAATCCGGTCTCTCGTAACATTTCTATATCAAAATTCGTACGTTCACTAATTCTTTGAGCTTCTAACAGCTTATCATGCTCTTTAAAATATGAAACCCGTTCCTCAAGCTCACTTTCAATTTCCTTCACCGCCCGCTCTATTTTATCCTGAGATACTACATAATGAGATGCCGGAAAAATGCAGGTAAAATTAATACTTCTCTTTACTTCTCCCGTTAGAGGATCAAATTCTACAATACGGTCAATCTCATCCCCGAAAAATTCAACCCGAATTGCATTTTCAAAGGTTGAAACCGGTATAATCTCCAACACATCCCCGTGAACACGGAAGGTCCCTCTTTTAAAATCCGTTTCATTTCTCTCATACTGAATATCAATCAAATCAGATATTAACCGGTTCCACTCATAGGTTGCGCCTACACGCAGGGACAACATCATCTCCTCATAATCTTCAGGAGAGCCGATTCCATAAATGCAGGATACGGAAGATATTACAATAACATCCTTCCTCTCAATCAGTGCTGCCGTTGCAGAATGACGGAGCTTATCTATCTCATCATTCACAGAGGAATCCTTCTCAATATAGGTATCTGTTGAAGGAACATAAGCTTCCGGCTGGTAATAATCGTAATAGGATACAAAATACTCCACCGCATTCTCAGGAAAAAATTCCTTAAATTCACTGTATAATTGAGCCGCCAATGTCTTATTATGAGCAATGATCAAGGTAGGTTTATTAAGACTGGCTATGACGTTGGCCATGGTAAAAGTCTTACCGGAACCCGTAACACCTAATAAGGTCTGAAACTGGTTACCCTCCTTAAAACCCTTTACCAATTCCTCAATTGCCTGGGGTTGGTCTCCTGTAGGTTGAAAAGGACTATGCAATTTGAAACTTGATTTATCTTCCATTCAGTATCTCCTTAAAAAAACATCAAACATCTATAACATTATAACAAAGGTATTTTAAAATGTACAGAGTTTTTCGAATGTTTGTTCTGTTTACATAATTTTTCTTTACCTTTTTTGTTTTTTCATGTATAATAATGTAAATTATGCCTAATTTTATGAGAATTTGTGAAATTGCATTTGACAGGTATTGGTTTACATAATATATATACAGACCAGATATTGGGGTATTTGTTTTAAAATTCTTATAAAAATACTATTTATAGAATATAGGGGTTACACTAGGGAGGTATTTCATTATGAACAAACAGGATAGCAAATTGGCTTTATCGGTGGTAGCAACATTAATATCCGGAATTGCATTAATCTATACAATGATAATGTTTCCGCAAATTATATTTGCAGTAGCAGGAATTAGTCTGGTTTTTATTATTTCAGCGTTTATTTTAACCCAGAACATATTATCCTATGCCTCATCCAGGGAAAAATACTTAAATACACAAATTAAGGAATGTGTGAATGACCTGTCTAATCAAATAGAGACCATGGGCAATTCACAAGCCCAGATTGAAAAAGCCACCTTCTTATATACCAAACAGACTGCACAGGTTTTATCAACTCTTGAAAATAATTATGCCGAAAGTCAGGAGGCACTTTATAAAAATCTTACAGCTCTATCCAGTGCCCAGAATAAGTCTACAAAGCTTATGATTAAATATGACCAGAGTAATACAACAAAAGTAATTTCTACATTAAAGGATTTACGCAACCAGTTAAGCGATACCATGATTCAGGGATTTGACCAAATCCAGCCAAATAATGACGAAGTCGTAAAAACTCTGGAGGAAATTGTTAATTACCTAAAATCACAGCCTATTGGAATAGACCAGTCAATGGGTGTCCAGCTAAATAATGTGGCACATGAGCTGCAAAACATCTCCAACAGCATTCAAAGAGTTCAGGTTAATATGCCTCAGCCGGCAATATCTCCAACCCTGCAAACTGCTGCAACAAATACACCTGTTGAGACAACTCCTGTAGCAGAAGTTCCTGCTATGGAAACTTTGGCAACAGAAACTCCTGTTATAGAAACTTCAACAACCAAAACCCCGGTAACCGAGACTCCGGTATCTGAAACTTTGATATCTGAAACAACTATAGAAGAAGCACCGGCAACAGAAACTTCTATAGAAGAACCTATCACATCGACAGTTATAGAAGAAACAGTAGAAGATACAAAGCCTGCTACAGATGATCCAAATAAGCTATTATCTGCAGACGAAATTGCCGCTTTATTTGAAGCTTCAGAACCGTCGCCAAAGAAAGAACCGGTACAAACAGAAGAAGTTACAGATGAAGTTCCTGAAGAGATTTCTGAAGAAGAACCATTTACACCAACCTTTACCGTTGTAGGAAAAGAAGAGCCTGTAGCTGATACAGACCCTAACAAACAGTTATCTCCTGATGAGATTGCTGCTTTGTTTGCCGCTGCAGACCCTGCACCAAAAAAAGCTGAAAAGCCTTCTGAACCGGAGCCTGTAAAGGCAGAACCATTATCAGATGATCCAAACAAACAGTTGTCCCCTGATGAAATCGCTGCACTGTTTGCTGCTGCAGAGCCTACACCAAAGAAAGAACCGGAACCGGTAAAAGTAGAGCCTATTTCCGATGACCCAAATAAACAATTATCCCCTGATGAAATTGCTGCTTTATTTGCATCATTGGGATAAGGGAAACATTATAAAAATAAAAATCAGGCGTATCAAATTGATACCCTGATTTTTTTATTAAAAAAACCCAATCGTAACTTACTACGATTGGGAATCTGATAGTGGGCCGCCGGGGGCTCGAACCCCGCACACCCTGATTAAGAGTCAGGTGCTCTACCAAATGAGCTAGCGGCCCGTATTTAGTTATGTCATGTCACACAACATTGATGATTATATATGATACAAAATAAAAATGCAAGCCTTTTTTTATATTTTTTTATTTTTATTTTTTTCCACTATATTTTGCAGTTGACTTTCCAAAATGATTGGGCTACAATCTATCTGTATTTAATTATGCAAAATGCTATGACGAGGACAGTAAATCAGATGTTTATTTCCAGAGAGAATTCCCTTGTGCTGAAAGGAATTTATTTAAAGCTGAATTGAAAACCACCTCCGAGCAGCCCTTAATACCGGCCGGTGACTCCGATACCGTCATAATCAAGTGCCTGCTATAGAAGTAAGCTTTGCAGGAACTAGGGTGGAACCGCGATTTATTCGTCCCTGGCACATATATGTGTCAGGGTTTTTTTAATGATAAGAATTTAAGAAAGGAGAAGACCATGAACATTTTAGAAACAGTAAGTGATACCATCACAGACGCAAAAGATTCCGTTGTTTATTATTTTACCGGTGAGACATATACAACACGGAAAAAACTATTTACCACCTGTACTTTATGTATGTTAACAGGAATCATATTAGGCTTTGTTTTGTCACCTATAAAGAAAGGCATCTATTTAAATATTAGCAACAATGGTAATTATGCTCCTGATGAAGAAATCAACGAATGTAACAAAAGAAATACCAAAAGATGTAAGAATCACTAAACTATAAGAAAGGAATCAAAAAAAATGAAAATAACATTAAAAGACGGCTCTTCAAAAGAATATGAAAGTGCCATGAGTGTATTAGATATTGCAAAGGATATCAGTGAAGGTCTTGCAAGAGTTGCCTGCGCCGGTGAAGTTGACGGCGAAACTGTTGACCTTAGAACAATCATTGATAAGGATTGTACCCTTAACATATTAACCTTTGACAGTGATGCAGGAAAGAAAACCTTCCGCCATACTGCTGCCCACATCCTGGCCCAGGCGGTTAAACGTTTGTATCCGGAAACCAAATGTACCATTGGACCTGCAATTGACGATGGTTTTTATTATGATTTTGACATGCCTTCTTTATCAAGAGAAGACCTTGATAAAATTGAAGCAGAAATGAAAAAAATAGTAAAAGAAAATCTTCCAATCAAAAGCTACACACTGCCTCGTGAGGAAGCAATTCAATTAATGGAAGACAGAAATGAACCATATAAGGTTGAGTTAATTAACGATTTACCTGAAGATGCCGTATTAAGCTTTTATGAGCAGGGTGAATTTATTGACCTGTGTGCCGGTCCTCATTTAATGAGTACAAAACCGGTAAAATTCTTTAAATTAACCTCTTCATCCGGTGCATACTGGAGAGGCAATTCCGATAATAAAATGCTTACCCGTATATATGGTACTGCATTTACAAAAAAAGAAGATTTACAGGAGCGGCTTGATTTCTTAGAAACAATCAAACTTCGTGACCATAACCGCCTTGGTCGTGAACTTGAGTTATTCACAACCGTTGATATTGTTGGTCAGGGGCTTCCTCTTATGATGCCGAAGGGTGCCAAGATTATCCAGACATTACAAAGATGGATTGAGGATTTAGAGGATAATGAATGGGGCTATGTCCGTACAAAAACTCCATTAATGGCGAAAGCAGATTTTTATAAATTATCAGACCACTGGTATCACTACAAGGATGGCATGTTTGTTATAAATGATGATGAAGAAGATACCGAACCACCTGCAGATGCAGTCGATGAAAACGGTGTTGCAAAGGGAGCAGACGGTTCATCTCTATCACAAGGCAGCGGAAAGGAAACCTTGGCACTTCGTCCTATGACTTGCCCATTCCAATACTTTGTTTATAAAGCAAAACAACACAGCTATCGTGATTTACCATATCGAATGGGTGAAACATCAACCCTGTTCCGAAATGAAGAATCCGGAGAAATGCATGGATTAACCAGAGTTCGACAGTTCACAATTTCAGAGGGCCATTTAGTATGTACCCCGGAGCAGATTGCGGACGAATTTAAGAATTGTGTTGCCCTGGCAAAACACTGCTTAACAACTCTTGGTGTAGAAGAAGATGTAACCTATCGCATGTCCAAGTGGGATCCAAACAACACAGAAAAATATTTAGGAACTGCCGAGGATTGGGATCATGTCCAGGATGCTATGCGTGAGATTCTTGACGAAATCGGTATTGATTATACAGAAGCTGAAGGAGAAGCTGCTTTCTACGGTCCAAAGCTTGATATTCAGGCAAAGAATGTATATGGAAAAGAAGATACCATGATTACCATTCAGTTGGATATGTTCTTATCTACCCGTTTTGATATGTACTATATTGATAAAGACGGAGAAAAGAAACGTCCTTATATTATTCATAGAACATCGATGGGTTGTTATGAAAGAACCCTTGCATGGTTAATTGAAAAATATGCCGGTGCCTTCCCTACCTGGTTAGCACCGGAGCAGGTTCGTATTCTTCCTATTTCTGAGAAGTTCCATGAATACGGAAATGAAGTATTAAAAGAGCTGAAGAAAAACGGAATTCTTGCTACTATGGATGAACGTTCAGAAAAAATCGGTTATAAGATTCGGGAAGCCAGAATGCAGAAGCTTCCGTATCTTTTAGTTGTAGGAGCAAACGAACAGGAATCTAACACCGTTTCCGTAAGAAAACGTGGAGAGGACGGAGATCTTGGTTCTATGGAACTTAATACCTTTATTAACAAGATTTGCGAAGAAATCCGTACAAAAAGTTTAACACAAATGACTATATAATCATTATAATAGGGAACCCCCTTGTAGCATATCACTATCAAGGGGGTTCCATTATTACTTACTTCATTGCCAATCAAAGGGATTCCTTTCCCATCCGTTTTCTTATGAATTCAGTGTATCTTTTAAATTCTTAATAACTATTAATTCCTGATTATATAAATGTTTTCTCATAATCTCTTTTGCCTTCTCAATATCCTTTGTCAGGATGGCATTTGTAATGGCATAATGCTCCTCTACCAATACATCATGATATGAAAAATCCTTTACATACTCTACACGATAACGATACACCTGTTCTCTTAACTGATGTGCAATATTAATCAATTTACGGTTCTTTGTCAAATCAAAGATAACATCATGAAATTTCACATCACCGTCTACAATATTTTGAACATGTTTCGTATCAATTGCTTCCTTGAAATCAATACATGCCTGTTTCAGGCGTTCCTTTCCCTCTTCGTCAATTCTCTGGCATGCAAGCTCAACTGATAACTCTTCTATTGCCGTACGTACCTCTAAGGCATCCTGGAGTTCTTTTTCCGTAATACTTGCCACCTCTGCCCCACGCCTTGGAATCATTACAACAAGCCCTTCTAACTCCAACATCCGTATAGCCTCTCTTACAGGCGTGCGGCTTACGCCTAACTTATCTGCAAGTTTAATTTCCATTAATCGTTCACCGGGCAAAAACTCTCCCGTTATAATAGCCTGTCGAAGTGCCTGAAAAACCAAATCCCGCAAGGGTAAATACTCATTTTGTCCATCATATTTTAATTCCATACTATATACTCCTTATATGCTTTGATTAAATGGCTGCACAACATAAACCTGATTTGACAATTCCTTTTCCCTAATCATCCGGGCAACCTGTCTTGCCTTCTCTTCATCTTCAAACATACCAAATACCGTAGGACCCGAACCACTCATCAAAGAATTCATTGCACCATTTGATAGCATTATGTGTTTTATATCATCAATTACAGGATATTCCGGAATTGTTACGGATTCCAACACATTCCCAAATCGGCTTGTAACACCCTTTAAGTTTCCTTTCTTAATTGCTTCCACCATGCCATCAATATCAGGATGTTCTATATTTTTTCTTGCATCAAGATGCTCATACACAAACTTTGTGGAAACGGAAACAGGTGGTTTTGCAATTAAAATATAACAATCGGGAATGGGAGGAAGTGGTGTTAAAATCTCTCCTATACCTTCCGACAAAGCAGTTCCCCTAAGAATACAGTAAGGAACATCTGCACCTAAACTTAAGCCGAACTCCATTAATGTCTGTTTATCCAGATGTAACCCAAATAATTTGGATGCACCCACAAGTGCAGCCGCACAATCTGTACTTCCACCGGCCATCCCTGCAGCAACAGGAATACATTTGAATAAATCTATATCCATTCCCTTTTGAATGTGGTAAGTATCCTTAAGTAATTTCACCGCCTTATAAACCAGATTATTTTCATTTACCGGTAAAAAGCCAAGATTCGTCCTGATTCTTATTACATCCTCATCTAACAAATGAAATGTTAGTTTATCAAATAATTTGACAGTCTGCATTATCATCTTCACTTCATGATAACCGTCTTCCCGTACTCCCAGTACATCCAATCCTAAATTAATTTTGGCATAAGCTTTTAACTGTAATGTATCCTGCATATATTCTCCTTTTGCCTTCCCGCAATATTATTGTCTGTATACAGTATACCATTTAGCCTGTAAATTATCCACCATCACTTTATTCAATTATTTGTCTCCACTCCTGCATAATATCCCCGCAGGCATCCACATCAATACAATCAATGGCATCACTTAATTGTTCAAATAAGGTCTGCTGATTCTCCTCATAAGAAAATCCCTTCATGGATGTTAAAATTCCCTCCATGGAATCCATATCAAGATTATCAACAGCTTCTTCCAGTTCGTCAAAAAATGCAAGAAGCTGTTCCTTTGTAATCAACAACTGATTAGATATCTCATCTTCATCTTTTGACTTTTCAAAATATGGTTTTAATAAAGAGATATAATTGCAATATTCTACTAACATTTCATCAGTATCTCTATGTATGCTTTCTTTGTCTCTGGCATTGCCTGCCTCTTCTAATGCTGCCGCTTTCTTTGACAATCCGGTTGCTCCAATTTGTCTGGAAGCACTCTTTAACGCATGTACCTCAATGGTGTATGCAGGCCAGTCTTCCTTTTGTTCTAAATCTTTAATAAGCAGTGCCTTCTTTTCAATAACCTTATAATAATCTTCCAAAACAGACCAGTATAGCTTTTCACTTCCAAGAAGCCTAATTGCTTCTTTTGTATCTAAATTTCCAATTTTTAACTGGTTTGATTTATCCTTCTTTACCACATCGGATGTATTTGCAACCATCCTTTTTATTTTCTCAACCGGCAGCCACGTCTTAAGTTTTTCAACAATAACCGGAAGCTCTATTGGTTTTGGAACAAAATCATTCATTCCTTCCTCTAAAAATATCTCTTTTGCACCATCTACTGCATTTGCAGTAAGGGCAATAATCGGTACATCATTGTACTCCGGATGGAGACGACGAATAATCCGGGTAGTTTCAACACCATCTATTTCCGGCATCATATGGTCCATGAATATTAAATCATAATGCTTTTCCGAAACCATATCAATGGCAATCTTACCGCTTAATGCTGTATCTATTTTCATTTCCATAGGCTCTAAAAGACCCTTGGTAACCGTTAAATTAATTGCATTATCATCAACTACTAAAATCTCAGCCTCCGGTGCCGTAAATAAGAAATCAGAGAATGCTTCTTCATTATCCGTAAAGGTCAGTTCCTGTCCATTAAACCATAATGCCAATATCTGGGCATATACCGGTTTTCTTGCATAAGTTACATTTGGAAGATTAACATCCTCATAATCTAAAGAATCCGTAACCAGTAATAGTTCAACCTGGGGATTGTCCTCCATAAATTTCTTAATTTCCTTATTAAAGCTTAATTCCTCAGCAACTATATATGCTCTGCCGTCCCCGGCAAATTCTTTAATTCTATCCTGGGTAGTAAACTCCTCATACCTTACATGTAAAGCTGCCAAATCCTTCTTTATTTCATCCTTAACCACACCATTTCTGATACAACAGGTTACGGCAATATCCTTAGGGTTATCCACCTTAACACAAGGCTCATTCAAGACTGTTCTTTGTGGCAGGGAAATTGTGAAAGTACTGCCCTTTTCATACTCACTATCCACCTGTATGGTACCATTCATTAATTTAAGGAGCTGTTTTGTAATTGCCAGACCAAGACCTGTACCTTCTATATTACGGTTCCGCTTGCTGTCAATTTGTTGGAAGGATTCAAATAAATGTTGCTTATCCGCCTCTTTAATACCAATACCTGTATCTTCAACAGAAACCTTCAACATAATACCTACGCCAAATAACGTATCATAAGAAACCTTTATTTTTACATAACCCTCTCTGGTAAACTTTACTGCATTATTTGCCAAATTAATTATAATCTGTTTTAAACGGATATCATCACCCATTAGTTTCTTAGGCAATGTAGGATCAATATCAATAATCAAATCAACATTTTTCTTCTCAAGTCTCATGAGCAAAATGTTAATTACTTCATTTATGATTGTCAGCGGCTCATATTCCACTACATTAATATCCATTTTTCCGGATTCTATTTTCGAAAAATCCAATATATCATTAATAATTGTCAAAAGTGCTTTTCCCGATGAACGAATCTGGGTGATATAATCTCTTGCAACAGGAGATAAATCCTCACGAAGAGCCATTTCAGCCATACCAATAACCGCATTCATTGGTGTACGAATTTCATGAGACATGTTTGCAAGAAAATCCGCCTTCATATTACCGGCTCTTTCCATTTCTTTTCCGGCTTCAATGGCCAAATGCTTACTATATGCCATATCGGAAATGATATTTGCAATTGTATATAAAAACTGGGCCGATTTATCTATCTTATCTCCGGGAAGAACTTTTACTTTTAATGCTGCTTCCCATAATCCATCAGCATCCACATTAACAACCCTTGCAACTTCATTCACTTCATCCATGGTTAATTTCTTTCTCTGAACCTGTCCACCAATAAAACAACCCACCAGCTTGTTTCCGGCCATAATAGGTGCTGCGTAATCGATTAATCCCGCATGACAGGAATAGGTAGTTGGTTCTCCACTTAATAACGTCTTCATGGCACCCGCTTTGTCACACTGTTCACAACGGATGCAGCCCACCTTGGAATTACGAATATATCCCATACAAAATTCCGTAAAATTAGATGGCTGAGTTACTGGATTACCATCTACATCAGTAGTAATGGATGCCATGCCGGTCATTTGGGCAAAGGCATCCTGAATTCTCTGTAACATATCAACTTCAATTAAATCACCAATTTGAATTTCATTATCCATATATTACACCTCTTTCTTTCCAAATATGGAATCCAGAGTTTCCATTAATTTATTCCGGTCAATGGGCTTTAACAGATACCCTTGGGGTTTCATCACTAAAACTTTCTTAATCTTATTACTATCGGTAATTCCTGTTAAAAATACCACAGGGATATCTACCAATGCCTCATTTGCACGCACTTTCTCTAAAACAGCAGGGCCATCCTCTATCGGCATTTCATAATCCAACAAAATTAAATCTGTCTTTTTCTTCTCAAGAAATTTAAGAGCAATCTTTCCACTAATGGCTGTAGCAACCTCGTACTCATCATGTAAATATTCTTTTATAATCTTAAGCATCATAGGGTCATCATCCACAACCAGAATATGCTTCTTTTTAGACGCCAATTCTTTTTGACGTTTCATCTCTTCCAACTGTCTTTTTATTTGTTCTGCTTCTTCTGCTTTTCTCGCCTTTTCATCTAAAAATTCCATAATTGCAGATTGGATTGCAATTGCTGACAATGGTTTTGTCAAAACCAAATCTGCCGTATTGGGAGCAATGGCCTTAAAGTCAGCACATTCTTCTTCCGTACCAATTAGTATAAAAGGAATATCCTTTTTGCCCATCTCTATCCGTGCTTTAATCATACGGGTAATTACTTCTCTGGGCTCAGAGGCTATACAAAAACAAAATGCCGCCGGTTCAAACAAACGGACATGGGTTAAAATATCCTCATACCGTTCCGATGATGTAATCGATTCAAACACCTCATCCAGCTGAAAGAAAAAATCGTCAATAATTGTATTATTTCTTCCGGATAATAATAATCTGTACTTCAATCACTGTTCCTCCCCTCTAAGGAAACTTTCTCTAATTGTATCTTATGCTCTCATCTTATGTAATCTATTATCTCTAATGATACGTTATTTTTTGTGTAAAATCCACAAAAAATGTTCATCTTTTTGCTTTTTGTGTAAAAATAACAGTGTTTTATATGTATATAATCATTTTCTTCGTCACTTTATCGACAGATTTTCTTCACAAATTCATCCCATAATAAACACATTTTGTTCACAACTAAACTATATACTAATCACTGTAAGAACTTTTCATATGAGTACAACATATGTTGTACTTAATTCTCCCCCTCATTAAAAGAAGCGAAGGACTATCCCTTCGCTTCTTATTATTTATATGTATTTTTAAGATTTTGTCACATATGCAGCAATTACATCAACTGCATTATCGATTCCTATTTTCAGAGCGTCAATACACAAATCATAGCAACGGGCATCGCTCCAATCCAGTGTCTCCGTATGACTGTCGTGATATGCCCGACGGCGTTTGTCAGTCTTTGCAATCAGTTCCTTGGCTTCCTTTTCATCTATCTTTTCCCGTTCCATTACAACAGGAATACGTTTCTCAATCTCACTGGTTACAAACACGGAAACAAGTCTTGCATCATCCCTGAAAATAATATCCGAACATCTTCCCAGTACAACGAAGGATTCCCCTGCTTCCGCCCGGGACTTTAAATAATTAAACTGATTTTCTGCGATGATATCTTCATTTGAATTATAATAATCCAAAACTTTACGTGCAAATAATACATTTCTTGCCTTCTCATCATATTTTTCCAGTTCCTCTACAGAGGTTCCAAGCTCCTTTGCGACCTCCACAATTATGTTACTGTCATAAACCGGAATCTGAAGTTTTTTAGCCAGTTTGGTAGCTATCTCCTGACCACCGGCACCACACTCACGATTAATCGAAATAATAACCTGTTTTTCCATTTCCATACCTCTCTTATATCTATAGACTATATAGATAATTGCGAAACTCAGTATATAAAAGTATAAGTTATGAAAATCAGAGTTTCGTAATTATCTATCTCATCAGCTAACAATAACGGGCAAAAATCATCAGCATTGAAATCATTACTACAATTATGGTTGCCGGAGCAGCAGATGCACAGTATTTACCCCATCCAATTGGATGACCGTTTTTTGCCGCAACAGAAGTACCAACAACATTTGCAGAAGCACCGATAGGAGTTGCTGCACCACCTATATCTGTACCCATAGAAAGTGCCCAGGCAAGTGTAGATAAATCTACTCCGGGACCTGCCAAATTCTGAATAATAGGAACCATAGTTGCCGCAAAAGGAATGTTGTCCACAAATGCGGAAGCAATGGCAGATACCCATATAACAATGGCTATCATTGTTTTAATATTACCGCCACTGACATCTGCAATAAACTGTGCAATCATTTCCAAAATTCCTGTCTGCTCTAAACCACCTACAACAATAAATAAACCAGTAAAAAACAACAGGATTTTATAATCTACCTTAGACATAATTTCCTTTAAATCCTTATAGTTAAAGATACAGGTAATAGCTGCCACTACGGCACCAATGAATGCTACTGACAAATGGGTGCTTGAATGGGTAATCAACATAACAACCGCCACGGCAAATATGACAGTACTTCCAATAAATCCCCTCTTGCTTGTAATTGCCTCCTTTGGATCCGGCATATTGGAAACATCTACATTCCCCGTAGACTCTTTGATTTCCTTATGGAATATAATGTAAAAATATATAACAACAACAATTAATGAAACACCTGCAATCGCTCCGGTATTCAATAAAAAGTCACTAAACGCATAGTGCAGCTTTGAACCAATAATAATATTAGGGGGATCACCACACATCGTTGCCGAGCCACCAAGATTTGCACAGAATATCTCTGATAAAATCATTGGAATCGGATTAAACTTTAACAGTCTTGCAAGTTCAACAGTGACTGCAGCAAGAAACAGAATAACCGTAATACTATCAATAAACATGGCAAGAATTGCTGACATAATCATGAATGCCACAAAAAGTGCAATGGGCTTATAATGAACCATTTTTGCAAGGCGCATACATAACCAACGGAAGAAGCCGGCCTTCGCCATACCTTCTACCATAATCATCATTCCTCCAAGAAAAATAATGGTTGCCCAATCAATACCGGCAGACTCCGGTGCCTCCCCTATCCAGAATCCTGACTGAATGATGCTTTTAAAATTCAGTGTTTCCATAATTGCATCCATACTATGCATGGCAACACCAAACACCAAAACAAGTGTCAATAATCCGCAAGCAAGTGTTACATAATGCTTCTCAATCTTATCAAGAACAACAAGCACGAACATGATTACGAATATGACAACAGCTAAAATTTGTGCTAATGACATTTCTCCTGCCTCCTCATGTAAATATCTGACGCATATTAATTCCTTCTTTTGCGTTTTGTCCGTATGATATCATAGCACCATAATTAAAAAATGCAAGAGAATTTGACAAAAAACTCTTTTTGTTTTGCCGGCGACGGTCATCGGACAATTACGTTTTTGCCGGCGACGGTCATCGAGCAATTCTTGTTTTGTGGCACAAAAAACACACCACCTATCGGTGATGTGTTTTTTATGCCGGCGACCGGAATCGAACCGGTACGGGAGTATAAGTCCCGCAGGATTTTAA
>JBJENX010000084.1:0-2541 GCA_051880415.1 Lachnospiraceae bacterium | reverse complement strand
AGAGCACTTGGCTACGGACCAAGGTGTCGGGGGTTCGAATCCTCTCTCGCACGTTGATTGCATGAAAAGCAGGACAAATTGTCCTGCTTTTTTCATGCAACGAACCTCCGGTTCGAATTCAAACGGGTTCGGTCTTCGCTCCGCTCCGGTCGGCGCTAAACGAAGGTCCCCCGGACCTTCAGCGCCCTCTCTCGCACGTGATTTGTGTAAGCAATGAGTCAAGTGGATATTTGTGCTTGCACAAAAATATCCATTTGACGAATGCCCATCATCGAGTCGAAAGACGAGATATGGTTTTTGGACACTTCATAGGCTCATGGTGACGGAAGTTTTGTTTCCATCTTAGATAGTATACATATGCAGTGTTTATATTTATTTTATGCTAGTGGACTTTAACGATATTTGATATAATTGAAATATGATTTAAGGAATAGAAGGAGAAATTCAAGATGTTTTGTATGAAATGTGGATACGAATTGCCAGAAGGAGCACAGTTTTGTATGCAATGTGGTACTGCTCTTGGTGAAATTGGAAAGAGAGGCTCAACTAATGAAGCAAAACTTGTTTCTGCGAAATGTACTTCTTGTGGTGCAAATTTGGAAGTGGATTCAAATAAAGAATCAGCCATATGTCCTTATTGCAATTCTGCTTATATCGTAGAACAGGCAATCAATAATTTTACTGTGACAATGAATGGAAATTTAAATGTTGGATCTGCAACGATTAATGTAACAGGTGCAAACTTAAACAACCTTTTACAACGCGCAAAAAAGTTTGAAGATGAAGGTGATCTTCAAAATGCATTATCATACTATAATCAAGTTTTAGATATAGATGTTAATTGTGGTGAGGCTGATGAGGGAATTAAACGTGTAAAGAATGAGATAGAAAATTTCGTTTATAAGGAGACCTTTTGTAATAGGGGTTTCACATATGGGAAATTACAATTAAAAAAAGGATTGTTAGAATTTATTACTAACAAAGGGAAGAGTACGACTTATTATATTGATGATATATCTCAATTGGCGACGCCACTTGGAACATTACAGTTTGCAGTTAATAATGGTAAAAAAATTGAGTCTTTTGGCATTAGTAATTCAAAGGAATGGATTTTAGTAATTAATGATGCAAAAAAAGGAATATATCCGGCTATGGTAAAAACAAAACAGACAGATGTTGAGGCTTATATACGTGCAAATTATGATCAGAAGACAAAGGTTCAGGCTATCAAATATTATAGGGAACGGACAGGGTTAGGACTTAAGGAAGCGAAGGCGATTGTTGACCAGATTTTATTATAGGTTATTTGAATAAAAGGATAATTATTATAAGAAGAACGATTAGCAAACTTGTTTGCGAGTATGTCGGCATGGCGATGGAGACGGCTAAACCAATGAATTTGTGGATTTTGAGTGAGAAGTGAGTGACGGTCTGTTGGGCAAGGAGTTCCAGTAATGATTTGTGTAAGCAATGAGTCAAGTGGATATTTGTGCTTGCACACAAATATCCATTTGACGAATGCCTATCATCGAGTCGAAAGACGAGATGTGGTTTTTTGGGCACTTCAAGGGCACTTGGGTTGAAAATAGGGAATAATTATTGGTATAATGAGGTAGACAAATCGGGATTTGTTGATTTGATAGTAAAAAACATTTAATAGAGTATGCATAATTGTGTCAAGCATCCGGCTGAATGGCTGGATGTTTTTTATAGCAAAATCAGATTTTATGTTTCATCTATACTATGAAATTTATGAGTGACTAATAAACTTGCTAATATCTTGTTCAGCAGGAGTAAATTTTCTACAATGAGTATGCTGAAACAAGCAAATACGATTTTGGAGGTATTACTGATGTTGAACGAAAATGTTGTAAAACTGCTGAAAGCAAGTATGTGGGATCTGGCTACCTGTGCAGATGGCGAGCCCAACGTGGTTCCTGTTGCGTTCAAAGATGTGACCGATGACGGTAAGCTGGTGGTGGGCGATGTATTCCTGGAAACTACCTTGAACAACATCCAGGTGAACGGAGGTAAAATTGCCATCTCTGTCTATAATGCACAGAATCTGGAAGGATATCAGATCAAAGGCAAGGCCGAATATGTTACTGATGGCAAGATTGTGGACACTTTCAAGGCTATGGTTGAAAAGATGTTCAACGGTGCCGCTACCGCAAAGGGCGCACTGGTCATCACTCCGGAGAAGGTGATTGTAACCACACCGGGCACTGAGAATAAGAAAGTTCTGTAAGCCTGCGCATCCGTGCTTATGTTTATGGAGGTCTGTTTGAATGACAAGCTTGTATATGGAAGGCCGAAAAGCACAGATTAACCGCCAGAAATGTGTTGGCTGTGGTGCTTGCATTCCCGCATGCCCCGCACAGGCAATTCGTATGCTTCCCGGCTGGTTCAGTGCGGTGGACATATCAAAATGTATTGGTTGTGGAAAATGTGTCGCGCTCTGCCATAAGCAGGCACCATATTGGGTACACAGCAATATGCTGTAAACTATAAAAAATAAAGTTACTTGTTATTTCCAATCTA
>JBJENX010000083.1:0-2557 GCA_051880415.1 Lachnospiraceae bacterium | reverse complement strand
CTTAGAAGATGTATTTTCCATTATATTTCTTTCCCGGAAAGAGAGCAGATGAAAGAAATTGTAAATGCTCATTTTGAAAATTTAGAGGAAAATGTTTTGAAAAACTGTCTAGATACCTTTTATTGGATTCGTTCCGTAAAGGATGTTCGTAAAAAACCAAGTACATCGGAATTGATTGACTGGATTCGTGCATTGTTATTAAGTGGCATCGATACAGAAAATCTAAGAGATACATTACCATTTCTTGGTGTCTTAATCAAAAAGGATGAGGATTTAGAGGCGGTAAAACAGGCCCGGATTTATTAAAACCGGATCAGATAAAATGCTTATAATTGTAATGGATGGAAGCTTTTCATCCATTGATATACTTAAAAGTTAGGTAGGATTATGTTTTTAGATTTTTTTTATACATTAAAAGAAAAAGGCTTAGAAATATCCATGACGGAATGGCTTACCTTAATGGAAGCTTTAGATAAAGGTTTAATTCAATCAAACTTTACGAATTTTTATTACATTAGTCGTATGATATTAGTAAAGTCGGAATCGGATTATGATAAATTTGATATGGTTTTTATGGAGTTCTTTAAGGATGTTCATTATGAAGAGGAACTCCCTGATGCATTAAAACAGTGGTTAGACAAGGGTGACAAGATGACTGTTGATGAGCAAAATCAATTTTATGCTTTCCAACAGGACAAAGATGCTGCCACTGTAAAAAGAATGTTCCGGGAAAGACTTTCTGAGCAAAAAACGGAGCATAATGGTGGAAATCAATGGATTGGTACCGCTGGAGGTTCTGCCTTTGGTCATCATGGACGGAATGTAGGTGGAATCCGTGTAGGCGGAATGAGTGGAATGCAGAGTGCATTTCAGGTTATGGGTGACCGCAAATTCGAGGATTTCCGGAATGATAAGGTGTTAAATGTCCGTCAATATCAGGTTGCATTCAGACGTTTACGGCAGTATTCTTCCAGATTAGATGTTCCGAAAACAGAATTGGATATCGATGAAACCATTTATAAAACCTGCAATAATGGTGGATATTTGCAATTAGAGTTTGATCGTCCCAGAAAGAATACTGTAAAGCTTATGTTGTTGTTTGACTGTGGCGGAACCATGATTCCATTTATGAATTTGTGTAATGAATTATTTCAGGCTGTGAATAAGGCAAACCATTTCAAGGATGTTAAAACCTTTTATTTTCATAATTGTATCTATTCAAAGGTGTATAAGTCTCCGGAATGTGAAACGGGAGATTGGATTTCCTTAGAAGATCTGTTTAAAAAATATGATAAAGACTATAAGGTGATCATTGTTGGGGATGCACAGATGGCTCCTGAGGAATTATTTGATAAAAACGGTAACTACCGCGGACCAAATGATGGATTATCCGGATATGAGTGGTGTGAATTGCTGATTAAAAAATATAAAAAAGTTGTTTGGATGAATCCAAGGTATCATAAGACATTAACCGAAAATCATTGGATGGAATCAGAAAATGCACTTTCCAATCTGTTTCATATGTATACATTATCCGTAGATGGATTAAAGGAAGCCATTACCTATCTCATGAGACCAAAGTAAAAGAGGATAAGGAGGATGCTGTAATGAAAGAAGTGAAAACGATATTATCCGTGCTGTGGTTTGCATTTATCAGTGTGATTTCTCCTATATGGATTGGTCTCATATACATGAACATAACCGGACATGGGAAGGGATATGGTTATGATATGGGTTCGGAAGCGGATATTACAGTTTTTATCGGCTTTATAGAATTGGTATTATGGATTATTTCTTTTATCCCTGTACTAGTTTCGTTATGTAAAAGGGGATATCAGTACAAAAAGAGTTTTGTATATATTCCGTTGCTGGCCTTTCTTTTGTTATTTGCATTGGGTGTTTTTATAGTTGGATGGAATGAATTTATTCAATTATTTGGTGTGGATTTATTTTAAAATGAGAATATTATAAGCCGCATACTTTTTCATCTAATGGAAATATCTCAAAGAATTGTGACTGCCATAAAAATGAAGTATAACGCGGATGGTTATAGTATAATGCAAAATGGGGGAAAGTTTAATGATATTGGTCATTATCATCTTCATATTTTCCCGAGATTTGAAGGTGATGGATTCGGGTGGACATCAAATGCAGATATACATAATGTAAATAGTGAAATAGCACGTGAAATAGGAAATATGCTTATATGATATGTGACTTGAGGTGCCATTCTGTAAATTAATTAGGAAAAGGATGAAAAAGGTTCTGTGAATAATATAGACGAAAAGGAAAAGTATTTTGTAAATACATTTATCGAAAAAAGTAAGAGAGAACGATTATTGCACGAATTATCCAATGATAAAAAACGTATTGTGGCAATGAGCAGATTTAATCATGTAGGTTTTAAATATTTGGATAACAGGAAATTGATATATCAAGGCAATAAAATATCAAGAAACGAATTATTTGCCCTGGTGCAGGAACATACAGGGGATAAACAATGTTATATTATGGCTTATAATAGGGAATATGATCAGAAGATATTAGATAGCAAAGC
>JBJENX010000082.1:0-2611 GCA_051880415.1 Lachnospiraceae bacterium | reverse complement strand
AGGAAGCCATAAAGAGTGGAGATCCGGTTGAAATAACCGTCCGGTTTGTTCAGCTTATATGTATGCTGTTTGGACTGACCAGTCAGTGCTTTACGGGAGACACCCTTGTATCTACAGAGTATGGACTTCGTCCAATCGAAGACATACAGGTGGGAGATTATGTCTGGTCGGAAAATACTGAAACCGGAGAGAAGGAACTAAAGAAGGTTCTATCGGTATCGGTAACAGAGACTACTGTTCTTGTACATGTATACACAGAAGATGGAACAGAGATTAACACCACTGAGAATCATCCATTTTTTGTAGAAGGAAAAGGCTGGTGTGCAGCAGCAGAACTGGAACATGGAGATGTACTTCATACACAGGATGGAAGTATAGAGATTGTATCAGATGTAATTATTGAGCAACTTGATGAGGCAGTTAAGGTATACAATCTTGAGATTGAGGACAGTCATACCTATTATGTATCTAATAACGGGATATTAGTTCATAACAAATGTATTAAAAACTCAGATGGTACATTTGATATTGATGATTGGAGTGAATATCCAGAAGATATTGCTCATCCCGAGGGACCATTTATAGTATTAGAAGGAGATGATTATGCAATTTCAAGGAAACAGGCAAATAGATCTAATAGAAAGTTACATCGTATGTATAAATATTTGAAAGGGCTTGAAATACATGAAGTTTTACCTGTGAAATTTGGAGGAAATCCTATTGATGTTGATAATAAAGTGGTGTTGACAAAAAAACAACACTCAAAATTTACAGTTTTTTGGAATAAAATATTAAAAGAGTTAGGAGATATGAAGGATGAATAAAATAAGCAGTTTGTTAGAGATAAAAGGTGATAAATCTGTATCTGTTGATAAAATAGAATTTGAATTAGTAGAAGAATATAAAAATTTTCTGCAAAATGAAGGAGGTGCGATTGGTCTTATTGGCGAACAGGAAAACTATATTGAATTATATTCGTGTGCAGAGGTAATAGAAGCTAATGAAGATTATTGTGTAACAGATTTTCTACCTGAACATTTGATGATTGGAACAGTTAATGGTGAGGCACTTGTATTAGATAAAGAATCCAACTATTATATGGTTCCATTTATAGGTATGTTTAAAAAGAATTGTATAAAGATTGCAGATAGTTTGGACAGTTTGTTGGACTATCTTTTAAATAATGAATAATTTATAGAAATGAAAAATTATTTTGTTAGTCGGAATGGATTATAAATCAATGTGACAGCAAATATTTATAATTAGATTGTTTATTCAAATTCTGTAACATAATGTACGAATCGTTGTAAAACATTTTTTGATTGCTTGCTATAAAGAGTAAGAATTCAACAGAGAGATGTCCGTTTTGCGTAACTTATATATATGCTGTCTGATTTGAATAGTCAGTACTTTATTGATAATTGTTACGGTGACGTTATCAAAGAAAAAACTGGTTATGCATGTGATGGACATGGAAGTGTCCGAATCTTAACCAACGAAGCAGGCAGAATAACAGACCGCTACAGTTATGATGCATACGGAAATTTATTAGAAAAAGAAGGTGATACAGATAACGACTTCCTCTATACAGGGGAACAATACAATGCCAATACCGGACTTTATTACTTACGTGCAAGATACATGAATCCGTCTACCGGAATCTTTATCAGCATGGACAGCTACCAGGGAAGTATCTATGACCCGGTAACACTTCATAAGTATCTGTATGCCAATGCCAATCCGGTGATGTATACGGACCCGAGTGGGTATTTTAGTTTTGCAGAGACTCAGATTGGGCAGGTTATTAATGGGATTTTGGAAGAATCTAGATTTTTAAATGTATTAAGAGGTCTGAATTTTGTAAAGAAGGCAACTGTAGTATGTAATATATTTAATATTGGGGTTCAAGTCAAAAACATAATTTGTGCAGATAGCATTGGTGAAGTTGTTGATTCTTTTATAAGTATAGCTCTTTCGTGCGTAACAATAGCCACTACAGTAAAGGATGTTAGCTTTGTTGTTTCTATGTTTGCATCTGGAATAGGTATAGGTAATGATATTCGAGGGATTGTTTCAGCGGTAATTCATAGAAATTGGAGCGATGTAGTATATAATCTAGGATTTTTATGTATAGATGTGATATCAATGGGAATGGGGATTGATAGTCATAATTTTGAGAAATTATTAAAAAACTGTAAATTTGTTCGTTCGACAGACCAGAAAACGTTAATTAATTTAACAAAAGAAACTATATTAGCAGATGAATTAACTGAATCGGTTAAGGATATCTTGTTTGATTGGTCGAAAGAATATGATAGTTTTGAAGATATGTGGAATCTTATATATCATTTAAAAGTAAAATAATCCATAGAGCGTTAGAAAGAGGTAAATATTTTAAGCATACTCCGAAAAAACACCAATTTGATAAAAATTAGTTTTATGTAGAAATATATAAGGAAGGAGTACATGGGGATGCAAATAGATTTCGATATGGTAAATATGATAATACAGTTGTTATTTTTGTTGCTTTTAACAGTGTTATGTCTAGTGGCGGGGATTTCTGATTTTAAGAAAATATATCCAACCCGTTATGGTAAAAAGCATATAGAAT
>JBJENX010000081.1:0-58575 GCA_051880415.1 Lachnospiraceae bacterium | reverse complement strand
AAACTATTGCAACGAGAGGGATTACTTCCTCCCGATGAACCATTAGCTTCTTGATATAATTTCCTAACTCTATAACACTTCAAAAAGTTGCCTGCCTTAGACAGCTTATTCAAGTGCGCCAATTTATGGTTTTCCTCTACTTTCTTTCACACTAATCTCCTTGCCTTATTGATTTTCGAACATACGTTTGATACAATATATACGGTGCTACCCTATTCGGTAGGCGGTTAGTCCTTCTCCGCAAGAGTTATAGCTTGCGTTTACATAGATATCCTCATTTGGAAATCTTACGAGGAGGTTTGCGCTTATGCTTACAACGGATTTATTTATAGCCATTATCAGCTTATGTATTACTTGCCTTGCTCTTGGTTATACCGTTGGTTCTAAGAGCAATGAATAAACACAAAAATAACCGCCTGGTCCTGACAAAACTTGGCGGTTATTTTTGACTTAAATAATTTCAGGGCTAACCGTCTATCGGTAGCACCTTCTTGACATTATACTAACATTTAACCGCTTTTATGTCAAACAGATATTCTTTTTTTAATCCACACAAACTGGAATTCGTATTAATAATTATCCGTTCTATTTTTGCTTTTTCTAACATATAAATATGCAAAAAACATTATTAAAACTAATTCTACAAATATTATAATTATGCCTGATCCGCTTTCTCCACCATTCCAAATTGTATTTTGCATTATATTAGTAGAAAACCAGTGATTATTAGTGTCATTTCCTAATCCAAATATTCTAATTTCTGTCCAATTCCAAGCAATATGAAATCCTAATGGAAACCAAATATTTTCTGTTTCCATTCTCATTAAACCCAAAAGGATTCCTCCAATAGTTAAATACATTAAAGATAGCAGTGAATAACTGGAATTTAGCAAATGACTTAAAGCAAAAATTATGGCAGTAATAATCAAACCAATATATTTATTTTTCTTACTCAACAAATTTTGTATATATCCCCTAAAAGTTATTTCTTCTGCAAAGGCTACTCCACAGAATATAATTAGTCCCATAAATAATGAATATAAAATATTTGGATTTAATCTATTAAATTCAAAATCCACTTGTTTCATAAAAATTAAAATAAATATATAAATTGCTACAAAGATTATTCCTAATACAAATCCCTTTACAAGTTGTAAAAATCTATTTTGGTGGACAAATCCCAAATCTTCCCAATTTATTATTTCTTTTTTTGTTATATATTTATAAAACAGAAATACTAATATAGTTGTAATCAAAATACATAAGACATATCCTAAGTCACTATTCATCGTATTAGAAAGCATATCTGTAAAATTTGTTATATGAACATTTTGATAAATTAAACTTCCTAATATGCAAGATACTAATGTTATAATATTTACAGCTATAACTGATAACGAAACTCTTCCAATAGTACTTAATTTATTATCTTTTAAAACATTCTTCAATCTTTAACCTCCATACAAATCCCGATTATCAATTGTAATGATACACTACTTCTTTATCATGTTTTCAGCGTACCCAATTTCTTTTTTTACCGACTCCCCAAGTGATTTTGTTAGCATAGCATTCCCTCCACTCGATTAAAATTTATTATTTTAATCTACATCAAACTACTCATGCTTTCTAAAAAAGACCAACATTCATCTGAAATTCTTAACCTTTCATCATATCTATGTTTTTTCAATATATTATTTAATGGACCTTTATATCCCGGTTCTATCATTTCACAAATTGCATCATAGTTTTCTTGCATTTTTTCGTTATCACCACAATTATGTGCAATAATAAAATCGGCTATTGCCAGTAATAATTTGTTTATTAAAAATGATTTTGAAATAATGTCTTCGTTCAAACAAAGCTGAAAATACTCTTCCATTTCCTTCGAGTACTCAAAGTGATCAATATGCAATTTCATTTTAAGTAAACACCAAGGAAAGTTCCCTTTATGATTTCCAATTCGGGAATATAACGGAACATAAATATCATATGCCTTTTGATAAAGTCCAGCCTCTTCATAAACGGAACCAAGAGCCTGATAAGAGCAAACGATTCCAGATTCAGAATTTTTAAATCTGTCAATTCCAAATTCTATAAGCTTAACAGCCTCATCCAATCTTGAAACAGGAAATCTATAAGCAGTAATAAAACAATGCTGAATCCTATTCCAGTCATCACCGGAACGCTTTAATAATGTCTCAAATTCCAAGAGTGCTTCGTCTGTCACTCCTTCTTGTATTAATCTATCTTCAAATAATTGAATTTTCGTCTTTGCCAAACTGTTATCTCCTTTGCTCTATTCGATGTGCAGCTGAATTTACTCAGCTACACATCCATAATCTATTTCTTTGCTACAATGAGATAACGATGAATCGTACCTTCAATTTTTCCCTCCTGGTCAATTTTTTCCTGCATTTTCATTAAAGGTTCAAAGCATCTATCAACTGAAAACCCGGGGAATTCCCATTCAATAATATGTGCAAACCACACAAACGCACCAACATCATAGAATCTAATTGGACGATAGGCCTCCGCTTCTTCAATAATATGAAATCCTGCAGCTTCAAATACTTTTTTCTGCTCTTTCAGATTTAAATGAGGAAATGATTGCTCTGTATCCGGCAGTACCATTTCTACCAAATCCCTGTCATTATCGCCACCAACCTGCTCCGTTATAAATAATCCACCTTTTCTTAATAAACGATATAATTCTTTCGCATTAAAATCTCCATGCCTGTTTATAATCATATCAAAACTCTCATTTTCAAATGGAATATTTGCCGGATTATCGCATTCTTTAAAAGCGATTCCAAGTGGCAATAATTTTTCCTTACACAAGGCTACATTCGGCTGATACCCTTCTGTTGCCGCAGTTTTATGAAATGGATGTTTCAACGATAATAAAAACTCGCCACCACCGGTATCGTAATCCAGGATATTCATATCATCATTTAAATACTGTTTAATGATTTTTTCATAATCCCATGGTAAATCCGTCTCTTCTTCATATCTGCCATAAATGTGAGAAAAATCCCAACCATGAATATGTGCTGCATTTTCTTCATTTTTCCATATTGATTTTAATTCTGTTCTTTTCATTTTACTGCATCCTTTCCAAACTATTATTTACAGTGTAACGGTGCAGTTCCTGACAACATAAGCCTAAACCTTCTATTAACCTCGATACAATCCGCTGTCAGTTTTAAAACTGCACCGAGTAGTTAATTCGCTTTATCATCTCTAGCCTCCATAATTTCTTATATACTAAATTCATATAACAAGAATCCACTAATTCTACGCACCAAAAATCACCTGTGTCACAAGCCATAGAACAGAACCAATACATCCCAAAACCATAATAAGAACTAAGGAAATGGTTGCCGGAATATATTTCTTCTCCTTTATAGAAAGAATCATCATAGACAAAACATCAACGGTAAAGAAGAATTGAAGAACGCCTGCAATAACAGACAAAAATTTACCATGCACACCTTCTTTTGCTGCCTTTATAATATATGCCAGAGAAAAAATTCCTCCGCCTATCATATAAATCCAACCAAAGAAACATAAAATGCCTATGATGACCGGGGACACAAATACCATAAATACCACCGGTGTAAATATAAGGAAAAACAATAATACATTCAACATTCCCCCAACGATATACATAGGAATCAACAGATATTTGATTAGTAAAGTACACTTAAGTAATGCAGTTCTACTGATATCATTGTAATTACATTTCACATAAATCAAGTTAATAACCGATAACACAACAGGTACAAAGAAAAATCCCAAAATAAGTGCATTTGCATTTTCCGATGTCAGTTCAAGTACCAAAAAAAACGCAATGGGAGCTGCATAAACCAAGATAATATATAAAACTGCTAATATCGTTAATTTTTTCTCTTTTGCATCCACTTTCTATCCCTCCATTTTCAATTCCCATTTATTCATATGAAATCAGACTGTGAATTCCATCCTCACTCTCTTCATAATGAACTGTGATACGGTCACCCTCTTTTAAGAAAATCAAAGCTTCATTTTCCGCAAATGCCTGCTTGTAAACATTTCCCTGTTTGTCTATGATATAAACAATTGTTTCGCCACTAACATCTACATAACGAATAGTTTCTATATTGATTTGCTTTGAAAGCTCTCCTGCCTCTGAATCAGCACCCTGACTGATACCATTTTCCTTCATCAGTTTTTTATAGGCAGAAAGTGCCTCATGCTGACTGGCACCTGTAGCCACAATATTATACTTCTCTACATTTACCAAAGCGTACATTTTCACAAGACCCGCTTCATCCTTCATAGCCATAATATAAGTTGGCTCACCACCGATATTGATTAAGGAAGGGAAGGATGCAATATAGCCTAAATGCTGCACTTCGCCCTGTGCAGAACTCATGGCAGAATATTCCTCGGCTCCGGATATCTTATAATATTTTGCCTCTGCCGTACGCTCATTCATCAATACAAATCCAATATTGGACTCATCCGCATTCACTGAGGTTACACCGGTATATACCCATACATCCCCATCGATTACCTTATACCCGTAATCGTCTGTAGTCATTTTACAACCCTTATTTCCAAAAATGCTGTTCCAGTATCCACCGGAAAGTCTGCCGTACCAGTCATACTTCTGGGTCAGCAAATCCCCATCATATACCCGGTCTACCCAGTTTGGCACATCTGCCACGTCATAATACTTGCTTTCCCCCGTACAAGGGTCACAAATTACAACACCTTTTACATCCTTTGCTCCGAAAATACCTGCATTTGCCTTTAAAACTGCACAAACATAGTATGGATTACCATCAGGGTCTAACTCAAAAGAATAGCTGTTAAATAGATACGTCGGATACTGAAATCTTAAATGTCTTTCCAGATTTTCATTAAAAAATGCCGACGGTGTATATTTCATTGGTTTATCAAGCTTCACATAATTTGCTTCATTGGATACAGGATCCACTATTACATAACCGGGAATTCCTTCCTTTCTGTTGTTAAAATACTTAATAAGTCCTGCATATTCCAATGGTGCTACCTTCATTGGCTTGCCATTATAATCAATCTGGCTATAGTCCACACTTACAACAAACTGGCTGACAATATCTGTCAATGAACCAATGGCACGATTACCAATGGTAATAGCCGTCTGAGTATCCATAATTGCAATATCACTTATACTTTCTGTTTCCTTAATATCCGTCTCAAAATCTCCATCCTCTACCTTTAAAAGCCCTGCATACTTAGAAGAAGAAAAAATCTTAAGAGATGTAATAGCTCCAAGGATTAAAAATACCACAGCAATCATCATCACATACATTGTAAGCTTGCTGATTCTCGTATGACGTACCTCTCCTATACTCCATGATAAGGTTGCCAGTAAGATCAGCGCCAATGCCACAATCAGAATAAACCAGAAGGTATCAGAATAAATACTAAGTGCAGGTATGCTGATATAAAATAAAAATGCTGCCAGCACTACCATGCATATTAATGCAATCACATTTCCTTTTCTTAATTTTTTATACTTTCCATCAGGAAATACTTCTACGACTTTGTCTTTTTTCTTTTTCTTGGCCATTCTCATTTTCTCCTTCTTTCATATGTTGTTTTCCAATATTTCTTCTTTTCATGATTTTCATTAAAATAAATTAACACAATTCTCTCATCTCATTATTATAGTGTCTATCACAAAAATATTTTTTTACAACCTTTTATTTCCTTTTAATCTCATACTTTGCAACAATGACTCGTTCTACATCATCCGGTTCATCTTCATACATTTGGGTTCCACTATACGTATATCCTTCATGGTGAAGACAGGTTTCCAGCATGAATATAAATATCCCAATATCAATCCTGTTATAAAATCGGACCTTATCCGCCGGCATAATTCCACGTTTTCCCGGTTTTTTATATCGCAAAACCGTAAGGGTATTACCAGCATTTTTCACAATCCAGGGCTGTGTATTACATGCACTTGGTGTAAATCGGACAATCTCCGCCACTCCAAGGGTATCCCCTTCCCATATCTCATCAAGTGGTTTTCTTTTTGCCTTAAACATATCTTTCCGAAAAGAATCCTGTGGCATTTTCGCAATGGCAATCATAATAACAAATTGTAATCCAGCCTCTGCCTTTTCATCCGGCTTTCCAATACCAAACCATAAAGCTCCGATATTCCTATCCGCAAGCCACAAATCAATCTGTTCTCCAATATAACCTATATTTCTAAGATAGTTCCCTTTTTCTTCACTATAAAATTCGATACAATATTCTGCGCCTCTTTTACAGGTTGTTTCTGACTCCGGCACAATTTTGATTTTTGTTTTTATGCCGTCATCCAGAGGCTTCACGGTACCAATAAACTCTTCTAAAGCCTGCAGTTCTTCGGTCGGTATCTTTCCGGTATTCTTGAAAATATGAAATGATTTCCTCTTGAATATCAAATTATAATAATCCAAATTATATATCTCCTTACTGTATATATAGTTTAATAGACATTTGCGAAACTCCCTTTTTGAATAGTGTGAGTTGTGCAATTGTAACAAGTAACATTTTCGTGCCCTCTGAAAACGTCGGTACTTATGCCTTGTATTTTAAGGCATTAGTACCGCTACGTTTGAAGCGGAGCGAGAGCGTGCCGAAAATGTTATTGTTATAATTGTACAACGTATTCTATCAATACATGAGTTTCGCAATTACCTGTATACAGCTTAATAATTCAAAATATGTCCCATCTTTTCCTGCTTTGTTTTCAAGTAAAATGCGTCATATTTCCCCGGCTCCATTACAATCGGCACCCGTTCTACAATTGATAACCCATATCCTTCCAGCCCATAAACCTTAAGAGGGTTATTGGTCATAAGGCGAAGCTCTTTTATTCCAAGGTCAACCAAAATCTGGGTTCCTATGGTATAATCCCTTGCATCCTCAGGAAATCCCAATTCTAAGTTTGCTTCAACGGTATCCCTGCCATTATCCTGCAGCTGATATGCCCGAATCTTGTTAATCAATCCGATTCCTCTTCCTTCCTGACGAAGATAAAGAAGAACACCTCTTCCCTCTTTTGCAATCATTTTCATCGCCGCATCATACTGCTGGCCACAGTCGCATCTGGCAGAGCCTAACGCATCACCGGTCAAGCACTCCGAATGGACACGGCAAAGTACCGGAGCTCCGTCTGTAATATCTCCCTTTACCAAAGCAACATGATGCTCTCCATTTAATTTATTTACATAACCATGAATAGTAAATTCTCCGTAACGGGTTGGCATTTTGGCACTGGCAACACATTCCACGAACACTTCATGCTCTTTCCGGTACTGAATCAAATCTTTGATGGTCCCTATCTTTAGATTATGCTTCTTTGCAAATGCCAGCAAATCCTCTTTCCGTGCCATCATACCGTCATCTCTCATAATTTCACAGCAAAGCCCCACCGGTTTCAATCCTGCTAGTTTACATAAGTCCACGGTTGCCTCCGTATGACCATCCCGCTCAATTACCCCACCGGGACGTGCTTCTAGTGGGAACATATGACCCGGACGGCGAAAATCCTCAGGCTTTGCATCATCCTCCACAAATTTACGTGCAGTAATTCCTCTCTCATAAGCAGAAATACCTGTGGTTGTATCTACATGATCCACCGATACAGAAAATGCTGTACAGTGGTTATCCGTATTGGTAATACACATCTGGGGAAGATGCAGCTTGTCTGTATAGCTTGCATCCATAGGCATACAAATCAGTCCCTTTGCATAGCTTGCCATAAAATTCACATTCTCTGTCGTGGCAAATTCTGCGGCACAGATCACATCTCCTTCATTTTCTCTATTTTCATCATCTAAAATAACGATGATTTTTCCTGCTTTCAAATCTTCCACTAATTCTTCCGTGGTATTAAATTCTGACATTTTTTATTCCTCCTGTTTTCTGATTTCAATTGGTATAATTATTTCACGAAATATTTACATAATATATTTTCATAATAAATCGACATAATAACTTAACATAATTTCTTGTGTATTGTTATAAATGAAAAACACCACTTATTTCATATAACAATGTCATATTTTCTCACGTCATTTCACTTTATGACTTGCTATATCACTTTACATAAATAGTTAACATAACTA
Organism: Lachnospiraceae bacterium; assembly: GCA_051880415.1. Lineage (GTDB taxonomy): Bacteria > Bacillota > Clostridia > Lachnospirales > Lachnospiraceae > CAG-590. The sequence goes on along the minus strand of JBJENX010000081.1, from coordinate 50,419 downwards.
ATCATCATATGTTATCATAACATCCTACATAAGTTTTATTATGTATTTATTTGACATAATCAATATACATAATAAGTTTACATAGCGGCATTCTCATGTTTCATCCTTGCTATCCCATCATAAGTTGCCAAATTTATACAAATCCATTTTCCGAAAGGAACTCCATGGAAATCCCACCGGAAGCTTCGGTATTATAATCGGCGACAGCCTCATCTTTTACATCAAAATGAAGCAGTTTATCAATATATTTTCCTACAATATCATTTTCCAGGTTCACCATATCCCCTGCCTTCTTCGTAAGCAATGTGGTATTTGCTGCCGTATGGGGAATCAAAGATACTTTAAAGCATTGATTGTCCACATATGCCACGGTTAAGGAAATCCCATCAATTGTAATAGAACCTTTCTCTATAATATATTTTAATAATTTAGACGGTGCAGCAATGGTAACCCATACCGCATTATCCTCTCTCACAAAGCTTTCAATGGTTCCGGTTCCGTCAATATGTCCACTTACAATATGACCACCAAAGCGTCCATTTGCCGCCATTGCCCGCTCCATATTTACCTTACTTCCCTTTGACAAAGTACCAAGGGAAGAACGACGCAGGGTTTCCGCCATGACATCAACAGTAAATGTATTGGCTGTCTTTTCCGTAACCGTCAGACACACACCATTTACCGCTATGGAATCCCCTATATGCATATCTTCAAAAATCACCTTTCCCTGTAGGGTAAGTTTTGATGATTTTGCTCCTTTGCTGATAGAAACAATGGTTCCTACCTCTTCTACAATTCCTGTAAACATTTTTCTCTCCTATTTTTGACCACGAATAAATTCCTATTATCTTCAAATACATTTAACTCTTTCATCCGGTATTATAATGTCTCCGGTATTCCAAGTCACATCATGAAAACTTTATACCTCAAAATCAAGACAACTACGGGTCTGTGTAAACGGACGTACCTTTTCATCTGCTACAGCCACATGATCCGGATGAGTTGCATAGTTTTTTAATGCCTCTTCCGTTTCAAAACTGCTGTCTAACATCAAATCCGCATTGGAAGAAGAAAGTCCATTAATGTGAACCTTAATCTCAAGCAGTCCGGGAATTTTTCCTGCAAGTCCCTCTAAACCTTCCTTAATGCCGGCTTTCACCGTTTCTTTTTCTTCCATAGACAACTCTTCCTTTAATGTCCAAATAATCATGTGTTTAATCATAATATCTCTCCTTTTCCTTTTTGTCTCCACATTTTTAATAATATACATTTTATATGGTACATTCATATTCTTTATATTATAAAATATTTTCCATATATTGTTGACATAACTGCGTTACATAATCAATTTACATAATGTATCAACATAACATATTTACATAAAATGTCCTCATAAAATTATACATAACTTCATAGTGTGATATATATTCAAATATCAACTCTAACATTGATAAAGTATCGCTATCATCCAAACCACCCATTGGTTAACATAACATCTATTCTTCCGGCATAAAATATTTCATTTTATTATTCCGGATTTCATCCTCAAGGCTCATCTTCATATTTTCTTCTATAGGATGTTCTTCTTTCCTATCAGGCTCCACATTTTCTCTTTTCTCCACATCATAGGTCAAAAGGATATCCTCTCCAACCGGTGTAGCTGATACAAATTTCGTCTGCAATGCATCCGTGGCAAGTTCTACCCCTTCACCACCAACTGGTGTAAAGAAGCCAACTCCTCCAAATATCTTCGGTGCCACATAGGCTTCAATCCGGTTTACAATGCCCTCCTTCAGAGCCGAATAATTAAGGTCAGAACCGCCTTCAATTAAAACGCTGTCAATTTGCAATTTACCAAGCCGGGTCATTAAATCCTGCAGGTCAATTCTGTTATTTTTCTCTTTCACAACCAATACCTTAACATTATTTTTCTCAAGAAAGGCTTTCTCCTCATTCCAAAAGCGCTTGTATTCCGGATGAGGCAAAATGGTTGCCACAATGGTAGGTACCTCATTTGCCGTATCCACAATCTGACTGGAAAGGGGAATCCGCAGCTTTGTGTCGCATATAATCCGGGTCGGATTGGTTCCTCCCTCCATACGACAGGTAAGAAGTGGGTCATCATTTAACACCGTACCGATTCCAACCATAATACCGGCTAAGGCATTACGGGTTTCGTGCACCCGTGCTCTTGAGCTTTCACCGGATACCCAGCGGGAATGACCTGTATGGGTTGCGATTTTGCCATCTAAGGTCATGGCATATTTCATCACAACGTAAGGCGTCTTCGTTGTAATATAATGGAAAAATACAGGATTTAGGGCATCACACTCATCCTTTAAAAACTCGGTAACCACTTCAATTCCTGCATCCCGAAGCTGTCCAATCCCTTTACCCGCTACCAATTCATTAGGATCATTAGACCCAACATACACCTTTGAAATACCATGTTCAATAATGGCTTCCGTGCAGGGTGGCTGCTTGCCATGATGACAGCAGGGTTCAAGGGTAACGTACAGTTCTGCTCCCCTTGCATCTTCTTTCTTTTTTAGATTCCTAAATGCATTCCGCTCCGCATGCAAATCACCATATTTTGCATGATAGCCTTCTGCAATAATTTTACCATCCTTTACAATCACAGCCCCAACCAACGGATTAGGATTTACCTTTCCAACCCCAAGACGTGCAAGCTCTATGGCGCGACGCATATATTGTTCATTGTTCATATCATTAACATTCATTTTTATACACCTGTCTTATTAATCAAATTCATTCTTTTTCTCATTCATCTCATAACCGGAATCGTAAATATTCCTTGTCAAACCATAAAAAGCCTTGAAATATAACTTATACTTCAAGGCTTATAATTTCATAAAATTCTGACATTCATACTTCATACATATATCTCATCATAATAATGTCATCCATGTATCTTTCTTCTTCCATCCAGACTATACTGTCGGCACCAGAATCTCACTGGCTCCTGCCTTACGGCTCGCGGGCTTAGGAATCATTTTATCATATGTGATTCCAACACCGCCGGTGGAGACTTTCACTCCGCCCCGAAGAACTATTCACTTTTCGTAGGTCATTATAACTCGTTATGAGAGGTTATGCAACCTTATATTGCAGAGTTTTTAAAAGACTATCCTTTCACATCCAATCAGCATACAATATAGTAACATAATTTTGTCGTGAGCCCTATGAATCATTGCACCAACCTCTATCTATTGTCCACCATAGCATGCCAGCTTTCAGAATGTCTTGATAAGGATGATTTGGCTATACTTGCTGCTGACCTTGTGGTTCTAAGCGATATGCTGGCAAATATCCTTGCACGCCAGGCCGCCTGTCAGGAAGAGAACATTCAAACAGAAGTCGGCCCCCAAAACGACAATTTTGCAGATCCTTTTTCCGAAGATATCTGCTTAGAAAAATAAAAAGAAATAAAGCAGGATTTTTACAAGAACATTCCTGTTTTTAATGCTACACGGTCACTATCTCATTCCCATCATCATTCCGATAACAAAGGGAATCAGCCATATACACCAGACCAGTACACTGAAGCGATGAAACACCTTCTGCTGACCTTCCTTTTTCTTCACCAATACAACCGTTGCCCAAACTGCATGAATACACATTAAAATAATAGCAATGAGTCCGGTAATTCCATGAGCACTCAACAGGCTCCCTCCTCCATTTTCCTTACTAATGAAACTCATAATAGTTGTTCCCGTAGTATCAAATATCAGCCCAATCCAAAAAAATACCAGATGAAATGGTTTCAAGCATTTCTGGTGATGCTCAGTCCATACTCCAATACTGTAACATATCAATGCTGTCGTAATCGTTACAATTGCCAAAATCAATTTAATACTCATATTCTTCCTCCTTTGTTTTCCCCATATTTATTCTCTATTTTCATTATTCTAACCCGTTCGTTTCCAAATATTTGGCAAGATTTCCTAATTCTTGCGAACTTATGTATTCATCATAATGCATTCCTTCATGAGTTGGATGTAGTACAGGATACTTCCCCTTTGTTTGAAGTATATATTTATTTGCAATTAACCAGCGAATAATATATTCAATATCACTCTTTTTATACTGTTTAAATGCACCATACTCCTTAATGTTATTTAATTCATATTTTCTGATTTTTTCAGTATTCCCACCATGCAAAACATCTGCTAATACCGTAATCCCAAAATATTGACTCTCACTAACATGATTTAAACAATTCAGCACAACAAAAATGATTTCATTGGCTCTTTTCATTTGAGCATTATAATCCACCTGTTTCTTTTCAATGTCAACATAATGTGGGGGTTTTTTTGTATATGCATTCTCATCATTTCCCTTTGTTCCTGTATCTATTGTTGATTCCAACGTATAATTCATTTTCCTATAGAAATCATTCTTCCAAATTGCTTTACTACAACCTGTTCCATTTTTCTTATAATTTGTACAACCAAGAAAATAATCCGTGTCTTTCGCTTTTTTCACAATTAAATATCCATCCCGACATTGATTACATTTTTGAATGGATAACTTTCCTCCATTTATATTATTTGTCATGAAGCCACACAATTCCGGCTCATTGGAACAAATATATAATTTCAATCCATAGGATTTTTTATATCTCAATTGTAATGGAAATCCGCATAACGGACACTTCTTTTTTCCTAATACAAAAGGCTCATTCTCATTCCATTTTCCCTTTAATACAACATTTTTATAATCATGCTTGATTTCCAAAAGAAACTCCGAAGGATTATTTTCCGGTGCAACAACAAATACTCTATTCTTTGTACGAGTCATAGCAACATAAAATAGCCGTCGTTCCTCCGCATACTCATAGGTACGATCTTTCTTAACTACAAATTGCAATACGGGATCATCTTCGATTTTAGCCGGAAATCCATATGTCTCATTTCTTCCATTTACGATTATCACATTATCATATCCCAATCCTTTTGATGCATGTGCTGTCATAAATGTAATTTTTAAGTTTGGATATTTAACCGATTTTAATAAACCACCTCTTTTAGTAAACTCAAATAACCCGGATTTTTCTAAGCGGTCACCGTCAAACCCAAAACGACCTAACAAAAGAATGCTAGAATCCTTTCCCTTCCCTTCTTTTTTATTATATTCTATAATCTGATCCAATGCAGATTCTACAGCACTTGCCATTGCATAATTAGCCCCACTCCGATTATCATCTCCAATTCTTTTCCTTGTTCCGTCATAAGTATAAATTATTACGGGATCTTCTATATTCTTTGGAGAGATAAGTGTCTTACAAATTTGATTTGTATTTTTCTGAATAAAATTTCCTGCAATATCAATAACCTCTTGGGAATTACGGTATGTATTAACAATCTTCATTTGTTTTGCATAACCCATAATCTCAGAAAATTTTGTAAACAAGGTAATATCAGAACCACTAAATGCATAAATAGATTGCCAGTCATCTCCAACAGCTATAATTTTTGCACCTGTCAAATCAGACAATGCCTTGGTCATATCAAATCGCTGTCTTGATATATCCTGATACTCATCTACAATTATATACTTAAAGTTTAGTTGCTCATTCTTAATTTTCGCCTCATTAATTAACCGTGCAGATTCATTTATCATATCCTGAAAATCAATTGCATCATTTTGACTTAACCATTGTTCATAATACAAAAAGCACTCACGGCACAATGTCAAAAACAACTTATTTCTAACATTATCCGTTGAATTTTTCATCCGTTCAAATTCGGATACATCGTACCCATTTGTTTTAAAGTTATTAATAAAACGACATACCAAATCAACCAATCGTCGAACATATCGGCTTTCCTCTGATGCAATAATTTTTTCAAATACCTCTTTACTTGACTTTGGTTTTAATTCAAATCCATTTAACTCTAATAATTCCTTCAAATGCTCCAACAAATGTCGATTATCATTATATTCTGAAAATGTATATATAAGGTTTGTTCCATGCTGTCTATGTAATAATATCTTGTCATTTATTCGCTTTTTATACTCCTTTAATTCATCTTCACTATATAGGCGATTCTGTCCCGATTCCGATATTCCAAAATGCTCCAAATACACTTCCTTATTTTCCTGTTTTAACAGAAAATCAGGCGTATATGGCTTACTTGCTTCCTCAATATTATAAGGATATACCGGTTCATAACTGTACTCAATATTATTTAAATATAAAAAATTCGCAATCTCTACCTCTTGTTCTGAACGTACATATTCATTTTGAATTGTAATTTGATTTTTAGTCTTTCGATCTATAATTCGAACGCAGATTTCATCCAACTCACTCTTAAGCGTTGTATAATTCCCAACAGACACCTTATTAAAAAATTCATTAAGATCATTCCCTTCATATGGTGCATCAAAATAAGATACAAAAAACCGAATCAAATTATCTACCATTGGCGGATTATTTAAAATGACTTTTGTAAAATACTCTTGTGTGCAATAATACAACCTATATGGTTCAACGATATTTTGAGGAACTTGATTTCCCTTATGCAAAATAGCATTTCCTGTGGAATGAAATGTTGCAATTGGACAATCCAGATTTAAATCCCGATTTATTCTATCCTTCAGTTCCTTTACTGCTTTATTTGTAAATGAAATAACTAATATTTGTTTAGGATCAACATGCCCACGTTCAACCAAATACTTTACTTTGGCAGCTACAGTTGTGGTTTTACCGGCACCAGCACCGGCAATCACAAGACAATAATCCTCATCAGTAAGTACAACTTTCCGTTGCTCTTTATCCAACTTTATCTGCGGATCAACATCTGCAAGTATACTATCCAAATAATCTTTTTCTTCAATCATTTTTCTTTGAATATATTCTTCGTTATGAATTTCTATTAAAGGATAGATATCTTTATAATTTTGGATTGTCTCTTCAATTAGGGATGCAGAGGCACCATTTTTCTTACAAAAATCATCCATTAAATCATTCGCAATAATCACATTAAAATTTTCTAATACACTTTCATATTTCTTTATAAAATCCCTAACTTCACTTCTTGCGATATAGCGATCAGCACAAAGAAAGCCATCCATGTAATCCCTTAACATTAATAGCTTCTCATATTCAGGCGAAAATGTATTAGATGTATTCTTTATATTTTCATCTTTAGTTTTATTAAATAATTTATCAAATAATCCCATGGTGTTCTCCGGACGAATTAGTTAATCATCGCCATTTTAATACTTTTTTAATCTTTTTCAGTTTTCACATCTATTTATACAAACACATATAATTTCAATTTATATAAAAAAATCGAACAACAATCTGTCATCCGACTTCTTCTAAATTCAAATCTTCAATATATTGATACGATTGTGGTGCTGTTCTCACACCAATTGAAACAAGATCCACCGGTTCATTATATCGGATTACCTGACCCAATTGAAATGCAACTGCATCATCTCTGGTTTCAAAATACTGATCAAAAAAAACTTTATCAATTCCCGCAAAATGTTTTGTTATTTCCCAAATATGTTCCGGAGTGTCTTGCAAAACATCCTTCACTTCAACTTCCCCAACAATTTTCATAACCGGACTGGTTGAATATATATATATTTTATCCACCTTCCTTTTACATGCTCTTTTACGAAATTCATATTTTTTCTTTCCACACAAGATATTCTCAACATGTTCTGGATTAATTGACATCAATACGGCACACATCTTTATATTCCCCACTTCATATAGAATAAATTATATCCAGCATATAGAACTTAAAATACTCTGACTTTTATTTTCTACCTGCATTTAACATAATAGACTGAAATTGTTCATCCGTCAATTCAAAAAATCCCCAATAGACATCCCGTTCCAATCCAATTTCAGTAATTAATTCATGACGGGTCAACCTTTTATCCAACGCCAAATTATACGTCATTTTTATGGCTTTTAAATTACCTCGTTGATACCAATATTTTAGATCATCTTTATCAAACACACTATATTGGTTTGCATAATTAAAAAACTCATCAAAATCATTAAAATCTTCTTGTACGCGAACTTCTTCAGCAACACATACTGAAGTTGCAACAGACGTATATTCTGCTAATTTTCCTTGTTCTGCTGTTCGATAAATTACAAGTATATCTCCATATTTTATATTTTCTACACCTTGCATAGCACAAACATAAATCTTATGAATAGAATTCGTATATGAAATATCTTTAATTAAACCTCTATTTTCATTTTTTAAGATAGAGTCTGGAAAAAGTACAGAATGATACTTTGGATAAACGCTTAAAATATATTTCCTTGTATTCATACAATTAATAAACGGATAATCCAGACATATATCACCTGTAGATGGAATCATATCTTTCAAGTATACTTTCTCAATATTATTACTATTTCCTTTGGTACCGTATTCATAAAAGCCAAATCGTTCAACAAGTTTAATCAAAGTATTTTGTTTTTCATATGTAGTCATATAACAACAATCCACCTGTTCTTCAAGAGCCCGATCTATGATTACTTTAAGAAATTGCTCCCCCATTTTTGTCCCATGGGCATTAATTTTAAAAGTTCCAATCTTTAATACCTTCTTATCTTCTATTCTGGGATTCACATCATCAACACCATTGTATTCAATTTTTAGATATAAGAAACCTGCTAATAATCCATTTTCATCATATTGAACATAAACATTTTCATTTGATTTCCGAGCAAACCAATTTTCAAATCCATCATAATCGGCTTTTAGAGAATCAAAAAAAGGATCCATTAAATTAACTTCGTTAAATTTCTTAATAACTAAATTATTTCCCATTTCTTCTCCTTAGAATTATGCTTTTATATATTCTACAACCTATCTCAATCTTTTTCAATAATAACTTATAGTCATAAACCATTCTATACATTTTCAACCAACACAATTTTTCCAATACCATAATATATTTATTTAATCCAATTAATAAAACATAATTAGAAATCTATAGCGTATGAATCTATTTTATATTATAATGATTTTATACAACCAACAAAACATAGGATTTCAAGGGGAATTCAAATGGATTATTATTTGATTACATCAATAATTGCATTTATTGAACTGATATTTTTCATATTTATATCTGATAAAAAGGTATTGTTTTATCATGCTTCTTTTTTTATTTTTGTTGCAATTTCTAATTTAGGAAACCTTTATATCAGTCAATCTTCTACTGTTGGAGAGGCACTTCTTGGCAATAAATTACTTTATTTGGGAAGCTGTACTCTTCCACTGTTTCTATTTATGCTGGTATGTGATGCCTGTAGGATTTCTCTTCCAAAATCATTACGAACCTTAATGTATCTTTTTAATTGTTTTGTACTGATTCTTTCACAAACTGCAGGGTACACCCATTGGTTTTACAATGAGACCAGCATCGAAAAAACAGGCAAATACACGATTCTTTTAAGAAGTTACTCATGAGGACATACTTTTTTCCTAATCATGATATATGGTTATCTGCTGGCCGGTATCAGTATTCTAGTATATTCACTGGTAACAAAAAGAAATCTCATATACCGGGATATTGTGCTGATGTTATTTATATATGCCAGCACTGTAATTTGCTATGCCTTTGGAAGACAGATTTTTAATCAAGTTGACCCGATTCCCGCATCATATTGTATTAATGGTTTCCTTCTCCTGTTTGTAACCTATCGTTCCAGTCAGTACAATCTGGACGAAGCATTCATGGCTTCCATTAACAAACAGGATAATTTTGGATTTTTATTGTTTGACAAACATTATCACTATCTGGGATGTAACAACGTTGCCAACAACTTTATTCCCTGTTTGAACGAACAGCATTTAGGCGAGAAATTATCAGCCTCTGATAGCCCTATTCTAAAAAAAACAAATAATCTGATTATGGAATATGATGGTATCACAACAAAAGAAATTGTTTCCATGGATAATTTAGATCTTGAAATATCCATTCAGTATATGTATAAAATCAACAAAAAAATCGGATACATTGTCCAGCTTGCAGACGATACCAAGCAGTAGGAATATATCCGTCAACTTGATACCATATCACAAAACAAAACAAACTTTTTATCTAACGTATCCCACGAGGTGCGCACACCGATTAATTCCATTCTGGCAATAAACGAAATGATATTAAGAGAATGTCAAGATAATACAATCCGGGAATATGCCTCCAACATTGAATCTGCCGGAAATATGTTATTACAGATTATTAATGATATCCTTGATTTTTCAAAAATCGAGGCAGGAAAATTTGAAATTCTTCCTGTTGAGTACCAGTTGGCAGATGTAATTACGGATTTAAAAAATATGATTCGCCCTCTTATTCAAAAAAAAGAGATATCCTTCCATGTTAAACTCTCTGACAATCTTCCGCAGACACTGCGGGGAGATGTAACCAGAATCAGACAGATGGTAACCAATCTGCTAACCAATGCTGTTAAATACACAGAAAAAGGCAGTATCACCATGGAGGTTGACGGAGAAATACAAGAGGGTCAATTCCTATTCTCATACAGAATTACAGACACAGGAAAAGGAATCAAAGAAAAAGATATTGATAGTCTTTTTACGGCATTTAATCGTTTTGATAAACTTGAAAACAACGGCATTGAGGGAACAGGTTTAGGACTTGCCATCACAAAAAAGTTTGCAGAAATGATGGATGGCTCAATCTCTGTAGAAAGTACATATAAAAAAGGCTCAACCTTTACCATTACGATTCCTCAGGATATTGTGGATGCAACTCCAATGAAAACAGAACAAAAGAAACATGTATCCAAAGCTGCTTACAAGGAAACATTCCATGCCCCTAATGCCAAAATACTGGCCGTAGACGATACGCCAATGAATTTATCCGTATTAAAAGCACTGTTAAAGCAAACCCAGATACAAATCACCACCTGTACCAGTGGCAAAGAATGTCTGGATATATCGAAAAATGAATCTTTTGATATCATATTACTTGACCATATGATGCCGGACTTTGACGGTATCGATACATTTCATGTTATTCGCAGGGAACATTACTGCGACAATACACCAATTATTGTTCTAACAGCCAATGCACAAACAAATGCAAAAGAATACTATCAAAATCTTGGTTTCAACGATTATCTGTCAAAGCCTTTAGTTCCCCAGGTGTTAGAGCAATTAATAATGGAATATATTCCGGAAGAAAAACTGTCTGCTATATAATGCAACAAAATCTTCTGATATCACTATCCTATCATGCTCCTTGGACAAACTTTGGCATAAGCATAAAAATAACAAAAAATAGAACAGCCAAAACTGTTCTATTTATATCCGTATCATATCATTTTTCTTCTTCGCTATTTAAAATCAAACTGAACCCTTCATTTCCCTCATCTTTACAGCTTCGTACTGCCGCTACAGTACGGACAGCTTACCGTCTGTCCCTTAATTCCGGAAATAGATGCTCCACAGGAAGTACAGTTTCCGGTCACCTGGGTTCCAAATGCATTCACAAATACATTAAAGGTTTCTTTTAAAGACTCCGCAACCACTTCTGCATTGGGTAATATCTGGGATGTAAAAATATCCTGTACAGTAGGGTCTTCCCCTGTAACAACCTTATTTAATTCCCTCACAAAATCCTTTGCCTTTTTCTTCTCTGTTGTTCTATAGGTTACATCATGATCCAGATAATAGATTTTAAGCTGGATTACATTGGCATTTGCAACTTTTTCCGTCTTGGCCTGCACCCGGTTTTCATAAAGCTTAACTTCATTTATGCCGGTTTTGTTAAGCTCCTTGATTCCACCAAAAAATCCCTTTCTGCACCAGATAATATTCTTATTGGTTAGAACCACAGTTCCTTTTTTCTTAAAGCTTGGACCTTCTTCCCATTTTACATTTTCTATCTCTACTATCACTACTTCATCAAATTCCAGATTATACGTTGACATAATATCCTCCAAAAAAATAACCCAAGGCTCCCAAAATTTATTGCCTTCGTCCATAACCCCTGTACAAAGTTAAGTTTTATAACCTGCCTGCATGTTTTCTTCTCTTTTCCTCATACAGACGTTCATCTGCATAATCCAGCTTCTCATAGATATTAACGGAAGGATCACATTCAAACTGACATATTCCGGTACTCATTTCTATCGGATATGGTTTTCCGCTTTCCTCACTGTGACGTAATGTAATCTCTTCAATCCGGCGTTTCATTATATTCTCATACTCAGCAACACCAACCAAAGCAAAGGCTACAAATTCGTCCCCACCATATCGTCCTACTATATCTGATTCACGAAATGCCTCCCGCAGGATTTTTGCAATTTCACAAAGGGCAAAATCTCCTTCGTCATGACCATATTGGTCATTAATCATTTTCAAATTATCCATATCGGAATATATAATGAGTGCCTGTTTTCCTTTATTTCTCTTGTTGGCAATGGCATTCTTGGCATATTCCAAAAATCCTCTTCTGTTATATAATCCGGTTAATTCATCAGACTTTGATATCTCATCTAATAGCTTATTATTTTTCTTAATAACCCGAAGATTAATCTCTAAATTTCTTTGAACTTCCTGTTGTTTTTCCAATAATAAAAATGATTTAATAACAGAAGATAACTGGAAAGTAACAGGAACCACATTGCGAAAATTCTCAAAGTCAACTTCACAAAGCAACAAACCGTACAGTTCCTCTCCCGAAAACAATGGACTTAAAACCGTAGTTACTCTGTTTTTATTTGTTATATAAGAATGATTATACAATTCATTAACAGAAATCAACTGTTCTTCAACAGGCACACGGAACGCACCCTTTTCATTACTATATGCCCGCAACAGCAATTTCTTGGGAGGCGTAAACTTCTCACCTCGTTTATGGTTAATTGTCTGCTGATAAGTATATAAATAACTGCTTTTTATTCCAACATCATACAAATTAGCCAGCATGCCCTCAAATGGAACTTCACTATCCTCTGCCATCATAGACACACTTACTGTCATATTATTAATCAAATGGGACATTCTCTCCATACTCGCCTGTTGGTTCTGCACCACCTGACAGTTGGAAATAGCCAGACTTCTATACATTTTTGAAAACAATTTCATCAATCGAATACTATCAGAAGGATCTGTAAGCAATTGTTCAAATCCGTTTTGCAAAGACTGTAAAACATTAAAAAGCAACTCAACCGTTGTATACTGCAATAATGGTTGTTCTATAATCTGGCGAAACAACAAATCCACATCTGTTTCAAATGTATCAAAGTCTCTTTCCTTTACCATATCTGCCAACATTTTCACAAAAACAGTAAAGTCATCTTTTATTTTTTGAAGGGTCTGATTATTCATATAATCCCCGAACAGATACGTATGAATTTTTCCAATCTTAATTCCCTCCGGAGATGATACTACCCCGAAACCTAACCGTTCTAACAGTCCCTCATAATCAAATTGGTGACATCCGCAAGAAGACCTTTTTACAAAATGAGTTGCTATCTCAACATCATCAATCTTACCGGTTTTTAAGAAACTGTCTGCACGAACTATGGCCTGATATGCCAATTCAGCAGCATTTGCTTCTACGGTGGTAAGAGGCGGATTCAACATTGCCGAAAAAACAGAATTATCAAAACTAACAACCTTTAAATCTGTTCCTACTTCAATTCCAAGCTTTTCAAATGCCCAATATCCACCTTGTGCCATTCGGTCATTTGCAAATACCACACCTTCTAATTCAGGATTATCCATAACCAGCTTACGGATAATACCCTCACTACTCTCTTCAAAATTACCGTAAACAACATATTTATCTTCATATGGAATTCCGGTCTCTCTCAGAACTTCCTTATATACATCCAAGCGTTCCATCGCATCCACATTGGTTTTTGGCCCACTTACAAAACCAACCTTAGTCAGCTCATGGTCTACAATCAAATGTTTAATTGCCTCCTTAAAACCAATACGGTTGTCAAATATAACAGATGTATATCCATCCATTCTTGTATATAATTGGACAATCGGAATATCCAGATATCGTTCAAGAAATGCAATACGTTCCTCCAGTTCAATACGACCCGCAATCATTCCCATCATTATATATAAAACATCAATCTGATGCTTTGTAACAAACTGGAAAATAGTATTATACTGGTATTCATACTGTAAATGATCGCTTGAAATATCATCTGCATCCAAATATCCACCTGCATACACGTACATATTGGCATCAATAGCAATGGCACCAAGCTGGGCACCTTTACATGCTTCCGTAGTAAATACTGCATCAAGCGAATCTATAAGCAGACCTATATTTAAACGCTTTTTCATATTTCTTCTCCTTTGTTCCCCAACAAGCATTCCCCAATACATAGTTACAACTGTTTATTATTATATCAAATTCCTTGGTTATATTCCACTTTTTTTTACAACGAAACCAACGTATTTTACTATATAATCAATCTTTTATACAGTTTAAGCTCTGTCTTTTTTTCATATTATTCCAGCTATAAAATCCATACAGGTCATTCATAAAAAACATAATAAAGCAAAAGACCATGGGAAGATAGGAAATGTTATCCAGCGATGCCAGAATCCATAGCACAATCAATACAATGTCATTTGCACTATAGGCAATTGCATAATAAGGACTTCTAAGAACCATTAATCCCGAAGCCAGGAAGGATGTAATAATAGATACGGTGCTGACGAACAGATTATTCGTCCCGAGATATTTAAGAACATAATAAAAAAACACCGTCACAAAAAAGGTGGAAGCCACAAGACATAAAAACTTTCTTATATTCATGTGACTGACTTTTACTTCTGTATCGGAAAAAGGATTTCTCATCCAGGATACAATTGCTGCTACTGCTGTGGGCAACGTCATTCCAAGATAGGTAATCATTTCTCCATAATAACAATACTGATAAGATACGATTCCATACAGTATACTAAATATCACCGTTAAAATCTGACCCATTACATTTCCCTTGGCAAGAAAAATAAGAGCAGAAACCCCAACTAAGGAAGCAAGCAGGGTTAACCAATTATAATTTTTAGAAAGAAGAAACGAACCGGTTACAACAAGTATGGAAACCATCCATAAGCATTTATCAAACAGATTTAAACAGTTTAATGATCTTCTTAAATTCATTCTTATTCCTTTACTTTAAAAATCCCTGTACAATCCGTTCCTCTGCTTCACTCTCCGAAAGCCCTAATGTCATAAGCTTAAGCAACTGTTCCCCTGCAATTTTACCAATTGCCGCCTCATGTACCAAAGACGCATCCACATTTTCCGCATTTAACTGAGGAATTGCAAGAATCTTTGCATTATCCATAATAATACTGTCACACTCAGCATGCCCCTTACAGACTGCTTTTCCATTAATTCCAAGCTTAATTTCCTGACGGCTGTCATCCTTGGCAACACCACGGCTTATAATATCGCAATTGCTATCATCCCCGTCCATATCCACCATAATCTCTGCATAGGCATTCTGATCCCCGGTAGTCATAATTTTGTCATGAATAATAAGACTGGCTCCTTCTTTCAAGTCCGCCTTTGTAATTCGATTCGTATCATCTACACCTGCTATTTGGGCAGTTTCCAGTTCCATGGTGGAATTCTCTCCAAGGTGAATGATAGTCTCCGGATTCATAATCCGCTTTCCGGTGCCGGTACCCTCACCATAATGCTTCTCCACGTAACGAACCTTGCAGTTTTTCCCAACAAAAAATGTATGAATCCCATCATGCTGACTGTCTCCATTTCCGCAGTTAGATATACCGCATCCCGCAATAATGGTAACATCACAATCATCACCTATAAAGAAATCATTATACACGCTTTCTTTTAGTCCACTTTCCGCAATAATCACAGGAATATGTATACTTTCCTGTTTTGTTCCGGGTTTAAACTTAATGTCAATTCCCGACTTATCTGTCTTGGTAACAATATCAATATTAGCCGTTGTATTTCTCGCAACACTTTTACTGTCACTTCTAATGTTATATGCTCCTACCGGAAGTGCATCTAACTCAGCCACTTCTTTCAATAAATTTTTCTGTATCTGATTCATACAAGCCTCCTAGCCTTTTACAGCAATCCATTCAATTCACTTTGGGAATCTTCTAATATTTTGCCCTCTTTTAAATATATGATTTGATCTGCAATTCTAAGTATTCTTTCCTGATGACTTATAATAAGGATTCCACCTTCTGTTTCTTCCTGCATTTTTTCAAATAAATGTATCAGACTTTGAAAGCTCCATAAATCAATTCCCGCTTCCGGCTCATCAAAAATAGAAAGCTTTGCTTTCCGAAGAACGGTCATGGCAATCTCAATACGTTTCATTTCTCCACCGGAAAGTGTATCATTTAATTCCCGTCTCAAATATTCCTCCGGTGCAAGACCTACATCCCGTAATGCATCATATACCAAATGCTTATCCTTGGATACATTTGCAATATCTAACAAATCCTTAACCTGCAAGCCTTTAAATCTTACCGGTTGCTGAAACGCATAACCAATACCCTTCTTTGCTCTTTCATCAATGGTTAATGCCGTTATATCTTCACCATCAAATATAATCTTTCCGCCGGTAGGCGTTATTAAGCCCATAATGATTTTCGCCAAAGTGGACTTACCACTGCCATTTGGCCCTGTAATCGCTATAAATTGATTGTCCAGCTTAAGATTCACATCATCAAGAATCTTCTTACCATCAATTTCGTAGCAGATATTCTCTAACTGTAACATGTTACTGCCTCCGATATTCTATATCTACACCTGCATCATATATAAACACAGTTCATTTTTAACCTTACTCATTTTACATGAACTATGGTAAAAAAGCAACTACGCACCCTATCAGTTTTGGGGAAATTTAACCATATTATACAGTCCCTGACGTCAGTGTTCCTTTTAGATATTCTGCAGCAACCATCGCTAATCTGTTAGGTATTGCCACCGTATATACAGTTCCATCCTTCATCAAGCAATGCATACGCTCTATAACCACCTGTCCTCGTTCCATTCGGTCTACACCAAGCTTCATAATATTTTCTGTCCGAATAATCTGCCAAAAACCATGAGAACGAACAATACTAAATTGGCTGGATATGAAAAATATATCACTGCCTCCCTTTTGACAAAACGCAATTCCATCATCCATATTACGTTCTAATTGATCCAAAAATATTCCCTGCTCTAAAGCCAGTTTTTGTATAATTCTTTTATCCCATCTTGTTAATATACAAAAGACATTCACAACCACTAATCCAATTCCAACGAGAAAAACAAATAAATATACACGATTAACGCCATAAAATATATCGGTAAAACTTCCCCCGGATAAAACTAAATATAGTAGTGCCCATATCACAATAAGTGCAATACCAAAGACAATTCCATTCATTCTTATTTTTTTACAAATTTGATAAATATTCCCTTTTCCCATATCCTTCATTTTATCACCCCTTATTCGTCTATCTTTAATCTAAGCGTGGATTTTGACTTCACTTCTCCGGTATCAAACGGATCTTTTTTTTCTGTAACTTCCAACTTTTCAATTATTTCTTCATTTTTATCCAATTCAAAGTTATCTTCATATCCAGATACATCGCTACCCGAGCTTATATCTGTTATGGAACTTTGAGATGAAATATAGTCATTTCTATCAAAAATAACCCTACCAATATATGTATTTACAACATTTTTTTCATCATTTAACTTTTTAATATATATAACAAAAAAGACTACTGAAACTATCATACAGCCAAGCCCAAAAATCAGCATTGGCGTACTGGCACTGCTACTCTGTTCAATATAATATGGAAGAAACAAATCATCTACATTCCCTGTTCCACCTAATGTAACATATGCATCTTCTAATGCTGATTTCATTCTACCATCGCATTTTTTGATATATCCTTCATATCCAAGTAATGGCTCCGGAATACTATTATCTTCAAAGAATTCATACGTTTCTGTTTCTAAGTTGTCAAATCTTTCAAAATCATATTCTCCTATATTTAATCCAATGAATTGCCCCTCTGTTCCAAAGGGAATCAAATAAATTCTTTCCGTTGTAGACGCTTGTTTTACTCCATTTATTGTATTGTAAGATTCCCAATAATAACCAATCGTCCCTCTTACATCACCGGTTACGTGGATACCTTCTTTGCACTGTGACGCATCTATCAAATTAAAATCAATCGGCGTTCTTAACGAAGATATAGCATCTTGCACTGTCAAACAAATGAATATCACGCCTAAAATCAAAAACGTCAACGCTACCGTTAAATATTTCTGCGCATCAAAATATTGTAAATTACGTAATTTTCTCATAAAATCCCCCTACATATACATTTTGTTTAAAATATGTCAATTTACGTTTTTTTATTGTACACGCAAAGCCCACAAAAAACAATCACAACAATTTAAAAATACCCCTTGCCAGTTAAAATGATGCTTGTTATACTTCTTTATGGTTATACTAACATATTAATCAAGACATCATATTTAATATACGACATTTATATGTTCAGACAAATAAATGCAATTATGATTTACATTAGAAAAAGGAGATACAACCATGGGCGGATTTTTTGGAGTAGTCGCAAAAGAAGATTGTATGTTTGATTTGTTTTTTGGAACAGATTATCATTCTCATTTAGGTACCAGACGAGGAGGGCTTGCAGTATACGGAGAGAGCGGTTTTGATCGTGCAATCCACAACATTGAAAATGCACCTTTTCGTACAAAATTTGACAAAGATGTCCAAAATATGAAAGGCTATATGGGTATCGGATGTATTTCTGATTACGAGCCCCAACCTCTTATTGTTCGTTCCCATCATGGAACATTTGCCATTACCACTGTTAGCAAAATCAACAATGTAGATGAAATCGTAGATTCCATTTTTACAAATAATAATTCACATTTTCTGGAAATGAGCGGTGGCGATATTAATGCAACAGAATTAGTTGCTGCCATTATCAATCAAAAGGAGAATTTAATTGATGGTATTCATTATGCTTTGGAATTAATTGACGGTTCTCTGACTTTAATGGTAATGACTCCTAAGGGGATTTATGCAGCAAGAGACAAGTACGGAAGAACCCCTATGGTTATTGGAAAAAAAGAAGATGCTTACTGTCTGACCTTCGAGGATTTTGCCTATCGTAATTTAGGCTACGAAGATTATAAAGAACTAGGTCCCGGAGAAATTGTTGTTGTGGACCAAAAGGGTGTTAAAACTTTAGTTGCACCCGGAGATGAGATGAAGATATGTACTTTTCTTTGGGTTTACTACGGTTATCCTTCAAGCTCCTACGAAGGTATCAGTGTAGAACAAATGCGATATAATTGTGGTGCCGCATTAGCAAAACGTGACAATGTCAAACCTGATATTGTGGCAGGTGTTCCGGATTCCGGAACTGCCCACGCAGTTGGTTATTCAAACGCATCCGGCATACCATTTTCAAGACCATTTATTAAATACACTCCTACATGGCCAAGATCATTTATGCCAACAATTCAAAGCAAACGTAATCTTATTGCAAAAATGAAGCTGATTGCCGTTCATGATTTAATTAAAGACAAGAGCTTATTATTAATTGATGATTCCATTGTACGTGGAACGCAGCTTAGAGAAACAACGGAATTTTTATATCAAAGTGGAGCAAAGGAAGTTCATATAAGACCTGCCTGTCCTCCACTTGTATATGGATGTAAATATTTAAACTTCTCCCGTTCATCCTCAGAAATGGATTTGATTACCCGTCGTGTAATCGCAAGATTGGAAGGCACAGAAAATGTATCAGAAGAAGTTTTGCAGCAATACTGTGACCCGGATTCACCAAAATACGAAACAATGGTTGAAGAAATCCGCAAAGAGCTTAATTTCACAACCCTCCGTTTCAATCGTTTAGATGACATGTTAGAAGCCGTCGGCATACCTGCAGACAGACTTTGCACTTATTGTTGGAACGGTAGAGAATAAATTTTTTTCACATCTTGTAACATACCTGCATATAATAGCCATTGAATATTGATGCGAGTACAGGTATGAACAAAAAATCTTTAAACTTCAAGTATATTTGGAAGCGTGCACTTGCTCTTTTAATCATCCTTTTTCTTTTGCTGACATTAAATGCCAGCGATAGTAATGCCCTGGGTGATTATAAGAGCATTAACCTTCTTGATTCAAAAAAGACGCTTACCCAAATATACACCTCTCAAAACTATTTTGGTGGAACTACATATCATTCCATCGCCTTTGATTTCCACATTTTTGCAGAAGATGTTGAATTAAATGCACACACAAACGGAAATATTGCCGCATATAACTTAAATGCACGCAATAACGGTTTTGGTGCAGATGAGAAAAATCATCTAAATAAACGGGAAGATAATTATATCGGAAAATCCGCAATGAACATCTGTAACATTGCCAGCAATGGTTACATTGTCATCGGCCGGCCCGTATCTAATATCATAAACCGCCAGGATAAACGTGTAACCTTGGGAAACAGTAACAATCAATTAGACCAGTCAACCTCACTTAGAATATATCAGGAAACTCCGGATTCCTCCCTCTACATTGATATTTCCCGGGAATTAGCAAAATTACAGGACATATCCAAAAAATTATCTTATAAAGAAACCTCTCCGGATGTCATAATAGGAAAAACCGAAAACGGAGTACAGAATATTCAGGTATCAGAAAGTGGCGGCAATCACTACATTAATATCTCTGCCCTGGATTTGTATGATAATAACGGAAAACGTACATTAAATATTTCCCTACCTGCCAAAACTACTTTAATCATAAATGTAGATATGAAAAATTCCAATCCCAGCACACTTAAAAATCTCGTGGTTAATCTGAACAATTACACAAACGGAGAAGCTATTGCAGGAACCTATTGCGGTCTGTTATGGAATCTGTATGATAGCAGTGCTCCCAACCGCCAATATGTACCCTGTAACTACGCACAAGTGGGCATGAGTGATTATTTCTTTGGAACAATATTAGCCCCTTGCGCAAATATTACCTATGGTGCCGTTAACGGCAGTATTATTGCAAAGCGAACAAAACAGGGCGGAAAAGAATCCCACCGATTTGATTTTACCGGATACGAAGACCCGTCCAATGATTGCACTACTGAAATCACTACAGAAAACACCACAGAAAACACAACTGAAGTCACCACGGAAATCACCACAGAAAGCACAACTGAAATCACCACTGAAACCACAACTGAAACCACCACAGAAATCACTTCAGAAATCACCTCGGAAAACACCTCGGAAGTTACCACGGAAATCACCACTGAACTTACAACAGAAACCACTACGGAAATCACCACAGAAAGCACCTCGGAAGATACCACAGAAATCACCACTGAAATCACCACTGAACTTACAACAGAAACAACAACTGAAAACACTACGGAAGCCACTACCGAAAATCCACCTGATATACCGGCTACCACAGAAGCCACAACTTGCGTACCTAACAATCCTACAACAGAAACTCCAACAGCAATCACTACCACCGAAATAAATTCTGAAAATACAACAACACAATACAGAACAACTACTTCTTCTACCTGTAAAAATCAGGAGGTAACACAAAAAAATAACCAACATACCCGAACCGGAGATGAAACAAGAATTTTCCTATGGAGTATCCTTGGCATCGTTTCCTTCGGAATATTTGTTACCCTTGTTATTTACCGGATTTGTTATAAGAAAAAATAAACATTAACAAAAGGGCATTGGAACGAAATTCAAAATCCCCATGGAGCTCGAATTAAGACCAATGCCCTTTTATATTTCACACATTTATATCTATGACATAAATGTCTGATTATTTTTTCCCGCTTTCTTTGCTTCCTTCTCTGCCTTAATAATTGGCTGGAATTCCTGCATATCCTTTGCAATCTCTCCACTTAATATTAACATACAGATTAAGTTAGGAATCGCCATCAATGCATTCGCAATATCTGAGAAATTCCAAACTACATCCAAAGTCTGTGTACATCCAATATAACAAATCAATGAAAAACCTACACGGTATATCATGTTAAATTTGTGGGTTCCAAACAAGTACTCCCATGCCTTTTCACCATGATATTCCCAGCCCAAAATGGTAGAAAATGCAAACAATGCAATTCCAATAGAAACCAGCCAGCCTCCAGGCTGACCTAATATGGTTTTAAATGCAGCAATTGTTAAATCAGAACCTTTAATTAACTCCCCTGCCTCATCTACCATTCCAAGAACTCCTGACGAAGCAATGGCAAGACCTGTAATTGTACATACCACAATTGTATCCCAAAATGTACCTGTCATATTAATATATGCCTGTCTAACAGGATTATCTGTTGTAGCAGCCGCTGCTGTAATAGCTGCAGAACCCATACCTGCTTCGTTAGAAAAAACACCTCTGGCAACACCGTATCGCATAGCATTCATCATAGAAGCAACGATAGAGCCAAGGGCACCACCTGTAACTGCCTTAACAGAAAATGCCATTTTAAAAATCATAACAACTCCCGCAGGTACATTGCTGATATTTCCAATGATAACAATCAATCCACAAACCACATAGAAAATAGCCATCAAAGGAACAACAACAGATGATACCTTGGATATAGACTTAATTCCACCTACAATAATTAATAATGCTAACAAGGTAATTACAATTCCCGTAACTTTTGTAGGTACATTAAAGGTTGTATGTAATGCACTGGCAATGGAATTGCCCTGAGTCATATTACCAATACCAAATGATGCAATTACCGCAAATAAGGCAAATAAAAATCCTAAAACTGCACCAAATGTCTTATTTTTAAGACCCTTTTTCATGGTGTACATAGGGCCACCACTCATCTCACCCTTTTCATTCACTTCACGATATTTAATGGCAAGCATACACTCGGAAAATTTTGATGTAAGTCCAAAACAGGCTGATATCCACATCCAGACCAAAGCACCGGGTCCACCCGAAACCATAGCTGTAGCAACACCTACAATGTTACCGGTTCCGATTGTGGCTGCCAACGCCGTTGTAAGCGCAGAAAACGGTGAAACGTCACCTTCTCCTCGACTTGTCGTACGTGCCTCCTTACTTAAGGTGCTCTTAATTGCATATCCAAGATTTCTCCATGGCAAAAATCTGGTACGAATTGTCAAAAAAATTCCTGTACCTACTAACAGAACCAGCATAACCGGTCCCCAGACAAAATCGTCTACTGCACTTATAATGTCTGCTAACTTCATAATTCTCTCTCCTTTTATCATTGTTGCATTATTAAAAAAGGAGGACACTTATACTTACATGTCCTCCTTTGGAATATAAATACTATACACAATTATCTACGGTTTTGTCAATCGTTTGTATTAACATTTCGTAATATATGCTACGTTCTTTATCAAATGGCCACATAATCATACTCTCATTTATGTTATAATCTCTGTTACGGATATCCATTATTCCCTGATATGCACCCTCTATAGGATTGGCAGGCTGTGTATCTACATAATAATCTTCTTTCGAATCAGATAACGTATCCCATTCATTACCAATGACACACATCCTTTTAGACATTGATAACAAAAGATTATTTATTTCAGGAATCATCAAGGTGTTCATATCTCTCAAACAGTCCATAAACCTCTCATCCTGCAAGACCTGCCCCTGAAAAAGGGAATGTTTTAGATTCAACAAAAAACAATGATAGATATATCCATACAGGCTCTGTATCTGACTATGCAAACCAAAACACCATACATAATCATATTTTCCCAGGTCTTTAGCCCCAGCCGGTTTCTTTAGATTCTCATATTGCTCCCTTAATCGCTTTACAGCAAAATCTTCAAAGGACTTTGGTGTAATAACCTCTTTCACTTCCTGCAGGTAATCTATAAGGGCATTTGTAAATCCTTCATAGGCAGCATTAGAAATACCGGTCAGTGATATTGGTTTTACAATTATGGTATCACAATTGTAAAGCCCGTATTTGCATAAGGCTCCCTTCATGGCTTCTTCATCCATGTCAATTAACGCAATCTTTGAAAAATACGGTAAAATTCTTTTTAAATCAATATCGTTACATTCACCTGCTCCAACAATTGCCAGTGTGGGCAACTGCAGCTCCTTCAATATATCTTTAGGGAAATACAATGGAACATTTTCCCCGTCTGCAAGCCCAATCAGATAATCTGTTAATGTATTTCTATAATTTACCCAATTATCAAAGGCCGCTTCTATCCTAAAAGATTTCTTAATATCCTGAAAAATGCTCATATGATACCCCTGCATTCCTGCATAATTCTTAGTCCGTCAGGCACCTGCTTACCGTTCACTCATAGGAATATAGTCCCGGGTTTTCTTTACCGCCTTGTATGCAGGGCGGATAATCTTTCCCTGATTAATCAGTTCCTCAATACGATGGGCACTCCAGCCCGCAGTTCTGGCAACTGCAAATAATGGTGTAAATAACTCTGACGGTAATCCTAACATTTGATATACAAATCCTGAGTAGAAATCAACATTTGCACTAACACCTTTATATATCTTACGTTCTTCAGCAATCACCTGTGGCGCCAGACGCTCCACGTTGGCATATAACTGATACTCCTTCTGATATCCCTTCTCCTCCGAAAGCTTTTCCACAAATCCTTTAAATACCTTTGCGCGAGGGTCTGAGATGGAATATACCGCATGACCCATACCATATATTAATCCTGCCTTATCAAATGCTTCTTTATGAAGAAGTTTTTTCAGGTACTCCTTAATTTCTTCTTCATCATTCCAGTCTTTTACGTTTTCCTTCATATCTGCAAACATTTTTGTAACCTTAATATTTGCTCCACCATGCTTAGGTCCCTTTAAAGAACCCAATGACGCTGCCATGGATGAATAGGTGTCTGTTCCTGATGATGTAACAACATGGGTAGTAAAGGTTGAATTATTACCACCACCATGCTCCGCATGGAGAACCAGTGCCAAATCCAAAATCCTTGCTTCTAACTCTGTATATTTACTGTCAGGACGAAGCACATACAACAAATTCTCTGCTGTTGATAGTCCCGGCTGAGGACTATGGATAAACAGACTATTGCCGTCATGATAATGGCTATATGCCTGATATCCATATACTGAAAGCAATGGCATAACTGCAATTAACTGCAGACACTGTCTTAATACATTTGGGATAGATATATCATCCCCCTTTTCATCATAGGCATATAATGTAAGTACGCTTCTTTGTAACGTATTCATCATATCCTTGCTTGGAGCTTTCAATATAATATCCCTTACAAAATGCGTTGGTAAGGACATACGATAGTCAGATAAAATCTTATTTATTGTTTTCAAGCCTTCTTCATCCGGTAACTGTCCAAATAATAACAGATATACGGTTTCCTCAAATCCAAAACGTTTTTCATTTATAAATCCTGCAACAATATCCTCTACATCCACTCCCTGATAATAAAGCTTTCCGTCACAAGGAATCATATCATTATCTTCTACTGTATAAGACTGAATCTTAGATACTTCCGTAAGACCTGCTAAAACTCCCTTACCGTTAATATCTCTAAGTCCTCTTTTCACCTCATATTTCGTGTACAAATCCGAATCAATCCTTAGATTTTCCAAACATAATTCAGATAATTCACTAATCTCTTTTGTAACTTGGGAATAACTATTTATTCTCTGCTTGTGGTTGTCTACCATGCAATCACCCTTTCTTAAACCTATAACGAATTTTACTCCACATGATAGTATACCATAATTTACCTTTCAATCCCACAAAAAAATTAATTTTTTTTAAAAAAAGGCGACAGAGTATTCTCCATCGCCTTTAAATATATTACATTTTAATGTTATACATTAATCTCTGCGGTCATGCCTAAAACATCACTATTTGCAACCAAAATAGGTTTTACAATCTCTGTAATAAATTCTTCTGTCTGCTGTGGTGCACGTCCAACAAAATTCTTTGGTTCCAACAACTCTTCAATCATCTCTTTTGTCATGCCAAAGGCAGGGTCGTTGGCTATACGTTCAACCAAATCATTTTCTTTTCCTTCTACCTTAACAACAGCACCTGCAGCCATAGAATGCTCACGAATCTTTTCATGAAGCACCTGACGGTCACCGCCACGCATGGTTGCATCCATCATAATATTCTCTGTTGCCATAAACGGAATCTCTTTCATAAAGTGCTGATATATTACCTTATCATATACAACCAGTCCGTCTACAACATTTAAATATAAATCCAATATACCATCAATTGCCAGAAATGCCTCCGGAACCGAGATACGTTTATTGGCAGAATCATCCAAGGTTCTCTCAAACCACTGTGTTGCCGATACAATTGCAGGATTTAATGCATCAACCATTACATAATTTGCCAAAGAAGCAATACGCTCTGAACGCATTGGGTTTCTCTTATATGCCATGGCAGAGGAACCAATCTGATTCTTTTCAAAAGGCTCTTCCACTTCTTTTAAGTGCTGCAACAAACGAACATCATTGGAGAACTTGTGAGCACTCATTGCAATACCGCTTAAAACATTCAATATTCTGGCATCAACCTTACGGGAGTAGGTCTGACCTGATACAGGATAACACTCCTTGAATCCCATTTTTTCTGCAATCATGCCATCAATCTTTCGAACTGTCTCATGATCGCCGTTAAATAATTCCAAAAAGCTTGCCTGTGTTCCCGTTGTACCCTTACAACCTAACAGTTTTTGCTGGCTAATCATATATTCCAAATCTTCTAAGTCAAGTAACAGCTCTTCTATCCAAAGTGTGGCACGCTTACCAACTGTTGTTGGCTGTGCAGGCTGGAAATGGGTAAATGCAAGTGTTGGAAGATCCTTATACTGCATTGCAAATTTAGAAAGTTCATTAATTACATTCAGTAACTTTTTACGAACCAGCTTCATTGCTTCAGTCATAATAATGACATCGGTATTATCACCAACATAACAGCTGGTAGCACCAAGATGAATAATACCTGCTGCAGCAGGACACTGTTTCCCATATGCATATACATGGCTCATAACATCATGACGAACAAGCTTTTCTCTCTTCTTAGCCACATCATAGTTAATATCATTCTGAAAAGCTTTTAATTCCTCAATCTGTTCATCTGTAATCCTTGGATTACCCATGTTATCCTTTAATCCTAATTCCTGTTCTGTTTCAGCAAGTGCAATCCATAATTTTCTCCAGGTTCTAAACTTCATATCCGGCGAAAAAATGTACTGCATTTCCTTGCTTGCGTAACGCTCTGAAAGGGGGCTTACGTATTTGTCTTTCATATTAATTCTCCTTCTGTAATATGTAGTACTTCTTTTTTGCATTATAAGCATATTTGTATTCTATCATATTTATTGGAAAATGTCTTATTTTTTCTTATTTTCTCTTACTGTTTCATCATGTTCCCCACGAATATCTTCCTTTGGAGGCTCAATGGGATATTTTCCACTGAAACAGCCGTCACAATACTGTCTGCCGTCAGTAAGCTCTGGCAGTCTTGAAAGCTCTAAATACCCTAAGGAATCTGCACCTAATATTTCACATATCTCATCAATCGTTCTGTTATGGGCAATTAACTGGTCCTCACTTGGGATATCCGTTCCAAAATAACAAGGATGTAAAAAAGGAGGAGAGGAAATACGAACATGTACCTCTGTAGCTCCTGCATCCCGAAGCATGGTAACAATACGGTCTGACGTTGTTCCTCTAACAATAGAGTCATCAATCATAACAACCCTTTTTCCCTTAACCGCATTTTTTAAAACATTCAGTTTTACCCGGACACTGGATTCCCTTTGACTTTGCTTAGGTTTAATAAAGGTTCTTCCCACATACGCATTCTTTACAAAAGCCGTTCCATATGGAATTCCCGATTCTAACGAATACCCAAGGGCTGCTGCATTTCCCGATTCCGGTACACCTACCACAATATCTGCTTCAACCGGTGAATCCTTCGCAAGGCAACGACCTGCCGTAATTCTGGATTCATATACACTTTTCTTATCAAAAACACTGTCCGGTCTTGCAAAATATATATATTCAAAAATACATCTTGCATGTTCTTTCTGACACATATCCTTATAAGAAACAATACCTTTTTCCGGTGTAATTGTTACTACCTCACCGGGTTCAACATCTCTTACAAATTCCGCTCCGATTGTATCTAAGGCACAACTTTCCGACGCAAGAATATAGGCATTATTTCGCTTTCCAATACATAGCGGGCGGAAACCAAATGGATCCCTTGCTCCAATCAGTTTTCTGGGACTCATTACAATCAGAGAATAAGAACCCTTCACCTTCTTTAATGCATTCATAACAGCCTGCTCTACAGTTGCTGTTTTTACCCTCTCTCTTGCAATATGATATGCCATTACCTCGGAATCAATGGTTGTCTGAAAAATAGCTCCATCAAGCTCCAACTCCCTTCGAAGCTCCGGTGCATTAACCAGATTACCATTATGGGCAAGACCCAAAGTACCTTTTATATAATTTAAAACTAATGGCTGGGCATTTTCTCTTGTAGATGCACCTGCTGTGGAATAACGTACATGTCCAACTCCAATATTACCCCGGAGTCCTTCTAAGTCGTCAGGGGTAAACACCTCGTTAACAAGACCCATTCCCTTTGAAGAAAGCACTTTCCCTTTGGGACCTTCTGTATCCGAAACGGCTATACCACAGCTTTCCTGTCCCCGGTGCTGAAGTGCAAACAATCCATAATATATGGTTGCTGCCACATCATTTCCGTCAAAATCATAAATACCAAACACACCACATTCTTCATGTAATGCATCTTCCTCATAAGTGCAATCAAATATTTCGCCCATATTAGCTTCCTCACTTATCTATATATTTTTCGTTCTCATGTTATTATCATTCCCCAGAAAAGTCAATGAGGCACCATTCTTTTTAATTCTGTAAACCCAACAACGTATAAAAGCAATGTTTTTTTATCTTTTTGCTTAATAATATAATGTCGTCATAATTTTTCTCATAATGTTTTTTGTAAAATATTTGTTATTCCTATCATTCTATGGTATAATTTGGGAATCCAGATATAAAATATATCCAAAGGGGGATAGGTTATGCAGGAAAAAAGAAGATACAAAAGATTACCAATTGATTTAAAGTTAGAGGTTTCAGAGGTTTTCAAGCAGGACAACGACATCATCAGTAATTTGAATACAGAAGTTGAAGTTTTCGACATATCCAAAGCCGGTATTGGTTTCACATCAGCAACCTTTATTCCGGAAGGATACTACTTCAATGCAACCATTGTATTTACTACATCAGAAGAGAAAGTATTAACCGTTGTTAAGATTCTGCATCGTGAGCAGCTTGCCGAAGATAAATATCGTTATGGATGTGAATTTACCGGTCTTGCCGGTATCTTTGATTCCATTTTTGAAAAATATGAACAATCTTTGGAAAACTAACATATTAATCTGTATATGAATAAAAATATCCCGCAAATATAATTTGTCAGGGATATTTTTATTTTGAAGAAAACGTTTTATATAACTCCTCTTTACAGATTCTTTCAGACATGTAACAAATAGAAGCTTCCATGTTATTTTTTTCAATTGTCTGCAGATTATCAATTGTAAGATCTGCCTCCCCATGATAGGGAAATGTATTAAGCCAGTGGCACTTTCCAAATCCCACCATAGATTCAGTATCATAGTTATAACCTGCATCATATCCCGCAAGATTATATGCCCCCATATAGCACAAACGATAGTTTCCAGGACAAACACCGTAAGGAATCATGGCATCAACCTCATAGGTTCCGGATGTAAGGGGCTCATTAATTAAAAGTGGTACCGTAACAATATCCTTTGTTTTACAATTTTCATATACAAAATATATATAGGATATTCCCAGTCCGTCTTCTACCGTAATTTCATAAGTAACAATTTCCGGGGCTTCAAACATCTCTTTTTTTACGGATACACCGGTAATTTCCGGGGCTTCATAATAATCATAGGCAATTCCTTTTGTTGTTGCCATAAATTTTTCTGCATGTTTTGGCTGTGGGGTTGTTCCATCCTCTTTTTGCAACCCATAATAAGCTGCAATCCCATTGGCATCAGCCCGGGCAATCTGTTCTAATCCCTCGGCCTTTCTGACATACTTAATATCTTCCTTAGAATCCAGATAACCGTGTTCAATAATAATTCCCGGTATATTATAATTATAAGCATTTCTTATAATTCCATAATAGTCCTCGAAGCTTCCGTCCCCTCTTCTTTTATTTCGCTGGGTTACTCTTGCAAAAACACCGGAATTTTGCAGCCCAATGGCCTCAAATTCTCCCATGAGACAATCTGCCAGCTGTTGCTGGTTTTCCCTGTATTTATCAGAAGTGGATATGTATACGGATGCACCCTGCATTCCATGGGAAGTACTTGCATTAAAATGCATGCTGATTAATATATCCCCACCACATTGCTTTGCTATCTCTGCCCTTTTCACAAGCGAAACTGTTTCATCTTCAGTTCTCGTCAAAACCACATTAACATTCCTGTATTCTTCCAGTTCCTTCTTTACCATGCAGGTCAATGTAAGATTAATATCTTTTTCTCTATACCCATAATAACAGGCACCATCCTCTTCACCCCCATGACCGGGATCAAGAACAATGGTTATTTCCATATCCTCTTTTCCATAGCAGTGGGCGGGAAACAATAATTGGGCAGCCAAATTAAAAAGTAAAAAATATACAAATATGAAATTTATATACTTCTTATTCATCAATTTACATCACAATCCATTCCACAATAAAAACTACAACACAACAAAGTCCGGCTACAGTTACCATTTTTACTCCATACCATGCAGCTACTGCACCAAAAATCAAGGCTGCAATTCCCGCCACAGGAACTCTGGTAGCCTCAATGATAGCCGGAAATGTCATAACAGCAATGGTGACGTAGGGTACATAATATAAAAACGATTTTATAAAGGTATTCTCTATTGGTTTCCGAATCAGGGTAAGAGGCAGTGCCCGAACCAGATAAGTAACCCCTGCCATTATTATGATATATATCCATATATTATTCATATGTATTCTCCTTAATATCAAATATTTTCATTTTTAACCGGAAACAATATAGCCGCAACCGTGGAAATCACAACCGTCAAAAGAATGGTACGATTACCGGAAGACCATACCGACACCACCGGAAGAACGCTTGCCAGATAACTTAATATGAAGCAAACAATAACCAAACCTCCTATGATTTTATTTTCTTTAGAGGGCGGAATAATAATTGCCAAAAACATTCCGTACAATGCTACCGATAAAGCACTTACAATTCGTAAGGGCAAAACATTTCCTGCAATGATACCAAGTGCCGTTCCCACTGCCCAAAGAGGAACAGAAGCAACAATTGCACCATAATTATAATATGGATTCAGCCATCCCTTTCTGGTAATGGATATTCCAAAAATCTCATCCGTAACCCCCAGTGCAACAAGCAGCCTGTGATGAAGCTTTGTATCCTCCTTAAAATGCTGACTAAGTGCACAGCTCATCAAAAAATATCTTGCATTTGTAATAAATATTGCAACTGCCAGTGTAATATAACCTGCATGTTCAGCCATCATGGTAAAACCAACATACTCACCTGCCGAAGCAATTGTTAATAAACTTGCCATAAATCCCTGAAAAGCATTCATTCCGGCATCCCTTGCAAGAATACCTAATGAAAATGCCACTGCAAAATAACCAAGTCCTATAGGAATACCATCCCGCAGACCCAATATAAATTCCGTTTTATTATTCTTCTGTTCCATTATCCCTGTCTTTTCCACCTTCGTATGAATTTTCTTATATTATGCATATATTATCTCTATCACAACAAACTAAGTATAACAAATTATATGTTTTAATTCCATATATGTGTTTTGCTTGATTTCCCCTTATATATATAATATTATGTATCTATTATAACTTAAGTCGCAAAATGTCAGCGACGGGACGGAGATTATCATGAATAAAGAATTAAACTATAAATCATTATTAAAGATTGTAGTAATTGGAATCCTGGTTTATTGCGGAATCCAGAATTACCCGATTATTTTGGGGATTTTAGCAAAGCTTCTAAGTCTGCTTTTCCCATTTATACTGGGAGGTGCTATCGCCTTTATTATTAATGTCCCAATGTCCGGACTGGAGAAAAGGCTGTTTCCCAAAAAAGAAAATGTAGAAAAAATCAGAAGAGTATTGGCATACATCCTAACTCTTTTACTGATTACAGCAACCATAGGGCTGGCACTCTTTGTAATCATTCCGCAAATCAGTGATACCATAATGCTGATTGTAAAACAGGTTCCTTCTGCATTTAAAGCTTTTCAGCAATGGATTTATGTTGTAACAGACCAGCTTCCAACGGTTCAGGCATATATTGAAAAACTAAATATCAACTGGAGCAGCCTATCCTCTTATGCAGTACAATTTCTTAAATCTGCCGGCACAACTGTATTTTCATCGGGAATATCTGTCGTATCAGGAATTGTTGGTGGCATTACCAATTTCGTGGTGGCATTTATATTCTCTATCTATATTTTGCTGCAAAAGGAAAAATTATCAACACAGGGAAAAAAGGTTCTGTTTGCTGTGTTTAAGGAAAACAAGGCAGACCGCATTCTATATATCGGAAGACTCGCCAATAAAATATTTAGTAATTTCCTATCAGGACAATGTATTGAAGCGGTTATTCTGGGAACTATGTTCTTTATAACCTTAAGCCTTTTTCACATTCCATATGCACTGTTAATCGGAGTAATTATTTCTCTTACTGCATTAATTCCAATCTTTGGTGCATTTATCGGTTGTGCAATCGGTGCTTTTTTACTTGTTATGGTTGATCCAATGCAGGCACTCTGGTTTGTTATTATATTCCTTGTGTTACAGCAAATCGAAAACAACTTAATATATCCTCATGTTGTAGGAGGTTCTATCGGCCTTCCTTCCATATGGGTACTGGTTGCAGTTATGATTGGCGGCAATCTCTTTGGAGTTACGGGAATACTAATCTTTATTCCTTTATGCTCTGTTTTCTATTCCTTATTTAGAGAATATGTATATAAACGTTTAAACGAGAAAAAAATATCTTCCGATAAATGGGAAATCGTTGAAGATATCCAACCGGAAGATACAAAATCACGTAATAAAAAATCAAAAAAACAAACCTCCAATAAAGAAGAAAGGGAGGAAACACCAAAGAAGAAAACGGAAGACAAAGAATAATTCTACTCATTTCCAAGGGCGGCATTTAATTCCCTGATATTCCTCTTTGTTGTCCGATAACCAATAACCGTCATAATGACGTCCGTCATGACAAAACCTACAATGGTACAGACAAGAGCCTGAGGATATCTCCACAATTGCCAGAGAAATGCTACAATGGGAATCCAAACGATTCCCGTTACCAGATAATAGATAGCATTTTGTAATACAAAACCTATTCTGTCTATTTCGTAAATAAAAAGCATGGATGAAAATGCCAGCCCAATCACACCATAAAGCAGCATATCCACACCATAAGCAATGGTAACAGAGGGAAACATTGCTATAAATTCCGGTGTAAGAGGGGAATAATCTATCCCTGACACAATACGTACAACAATCTCAATTATCATATTACATGCCATTCCCCAAAAAGCCGTAAATACAAATGCCATTCCAATCCTTTTAACCATAGTCAATAATCCTTTCCCTATAAACCAAGTGCCTTTTTTAGCTTTACAACATTTCTTCTTGATGTATATGATTCACTGTCATCCTTCATAATTACCCGGATAGTCCCTGATATGCTCATATCCAGTCTCTTAATCTGCTTTAAATTAATAATTTCCGATTTGGATATGCGGACAAAACGGTTTGCATCCAGCTCATTTTCCAGCTCATACAATTTTTTAGAAACCATATAAACAGCTTCAGGAGTTTTTGCATATACCTTCTGTTCCTCAGAGAAAAAGCCTATGATATCCTTCTCACTTAACATTGTCTTATCCCCGTTTTCAGCCTGAACCATTAATCCCTGATTTACAAATCCTGAAATATCCTCAACTAATTCCTTAACCTGCCGGTTTATATCCTGATTACACACATGAATCTCAATCTCTTCATATTTCTCATTAATTACGGCTTTTACCTGCATCCTTTTTACCTCTTTGATAGATTCCAAGAGTAAGTGCCCTTATAACAGGAATCTTTGATAAAACCATATATAAAATGGTTGTGAGTATTATCATACCAAAAAGATTTACTATATAACAAGCCCCAATTGATAAATTTAATTTTTCATAGGCTATAAATGCAACTACACAAAGACACGGATAATGAAGTGCATAATATCCAAAATTTGCCTTAGTCATATAGGCACTGAATTTATTTCTAAAATTCAAACAGGTTCTTGCAATAGAGAAAATTGCCAAAATGGTAATCCATGCAAATATATTGGTAAAGGGATGATTTAAAACCGATTTTGAAGTATAAGCAACTGTGGTTAATACATTATCCGTTGCCTGGGGTTCAATCACAATACGGATATATGCATAATAACCTACGGCGCATAACACGGCACAGGGTACAAGTATTTTTTTTGCTCTCTGTAATACATCCAGATGCTTCTCATTTGAAAAAATATAATATCCCATGAGGAAACTGTTTATATATATACCGTTACGATATACCTCAATTAAGGGTGTGTTCAATATGAAAGAGCTTCCCCAAAAGCTAAAAAACAAAATGATAAATCCCCACCATTTCATCCTGTCACACAGTGCATCAAGCTTATGCATTTTATCTATTTTTCTAATAATCACCAATACAACCGATGCATAAAAAAGCTCTCTTGCAAACCACATAGGCCCCATTCCTGACATGCAGTATATTAAATATTTCATTATGCCCGGAATCTGGTCTCCATTTCCCTGAAACATATCACTGAAATAATCTGTAATCCAGCCACTAATCCAGCCAAAGAACATAACAACAAAAATGGATGGCACAATAAGCCGCTTTAACCGGTCAATCAAAAATTCCTTTCCGGTTCTTTTGTTTAATGCATACTTTGCCGATATTCCCGCTACCACAAATAAAAGTACCATAAACCATGGATATACAACATACAAGAATCCATCTAATATCTCAATACCCTGTACATTAAAATTAGACAACACCCCCTGGCTGTTAAACAGATATATTACGTGATAAACCATCACCAGTACAACTGTTATCCAGCGAATGTTGTCTAAATAATTCTTTCTTACTCCGTTTATTTGTTTCATTTCGTTTTCCATATCAGATTCTCCCTTCGTAGAATTGTTGTATATAACATAACAAAGGAGTTTCTTCATTTCAACAAAATCAAAATAAGCGGTATAAAATTTAAAATAAACGGTAACTATTCATCCTTTTCTACTATCCGAAAACTCTCATTACCAAAAGAAATAGTTTTTCCCCTGGGAACCCTGGTCCAACTGTTTGCCATAATTCTCTGTCCGTCAACAATTGTTCCGTAAGAGGAATTATCGTCGCGAACATAAAGCTGTCCCATTTCATCAATGGATAATGAGCACTGATGCCGGCTTACACCCATGGTTTCCGGAGGGAATGCAATCTGGTTCCCCTTTTCCCTTCCAAAAGAAACCGTCATTTGAGAATTTAATTTCCATTGCATATTTGCAAAAACACCGGATATTCCCTGCAAATAAAAAGTCTGTCCCATGGGAAACAAATCCCTATACATATCCCTTGCAATCTGATACCGATCCTCTTTTTTTACAGCCATACCCTTGGCAATTGCAGCTACTATGTTCTGCGGCAGTTCAGGTCTTACAGTATTTACCGGAGGAACCCTGTCATTTGCAAGACGGTCCGGTGCACTTAAAGGAAGCTTTCCTGTCAAAGCATAGTATATGGTAACAGATAGTGCATATATATCCGTCCATGGCCCCTGTTTCCCATTTACCTGATACTGCTCATAAGGTGCAAAATTATGTTTTAATATGGTGGTCATTTCCTGATTCATGTTATATCCCCGCAATGAACCAAAATCAATTAACTTTGCCCTTCCGTCTTTCGTAATAAATATATTATCCGGACTAATATCCCTGTGAATCAAGCCATGCTTATGTATTCCATCCAATGAAACCAAAAGCATTCTCATAAATCTGTCAAACTGATTATAGGTCAATGGACCATTGGCTCTTAAAAAATGTGCCAGATCATTGCCGTCTAAATACTCCATAACAATATATGCCGTATTATTTTCTTCAAACACGTGATATACCTGCAGCATATCAGGTACATCTTTTAAGGCATATATCATTTTTCCTTCTTCCCAAAAACGTTTATAAAGATGGTCTACAAACTCCTCCTGCCCGAAAATAACACTAACCCTTCCGGACTGGGTTGTTCTTGTGACGCTTTGATTTGGATAAAACTCTTTAACGGCAACCCGACGGTTCATATGCATATCAATAGCCAGATACGTAATTCCAAACCCACCACAACCGATTATAGCTTCTATTCGATACTGTTGTTTTAATACCCACCCCACAGGTAAGGTCACTGCACCATTTTCTACCATCACATCTATCCTCTTATGATAATTCTACAACAAGAAGGGTCATATTATCCTGCCCCGGTCTGTTCATGGCAACCACTTCATTTCCTATCAGGTCTGCTGTTGTCTGCACATCCTTATCCCGATTCAGAATCTCCTGCATCCGTTCAACAGATATGGTTCCATATATTCCATCACTCATCAACAGCAAACGGTCACCTTTACAAATCGGCATGGAATTATAACTTCCATCCACATATCTTAACTCACCCATACCGATAAAGCTGGTTAAACCTTCCTTTTGAGGGTCTGTATGGATATCGGAAAAGGCAATTCTGCCATTTACTGCCTGAACATACAGTTCCGTTTCATATACATGCTCTCTGTTTAATAAAATCAACTGACTGTTTCTGTATAAATAAATATGACTATCTCCTACAGAAATCCAGGAAAAAACTTCCTTATCTATTAATGCCGCTACCACAGTAGAGCCGCTTTTATATAGATTATCAGGACCTAACATTTCATTTACAGCACGATTTGCATGGGAAAGCATCTGAAACAGTTTCCGGTTATCTGTAAATTGTTCCGGATTTTTAGAATCCTCTACCATGGATTTCACAATAAGCTGACTCACTTTTTCTCCATCCTGCAAGCCACCCATTCCGTCTGCCACAATTGCAAATATGCCATCCCCACAACCTATAACACCATAGCTGTCCTGCTGGTTGGGTCTGCTTCCAATATTGGAAAACATACCAACCTCTTTCAGTTTTTCTATTACCCTTACCTCTTCCTTAGGTTCCTCTGAAACACTGTCCTTTGGTGCACCGGTTTTCGGAAGGGTATCAAAAATTTTTTTAAACATCAATATTCTCTATCCTCTCCATATGTCTGTCAAACAAATTGAACCTGATACACCTGTTCATCTCCGCCTAAAGCAATCTGATCACCATTAGATAACACGCATTCAATTCCCGGACTTATTTTTCTGCCATTAACATATGTACCATAAGAAGAATTCATATCTACCAGTACCCAGCCCTTTGCATTGGAATAAATGCAACAATGCTCCCTGCTGACACCTAAGGTATTCTGTGGATATCTAAACTGGCATTTTCCGGTACGTCCAATGATTAACTTCTGTTTACCCGAGGATTTCAAACCTTTACCTGCTAAAACACCCTTAATACACATAACCTTAATGCTTGCAGTCTGTCCTGTTACACGGGGTTCAACCGTAGCTGCACTCTGCATACTTACTGGTCTTTGATATGGATAAGGTGTAGCCACCTCAGGTCCAAAACCTGCACCGGTTCCACTTTGATACTTTGCAGGAGCAATTACCTGATACAATGCTTTTTTTACAATCCACAAGAATATCAGCCACTGTAACACAATCATAATTGCAAAGAATATGTAACCAATTAAGAAGAACACATATGTAGCAATGAAATTCCACAAAAAGTGGGACGCCATGGATATTAACATTGTTATCCAGAACAGCCCGCTTCCGAAACTTCTGATTCCGAATTTCTTAGTTTTCTCTGCTGCAATTCCCATAGCACCGATATATAGGGCACACCATAGTGTATGGGTTCCGAAGGAACCGATTAAACGGGAGAAAATAAATGAAAACATGGCTCCAAAAGTACCTGCAGTTCCAGATGCAAGTTCTCCCGAAAATACATACTGTACAGATTCAAATGCAGAAAATCCCGCTCCTACTGCTGCACCAATTGTTAATGCTGTAACACCATAGATTTTCTTTCTGCCACCTCTTTGTAAGAAAAGGACACATAAAAACGCAGCCAAAAACTTACCCGGTTCTTCCGTAAATGCAGCCAAAGGCGCCCATTCTAAAATCTCCATTGGCAGTCCAAAAATCATTGTAAAAATCATTAATACAAAATTAAACATTAAAGAAAAAACAATGGAACCTACGCCACCTATAAAGAAACACCCCAGTAGCTCAAATATGGATATATTCTTGGGTATATTCAGTTCCCAGACAAATAACATAACAACAATAGGTACTACCATTGGTGGTATAAATACTGACAACAGGTAAACGGCTGGCACCAGCATGCCAATCATAGCTAATATAAAGTAGCACAGATAGCAAAATAATATGAGCCCTCCACCAATTAATGCTACTTTCCAAAACACCCATGGTTTATGCCATTTCCTAAGCATATCCTCCTCTGTTGCGGTATTTACCGCCATTCCGGCAGTCATGGCATACTCAAGTTCATCTTTTGTATGTTTTCTAAATGCATCTGATAAAATCTTTCTCCATGTAATATTAGACTTATCAGCCTTGACATCCTGATAAAAAAAGGTATTTCCCATAGTAATCTCCTCCTCCAAAATTATACAGGCATTTAAGAATCTATAAAACCGTAACTTTATGTTATACGTAATGTGAATATATACATATACTCACATTACAGTAATTCCTTTAATAACTGGTTGACCATAGAAGGATTTGCTTTTCCCTTCATCTCTTTCATGGTCTGACCAACTAAGAATCCAATTGCCTTTTCCTTACCATTGTGATAATCCTCTACGGATTTCGGATTTGCCTCAATGACTTTTAAAACAGTTTCCCGAAGAGCACCCTCATCATTTACCGTCTTAAGACCATGCTCTTCCACATACTTGTCAGGATCAATGTCATCGGAGAATATCTTTTCAAAAACTTCCTTTGCCACAGATGAATTAATTGCCTGGGAATCCGTAAGTTTAATCAGCTTAGCAAGGTTTGACGCAGAAAAGGTAATATCATCTGCATCCATTTCCTTTTCCTTTAATATACGCATTGTTTCCACCATTAACCAGTTAGATACCTTTTTAGGATTTGCATCCAAAGCAATGGTTTCTTCAAAAATATCAGCTAACTTCTTTGTTCCCGTTAATATATCCGCATCATATTCAGGAAGTCCGTATTCCTCCATATAGCGGGCCTTCTTTTCTTCACGGAACTCCGGCTGCTTACCGCGAATCTCATCCAGCCATTCATCACTAATGACAATAGGAACCAAATCAGGATCCGGGAAATAACGATAATCCTGGGCATCCTCTTTGGAACGCATTGCATAGGAATATTCCTTCGTATCATCCCATCTTCTTGTTTCCTGAATAACTTCCTTACCTGATTCTAATAAATCAATCTGACGTTCCTTCTCATTTTCAATGGCTCTGGCAATCGCCTTAAAGGAGTTTAAATTCTTCATCTCTGTTCTTGTACCAAATTCTGTAGCACCAACCTCACGAATGGAAAGATTTACATCGGCACGCATAGAACCCTCATTTAACTTACAATCAGATGCTCCCAGATACTGAATAATCATACGAAGCTTATCCAGGTATGCAATTACCTCTTCTGCTGAACGCATATCCGGTTCTGATACAATTTCAATAAGAGGTACACCGGAACGGTTAAAGTCTACTAAGGAGCTGTCGGTATGGGGATCATGAATCAGCTTACCTGCATCCTCCTCCATATGAATCTCATGGATACCAACATATTTCTTCTGTCCGTCTACCTCAATCTCCACTTTACCGTTACGGCAGATTGGATAATACAACTGGCTAATCTGATAATTTTGTGGATTATCCGGATAAAAATAATTCTTACGGTCAAACTTACAGTTCTGTGTAATGGTACAATTTGTAGCAAGTCCCACCGCAATTGCCTTATTTACAACTTCCTTATTTAAAACCGGCAAAGAACCAGGCATTCCGGTACATACAGGACATGTATGTGTGTTGGGAGCTCCGCCAAATGCAGTAGAGCATCCACAGAAAATCTTTGTTTTTGTAGCTAACTCAACATGTACTTCCAAACCAATGACTGTTTCATATGCTTTACTCATTTTACAGCCCCCTTTCTACTGCATAAGCAGCTCTCTTTTTATCCATGGTACATTCAAATGCATAAGCTGCACGAATAATTGTCTTCTCATCAAAGTGCTTACCAAGCAGCTGTAAACCAATCGGTAATCCCTTACTGTCATATCCACATGGAAGGGATATACCCGGAAGACCTGCAAGATTAACAGATACCGTATAAATATCCCCAAGATACATCTTAATGGGGTCACTTAATGATTCACCAAGCTTTAAAGCTGTGGTTGGTGCAACCGGTCCAAGAATCACATCATATTTTTCAAATGCCTTGTCAAAGGCTTTTTTAATCAAAGCTTTTGTACGAAGTGCTTTCATATAGTATGCATCAAAATATCCTGATGACAATACAAAGGAACCAAGCATAATTCTTCTTTTAACCTCCGGACCAAAGCCTTCTGAACGAGTCTTTTTGTACATGTTATGAAGGTCTGTATATTCCTCTGTACGATAGCCGTACTTTACGCCATCAAAACGTTCCAGATTTGAGCTGGCTTCTGCCGATGCAATAATGTAATAAGCAGGAATGGCATACTCAACCAGGCTTAAATCAAACTCTTCTACAACAGCACCCTTTTCTTCTAACTTTTTAGCTGCAGCTAATATTGCATCCTTAACTTCAGGATCAAGACCTTCTCCAAGATAATCTCTTGGAATACCAATCTTCATACCCTTTACATCATCTACAAGTGCAGCAGTAAAATCATCATTTGCTTCTTTTACGGAAGTAGAATCTTTATCATCCTTACCGCAAATTGCTTCTAAAATTGTTGCACAATCCGTAACATCCTTTGCAAGGGGTCCAATCTGGTCTAATGAGGAGCCATATGCAATTAAACCATAACGGGATACTCTTCCGTAGGTTGGCTTAATTCCTGTCACACCACAAAAGCTGGCCGGCTGACGAATACTTCCACCGGTATCAGAACCTAATGCATAAGGGACCTCTTCTGCTGCAACAGCCGCTGCAGAACCACCGGAAGAACCACCGGGTACACGATTTAAATCCCAAGGATTCTTAGTTTCTCCATAATAAGAGGTCTCTGTTGTAGAACCCATGGCAAATTCATCCATATTTGTTTTTCCCACAATCACAGCTCCTGCTGCCTCTAGCTTCTCCACGGCAGTTGCTGTAAAGGTTGGCTTAAAATTACTTAATATCTTTGAAGAACAGGTGGTAAGCATGCCATTCATGCACATATTATCCTTAATGGCTACAGGTACGCCTGCAAGAGGTCCTGTCAGTTCTCCACTGTCAATCTTATCCTGTACTTCCTTTGCCCGTTTTAATGCACCTTCCCTATCCATTGAAACAAATGCATTAATATCCTTATCTCTCGCCTCCATAGCATCCAGGCAAGCTGTTGTTGCTTCCACAACGCTGATTTCTTTATTTTTAATTTTCTTGCCTAATTCAACGGCAGTCAAACTTAAATCCATGTTTTTCTCCTTCCTATCACAACGTTCTTTCTAATCTGAATCATTCTAAACAATTGTAAAATGCGATATCAAATCCATATATCTTTATCAAGCATAAAATACTAATCAAAGGTTTTTGGCACCTTATACGCTCCGTCTTTTTGTTCCGGTGCATTAAGGAGCATATTCTCTCTGTCATCACCATTTATAACAACATCCTCACGAAATACATTATGAACAGAAAATGTATGACTCATAGGCTCCACACCCTCTGTATCTAATTCATTCAGTTTTCCGACATACTCAAGCATATTAGACATATCTTTTTTCGCCTGTTCCTTCTCTTCCTCCGAAAGTTCAAGCTTTGCCAGAATACCTACATATTCTATTGTTTCATCTGTAATCTGCATATTATAAACCTCCTTATATGCAACACCTATGGTGTCTTACTTTTCTATTAATCTGCCAATCCAAACTGGGCAAAATAATCCACTTCACAATCATATATTTTATCCAGGGTTTCATAATCAATTCCTGTTTTCTTCGTTACATATTCCATCATTGCTTCTCCGGATATTACCTTAATGGGCAGACCGTCCTCATCCACATCATCAATAATATATTCCGGATGGTCCACTGCACTTTCCGTAAATTCATCTGCTGCATCAAGTGCCTTTTGCACAAGCTCCGGATCAAGTTCCAATGCTGCCGATATATAGTCTGCTTCTTTTTGCGGATTTTCGCCAAAGAAAGCTTCTAATGCAGCAATCTCTCCATTTCTTTCTTTTAAGGTTTCCTCTATTGCATTTTTTTCATCTCTGTTATTGTTCATGTCTTAATTCTCCTAAACAACGCAGTATCTAATTGCCTTCTTATATAAATTATAAATGCATAATCAAAGTTTAGTTTAATAGAATTTTCCCTACGTGTCAATGAATACTCTCCTTGAAACTACAATATTTTTCACAGATTTCCCCCCTTATTTTCCATAGAAAATTTAGTTTCTTTTTTTCATTCCGTTTTATAGATGTTTTTCCATAATTTCCTTGAAATAAGTACAAAAATAAGATAAAATAGCGAATAGATATAACTTCAGAGGAGGTAGGGATTACAATGAGATTAGTTACACGTTCCGATTTTGATGGATTAGCATGTGGTACATTATTACTTGAAGCAGGTGTTATCGATTCCTGGACATTTGCCCATCCAAAGGATTTACAGGATGGTCTTGTTCCTGTTGATGAGAATGACGTCTTGGCGAATGTTCCTTTTGTAGAAGGATGCGGGCTTTGGTTTGATCATCATTCCAGCGAACATGAGCGTCAACAGTTAGAAGGAAAATATAAGGGTGAAAGCAGAATTACCCCATCCTGTGCAAGAATTATTTATGAATATTATGGTGGTAAAGAACGTTTTTCTCATTTTGATGAGATGATGGAGGCCGTAGATAAAGTCGATTCCGGTAATCTTACAAAGGAAGAGATTTTGAATCCTACCGGTTGGATTTTAGTAGGATTTTTAATGGACCCAAGAACCGGTCTTGGAAGATGGCGTAATTTTACAATTCCTAATTACAAATTAATGGAAGAATTAATGCAGGCATGCCGTACCATGAATACGGAAGAAATCTTAAATCTTCCGGATGTAAAGGAACGTATTGAAGTATATAATGAACAGACAGAGAAATTTAAAGAAATGGTTACAGCCCACACCCGTATTGAAAAGGATGTTATTATTACGGACTTACGTGGTGTAGACCCAATCTATTCCGGCAACCGTTTTATGATTTACAGTATGTATCCGGAACAGAATATTTCAGCCTGGATTGTAAATGGTAAAGGCGGACATGGTTGTTCTGCAGCAGTTGGATACAGCATTTTAAACCGCACCTCTACTGTAGATGTAGGAAGCCTGATGCTTAAGTATGGCGGTGGCGGACACAAAGCCGTTGGTACCTGCCAGTTCTCTGATGATAACATGGATGCCGAACTTCCAAAGATGTTAGATGAATTAGTAAACGGTGTAAAATAGTATAATATTACAAGAAAACAGGAGCTATCACACAGCTCCTGTTTTTGTTTTCTCCTTAATAAGGAGAATCATAATCTGATTCCACGTAAATCTCCTT
Organism: Lachnospiraceae bacterium; assembly: GCA_051880415.1. GTDB lineage: Bacteria > Bacillota > Clostridia > Lachnospirales > Lachnospiraceae > CAG-590. The sequence goes on along the minus strand of JBJENX010000081.1, from coordinate 6,285 downwards.
ATTACTTCTACTATATTCTGACACTTCTTTCACCGGATTTAACAACCGCACTGTCACTTTTTCATTAGTGATTTTCACAAAAACCTTAGCATCTCCATCCGATAATTTATAGTCATCCCTAAGAAGTGAGAAGTCTTCTACATTCATCGCCTCTGCAATCAAAGTTTGCATTTCATCCTTCGGCACACCCCATGTTGTAATGTCAACACCTTCACAAAGTTTGTTATATGTTTCTTCGCATGTTACAGTTCCATTTTCATCTTTACACTCTGTAATAGCGCCAATAACACTTTTACGAACCATATCCACCTGCTCCATATCGTAATCAACATATCCAGCAAAAATATATTTTGTCATGGAATAAGCGGTATTATTTACCCATAAGCTTAACAAACATAGAATTATCATTGTAAATAATATCTGTTCCAAACTCCAGCGCTCTTTTCTTGTGGTGTCAGTTTCCACGTCATCACGATATTTATCTTTATTACTCTGCTTTGTGAGCACAAGTGCAAGAACAATCCAAACCAGATAAAAGAAAAAGCATAAGACAAATACGGCTTTACAGTTTTCGCCCATGAATTTCCATTGTTGAAGATAAAATACATCCAAAAGGACAAAAACAGCAAATATGAAAATACAGAATCTGGCTCCCCATATACTATATTGATAAAAAAGGGAAGTTTCTTCTACATCCGTTAACTTGGGAAGGTTCTCTATTTTCCCGTCATAATCACGTTTCTTTTCCGGAAGCTGATATCCATAGCATTTCAAACGCTTCATATATAACCATCCAGCCAGGAGGTTTCCATAGCAGGCAACAGATAATCCGGCACCTATGTATAACACAAACAACATGAGAATCTCTGTTCCATTTATCTCCATGAACATAAGGACAATACCAACGATAAACAGAATTGTTGCAACAATAGAAGTTCCTTTTAAAACTGTCATGGACTGCTTATCATATTTGATTCGTACCTCTTTTTGTTCCCCCATATTTCCTCCTGTTTGCCTAACAATCCTCTAACCCATATAATCTGTTATAAAGCTCTTTAAACTCCGTTTCAGACAGGTTAAGCTCTTCTTCCTCATAATAAGGTTTCCCGTCTTTTACACCCATTATAATCCTGCAAGGGCCGTCCATATAATAACCTTCATATGTATAATCCAATGCTTCTGCATTTCTTACAAATTCTGCTAATGCCTCTGCTGCTTCAAGAGCTCCTTTGTCCATGCTTTTACCGGAAACAGATGGACCCGTAGGACCGCTATATGTAAGGAACCGATATTCCGTTCCGTTCTCATCCTCCGCAATAATATGATATTCATATTGGGCTTCCAGATTCTCTGATATGTATACAGGCTCCCCAAATCTGGCTTTTAACTGTCCAAAAGCTAAGGGCGTTTTTTTGTCCATTTCAGCGATATAAGTCATAAAATCATATATATCACATATCTTTGACATTCCAGACAAATCAAATGTATCATTTTCCGTTGCTGTTCTAAATTTATATTCCATTTTGTCATCCTTCTTTCTCTTAAAATTCAGGCATCCTGTAACTATGCAAATATTTTCCGGCTATCCAGCTTATTATAAGATTGTTATTAATAATTCTGTAATCGAAAAAATAAATGCCGCTGCTGCCATTGCCGCAAGAATAATAATTGAAACGGTCATGTTAATTTCATTCACTTCCTGCCAATATACATTATCATTGCTTTCTACATAAATGAAGGGCATTTTTTTACTTCCCTTATAAGACATAATGCTTTTATCTGTTGTAACAATTTTTTTGTTTTTTACATCACCATTTCTTTCAAATTTCACCTTTACAACATATCGGTTTGGCTGTCCCATTACCTCCCAGTATTCTAACCATTCCCCATAAATTTCAATACCTTCTTCTTTTTTTAATTTATCCTTTTTTATAATTCTGCAACATAAAATTATAAAAAATACACCTGCCAGCAAACCTAATCCGCTTAATATCATATGTATATCTCCCCTTGTCCATATCTTTTTATTTCTTTAAAACATCTTATTATATTTATAACTCATATGTCTTTTTATAATATCAATATCGGATAAAAAACTACTATATTCTTCTTTCAATTCTTGTTGTAACTCCTTTTCATCAACATGTTCCAGTAAATCTTCTAATTCCATACAATTATTCTTCAAATACGGTTAATAAAAGATCATACCACGGCCAGCCACCCATATGCGAAAAATCTGATACAACATATAAATATGTCTTTCCGTCGTATTCCCGCTCCCAATCATAAACAGTATGCCTCGTTCTGGCATACCAGCACATTTCCAAGCATGATATACTTCTTCCCTTCATAATCCAAAATAATGGAATTGGCGTATCTGGCAATCATGTATGAGATCGTCCCCTGTCCAATGATATTCCATCCGTATTCATCATCATATTCCAGAACAGTTGTCTGCCAACATCTTCCAACGGTTCTTTCATGCATATATTCCTCCTCTCCGTTCGAATCAATATCCACTGTGCTCAGCCCCATATTACTCACGTCATCAGACGGGCCTACCGCCAACGGGAGATCTGCCGGATCGTAATCCGGTATGTATTCAGGATACACCCGATATGTCAGCAATAAATCACTCTCTTCCGGCAGTTCATTGTATATGCTGCCATTATGATATACCAGTAACTGCTGCAGCTCCACTGGAACCCCCTCGCAGAATTCCCCTACGATATCCTCTTCCCTGATGATACATTCCGGCATCTCCAAGTGTGTCTCATATATCGGTTCATATGGTTTTAAAACACTTCATTTTCTGAAAATACATCATTAAAATTTCCTATGAAATTCTCATTCATTTCATATATGAACTGTGCGTTTTCTGTTTCTTCCAAACTGGTTTCCACGCTTTCTGCCTCTTCTCCGGCGGGATTGTCTTCCACTGTTTCGAGAGTATCTGCTGCATTCCCCGCATCCTCAGTTACAGCACTTTCTTCCTCTCCGGAAACGTAGCCGGAAACTAAAACAGCTGCAATTACAACAAAAATAAGTTTATTTCTGATCTTCATTTTCTTTTCATTCTGATCTCCATTTGCTACAGCCGCCTAAACCGGTAAATAGACATTTCATTTAATGATATTAATTTTTTATTCCGCAACAATATTCTTTATGTAGAACGGCTCCGCTTCTGCACTACGCCCTATTCTATATTCAACAAGTCCACATCCATTCTCCCAGCGATAACTCTCCCACAAAGTATAATGATTATACGGTGCCACTAGTGCTCTGGAATATTTCACCTGTTCTCCTTCCTGCCTTATATGGAGTTCAACACCCGTTTCTTCCATCCCGACTTCATTGCATATTTCCTCCATCGTAAAGACTAACTCGCCATATTTTAGTAACCTCTCATCCGTATTTAAAACTGACATGAGCAGATTATCATTATGCTCAATATAAACATCCATATGTTCAAAAGATCTGCTGGCAGAATCGTAAGCTGTCTGATAATAATAGAATCTTTCTGAGTCTTCACATATTCCATCAAGATAAGCATTAAAATATTCTGAAGCAGCATAAAAGTGTATACGGTATATTTTGTCTGAAGTCACGTAAAAGTAGAAATTTAAATATCGTAGATCCATATAATTCGGTATATCATCAAATGGAACAACACTTAGTCTCGCAAGACAACCGTCTTCATATTGCTTTAACCAATGCAATTCTAATTCATCACTTATTGTTATAAATTCAAAATTGTGATCATATGTTAAATCAGCTTTCAACGAAGAAACATCCTGCGAAAAAAAGTATGGGTTTGTACAAACGATATCTTTGTCTTCCGTCTGATCCGTAGTTCCGTACATAATATCTTTTAGGATTACTATCTCACTCTCTTCTCCAGATTTCATACTGTATCCGCTCTCATAACTAATAAGGCCTGCTCCCTCTTCCCATATATAATTTTCGTAATAGTCCCATTCTTCATTTTCTTCCCTTAAAGAACCCTCCATCCCTTCCGGACTGCAGAGCAATTCTCCATATTCTATTAACTTTTCATCCGTATCCAGAATAGACACCACCAATGCATCATCGTTATAGAATGTTATTATTTCGTCACTCTGTACAATTGATGGAGATATCCGATAGATTTCACTATCCGTCACATAAAAATATGTATTCATACGTGCGTCATCCATATAATCAGGCATACCATCAAACGGTATAATAGATAATTTTGCAAGGCATCCATTTTCATACTGCTTTACCCAGTGCAAATTTAATTCTACTGTTGTTCTTTCTTTTAATGAACCGGAATAATAATTCATTTCCGCAGTTATGGAAGTAATGTTTTTAGGGAAAAAAAAGGGATTTTCACATACAATCTCCTCTGCCGAATCGAACGCACTTATCTCAGAGCCTTCCACGTCAGATTCGTCTGCATCAGACGCACTAATCGTTGGAGGCTCTGTCTGCACTTCTCCTGCGTTTTCCGAAACAACCGGGATACTTCCATCTGAAATCGTTCCCATATCCTTACCTGCATCCGACGCACATCCGATCAACAACATTCCCAAGCAAATCATTATCGACACTAATTTCTTTCTCTTTTTCATTTGTACCCGACCTTCCTTTCACATCCGCTCCGCTTGTGGTCCCTCACTAATTGCACATATCGCCCCAATCCGTATCATACTCTACATTATATCAAATTCGTTTTGAATATAGTTTAAGATTATAAAAACATAAACACAAATATTTTTAACACCAGAAGTATCTTTACCATGTTTATATTCATCCAAAATAGCCGGATAAATCTCTTTTTCATTAAATTTCATTAGACTATAAAACATATCAAAATCTTCTTTGATATATTGCTTTAATTCATTATAGCTATAAATCATCTGTACCTCCCTCTATGAAGCATTTAAGACTCAATTCTTTCAAACGAAGTCCCACAACATTTTAACATATCTTATTCACCTATCTGATACTTTAAGTTAAACATTAAGGATTTCTTTTACCTCTCCTGCGTATGTACTTTGTATACCTCTCGTTGATTCATAAAGGAATCCTTTAAGATTTCTTCCACAGGAAACAGGACACCCCCTCCAAGTTTCTCCATTGCGTCAAAGATCTGTTTATTTCTATATTCCTGATATACTAACACATCTTTATACATCCACGGCATTAAAAAGACTTTTTTACCTTTTGCAATTCCTAACGCTACAGAACAAATCCATTTATGATTTCCTAAATATCTCCACGGCCGGTTAAATCTTTCGAAATAGTCTTTGATATTCAATAATTCCAAAATCTCATCATAAGACAGTTTTGTTTTATTTTTTCTTATTTCATATTCAATCATTTTTTTAATACTTATATATTTGTATGGAAATTTATTTAGTTCTCGATTATCAACCAAATACAATTCATCGGTGTTTTCAAGGAAACCTCCTATTATACTATCAGCATCACTTTTTTTGCATATAATAGCGCATGCATTATAGTTTTCTAATACTTCTTTCCCTAATTGTGTGATATTGCAATTGTAGAATTTGCTGTCAGAATTAACAACTAAATACAATTCATTGGAATTTTCGCGGAACTTTTCCATTATACCATTAGTATTACTTCTTTTAGGTATCATAACATATGCATTGTGGCCTAATAATACTTTTTTCCCTAATCGCATTAAATCACAATTATAAAATTTATACATAAAATTTAGCATTGTATCTTTTTTCCATACTCGTTTTCAAGATATCCATATATTTTTTGTCCATATTCCATTCTGCACTTTGTATTCCATTGTATTAATATATCGGCAATTTGCTTATTTTCCTCTCCCTCACCAATAACTACAACACCATATAACCAGTCTCTATTATTACAATCAACATAAACTGTACATTCCTGATTACAAAGAATAAATATATTATCTAAACTCTTGGATTTTTTTTCGTACACCGCTTTCATATAAAGCGATTTATCAAAATAAACTTCCAATTCCCGTGCCAAATCTGATAATAAAAACTCACAATATTCATTTGCTATACATATTTCATATTGATACATTTTTCTCCATTCGTAATAACATTTTCTTTTGTTATACATTCAGCCCTTATTTCTTATCTAAAATTAATAAAATCCAAATCGTTGTATTTTAACAAAAAGGGACTCCATTCTTTCAAATGAAGTCCCACAACGTTTTAGCATATCTTATTCACCTATCCGCTACTTTGATTTTATAAAACATGTATGCTTTTATATGCCTCAAAAACCTGT
>JBJENX010000080.1:1283-2668 GCA_051880415.1 Lachnospiraceae bacterium | reverse complement strand
TGATGGAGAAGGCTATGACACCGGATTACTTGCAAATGCATGCAGGTTCTATACAAACTGAGAAGATAAATGAGTTTGCCAAAGAACATCCGGAGATTGAGAAGTGGCAGATTTGTCCCTTCTTAAATCTGGAAAACAGTTCCGTGATACTTGGAAACAGTAGTCTTGCAGACAGCACTCAGGACAATGGACTATGTGTGCAAAATGATGGCTTTGATTATCTGCTTGATAGTAACAATGTCTGTCCTGTGGTAAAGGAGGGAGAAGTCTATGTACCGGTGTGTTATCGCTCTATGTATGATCTGAACATAGGTGACAAAATGCAGATTGGAAATGAAGAATTAATAGTTGCAGGTTTTATAAGAGATTCGCAGATGAGTTCTATGATGGCCTCCTCCAAGCGGTTTCTGGTCAGTAAAACAGACTACGAAGAGATAAAAAAACTGGGAGAGGAAGAATATTTAATTGAATTCCTCTTGAAGGAAGACACGGATACAGATTCTTTTACGGCAGATTATGGAAAAGCGGGTTTGTATGCTAACGGTCCGACTATAACGAAACCATTGATACGAATGATGAATGCCTTGTCAGATGGAATTATGATTTTAGTAATTTTTCTGGTTGGTATTGGGGTGTTATTGATTTCTCTGCTTTGTATTCGTTTTATCACTGCCCTTGGAGTGGAACAGGATAGGAAAGAAGTGGGGATGCTAAAAGCATTGGGAATCGAAAACAAACATATTTGTTTTTTATATTTATCAAAGTATATGTTATTTTCAGTTGTTGGTGCAGTGTTGGGTCTTTTGGGTGCCGGGATATTAGAGAGACCACTTTCAGGAAAGTTAAGAGAGCTATATGGAGTGTCCGACAAGGGTTTGTTGTCTGTTGCCATAACATTTCTTGCATGTATACTGGTTCAGGCAGTCATTCTTCTTTTCATAAGGCATGTTTTAAAGAAAATTGAGATAATGTCCACACTGGAGGCATTATTTTCGGTTCAAACAAATGGAAAAAAGAAGGAGAGAAGTCAGTATGTGATAATTGGTCTGGTAGTCGTGGCTTGTATGGCTTTCACTCTGATTCCACAGAATCTATACAGTACCATTTCTTCACCACAATTTGTCACCTATATGGGTATCGGAGATGCAGGCATTCGGATGGATGTGAGACAATCGGAAGATATCGTAGGGATTACAGAGAATCTTTTGGAGGAATTGGGTAAAGACTCCGACGTTTTAAAGTATGTGGCGTTAAAAACTGTGTCCTGCCCTGTTATTTTATCCGATGGCTCACAGGTAAATCTTATTGTGGAAACAGGAGATCATTCCGTGTTTCCCGTAAAGTATGCTGAGGGAAAACAACCGGAAAAAGAGGGTGAAATTGCA
>JBJENX010000080.1:0-1183 GCA_051880415.1 Lachnospiraceae bacterium | reverse complement strand
GACATTGTAGATATTGGTGACTACGTGCAGGGAACCTATGGACCGACAATTAAGCAGATTGAAATGGCAAAGCTTGTGGCAATGGGAATCGCTTTACTGATTATTGTTATTGTGGTGATGCTTTTTATGAGGCTGCTGATTGAAAAAAAGAGGTACTGTATTTCGCTTCAAAAGGCTTTAGGCTTTGGCAATGACTGTATACGGAGAGCGTATTTTATTAAGGGTTTTATTCCGGTTACGGTGGGTATGTTTGCAGGAGTGCTTTTAGGGAATATCCTTGGTGAAAGTATCTGCGGGCAGATTTTAAAATCCTTTGGGGCATATGGCTTTCATTTTGTGATTCGCTGGGAGCAGGTGATTCTAATTTTCATTATTTTGATGGTAATAGCAGCTGCGGCTATCGGTTTTGGAACTTTGGAAGTTAAAAAAATTAAAGCATATGAGTGTTGCATGAGAAAGGAATAAATAATATGGAGAAAATTCTACGGGTAGAAAAACTTTGTAAAAATGAGATTTTACACGATATTTCTTTTGGTATCGATAAAGGAGAAATGGTTGCAATTATGGGACCATCAGGTTCCGGAAAGTCTACATTACTATATAATATATCCGGTATGGATCAACCTACCGGTGGTAAGGTCTGGCTAAAAGATCAGGAAATTACGGAATTATCTGAGAACGATAAAGCAAAATTACGGCTTCACCAGATTGGCTTTGTTTTTCAACAGATGAATATGATGGAAAATTTGAATATTCTGGATAATATTTTACTTCCCGGCATACAGGCAAACAAGGAAAGAAAACAAGGGAAAAAGGAAAAGAAGGAACTTGAAAATGAGGCAGTGAGTCTTATGAGAAAGCTTTCGATTTCAGGATTGGAGAAGAGAAGAATAACAGAGGTTTCGGGTGGTCAGCTGCAGAGGGCCTGTATTTGCAGAAGTATGATAAATCAACCGGATATTATATTTGCAGACGAACCCACAGGTGCATTAAATAAAAGTGCTTCCGAAGAAGTAATGAACGCACTTATCGCATTAAATCGTGAGGGAACCACTATTTTAATGGTAACCCATGACAGCAGGATGGCAAGTCGTTGCGGACGGATTTTGTATCTGTTAGACGGAAGGCTCCGGGGTGAATTGATATTGGGAGATGGTTGCAATGAGTCGGTTAAGAAGCGTGA
>JBJENX010000079.1:0-2694 GCA_051880415.1 Lachnospiraceae bacterium | reverse complement strand
CTTTTTTTAACGCATCAACTACTTCCCTTAATGCTATTATATCATGCTGACCTGAAATATTATTTGGTGCCCATACAAAATTTTCTTCTCCTACAATCGGATCAATTCCATATTTCCTAAGTATTGCCTGTCCTTCCTTCACTAGCTCCTGTTGTTCAGAACCGTTTCCCGTTTTAAACAAAATATGATGGGCATGTGGATTAATCATATTTTCAGGTGCTGGACCCTTTATATTTTCAAGATAAGTCTTGAAATTAATGGTTTTCATTTTAGATTCATATATTTCGGATATTCCTAGCTCCGACATTTTTTTGCTTATCATTTTTATTTCTCTACTCTTTAATTTTCCATTCTGAATGGCTAATTTAAGTGTATTTAATTTTGTATCATCAACAATATTAGATGAATCAACAATCCCCGCCACATATTTTTGAACATTACGTATTTCTTCAGGGGATGCTCCATCACGAAAATATCCGACAGCATCATCACCAAAATCATCTAATACCTTAACAGCATCATCACCATATTCTTCAAATGCACTTTTAATATCCGGTCCATACTTTTTCAAATACTTGATGATATCAGCACCCATTCCATCGGAATTTCTTACTGATTTTATTATGCCATCAGACACAAGATTGATATCATCTGCATCTAGAAACAATCTTAAATAATCTACCGTCAGCCCTTTTTCCTGCTTACTTAATAACCACTCGATTCCCTCTTTACCAAATTTTTCAGCATACTCTTTCGTAATATCTTTACCAATTCCGGCATCGGTTAAGGTTTTAAGTATATTCTTGAGTTCTTTTGGACTATAGTCTTTCAGTAATATCTCAGTTGCTTCTTTTCCTATATCCTTTTTTAAACATCTCGTTATAAACCCGCCAGTTATTCTGGATGTTCCGAATGTCAAAACAGTAATCATTCCAGAAATCCATCCACGGGATTCCAGTTCTTTCCCTGCCTCAACATCTCCATTTACATAATCGACCATCAGCTTACAGTCATCTAAAATGCAATCTGCCGCTGCAATCGCAAGAGTCAAAATTACCAGATATAATAAAACACCTGCAACAACATGACCTGAAGCAATTAATACCAGTACCATCTCACATAGCAATGCTGCATCTACAAAATCTATAACTGCCAAAATCGTATCAACCAAAAATGCTATGACTACTTTAGATGATACACTTCCCCCATTCAACCCACCGGATATCATATACTCTCCGACTCCGGTTGCTGGATTTGTTACGATATATCCTGTTCCACTCCAGTCACCCATGGTGACTTCTTCTGCAGGAACGGTAACTATCATTCCACTGTTAACTGCATTGATAATAGACTGCTTTGTGGTTTCATCCGTATTCAGTTTTTCAATCTCTGTTGACAGATTGTCCGTTGATATCAACAGAATGTCGATATTCTCTTCTGATGCTTTTGCGAGAATGGAGATAGTCGATACACTTTCTTCTCCGGTAATCTCTTCCCATACCGTACTTTCATACAGGGAGCTGAGCATTCCCGTAGACATGAAGTATTCCCTTGTTACATCACTGTCTCCCTCTAAACTTATCACAGAATGGCTGTCATTGTCTACATCAATATACAGGCTTCCTTCGCTGATTCCGGTAACCATTCCATACAGTCCGGCTGTCTCTACTTCATATCCTGTAATACCTTCACTTAGACTTCTGGTTACTGCCACATCATACATATCAGAAGCGATAGTATCCGCTATATCCACCTGGGCAAAGTATAACTTGCCTGCAAGGTTTAATAGCTTTCCAAGGTATTCCTCACTGTAGACATTTTCCTCTGTTACACTGTCCTTTAAGGCTGCTACTTCGTCATAGACACTTTGTAATTCTGATGCAGTAATGCTCTGGCTGTCTAAGGTTACTGCATACATGGAACCGGTAGTAACATCATTGGTTACAGAAGTGCTCTTTCCTCCGGAAGAGATATGAATGGTAAAACTGCTCTTTGTTCCAAGAGTGGTTTCCAGATATTCTTCCCCTCTGGCAGCTTCCTCCCCGTCCACCAACAATACAGGTGTCATATACACGGCATAGGCAGGAATATCAAAGATACTGCTGTAGCTGTCAAAGATTGTTTTATCGGAATCGCTGGCAGGCCGGAAGGTTAATAGGATGTTCTTTCCCTGAATATCGGAAGCCTTTAGGCTTGTCAGTACCTCACCGTTTATCTCAAAGCTTATGGAATCCTTTAAGGAATCTGCCACCTGTGTATAGGTACTGGTTTCCTGTTCTACTGTATACTGCAAAGAAAGTGGTAAATAGCTTATCTCTTCCTGCTTGATGATTCTCTTTCTTGCATAGGTTTCACTTAAATCCTCAGCTGCTAATTTTTCTTCCCACTGGGAAAGCAGGGATTCTAACTCTGTCGTGTCACCACTTTCTGTTATACTCCGGATTTGTTCAGAAAATCCCTCATCATCTAAGGTATCATAAATATTGGTAACAGCTTCATAATCCTTAATACCCGTATCCAAATCAAGCCATACCATATCTCCGGATGCATTTCCTGCGCCACGGTAATCGGTATATGGAAGATATGCCCGAACCCATACATGCTCCATACGGATATAGACAATCTCTTCCCCTCGCATCAGTCTGGTAACCGGAGTGCCTGCGGATGCCAGTACATCTGCAGCCTGTTTAAATG
>JBJENX010000078.1:0-59664 GCA_051880415.1 Lachnospiraceae bacterium | reverse complement strand
TATAACAAGTGATGGGGAGGATTTTATATCTGTTTTTTTTCATGCGTTAGAGAAGGCGAAAGAAGTAAATTCTGATATAGAAATAAAGTCGGTGTAAATTAGAGTAAAATTGTGAAATTTTTTTAACGATTCACGAATCCCTATGGTAAAGATAAAAGAGCATATAGAAATTATTTTCCAGTTAGTAGGAAAGATTGGCGTTTATTAAAAATCTTAAGTAAAATAGTTGTAAAATATTTTAAATAATATTATTATTGCAAAGAATAATAAAATTGTTTATATATGACAATTTTGTGTAAGGCGGCAGAGGCAATCGAAAGTAGACTTGGAGTAAGTGCAATAGGGATACAAGAGGGAGTTTTTGAGATAAAATGCAAAGAAATATTTTGATTGTTGAGGACAACCGAGTTCAGTTAGACAGGCTGTCTGATATTGTTTTAGGAGTAGATTCTGATATATGTCTATATGCGGTTACAACCAGTGAAGAGGCATATAAAATTGCGTTGGAACATACGATAGATTGTTTTTTCGTAGATATAATCTTAGATACCGGTACTCCGGGAGATACTTCAGGTGCAAAATTTGTTTCTCGTATACGTCAATTAAATAAATATTATACAACTCCTGTATTTATTATAACCTCATTAATGGATCCAACATATTTTGCGTATACGACTTTGCATTGTATGGATTATATAGAGAAGCCATTTGATGAGCAGCGAATTATTGAGAATACACGAAAAGTGTTGCAGATGCCTGTTGTAAGAGAGAATGATAAAATTATTACTTTTAGAAAAGATGGCATTATATATCCCGTTATATGTACGGAAATTAAGTATATAAAAAGTAAAAATCATATTCTCTATATTTACTTAGCGGATGATAGCATTTTTGAGGTGCAATACAGATCTTGTCAAAGTATACTTGATGAGGCTGATTCCGGTTTATTGCTACAGTGCAGTAGAAGTACCATTGTTAATATCAAATATATAGAAAGTGTGGATTTGACTAACAGATATATTAAGTTAAAAGGGAAAAAGGAATATTTGACAATTGGAATTGCATACAAAAAGAAAATAGCAGGTGTTTTGGAAAAATGATAGTAGGATTTTATGCGTTATTGGAATTAACTTCAATTATAATTTGTTTGTTTTATCTATATAACAAACCTTTTCGTCTGGATATAAAGACAATTGTTTGTCTGATATTAGATGCTTTTTACATATATATTCTTTATAAATATGATATGCCTGATGTATATACAATGGTGTTCTATGTCATTATTTTCCTTTATGTTGGAATGGAGTTTGGGTTTTATATAAAGAAAATAATTGTTAATTTTTTATTGGCAATGTTAATAATATCTATTATACAATTTGGAATTACTATATTTTATAGTATTTTTTTTCGGGAGAAAACAATTGTTCCATGTACATATCTGATAGTTAATATTCTTGTATGCTTGATTGTTGTTTTTCTAAGGAAATGTGGTATTCATAGAATTTCAAGATTTCTTTTGGAAAAAGAACTGGCTGGTTTTTTCTCTGTATTCTATATGGGAATAATTTTGATATGTTACATGATGAAGTATAAGGTATTGGAAGGAATGCAGGTGGAGAAGTATGTTTTTCCTATTTTCTCTGCCGGATATATGTGTCTTATAACAGCTTATTTTATAAAATATAAGATGACATCAAGACAGAAAGAGGCGGAAATTCGTATTCATAAGATGTATATACAGTCATACGATAATTTGATTACGGAGATAAGGTCAAAGCAGCATGATTTTGATGATCATCTGAATACAATTTTAAGTCAGCATTATGTATGTAAATCCTATGATGAATTGGTTGCATCACAACAGATGTATATAGGGGAGCTTAAAAATAGTAACAAATATAATAAATTATTGTCGAATGGTAATTCGGCGGTTGTTGGATTTCTTTACAGTAAATTTTTGGAATGTGATGAAAAGGGAATAGATGTTGAATATAATTTGAATTTTGATCAGTTATCTGTTGATATTCCTATTTCCAAAATAATCGAATTGATTGGCAATATTTTTGATAATGCTATGGAGGCAGTAATGCGATGTGGCGAACGGAAAATTTATATATATGTTGCTGAAACTGAGAATAACGTGAAGATAGAGGTTCGGAACAGGGGAAAGGCTATTCCCTATACTGAATTTCCCCAGCTTTTTATAAAAGGATATTCAAAAAAAGGGAGCGGACATGGTTTTGGTTTATATAATGTAAAAAAGATTTGTGAACAGTATCATATAGACATATCATGCATGAATAAGGAATATGAAGGGGATAATTGGATTGTAGTTATGCTAAATATTAATAAGCCTATGCTTTTAGTATGATGTTTTGATGAAGAAACATATATTAAAAGCATTGACTTTTTTATTTGTTATTTTTGACGGGTATGGATATTCGCCCCAAAAGAGTAGACAAGGATATGTTGCAGGGAACCATATTGATAATGCAATGACAACAAATATGTAAAATATTACTGTATAAGGTTAAAAGCTTCTTGAAGTAATTTTTTTATATCAAAATAAACAATTCAGTATGCGTAAAATAGCATTTATGCAAAAAATAAAATTGTTGATTATGATAATGATATATTAAATATATTAGATGCACTTGTAATTGGATATAGGAAGACAATATAGGAAGAACTGTATTTTGAAAGGAGGATGTACTTGTGGATGAGAAATGCTATAAGTCTAATTTGTTGTTTCAAATTGTGGGTACAATTTTAAGATCGATTGTTATATTTATTATAATGGAATTCGTTATTTTCTTTTCGGGAACATGCTATGCAATACTGAATTGGCTTCTCTTACTAGTGGCTTTGCTGTGTTCGATAATATATACTTTCTTTTTTCAAAAAATAAAGATTATTATTCGTAACCAGGACATGATTGTAATAAGAGGATATGATGATGAGGATGTTTACAGCTTTCAGGATCATACGATTATGGTTTATGAGGATGAAAACGAAAACACCGTACTGGGGCATCTTAGTTGTGCTTATAAAATAAAAATATTAGATGCGTATGGGAATGTGACGGAGGTTCGTTGCTGCTCATTTAGTAAGGAAAAATATTTGGAGCTAAAACAGGATGTATCCGCAATATATAAGAAAATGGAGGAAGAACTATGATATTTATTGGATGGAGAACATTTGCGAGTAAAAAAGGAACTTTTAGACGTATTTGCCACTGTAATAATTGTAATGCTGACACAAAATGGGAGCTACGGGTTTTATGGACATGGTTTACCCTGTTCTTTATACCAATATTTCCCATATACGTTGAGAGGGCATTAGTTTGTCCAATATGTGAATACGGAATAAAGGTAACGAAAAAAAATAGGGATGAAATTATGGCTGATGTAGAAATGAGATAAATGGTTAAGATAAAAACAGATAAAAATGATAAAATTGTCGCATAGAAGAAGGGAATCAAGGGGGATAATTAAAGTAGGTGATAAGATGGAACAAGGCAGTATTTCCATGTATTATAATTCAAAATGGGGTTACATTGCAGTTTCGGATACAACATTATGCAATTCTGTAATGAGAGTTACGATTCCTCCGGTTTTTACAGAAAAAATTGATGCAACCGAAGTATGTTTAGGAGAAATGGCATTGGCTGCAATGGAAAACTCAAAAAATGCAATACCGGTTACCAGAGAAGAAATAGAAGATTTCAATTTCTGGCAGGTTTCGGGAATAAAAGGTTTTTCTGCATTTAGTAGGAAGTTTCAATGTGTAGAAGTGAGGGAAAAAAATCATTTGTATCATGTTGAAAAGTTGATAAGAAAAAAGGATGGATCCTATGTTTGGGATGAAAATTCTGAGGGGATTAATTTGGACTTGGATTGTACGCCAGAGCAAATGGGAAGTGTAATATATAAGATGTTTCATGAAGAAACGAAGATTCTAAATGACCGGTTAGATACAAATTGAGTGATGACATTTTCATATATTTATAACGTTAAAGGAGATATCAGAGAATGGGAGGTATATTTCATAAAGTATTTAGAAATAAAACCACAAGTTTTGAAGATGAATCTATGACAAAGAAGAAGGAGATAGTGAACGCCTCTGAAGAAATGGATGAACCACTTATTGTTATGAGAGATTCATTGTGTAAGGAAAGTGATTTAAGAAAAACTATTGATTTTAATGAGGAAACGATACCCGAAGATAAAGAAGAAATAAAACAGTTATTGCAGGACATTAAGGAAGGAGTTCAGCGTTATCCAAGGAAGCCTGAGGAAATTATCTATGATAGTAAAGGGAGTATGTTTAGTACATATTATAAAATGATTCGTGCAAAATATTCCCTGGGTATGGATTGTAAGAGTTTAGAAATGGATTACTTGGATATGTTGCCTTATGTGGTAGATGTTGGAAGTAAAAAAATAGGATATGTTAATTTTATAGAGGTGTTTTCCCTAGGAATTCTGCTGGAGGTATCGGATGCCGAATTAGATAAATTAGTCCGCATTGCAGATGAAGAGATGTTAGATGATTGTTTGTTTGATTTTTTAGTACAGGCTTGCGGATTAAACAGAGAGTATGTGTCAAAAGGATATCAAAAAGAAAATCCATATAAAGAAACAAAAAAAATAATTCAATTTGCCAAGGAAGATAAAAAGAAAGCAGAAAAGGAACTGGAAACCTATATGAAAGAAAAGTGGTTTCAGGGGCATTATGATTATGAATGGAAGAATGCCCATAAAAAATATGGTTATGTTGGGTTTTGGAGTTTTGAAACAGGTGCTTTAGCAAAAATATTTGATCTGGATGATGCAATGCTTCAGGATAATAATCATTATCCCTATGATTTAGTGCATTATAAGTCAGAAAAGAAGTTTATAACCAAATGTTATACGGCTGAGAAAAAATGGGAAATGGAAGATTGTGCAGAAGATGATACAATTGAATGTATGGCAAATAAAGAACTGGAACAAATCATACCGAATCAATTTCGTAAAATGATAAATCAGGTTATAGAGGATTATAAGACATTGGATGATTTGTTCTTTTGGGAGAAGTATAATCTTAGCGATATATGGTACACAGTAGAAATGTTTATGAAAGAGAATCAAAACAAAGAACTTTTGGGAAATATAATTGTGAATCTGTTAGTAGAAGAAGGTTATATTGTGCAGCTGGATTACAAGGAAGACCTGGAGGATTACATGAATGAGATTAAAAATTTCTGGTCAGATGTATCAACGAAACTTGTACAGTTTAATTTGGATAATGATCAGTATTACTATGCTTTAATTCCAAAAGATTCGGATGTGAATTCTATGTATGAAGTGGGAATTAAAAATGTGTAGATTTATTTTGCAGGAATGAATTTTTGAGAGTAATTCTGGAAATTACTTCTAGCAAGCTGATTGATATTATAGGGGTGAGATGAAGTTATGAAAAAAATAACGAAATACATAAGAATCTTTTTTTGTATATTTACATTGGAGATTCTATCCGGCTGTACACCTGAACAACCGTTAATATCTATATACAATGTGGGTAATTCTATTGATGTGCCACAATTTGTATGTTGCAATTCAGAACACTACTATTATTATGCAGAGGGAAGTATATATGCGGATGACGGGAGAAAAATATGTAACATGGGGAAAACATTTTCTAATGATATTTCTGCCTGTATAGCTGTAGATAATTTCTATTTTTATTATTGCGATACGGAACATGATATGCTGGTTCGTATTGATTTGGAAACAGGTGAAGAAATTGTCTTGGAAAGAGGAGTGTCGGTTGCAGAATTATATAGCTTTAAAGATGGAGTATTCGTATCATATTTGAAAGGAAACAGGTATTTCAAATATTATTCTCATGATACTGTGATTTCTCTTTATGATAATATAAATGAAAATCCTGCGTCGCTGGAGTCAACAGGAAACCTGATAAATGAAGAATATCCTGTTTATATTTATAAATTTGATCAATATAAGCTTACAGTTGTGAAGGAAGACGAGACACCTGAAATCCTATATATTAGTGATGGTTTAGGAACGGAGTATTCCGTATCAGGACAAACTTCTACATATGTAGTTCATAATGGTATATATGAGTTAATTGATTCCACTAATTATATTTACAATGGTGAGAGATGTAATTATAATTTTGAAGCCCCCTATCTTGAAAATGAGAAAGTAATAAAACCTAAAATGGTAAGTGTAATGAATGATAATATATATACGTTGCATGTATCTACATTGGCACCGGCCAATGGTTCAATTGATCAGGAAATACTTACTGAATTTAATACAGAAACCATGGACGATGAAATTATCTATCAGACAGAAGATAATGAATATATTGTTAATTATTCGGTAGAGGATAATCGGTTATACATATTAAAGAATGGTAAAATATATCGGAAAGCCCTTGATGCTCCGGATGAAGATGGAGTAGAAGTATGTGATATCCCGAAAGAATATTTTGACTTGGGATTTGAATACATAAAAGGAAATCTGTTTATTTACGATGATGCTCAGAAAGAACTGATTGGAATATACAAGTAGCATAGGTTGATTTATATTACGGATTATAAGTGTTGGTTTCAATATGTTATAGAAAGAGATGAAGCAATGAAAAAATTAATAAATAGTATACAAATTATGGTTTGCTTAGTTGTGATGATATCTATGTGTGGTTGTGAATCATCTGACTCAAAAATACAGATATATAATGTTGATGATACTACAGTAGAATATCAGTTTGTTTGTGAGAATGATGAACATTACTATTATTATGCAGATGGAAAAATATATGCTGAAGATGGTCAGACTCTATGTAAGGTAAATGATAATGCCGGTGACCCCAATGTTAGAATTACTATGGCGGCAGATGGTACGGATTGTTATTATTGTGATTCAAAACAGGGTACATTGTTGCAAATTAATATACAAACCGGTGAGAAAGTTGAACTTGAAAAGGAGATATCCTGCATTAGCCTTTATGGTTTTTCTGACGGAGTGTTTGCATCATATGATAAAGGCGATAATCGATATCTGAAATATTATTCTCGTGATACTGTTGTATCTGTTTATGATGAGATTGAGTCAAATAAAAAAGGGCTGAAGGAAATACAGACAGAGTATGAGGAACCATTATATATTTATGAATTTAATCAGTATAAAATTCTTTTACAGTATCATGCAGAACAACCGTGGCTTAAAAACATTAGTGATGATGAGGGAAAAGAATATTCGGAAATTGCAACATTGACTTATGTGGATGGACAAGACATTTACGAATTTTTTACTGTTTCTGATTACAAATATAATGGAGCGGTTTGTAATTATGATTCAAAGGTAAGCTGTTCATATTATGAAAAGGATGTAGCACCTCGAATGGCAAGCATAGAAGGTAATGATATATACATATTACATGAGTTTATGGAAAACCCGTTGGACGAAACGATTGCACAACAAATCTTAACTGTATTTAATACAGAAAATAAGGAAAATAAGGTTTTATACCAAACAGAAGAAGATGAATGTATCGTGAATTATTCGGTAGAGGATAATAGGTTATATATATTAAAGAAT
The DNA here is from genome assembly GCA_051880415.1 of Lachnospiraceae bacterium. Classification (GTDB taxonomy): domain Bacteria; phylum Bacillota; class Clostridia; order Lachnospirales; family Lachnospiraceae; genus CAG-590. Next base: position 52,054 of record JBJENX010000078.1, on the reverse strand, counting down.
GGAAAAATATATTGGAAATCTCTTGATGATCCAACTAAAAAAGGCGAACGGGTGTGTAAAGTACCGAAGGAACATAATTTCCTTGGATTTGAATATGTAAAGGGACATTTGTTTATTTATGACTTTTTATATGAAGACTTGATTGGAATATATGAATAAATTCCAAAATTTACCCTAATCCAGAATGAATAAGAATTATCTATATGCTGAATTTAGTAATTTTTCTAATTATTGAGAATAATGCAATAACAAATAAAACTTAAAATTTTTCCACAAAACTTATTGACATTTTTTTTCAAAAGCATTATTATATGTTTGTGTCATATGACGGAAATGAGGTGCGTAAATGGCAAGACCCCCAATTACAAAAAGAGTATGTAAGCAACCCCTTTATGTGGGCTTTACGCCTTTAGGAAGAGAAGAAAATGGGGGCGTTGTTTCCATGACAGTGGATGAGTATGAGGCCATTCGTCTGATTGATTTGGAAGGCGTAAGCAGAGAAGAATGTGCCAGAAGAATGGATATTGCAAGAACAACGGCACAAAGTATATACAACAGTGCCAGAGTGAAGATTGCAGATAGTATTGTACATGGAAGAGAACTTCATATAGAAGGTGGTGCTTTCTCACTATGCGATGGTTCTGCCGAATGTCCTGATTGTGGCAGGAAGAAGTTAACCGTTGATTAGCGGGTTTAAAGAAGCACATGTTCATATGGTAACAATAATATTTACAATATAAAAACAGGAGGATTAAAAAATGGCAAAGTATGTATGTTCAGTTTGTGGTTATGTTCACGAAGGAGATGAGGCACCGGCAGAGTGTCCTGTATGTCATGTAGGAAGTGACAAGTTTAAAAAGGTTGAAGGAGAACTCACTCTTGCTGCAGAGCATGAATTTGGAGTATATGCTACAACAGTTAAGAATAACAGTGAGATTAGTGATGAAGATAAGAAGTTTATCTTTGAACAGCTTAAGGCTAATTTCGATGGTGAGTGTTCAGAGGTTGGTATGTATTTATGCATGGCAAGAGTTGCACATCGTGAAGGATACCCTGAGATTGGATTATATTGGGAAAAGGCTGCTTATGAAGAGGCAGAGCATGCAGCAAAATTTGCTGAGTTGCTTGGTTCTGACTTAGAAGGCAAGATGACTGCTTCTACAAAGGACAACTTGGCTTGGAGAGTTGATTGTGAGTTTGGTGCCACAGCAGGTAAAGTAGACTTAGCAAAATGTGCAAAGAAGAATAATCTTGATGCAATCCATGATACCGTTCATGAAATGGCTCGTGATGAGGCAAGACATGGCAAGGCTCTTAAGGGATTATTAGAAAGATATTTTGGAGAATAAAAATATATGAATATTCTGGTACTTGGCGGAAGTTATTTTCTTGGTAAACACTTTGTGAATATGGCATGTATGAAACATGATATCACTGTGTATAATCGTGGCAACCAGCCACTTCATCTTCCCCGGGTGTCTGAAGTGTCAGGTGACAGACACGATATCAAGAAGCTTTCCTGTTTAAAGGGGAAGCTTTTTGATGTTGTAGTGGATTTTTGCGCATACCAAAAAAATGATATTGCCATGGTGTTTCAGACACTGGAAGGTTCTTTTTCACAGTATATATACGTTAGTACCTGTGATGTTTACAAGCGGGGATTAGGTACAATTTTAGACGAAAATGCTCCCTTTGAAAAACGTGAATTTGGTGGCAGTGTGGGAGACTATATTTCAGGAAAGGTTACATTGGAAGAAGAATTAATGGAGTGTGGAGCAAAGTATCATGTGGCATATACCTCTATCCGCCCCGCATTTATATATGGACCGGACAACTATGCTCCCCGGGAAGGCATTTATTTTAACTGGATACAAAATGCCGGACAGATATTGCATCCTGTTGATGCAACCGGCGAATTTCAAATGGTCTATGTGGATGATGTTGCATTAGCATTGCTGCAGACTGTTGGAAATGAAGAGGCATATAACCGGGCATATAATCTGGCGCCTTTGAAGATGGAAACTTATGATTCATTTTCTTTGGCTCTGGCAGAAAGTATGAATATACAATTTGAAAAAGTAGAGGTAACGGTTAATCAGGTTAATGAGAAGCAGATACCATTACCTTTTCCTCTTACAAAGGAGGAGTCCAATTGGTATGATGGAAGTAAGGCATTAACATTAATTGGCAACTATACGGAATTAGCAGAGGGTCTTAAAAAGACTGTTTTTGGTGAGGGAATGGCATGAATAAGTATGATGAGATAATAAATGAAGTAGAACGGTTATTTGATGAAAATAAGGCAAAAGAAGCGGAACAGTTTTTGTTGAATGAATTGGAAAAAGCAAAGAATCATGATGACATGGCTTTGGAATTGCAGATTCTTAACGAATTAATCGGTTATTACAGACAGACATCTGAAAAAGAACAGCTGCTTTTCGTAATGAAGGAAGCTATGGCTGTTGCAGATAATATGGGTCTGCTTCAATCAGAAAATGGAAAAATACCATATGCAACCACTGCCCTTAATGTGGCAACCGGCTACCGCTCTATCGGAGATCTGGAACATTCCAAGGAGTATTATTCTTTGGTACAAAATATATATTTCGAGGTATTAGGGAAAAATGATATGTTGCTGGCAGGCTTGTATAACAATATGAGTCTTCTTTATCAGGAGCAGGGTGATTTTCAAAATGCCATGGATTATCTGTTAAAGGCTTTGGATATTGTAAAAGAAAACAAGGCGGGCTTTGAGATAGCGGTAACCTATGCAAATCTTGCAAATACTGCGGTGCTGGCAGCGAAAGGGGATTCATCCCATGAAAATGAACTGTATGATAAGGCGAAGGAATATGCCTGTAAGGCAATTAGGTGCTTTGAAGAGAGAAACACTTATGATGCCCATTATTGTGCTGCATTATCTGCACTTGGCATGTATTATTATCATGAAGAGAAATATCAGAAAGCGTGTGAGCTGTTTCAAAAAGGAATGGATATCGTAGAAAACTGTTTGGGAAGAAATACCCAGTATATGAGATTGAAAGAGAACCGGGATATGTGTGCTGATAAAATTATGACAGGATTAAAGCTATGCCGATTATATTATGATACATATGGAAAAGAGATGCTTAAAGAACAGTTTGGACCGTATTTGTCTCAAATGGCAGTGGGACTTGTGGGAGAAGGCTCGGATTGTTTTGGATATGATGATGCAGTTTCCATGGACCATGACTGGGGACCGGATTTTTGTATCTGGCTGCCGGATGAATTGTATGATGAGATAGGGGAACAATTACAGGAAGCCTATAATAAATTACCTCTTGAATTTATGGGATATAAAAGAACTGTTTCCCCCAAAGGGACAGGACGTAGAGGTGTTATGAAAATTTCAGCATTTTACGAGAAGCTTATCGGGACAGGGGAATATGACCGGATTGACTGGCAGATGGTTCCTGACTATGGTTTAAAAGCGGCTACCAATGGGGAAATATATATGGATGAATCAGGCTGTTTTTCTGACATGCGGACAGCTTTGCAGAAAGGATATCCGGAAAATATTTTATATTTAAAGCTTGCGGATGATTTGGCAAGGATATCCCAGACAGGCCAGTATAATTATGGAAGAATGCTTAAAAGAGGTTCCCGCATAACGGCAGATATGATGTTGTCAGACTGTATGAAGCAGATAATGAAGCTTGCCCACCATATGGATAATCAATATCCGCCTCATGATAAATGGTTATATAAAAGTCTTGAAAAGCTTACAGGGCAAACCATGCTTTTACAGCTGCTTGATGAGTTACATCAAAGCTTTGCCATGGCTGATGATGAGGCTTATCTGTTTGTTTCAAAGAAGATGGAACAAATCGGAGAATATTTTGCAAAAAAACTTTATGAGAAAAATTATATCAGTGATATAGAAACCTATTTAGATTATCATACGGATGAGCTTGTGAGGAAAGCATCCTATTGTGAAGCTACAGATGAAGAATTGGTGGATAGAATTGCCAAAACAGAATTTGCAGCATTTGATAAGGTGAAAAATGAAGGTGGCAGGGCGTCCTGTCAGAATGACTGGCCAACCTTCTATGTAATGCGTAAAAGCCAGTACCTTACATGGAATCGTACCATGTTATTACAATATCTGTATGATTTTAACAGAGAATTTGAATTAGGGCATAATCTGATTACGGAAAAATACGGACGTATGATGGAAAGTACGGCACCGGAACAGTATAAGGAGTTAGAACAGCATTTTCCCCCTTTGTCGGAACAGAAGAAGGCTGTTATTGAACAGATTGTAGTGCTGCAAATGGATATGTTGGAAACCTTCGGTAAGGAATATCCAAAAGCCGCCGGTAATGCCAGAAGCTTCCACACCTATGAAGATAATTATATGAATACTTCCTATGAAACATATTTGAGGGGAGAAATCAGCACCTATTCAGACAAAATGCTCCAGTTATATGGAAGATTTGTAGTGGAGTGTGCAAAATCAGGTAGAAATATTGCAAAGGAAACCATTGGAAATACTGCCGGATTATATGGATATGCTGATTTGGATGCCTTTGAAAACAGTATAGAAGAATGAGGTTTTTATGATAAAGGGGATATTATTTGATTTTGATTATACATTGGGGGATTCCACCATGGGAATCGTCCAAAGTGCAAATTATGCATTGGAACAATTAGGACATACCGGGAAATCAGAGGATGCAATTAAAAAAACTATAGGGTTATCTTTAACAGATACCTTTCTTTCCTTGGAACCGGATGCACCAAAAGAGGAGGCAGTTTTATTTGCCACCTTCTTTAAGAAAAAAGCGGATGAGGTAATGGTTAACAATACCATTTTGTATGAAGGAACGGTGGATATCCTTGCTAAGCTGAAATCTGCCGGATATATGATTGGTATTGTTACCACAAAATACAGCTATCGGATTAGGGATATTTTTAACAAGTATAATTCCCTTCATATGTTGGATGTCATTGTTGGGGGAGATAATGTAAAGGTGGAGAAACCTTCGCCGGAAGGAATTTTATATGCTCTTGGGAAGCTTTCCTTAGATAAATCAGAGGTATTATATGTAGGAGACAGTCTTGTGGATGCTAAGGCGGCTCAAAATGCACAGGTCCTGTTTGCTGCAGTGTTAACGGGAACCACGGGGAAAGAGGAATTTGATTCCTATCCCCATGGAATGATTGGCAATCATATACAGGACGTATATCAATATGTAAAAAGTTATAAATTCTAAGTGAAATGGATTTAGAGAAGTTTTACCATTTCATCCTTAATATCTGCATAATGGTCATCGGTAATTCCAAAATCCTTGCTCTTATAATTCCATAAAGCCCTGCCGATGTTGTATTTTTTAAATGCACTGTTAATATCTGTTAGCCAGCGAAGGGTGTCAGGAAGGGGAGCCTGATCAATGATGCCGTATTCACCGCAGTATAGAGGAACATTACGCTCTATGGCAGTTTTGGTTGCCGGGCTGAATAAAGCTTCAAACATTTCAGGGCCAATTGATTCAATGCCATGTTCGTTAATTGCACCAACCAGTTCCTGTGAAAACTGCATACTCTTTTCACGGTAGGTATCTACTGTATCAGGATAAGCCATATCGAAGTCCTTTGTCATGCCCTTTACCCAATATGCTTTCTGGTGTGTGAAAATAAGAGGATCGTAGCAATGGAATGTATATACAAGCTTATCCGCAAATGGCTCAATAAGACCCGGAACACTGGTAACATTGTTGTAGCATACGCCACCAAATACAATATAATTATCCGGTGCAATTTCTCTGATGGCGGGAACTACTTTCTTTACAATGGCATTCCATTCATTTACAACATTAGGACTTACAATTTCATTTAGAAGTTCAAATGCAATCATGTCTGAATACTGACCATAGCGGGTAGCGATTTCTTTCCATGTCCGGATAAAACGCTCCTGTAATTCTTCACTATGGAAGAATATTTCTTTATCTGCATCATCTAACGGGTCAAAGGTGTAACCATAGGTTTTATGAAGGTCAATAATCATATGAAGACCATATTTTTGGCACCAGTTTACACAGTTTGTAATGTAGTGATATCCTTCTTCCTTTGGTGTACCGTCTTCTTCTTCAATAATTACATAATCAACAGGAACACGTACATGATCAAGTCCCCAGGATGCGATTTCTTTTATGTCAGATTCGGTGATAAAGCTTTCAAAATGTTCCTTTGTATCATAATCATTTTGTGAAAGCCAGCCGCCTAAATTAATTCCTTTTTGATAACCCTCAAATACCATCATAAGTAGTACCTCCTATAAATTTTAATTTTGACTGTAAGTGACTTACATGTATTTCATAAGCCAAGTATAGACAAAGTAAATGAAATAAAATATAATAAAACTGGTATTTTTGTCAAATATATGGCATATATATTGTTATATAGGGAGTGGTGGCTATGGCAGATATAGAAAATGAATTTGATAATTATGAACAGCTAACCAGGGAGAGATTTGATAGAAGAGAACACGAACTGTATCATCCAACCTATGACGAGGAACTGGCTTTTTATGAGTTAATAAAATCCGGAAAACTGGATGAGTTAGATACAAAGAAGAACTGGGATGTAATTGATTCGCCGGAACGGGGAGAGTTATCTTCTAATCACATTCAAAGTATAAAATATCATATTGTGGTATCTATTGCCATGATTACCCGGTTTTGTATTGAAGGAGGCTTAGATGAAAAAGAAGCATACCATTTAAGTGATATTTATATTAATAAGACAGACCGTCAAAATACAAAAAGAGATCTTGTTCAGGTACAAAGGGAGATGGCTTACGCCTTTGCAAAACGAATGTGGAAATTAAAAAGGGTAGATAATCATTCCGTACATTGTAAGAAGGCACTGGATTATATATATAATCATCTTCATGAGCCGATTTGGGTGGCAGATGTGGCACAGTATGTGGGATTAAATGAAACCTATTTAAGTAAATTATTTTTAAAAGAGACAGGAAAAAATATCGGTGCATATATTCGTCAGCAAAAAATTAATGAGGCAAAAAACATGCTTATTTATACAGATGACAGTTGTGCGGAAATTGCCCAATATTTAGCATTTGCATCCAGCAGTCATTTTTCTCAGAATTTTAAAAGAGAAACCGGAATGACACCCTTGCAGTATAGAAATCAGTACTATCGAAAGCATTTTTAAGAGCTTTTTTGAATTGACAATTATGCAGAATATGTTATGATACCAAAGGTAAATAAAAATGATGATTGGGTGTCAGAAAGTAATTACTTGTTCTGGTGAAAAGGGAAACAGGTGAGAGACCTGTGCGAACTCGTCACTGTAAGCAACGAATATGAAATCTATAAGGAAATACCTTAAACCACTGGAAACGGGAAGGTGATTTCATGTGACAATATACGATGATATATAAGAAAGTTGTAAGCCAGGAGACCTGCCCAATGATTTGACGACATAAACCACGAGTAATTGGTTTGCAGTTAAGATAAGGTTTTTTTGCGAATGATTTATTTGATTTCGCTTTCTTTTGATGCAATCTTACTTCTGGCTTATATTCGTCAGAAGTTTTTTGTTTAAAAGAAAAGGAGCGAAAAATGAAAAGAAGAAGTTATGTATTATGTGCCGGTTTGCTGGCAGTTTCCCTGCTTGTCGGTTGTGGAAACAAGGAGCAGGCAGAGGTTACCACAGAGATTGCCACAGAGACAACAGAAAGCCATGTATCCGATAAGGAAGCTGCAGATCATGTGGCAGCTTTAATTGATGCCATTTATGTGCAGGAAAGAACCGATGAGACAGATGCACAATGTGAGGAAGCAAAAAAAGCATGGGACGCACTTACTGATGCCCAAAAGGAATTAGTGAAAGGTGAAAATGCAGATCCGGATTATTTTGGAAGAGATACCGGAGATGCTTCTAAGGATGATCCGTTAAATGGGGATGATATTGGCGAAAATGAGCTTTTGGTAGTCAGCTTTGGTACATCATTTAATGACAGCCGGACACAGGATATTGGCGGGATTGAAAAGGCTTTGCAGGCAGCATATCCGGATTGGTCTGTACGTCGTGCATTTACATCACAGATTATTATCAATCATATTCAGGCAAGAGATGGTGTGAAGATTGATAATATGGATCAGGCATTAGAGCGGGCGGTGGCAAACGGAGTAGAAAATCTTGTGGTTCAGCCAACTCATTTAATGCATGGCGGGGAATATGATGAACTTTGTGAAGCATTATCAAAATATGAAGATAAATTTGATAGTGTTAAGGTTTGTGAACCGCTTCTTGGTGAAGTAGGAGATGATGCATCAGTCATTAACGAAGATAAGGAACTGACGGCTAAGGCAGTTACCGGTGAAACGGTGAAAACTGCAGGTTATGAAAATACAGATGCTGCGGCAGAGGATGGTGTTGCCATTGTGCTTTTGGGACATGGTACATCCCATACGGCTAAGGTTTCTTACTCTCAGATGCAGACACAGATGGAACAGTTAGGTTACAAGAATGTATTCGTTGGTACAGTTGAAGGAGAGCCGGAAGAAACAGCCTGTGAAAATGTGTTGGAAACTGTAAAGGAAGCCGGATACAATAAGGTGATTCTTCGTCCGTTAATGGTAGTTGCAGGTGATCATGCCAATAATGATATGGCAGGAGCCGATGAGGATTCATGGAAGAGTATATTTGAAGCATCTAAGGCATTTGACAGTGTAGATACGCAGATTGCAGGTTTAGGTGGCGTGAAAGAGATTCAGGATATCTACGTTGCACATGCCGGTGAAGCAATTGCACAGGAAGATACTAAAAAAACGAAAGAGACTTCTGACACAGGCAACGATGCAGTTTTGGAGGATGGAATATATATTGTTGAATTTAATACAGATAGCAGTATGTTCCATGTAAATGATGCCAAGGATGGAAAAGGTGAATTGACAGTGAAGGATGGTGTTATGACTCTTCATATTTCCTTAACCTCAAAAAATATTACAAATCTGTTCTTAGGTCTTGCGAAGGATGCAAAAAAGGATGGAGCAGATATTTTAGAACCTACATTAGATACAGTAACTTACAGTGACGGAACAACAGAAGAAGTAAATGGATTTGATGTGACGGTGCCTTATCTGGATGATGAGTTTGATTTGGCCCTTATTGGTAAAAAAAATAAGTGGTATGACCATAAGGTTAGTGTAACAAATCCTGTAAAGGCTGAGTAAAAAAATTCGGGGATTTGCATTATAATATTCTCGGATAAGAAAGCAGAGATAATCTCATACAAGGAAGAAATATAATGAAATGGATAAACAGGAGAATGGCCAATAAAATAGTGTCTTGCATGGTGATGATGCTCATATGGGGAGTGTGTGTTTTTGCACATTCCAATCCTGTAAATGCTGCCGGGATTTCTCTTTCCGATGGAGAATATAAGATGGATGTGAAACTGGAAGGTGGTACGGGAAAAGCCACTGTCACATCACCGGTCTTGGTAACGGTAAAAGACGGAAACGCGGTTGGAAAAATAGAATGGAGTAGTCCTAATTATGATTATATGATAGTGAATGGGGAGAAATATTTACCTGTAAATGAGGAAGGAAATTCTGTTTTTGAAATCCCTGTTGATACGTTGAATGCTCCAATAAACGTGATTGCAGATACAACAGCAATGAGTACGCCTCACGAGGTTTCATATTCTCTTACGTTTTCTTATAATATTCCTTCCGGTAAGGAGAATCTAAAGGCTTCAAAATCATGGGTTATGCCATATGGTTATGTAATCGTCGTGACTGTTTTTATTGTAGGGTTAATGGCATTTTTGCTATATAAGAAAAAAAGCAGTGTGGTTGCTGCTATTTTGATTATCATATTATTTCTTACTCTTGGTTGCAGCTTTTATGTGATTTATCAAAAGGAAGAATCTGTTCCGGATGGAAATATGGAAGAGGATGCAGAAGATAGTGGGGAAGCAGATGGTATTCCGGAGACTATTGGAGAGCATTTGATATGGACCGGTTCTATGGAATTGGATTATGCAACGGGATTTTTCGTTGATTATTATAAAGATGAAAATGATATCATATATAAACGTATCAATATAGAGGAGGATATCTTTCTTGTTGTTCCTGATATCCATGAGGTTTATGGGGATATTCCAAAGGATTATGTATTATTGGAACAACCAAAGCAGATCTATCTTGTTGCATCCCAGGTAATGGATATGATGGTTGCTTTGGATGTGATGGATGATATACAGTTTTCAGGATTGGATGCAAAGGACTGGTATATTGAGGAAGCAAGAAATGCCATTGAAAGCGGAAGTTTATTATATGCCGGTAAGTATTCGGCTCCGGATTATGAATTAATTCTTGATAAAGGCTGTGATTTGACAATAGAAAACACCATGATTTATCATACTCCGGAAGTAAAAGAAAAACTGGAGTCTTTTAAAAATCCGGTTATTGTGGACCGTTCCAGTTATGAGCCGGAGCCTCTTGGGAGAATGGAATGGATTAAGCTATACGGAGCGTTAATGAATTGTGAAGATAAGGCGAAAGAGGTATTTGAGGAACAGGCAAAACAATACAGGGAAATTGAAAAGGCAGAAAAAGGAAAAGACAAACCTACGGTTGCTTTTTTCTATATTTCTGCCAATGGAGATGTAAAAGTGCGTAAAAGCAATGACTATATGGTGAAAATGATTGAGGCGGCAGGAGGAGAATATGTATTCTCTGATTTAAAAGGAGAAGAGGGCAGTATGTCTTCCACCGTTAATATGCAGTTAGAGGACTTTTATGCCGGGGCAATCGATGCAGACTACATCATCTATAACAGCACCATTGAGGGGGAACTGGAAGATCTTAAGGATTTAACAAAAAAGAGTGAATTGCTAAGGAATATGAAGGCGGTGAAAGAAGGGAATGTATACTGTACTTCCAATGATTTATACCAGTCTTCCATGGAACTTGGTACCATTGTATCGGATATCCACAAGATGATAGAAGGGGAATCCGATATGACATATTTATATCCCCTTAAGTAAGAAGATTACCTAAAGTTTAGATGAAGATGAGGTTACATAGTATGAAGGAGATAGATGTAAAAAAGAAAAAGAGAATCAGGTATATTACGGGGTTTGCAATTTTGTTTTGTTGTGGATTTCTTTTTCTATTGATGAATATTTGCATTGGAAGTGTAAAGATTCCACCATCTGATGTGCTGGCAATTGTTTTGGGACAAAGCCCCTATGAAATTCCGGTTGTCATCGTAATGCAGGTACGGTTTCCAAGGGCACTGGCGGCACTTATATTAGGAGGGGGACTTGCGTTGGCGGGATATTTACTTCAGACATTTTTCCATAATCCTATTGCTGGTCCTTTCATACTTGGTATTTCCTCCGGTGCAAAAATGGTAGTAGCCCTTGCTATGGTATTTGCACTGGGATATGGGGTGACCTTGAATTCCTTTGCACTGATTGGAGCTTCCTTTGTTGGTGCCATGCTTTCATTAGGTTTTGTTATGTTGATGTCTAAGGCAGTTGACAGGATGTCTATGTTAATTGTGGCGGGGGTAATGATAGGGTATATATGTTCTGCTATTACGGATTTTATTGTGACCTTTGCGGATGATGCCAACATTGTAAATCTTCACAATTGGTCATTGGGAAGTTTTTCGGGAATTACCTGGAGCAATGTTGCGGTTATGAGTATTGTAATATTCATAAGCTTTATTTTTGTGTTTTTCTTATCCAAACCCATGAGTGCATATCAGTTAGGGGAGTCTTATGCTAGAAATCTTGGTGTAAATATCCGTCTCTTTCGAAGTTTACTGGTGATTCTCTCAAGTATTTTAGCCGCCTGCGTAACTGCTTTTGCAGGCCCTGTTTCCTTTGTGGGAATCGCAGTGCCACATCTTATGAAAAGAATGCTTCAAACGACAAAACCAATTCTTATGATTCCGGCATGTTTTTTAGGTGGTGGAGTTTTTTGTTTATTTTGTGATTTGTTAAGCCGGATATTGTTTGCACCAACGGAAATTTCTGTAAGCAGTATAACGGCTTTATTTGGTGCACCTATTGTACTTGTTGTTATGATAAAGTATAAAAAAGGAGAGGCGTAATGGGGGGATATTATTTTAAGACAAAAGGATTATGTGTTGGGTATGATGGAGTACCTGTAATATCCGATGTGGAATTAAATATCAACCGTGGTCAGATTTTGTCTTTGGTAGGTCCTAATGGGGCTGGAAAGACCACAATTTTAAAAAGCATTATCGGGCAGTTATCCTTACTTTCCGGAGTCGTGGAATTGGATTGTAGAAATATTTCCCTGATGGATAAAAAAGAACTTGCAAAGGAAATGGCAGTGGTATTAACCAATCCCCTGAAAACAGAGTTGATGACTGTAGAAGATGTGGTAGAAACGGGGCGTTACCCTTATACCGGAGGCTTTGGAATATTAAGTAGCAAAGACCATGCAATTGTTTCTGATATTATGAAACGGATTCATATTTGGGACTTAAAGGATAAGGATTTTACGAAAATCAGTGACGGACAAAAACAAAAGGTTATGTTAGCCAGAGCCCTTGCCCAGCAACCGGATATTCTAATTCTGGATGAACCTACATCTTATTTGGATATTAAACATAAAGTAGAATTTCTTTCTATTTTAAAAAAATTGGCAAAAGAAGAAAATTTAACTGTAATTATGTCTTTACATGAGGTAGAATTAGCGGGTAAAATATCAGATAGAATTGCCTGCTTTAAGGATGGTATGTTGCACCGGTTTGGCACTCCTTCTGAGGTGTTTGCAGATGATTATCTGTTAGAGTTATTCGGTATACAGTTAGAAGAAATTGCAACGGAGTTTCGGACATTTATTATGGAATATGGCAAGGCATGAACCAATGGGTGAAATATAATAATTGAAATAGGATGAGGGTATATGAAAGAGTACGAAGGTTATATGAATGATATGGACGAGGGAGATTTAGATGAGAGCCTGTTAAGTGCCATGGAAGAATTTGAGGAGATTTATGGGGATAATAACGAAGCATCAGTAGAAGAGAAGCAGGAGGATTTAACTCTTGAACCGTTTGTACAAAAAAACATACCTAAGACATCGGGGGATTCTTTCATTGGAAGAAAAAAACAGATATGGATAACGGCGGTATGTGTTGTTCTGGTTTTGGGAATTGGAGTTACCTGTTTTGTAAAGCGTAAGGATATTAAGGACTTGTTTACTTCTAAAGAAGAAACAACAGAGGTAATGGCAGAGATTACAACTACAGAAGAAATAACAACAGAAACAACTGAGGCAGCAGATGTGTGCTGGTTTGTGGATAAAACTTTATGTGTACCGGAGATGACTCCTGATACCATATCTTTGTCTTCTGCTGATTTGTCAGTTTTTACAACTGCAATGCAGCAGGAATTGGATGAGGTTCCGCAGGAAGAGCGAATTGATCCCTGGGCAATGGTATCTTTACAATTAGATTCGGTTGAAGGCTCCATTAATCAAACCTCACCCGGTATTTTGGAGGAAACCCAACAGCTTACCAGTACATATATGGTGTTAGTAGATGTAGATACAAATGAGATTGTTGCGGAGAGAGATTGTGAAAAGGTGGTTCCTCCTGCATCCATGACAAAGATATTAACAGTGATCACCGCAAGGGATTATATTGATGAAACGAAATTAGATGATAAGTTTACGATTACTGCAGAGATGGTAAATGAAGCCCAGGCCTCGGGTTTAAGTGCAGTAGGCTTTCTGCCGGGAGATGAAGTGACTGTTCGGGATTTGTTATATGGAACCATTGTTTGCTCCGGTGCGGATGCAGCTATGGGTCTTGCTGAGTATTGTGCCGGTTCCCAGGAAGCCTTTGTGGAAAAAATGAACGAAAATGTTGAAAAAATGGGACTGTCAGATACAGCACATTTTACCAATGTTGTAGGTAAATATGACGAGAACTTAAACTGTACCATGACGGATATGGCAACGATTATAAGTGTTGCCATGCAGGATGATTTGTTAAGGGATGTAATGGGTACAAGAATATATCATACCGATGTAAAATATCCTGATTTGGATATGCCGGATGGAATGGAAATCTCCAATTGGTTTATTAGAAGAATTGAGGATAAGGAAATGAATGGTAAAGTCTTAGGTGCAAAAACAGGATTTGTGAATCAGTCAGGCTTTTGTTGCGCAAGCTATTATGAAGCCAATAATGGCAAGCATTATATATGTGTTACAGGTAATGCAAACAGTTCATGGAGAGCCATATATGACCATGTAAGTGTATACCGTTCATATACACAATAAATATACAAATTAAGTAAAAAATAATTCTTATAATTCCAAAATTATGAAAATATGCCACAAATTACTACTCCCGTGAAGACATAAAACTGATAAAAATAACAGAATATTGATATCCATGTTAACGGTATACATTTATAATCTGATATAGGATAGATAAATGATTTATCAGATGTTTTTACAATGTAGGAGAAGACCATGGAGTATATATTTCAGTTTGTGTTAAATCATTTTCATATTTTGGAATTAATCGTTTTCTGGTATCCGGTCATTATGGGGATGCTATGGGTAGTTGGCGGTTTGATATACTATTACCGGATCGAACGAAAAGAGCCATTGCCATTGCCGGCTACACCCTTAGTATCTGTATTGGTTCCTGCGTATAATGAATCTGCTAATTTAATAGAGGTTGTAAAGAAGCTTAATGAAACCAGCTATCCCAATTATGAAATACTGATTATTAATGATGGCAGCAGGGATGATACGGAATGTTATGGAAAATTACTGGCAGAAAAATACGATACTGTCAGGTTTGTTGACTTACAGGAAAACTGTGGCAAAGCCAATGCACTGTATCTTGGATTTTTGGCTGCAAAAGGGGAATATCTAGTTTGTGTAGACGGAGATTCTTATTTGGATAAGGATTGTATAAGATATTTGATGTCCCATTTTTTGAATCCAAATAATGGAGAGCGTGTAGGTGCAGTAACCGGAAATCCGAGAGTACGAAACAGAAACTCATTGTTTTCAAAAATTCAGTTATGTGAATATGCAAGTATTATTTCTTTGATTAAGCGTACCCAGAGAATCTGGGGAAAGGTAATGACTGTTTCCGGCGTGGTAGTGGCATATCGTAAACAGGCTTTGTTAGATTGCGGATTATGGGACCGGGATATGATTACAGAGGATATTGGGGTAACGTGGAAGTTAGAACGTAATTTCTGGGATGTTCGTTATGAACCAAATGCCCTTTGCTGGATGCTGGCGCCGGAGTCTTTGAAGGGGCTTTTAAAGCAGCGGATTCGATGGGCACAGGGAGGACAGGAGGTTATGTTCCGTCATGCCGGTATTTTTAAAAGCTGGAGAAGAAGACGGATGTATCCCGTATATGTGGAACAGGTACTGTCCTTACTGTGGGTTGTGTCATGGCTTTTGTTAACAATAGCGGAAATATTTAAATTATATTATCATGCAGGAAGCTATGTACCATATCTCTGGAAGTCCCAGTTTTTGGCGGTTATCTGTATGGTTCAGTTTGTTGTAGCCTTATGGCTGGAAAGCAGATACGATAAAGGTATATTTAAATATATGATTTCTGCAGCCTGGTATCCCGTTGTTTACTGGGTTGTAAACGGTATCGTTGCATTAATCGCACTTCCTAAAACCATATTCCGCAGAAAGAAAAAACTTGCAACCTGGAAAAGCCCTGACCGGGGAATTGGCACAGCCATGAACATAGGGGGGAATATTATTGACGGTAATCAGGTCTGGTGGAAGAAGGTTTTGGAAGCTTTGTTTACCTGTTTTGCATGGGCGTTTATTCTTGTTTATGTGGCTTATGTTATTTATGGTGTATTATGTCAGGCAATGGGATATACGCCGGTTTCTGTTTGGATTTATAATGCAGATGTGTTGCAGGAAAGTAAACATTTACTGTATGTTACCTTTGTTATTGTGTTAATTGAAATCGTAGTCATGATTTTCTGGAAAGAGTATAACCGGAGAAAATACGGAAGTCTTAATAGGAGAACCTTTAAGCCGGATGCTTCCATAGAGCAGATTGCCGAATTTTTTGATATGAAGAAAGCGGATATAAGGAAGATGCAAAATGATAAAATTAGTATATTGCCCCATAATATTATCCGGGATGATTTCAAAGCGGAAAGAAAAACATTGCTTGGAGAAATACTGAAAAATAAAAAACAGAATAATAATCAAAATAACAAGAAAAACTGTGTCTGTTGATACAGTTTTTCTTTTATGGGGATGAAAAATATGGTAAAATATTAGTACTTGAATCGTGACACTTTTTTTAGATACATGTTAATAATAAAAGCTTTACTTATGGATAAGGGGTGGTTCGTATGCTAAAGGATTGGAATCGGGAAATAATGCCGGCAGAGGAAGAATTAGATGCACGACTTGAGGCTTCTAGGTTACGTCTTTTGGAGAAGCAGATGTTAATCAAGGAAAAGAAGCTTCCTGTGGTAGTACTTTTTGAGGGCTGGGGAGCTGCGGGAAAAGGCAGTGTTTTAGGGAAGGTAATTAAGAATTTGGACCCTCGTTTTTTTAAGGTAGAGGCCATGAAAAAACCCTCCAAGGAAGAGAAACGGAAACCGTTTTTGTATCGTCATTTTGTAAGGATTCCGGAACAGGGAAAATTTGTGTTTTTTGACGGTGGCTGGATGGATGAAGTCACAGGTGCATTTCTCCATGGAAAACTATCCGAAAAAGCATATAGAAACCGGATTCAAAGTATACGTCAGTTTGAACGGCAGTTAACGGACAATGGATATCTGGTGATGAAGTTTTTCTTTCATATAGAGAAAAAGGAACAGTTAAAGCGGTTAGAGGGCCTGCAGAAGGATAAGAATACGGCATGGAGAGTTGGCAAGGAAGATATTTGGCAGAACCAGCATTATGATAAATGTATGTCTGTTTATGATCAGTATTTATTTGATACAAATCTGCCTACTGCACCATGGTATCTTATTGATTCCCAGAATAAAAAGTGGGCACAGCTCCAGGTTCTTGAAATGTTAGATAAGGGAATAGAAGTTGCACTGGCTAACAATAAGCAGGCAGCACCGATTTTACAAAATACATTCCCTCTTAACGTGACACCGAAGCTTAGTGAGATATCTTTAGCTGATAAGACTATGACAGAGGAAGAATACAGGAAGGAATTAAAGCTTTGTCAAAGTAGGTTACAGGCACTTCACAATGAACTATATAAGAAAAAGATTCCTGTTATTATTGCATATGAAGGCTGGGATGCAGCGGGAAAAGGGGGTAATATTAAACGTATTGCGGCAGCCCTTGACCCCAGGGGATATGAGGTGCATCCAATTGCAAGTCCGGAACCTCATGAGAAGGCCAGACATTATTTATGGCGTTTTTGGAACCGGCTTCCCAAGGATGGACACATTGCAATCTTTGACCGGACCTGGTATGGCCGTGTTATGGTGGAACGGTTAGAGGGATTTTGCAGCGAAAACGACTGGCAAAGAGCTTATAACGAGATGAATGAGTTTGAAAAGGAACTTTATGACTGGGGTGCAATCGTCATAAAATTCTGGGTACAGATTGATAAAGATACCCAGTTAGAGCGGTTTACAATGCGGCAAAATACCCCTGAAAAACAATGGAAGATAACGGATGAAGACTGGCGTAACAGAGAAAAATGGGATTTGTATGAGGAAGCGGTTGATGAAATGCTGCAAAAAACCAATACCACCTATGCACCCTGGTTTGTATTGGAGTCAAATGACAAGAAATATGCAAGAATTAAGGCATTAAAGATTGTCATTAAGGAAATTGAAAAACGGTTGAAATAATTGGATGATATGGCTATGCAAAATCAGAGAAATTTGATAAAATGGCATTAAATGATTTGAACCATTGCAAAGGTGTTATGGTGTTACTGTAACACCTTTCTTTGATTGAATTTGGAGGAACTTAAATGGACAATAAAACTGTATTTGTTAGCTACAGTTCAAAAGATAGAAAATTTGTAAATAACATAGTAAAGATACTTACGGATATGGGTATTTCCTGTTGGAAAGCTCCCGAGAATATTCCTGCCGGTTCCAGTTATGCCAGAGAGATTCCAAAGGCCATTGCAAATTGTGAGGTTTTTTTGCTAATGCTGTCAAAAACTTCACAGGATTCCATATGGGTTGAAAAAGAAATTGATAATGCAATATCCAACCGGAAAAATATTATTCCCCTTCAGTTGGATGATGAGCCCTTAAACGATGCATTCCGTTTTTATTTAAATAATGTTCAGATGATTTCTTATTATGAGGATCATGAATGGGCAATGGAGGATTTGAAAAGCAGACTGAGTATTCTTATACTTGGAAAAGAATATATTCCGGCAAGCAGAGAGCTTCCCAATGAAGTAGAGGACAATACACCGGTGGTTGAGAACAGGCGTATGAGTATTACTCCGGCAAAAGGAAGTAAACTTGAGAAAAAGAAAAGCTCTAATGCACTTCGGGTAAACCGGGTTCCTGTAGAATGTCAGTATTGCGGTTCAAGACAGTTAGAGAATGTTACACTGGGAACTTACCGCTGTCTTAATTGTGCAAAGGATAATTATGACGATTTTCAGACGATTCGTAATTATTTAGATAAGGCAGGTTCTGCATCTGCCCTTGTGATTGAAAGGGATACGGGGGTGCCGAGAAAAGTAATTAATTATTTTTTCCAGGAGGAGTATTTAGAGATACCCAGTAATTCGTCCATACGGGTGCCATGTTCAAAATGTGGTGCACCAATTAGAACAGGCGTTATGTGTGATGCCTGTAAACAAAAGGTTTCAGGAGCAGGAACAGGAACAGGTTCTGCCTCAAAAATACGAAGCTCATGGTATATGTAATAGAGAAGCTTTATAATGGTTATTTTTCGGGCAATAAATACAAGTATAAATAGATATGGGATGAGGAATAACATTGGAAAAGATTATCTGGCTAATAGGCAATAATAAAAATGACATGATAAAGGCACAGCGTTCCATTAATTCAACAGGAAGTATGAGAGCGGTGTGTCTGCT
Source organism: Lachnospiraceae bacterium (assembly GCA_051880415.1). GTDB lineage: Bacteria > Bacillota > Clostridia > Lachnospirales > Lachnospiraceae > CAG-590. Next base: position 32,935 of record JBJENX010000078.1, on the reverse strand, counting down.
TTCTTTTGGTGCAGTTCAAAGGGCTATACCGGAGGGAGATAATACATCACGATTTAGTGCCCCCTCTTTAATTATACTGGATTATGAAATGTCAGTGTTGGAGGATTATGTAATACTGTCTTTTCTAAAGAGACAGCAGGCATTAGCCGGAGTACCTTTGTTTTTTATGGCAAGGGAGCGTAACAGTGAAATTGATGAGGAATGTTATAGTAAGGGTGCTACAGTTGTATTAATAAAACCTTTTAGTAAATCAGGAATTCTTAGGATAGAAAGAACGGCATGGCAGCATGAGGTGACAAAGAATTATGAGAAAATGCTGCAAAAACAGGCCAGTGAGCTACAGGCAGCAAAGGAAATAATGCATTTGAACAAGCAGCTTCAAAGCAGAAATGAGTTGCTGTGTCAGATTTTTGGAAGATATTTTTCGGACAAGCTTTTGGAGGTTATATTAGAACATCCGGAAGGTGCTGCAATTGGTGGGGAAAAAAGAGAAGTTACGGTATTGATGACGGATTTGAGAGGCTTTACATCCTTGGCGGAAAAATTAAATTCCGGTGCTGTTACGGATTTACTAAATTATTATTTCAGTAAAATGGCGGAGATTGTAAATCTTTTTCATGGAACCATTATAGAGTTTTTAGGAGATGCTGTCCTTGCTGTGTTTGGTGCACCGGTTCCGTTAGAAAAGCAAAGCGAAGAGGCAATTGCTGCGGCCATTACAATGCAGAATGCCATGGGGGATGTTAACGGATACTGTAATAAAAATGGATATCCTACTTTGGAAATGGGTATCGGTGTACATAAGGGAGAAGCATTTGTCGGTAATGTAGGCTCAGAAAATATGATGCGCTATAATGTAATAGGTCGTATTGTGAATGAGTGTTCCAGAATCCAATCCTACAGTGTAGGTGGACAGATACTGGTATCTGAAGATACCTTGAAAAACATTTCTATTGAGGTTGATGTTCAAAACCGAATGGATATTAATGCAAAGGGAGTACATAAGCCTATTTCCGTCTGTGATATTTCAGGTATTCATGGTGAGTATGAGTACAGTGTGGAAAACGTAGTGTTTGATGTATTATATCCATGTGAAGAATGGGTGGTATTTAATCTGTATTTGATTGAAGGAAAACAAATCAGTGAACAATCAGTAATTGCCAGACTGCAGCAGTTTTCCTTAAAAAGAGCCGTGGTAGAAATGATTGATACCAATAAAAAAATAGATGTTTATTCCGATGTAGAGATATTTGCAGCGGGAAAAGAGGGAAAAGCAATGTTTACCGGGGTATATGCCAAGGTAATTGATGTGGATAATAATTTCCTTACACTTCATTTTACCCATGTAAACACAGGGTTTGAACAATTTGCTCAAAAATTCCTCTGATGGATGGAAAGGGTTATGCATGAATATACAAAAGTATGGATTTTGTGAATTGAATAGGGATACATTGCCGGAAGGCATTAAGGTTGCATACAGATATGAGAAAGAGTCTATTGTAGTGGCTTCCATTGAAGAACCGTTAACGAATCAGCTGGTTGAGGGTGTATTAGAAGAGGAAGGATTAGGAATTGCCAGAATTCTTCAGATGCATTTTTCCTGTCATTATTTGCTGTTAGTATGGAGCGTACAGGAAGAATTACAGCTGATGGCTTTCTCTGACGAAAAGAGAGTTCGTGCTTATGAGTTTTTGGATTATATCATATCTGATTTTGGACTGGTAAAGGGAAATGCCAAATGTGCATCCGGAAGAGTATCCATTATATATTTGCGTGTGCAGATGTCTGGAATGGATATCGGGGACGATATGGAATATTTTCTCTCCATGTGCCGGAATTATTTTGAAGTATGTGATTGGATTGAGGCATCAAAATACGGTTTAGAAAATGAGCAGGATATTGCTTCTATGGATTGTTTTGAGAAAAAAAGAATACCCTGGGCCTTTGTTAAAACAACAGATATTGTTCCTTTGGGAGAGCGTATTACATTGCGTTCCCTGGAAAATGAATCAGGTATTACCTTCGTTTCTAATGAAGATACATATATTATGATTGGGTGTCGTGGCGAGATTTATGATATCAAAAAAGATAAATTTTTACGTACATATGATGCTTCGGAAGAATCCCTGGATGTTTTTGAACAGATGTTAGATTTTTTGCCGGAGGTATATCTGGAGGAAAGAAATTCATATGTTATGTTGGATGAACTGGCAAAGCTTTGCTATCCCAAAAGGGATGCAAAAATATATGCTACACAGTTAACCAATAGAACCAAGGTGTTTCCGGCAGATGGAAACCAGGAATACTATTTGGGAAGACCGGGGGATTATCTTGCAATCAGGCAGGATGATTTGACGGATTTGTATATTATTCAGGAAGATATTTTTATTCGTACATATGAAAAAATAAAGAAGGGGTAATGTATAAGAATGAAGCTTGAGAGAGGAAAGAAAACAATTATATTTGGAATAACCCATATGGTATTGTGTGTTTGTCTTAATCTGCTTGGACATGCGCTGGCAGCCGGATTAGGTCTTCCGTTCTGGCTTGATTCCGTTGGAACTGCTGTAATGGCAGCGCATATGGGACCGGTGCCGGGGGCAATTGTAGGTATGATAACCAATGTGATTATGTCTTTAGCGGGCCAGGAATTTATTGTTTATGCTATTGTGAATATGGCTGTGGGTATTGTGGTTGGTATATCATATCCAAAAGATTTAACGGATTATTTTCAAATTGTTATTACCGCTGCATTAACTGCAGTTGTGGCAATTGTAATTTCAACACCCTTTAACATCCTTTTTTATGATGGCTATTGTGGAAATATATGGGGGGATGCTTTGTATGATATGCTGGAGCAGGGAGGAAGTTCACGAATAAGCTGTGTGTTACTTAGTGAGAGCTTTGTGGATTTTCCTGATAAGGTATTAACATTGTTGCTTGCAAGTGGAATTATTCGTTTGAATCTATGGATATCAAGTAAATTGGGGAGAAAAAAAGATGAAGAAGTTATGGATAATGATTAGTGTTCTTTTTTGTCTGTTTTATACATCGGATGTATATGCAAAAAGTTATACAGCTGATTATACAACGGTACAGTATGGAACGGTAGAGGGTCTTAAATCCCTGGAAATTAATGCAATCACACAGACAAAAGACGGTTACATCTGGACAGGAAGTTATTCCGGTTTGTATCAGTTTGACGGCATTAAGTTTTCCTCTGTATTGCAGGAGGAGGGCATTTACAATGTTATGTCTTTGTATAGTGATGATAGGGATAATCTGTGGGTTGGAACAAATGACCAGGGTCTTGTTCGTTATAATACAGTAACCAAGGATGTAGATATTTATTCCATGGTAGATGGACTAAATTCCAACTCGGTTCGTAGTATTTGTGAGGATGGGAATGGGAATATATACGTAGGAACATCCGGTTTGCTTTCAAAGGTAACAGAGGATGGACAGGTGATTACATTTGAACAGTTTCGTGAAATTACCTATGTTCGTTCCCTTGTATGCTCAGAGGAAGGGATTCTTGCGGGAGTAACGAATTCCGGTGTTTTGTTTTTTATTAAAGATGATGAGCTTATTTTGGAGGAAAGCTTTGATATAAAGGATGGGGTATACTTTACCTCTGTTTGTGTTATGCCAAACGGCAATTTTTTAGTAGGTACTTCCGCAAATGAAGTATACAGCTATAATTTGAAGGGAGACAGCCTTACATTATATGGAAATGTTGGAGAACTGGTAGATATTATTGATATTCTGTATGATAAAGAAGAAAAGGGTTACTTTATATGTGCAGATAATGGCTTAGGTTATATAGATAAAAATAAGAATTTTTTGGATATGAGTCAGACCTTTTTTAATACGGCCGTAAATAATGTGATGAAAGATTATCAGGGAAATGTATGGTTTGTATCCAACAAACAGGGTGTATGTAAATTTTGTGAGAACCCCTTTACGGATATATTTGCTTTAGCGGGATTAAGTGAGCGGGTTGTCAATGCAATTGCCAGTTATGATGGGAATTTGTATTTTGGATGTGATGACGGTCTTGTTGCAGTAGACAGTAAAACATATAAAAGGGTACATCTTGAGGTATTAAAGCAGTTTGAAAATGTACGTGTCCGTGATGTTATGGTGGATAGCCGGCAGTGGATGTGGGTCAGTACCTATGGACCTGATGGTCTGGTATGTATCAATAAGGATGGTACATCAAAAAATTATAACGAGACTACGGCAAATACCATGGGGGGACGGTTCCGTTTTACGAAGGAGCTTTCCGACGGAACAATTCTGGCAGGCAGTAGTATTGGACTGACATTTATTAAAAATGATGAAGTGGTTGCCACAATCGGAGAACAGGATGGTTTTTCTACACCACAGATTCTGGATGCAATTGAGGAAGAGGATGGTGACATCCGTGCAGCCAGTGATGGAGATGGCATATATGTAATACGTGATTATGAGATTGTTGACCATATTGATGCGGAAGACGGACTGAATACTTCTCTGGTTATTATGAAAATTATTCCTTGCAAGGACGGATATCTGTATGTATCCAGCAATTCACTGTATTATGACAATAATGGTGAGATTCGCCATCTGAAGAATTTTCCATACAGCAATAATTATGATGTATATATTACGGAAGATGGACAGGCGTGGGTAAGCGGCAGTGCCGGAATATATATCTTGAAAGAAGAGGATTTATTAAGTGACGGAGATTATCCTTATACATTAATGAACAGTATGCGGGGATTTGATACCACACTTACCGCAAATCTGTGGAATTATGTTGATGATGATAACAACTATTATATGGCATGTAGTACCGGTGTTATGAAAGTCTCTCTTGATAACTATAATAATTTTAGCAAAAATTATGAAATAGCCGTTAAGAGTATACTGGTAGATGATAATAATCTGTTAGAAAGTAATGATGGGAAGTATGTTATTCCGGAAAAGGCAAATCGTATCGAGATTACACCGGCAATTATGAATTATACTTTGTCAAATCCTTTGGTTCATATGTATCTTGAGGGCTTTGATAATAAAGGTGTGACAGGGTACCAAAACGAAATAACCGGAATGAGTTTTACCAATTTACCTTTTGGGACATACAAATTCCATATTCAGATTTTAAACGAGTTAACAATGGAGGTGGAAAAGGAATCTGTTGTTACAATTGAAAAGGAAGAACAGTTTTTTGAGCATACTGTTTTTAAGGTATATTTAGGCTTTGTAATATGTTTTTCTATTTTCTTTTTAACATGGTTGCTGGCAAAGTATGGAAGCTTAAATGTTATCCGCAGACAGTACAATGAAATCGAGCTTGCAAAGGAAGAGGCGGTACGGGCAAATCAGGCAAAAAGCCAGTTTTTAGCAAAAATGTCTCACGAAATCCGAACGCCTATTAATACCATTATGGGTATGGATGAATTGATTTTAAGAGAAGAGATTTCTGATAATGTAGAGCATTATGCAAAGGATATCCAGCTTGCCAGTAAGTCATTATTGTCCATAATAAATGATATATTGGATTTTTCTAAAATTGAAGCAGGAAAGATGCATCTAGTGGAGGCAGAATACGAGGTTTTGCCATTATTACATGAGTTAAACCAGATGTTTTGTGTAAAAGCGGATGAGAAAAAACTAAAGTCTGTTGTGGAAGTTGATTCCGGTATACCTAAAATGTTATATGGTGACAATGTCCGCTTAAAACAGATTATTTTGAATCTTTTAAGTAATGCTGTAAAATATACGGAGACTGGTACCGTAACATTGCTTGTTAAAATAGTGGAAAAAAATGATGAAAAGGTAACATTACAGTTTTGCGTTAAGGATACGGGTATTGGTATCCGAAACGAGGATATTAAAAAGATATTCGTGAATTTTGAACGGTTAGATGAAAAAAGAAATGCCAGTATTCAGGGTACGGGCTTAGGACTTAGTATTACAAAAGAACTTTTGGCATTGATGGGCAGTGAATTAAAGATTGAAAGTGTATATGGAGAGGGCTCTGCATTTTCATTTAATATTACACAAAACATTATAGAGAAAGAACCAATCGGGGATTTCAAAGAGGAAGAAAATAAGCAGCCTGTTCATAGCAGCTATGTACCGAGTTTTGTTGCTCCCGATGCCGATATTTTAGTTGTTGACGATACCCCATTAAATCTTAAGGTTATGGAAGGTCTTTTAAAACCGCTTCAGGTACGGCTTGATAAAAAATCCAGTGGTAAAGAGTGCCTGGAATGTGTGAAAAATAAGCATTATGATGTGATTTTGTTAGATCATATGATGCCGGAGCTGGATGGAATCGAAACTTTGCAGGAAATGAAAAGAACGGAACATATGTGCAAGGAAACTCCGGTTATTGTATTAACTGCAAATGCCATTGTGGGTGCCAGAGAGGCTTATATCGAAAAAGGATTTGTGGATTATTTGTCGAAACCCATAACCGGTAAAGAGCTGGAGGAAGCACTCATTAAATATCTCCCATCCGGGAAGGTAATACCAAAAGAGAAGGATGATATGAATGCCGGTTCTTTTGGAGATACTACAGAAGCAGATAATATATCTTTGATTAATAAGGAACATGGATTAACCTATTGTTCCGGTGACACGGAATTTTATAAAAGTGTTTTAGACCTGTTCGCTGACGAATATGAGAAACGGTTGCAGGTAATAGAGGAGACTATTTCGGAAGAAAATCTAGAGGATTATGTAGTGCAATTACATGGACTAAAGAGTACGGCTGGAACAATCGGTGCGGATTCATTGTCTGAGCTTGCAAAGAAATTAGAGCAGGCCGGAAAGAATAATGACCGGGTGTACATAAAAGAGAATCATGATGCATGTATGAAGTTGTATCAGGAAGTTGTAAGTGAGATAAAAGAGGATAACAAAAATGATTGACTGGAAGAATTATCATAATGGGGAAGGATTTTTTCCCTATTATAAAAGACGTTTTAAAAAAGATATTAAAAGTTTTTTAAAATGGATTGTTTTGGCATTTGTTACCGGAACCATCGTTGGACTTATTAGCAGTTTGTTTTCTTTTACTTTATCTTTTGTGACGGATTTCCGGGAAAATAATTCATGGGTCTTTTATTTTCTTCCTGTAGCAGGTGTTGTGATTGTATTTTTATATCATTGTTTTGGAAAGGATGATGGTGGTACAAATCAGGTGTTTTCTACAGTCAGGGCAAGGGATGAAGTGCCGTTTAAATCTGCCCCTTTGATATTCTTTTGTACTGCATTAACCCATTTGGTTGGTGGTTCGGCAGGACGTGAGGGTGCAGCAATTCAATTGGGAGGAAGTATTGGAAACCAATTGGGCCGTATTATAAAACTGGATGATGAAGATATGCACGTGATTGTTATGTGTGGTATGAGTGCAGCATTTGCGGCTCTTTTTGGAACCCCTATGGCCGCAGCTATATTTGCCATGGAAGTAGTAAGTGTAGGAGTTATGTATTATACTGCTTTAATGCCCTGCGTGATATCAGCACTGATTGCTACTAATTTTGCGGCAGGACTTGGAATTCATCCCGAGGTTTTCCATGTTTCCAATATACCAAAGCTTACACTTTTATCAGGTGTGAAAATGGGTGTTGTGGCAATTGCCTGTGCCGGTGTAAGTGTAGTTTTTTGTATTGCATTAAAACAGACGGGAAAAATATTTCATAAGCAGCTGAAAAACCATTATATTCGGGTAGTGATTGTCAGTATGGTTATCATATTAATAACCACATTGCTCCATACAACAGATTATATGGGAGCAGGTATTGGGATTATTACCAAAGCCATAGAAAAGGGAGAGGTTAGTTATTTTGCGTTTTTATGGAAGATGCTGCTAACCGTCCTTACCATGAAAGCAGGATTTAAAGGTGGGGAGATTGTTCCTTCCTTTACAATAGGAGCAGCCCTTGGGTGTGAGCTTGGGATATTGCTTCATTTATCGCCTTCTCTTTGTGCTGCTGCAGGCATGGTGGCAGTTTTTTGTGGGGTAACAAATTGTCCCATTACGTCTATTCTGATTGCTTTTGAGCTGTTTGGATTTGAGGGAGTGGCATTTTATTTAATAGCAGTATCTGTTAGTTATGCAGTTTCCGGTTATTATAGTTTATATAAGGACCAGACAATTGTTTATTCAAAATATAAGGCGATGTATGTAAATAAGCATACCCACTAAATTATGTGGTGTATTGATACGTGTGAAGGGAGGATATTATTTTGGGAAATGATATGGGCAGTGTAAAAGAAGAAATAAAAAGGGCTGTAAAGGGAAAAGATCAGGTTATAGATAAAGTTCTGGCAGCTATGCTTGCGGGAGGTCATATTTTATTAGAGGATATTCCCGGCGTTGGAAAAACTACCCTTGCCATGGCAATTGCAAAATCCATGTCTTTAAGTTATAAGCGTGTGCAGTTTACACCGGATGTTCTTCCAAGTGATATTGTTGGATTTTCCATGTATAACCAGGATACGAAGAAATTTGAATATCAGCAGGGTGCAGTATATTGTAATTTGTTTCTTGCTGATGAGATAAACCGGACTTCTCCTAAGACCCAGTCGGCATTACTGGAGGTTATGGAGGAAGGAAATGTTACTGTAGATGGAATAACAAGGCAGTTGCCGGTGCCATTTACCGTAATTGCAACAGAGAATCCTCTAGGTTCTTCCGGTACCCAGATGTTACCGGAGTCCCAATTGGACCGTTTTATGATTTGCATTTCCATGGGCTATCCAAAGCATGATGCGGCAGTGGATATTTTGAAAGAAAATGCCAAAAAACCTCTGTCCTTATTACAGGAAAAGATTACCACAGAGGAATTTGAGGGTTTAAGAAAGAAAACCAATGATATGTATGTTCATGATTCTATATATGAATATATTGTCACATTAATTGAAGGAACAAGAGACAATCCTCTGTTTTCCATGGGTGCAAGTCCCAGAGGAAGTATTGCTTTGCTGCGTATGGCAAAGGCAATGGCTGTTCTTGATGGCAGGGATTATGTGACACCTGAGGATGTCAGAGATGTTTTCATAGATGTTTTGGGGCATCGGGTTAAGCTTTCCACAAAGGCAAGAGCAGAAGGTAAAAATATATCAGCGGCATTAACAGAGTTATTTAATAGTGTCAGTGTACCCAGAACATAGGTGTATCTGAACAGATTATCAGGAAAGGGGATGGTAGTGTGAAACGTTTTCGTAATATATTGCGATATATCATTGTGATTGCTTTGGATGTTTTTATGATGGTTATGTTTCATAGTTATATCAACTTCCTTTTATTGATTGGATTGATAATATTTCCCTTTTGTTCCATGGTAATTCTTAAAAGGGTATCAGAAAATATATCTCTGGATATTCGTACCCCCCTTGAACCAATGTATAAAAAAGAGACCTTTTATGTGCATATTACTTTAAGTAATCCCACATATTTTCCGATTTTGAATGCAAATATAAATATGATGGTTGAGAACCGGTTTTATTTAGACTTTGGCGAGCATACCCTTAATCTGCCTGTTCGTGGCAGGGGAGAAACTCATGTTGAATATCCTGTTGAAATGGATTATTGTGGCAGATTTATTGTTTCCGTTTCTCATATCATCCTTTCCGATTTGCTTGGAATATACGAAATTAAGATTCCGGTATCAATACAAAAGGAGTGTATTGTACTTCCAAAGGGGGCTTCTAGAAAAGAAGAGGCAGGTATTATATATCAAAATGGTGTAACAGAAGCTATGGAAAGCAAAAAAAAGGGATATGATTTTTCTGAAGTGACAGGAATTCGGGAATATGTTCCGGGAGATAAATTACAAAATATACACTGGAAATTGTCAGTTAAAAAAGAGGAATTGATGGTAAAAGAAAGAACAAGTGTAACTGCCCAGCAGTTAAATGTATTGGTGGATTTAATAAATGATGAGTCTATGTGTTTAGAGTCCATATTGGAGCTGTTTGACAGTGTTACAAGAGCATTTACGGAGTATAATTTTCCTTTTACCGTATATTATTACAGTTCTAATTTTGGGGAATTGAAGGATTGCTTTATCGGAAATGAGATACAACGAAAAAACTGTCTGGAAATGATATTATATGACCAGATCTATAAAGAGGCAGGTCTTGTTGAGGATTTATTTGTAAAACAATATCAGGGAGGAACCTATTTGTATATTGGGTGTAGTAATTCTTTACCTGATTCGGAAAATGTGATAGAGGGAGAGGGCAATGCCCTGGCGCAATTACGTGACGGAAACTTGGGGACTTTTGGATATAATTAAGGATATTGGCTATGTTATTTGGAAGGAAAAAAACAGAAAAACAGCATAAGGGAGATATACTTCTTGCAAAAGGTATCTATTTGAAAAAGCCTGTTATGAATAATGGAAACCTGTTATTAAATTCCTTTTTACGGAGTATGGTTGTATTTTTGCTGGCTTTTGGATCTATAGGATGTTTTTTGTCATCATTTTCTATTGATTATAATTATGTGATGGTTGTGCTGTGCTATGCAGTTCTGGCATTATATTTTTCTTTTTTGTATGCAACCTCTAAGTTAATATACAGGGATTTAGGCTATATTGTATTTTTTGCAGTTTTTGTAGGTGCAATGATGATTTTTCATTCCCATGCCAATTCGGGTTTGTATCGTATTATAAATACGGTTTTAAATTATGCCCAGTCATTTTTTAATTTATCCGGTGTTCGTCAATATGAGGTTATGATTGATAATGATTATCAGACAATTGCCATATTGGCAGTCTTTGTGGGTGTAGTTTTAATTATACTTCTAAATATATGGATCAGTTCTTCCATGAGCCTGATATGGTCCTTATTTCTTACCTTCCCACTGTTAATCATTCCATTATATATGAAGCTTGTGCCGGATTATATATATATTATTGCATTGGGGATGGGTTATTTTTGCGTTGTGATATTTAAAGCAAACGGACATTTTGTTACTTATTCATGGGATTCCTCTTTTAAGGTAAAGGGTTTTTCAAAAAATAAAATTACCTATACACAGGATTCGAAAGTCTTTAGGCAGATATTGGGTTTTGTTTTTGTGATAGTATTTTCTGTTGTTATAGTGGCAGGTACACTGTTTCCAAGTAATGTTTTTGAGGCACAGTTTAAGAAGGATTCTTTACGGGATAAAACATCAGATACCATCGGTAATTTTATCCTGCTGGGTTTTTCGGGATTGTATAACCATGATGCCTCCACAGGGGGACTTGCAGGTGGAAAGCTTGGAGGAATTTCTAATGTCCGACCGGATTATCAGCCTGATCTGATTGTGAGTTTTGCACCATACAGTACAGGTGCTATTTATTTAAAAGGATATACCGGTGGTGCATATTGGGATAATCAGTGGCTTAGTGTATATGATAGTTATGAAGTAGAAGATGTAAATGAGCTTCCGGATGAAACTTCGATTTTTATTGATGAGAGTATGAAGGAAGAAGCTTCCGCATTGCAGATTGACAGCATGAGGAAGGATACCTATAGTGGAATGGGTAAGATGACCATTGAAAATGTTGGTGCCAATCCGGAGTATTTATACTATCCTTATTATACCTTGTTTGAAGATTATAACCGTAATGATGTTCGTTTTCGTACCCAGGCTGGGATTCCCATGCATATGACTGTGGACTATGAATATTATCCAAAGATATATTGGGAGGAGGATTTAATGAATCAGCTGCCTTCCCAAATGGATGTATCAAAAGTAAATCCCATATATCTGGAGGTGCCGGAAAAAAATGAGACCGTCATATCTGCAGAGTGTGAGAAAATGGGAATTTCTAAGGATATGTCAACCGGTGAAATTGTTGCACGGGTACAACAGTATTTTAGGGACAATATTCCTTATACATTAAAACCGGGAGCAACACCCAAGGATGAAGACTTTATTAATTATTTTCTGGTTAATAACCGTAAGGGATATTGTGCGCATTTTGCTTCGGCTGCAACATTGATTTTCAGGGAAATGGGTATTCCTGCAAGATATGTGGAAGGGTACGCATTTTCATATGAAGCGGCGCTTTCTTCTGAGATCAATAAAGACTTGGAATATGAAGATTATTATAGGGGATATTCCGAAATTGGTAAATCTGCGGTTTTAGATGTTGAGGTTACAGATGCCATGGCACACGCATGGGTGGAAATCTATATAGACGGATTTGGATGGAAACAGGTGGAAGTAACCCCCGGAAGTAATGAGGTTGTAGAAGAAGAGGATGATTTCTGGTCTGTATTCAGACAGATGCTTCAAAATACAGATATCAATAGAGGAAATGGCACGAATAATTTTGGTACATTGAAGTTATCCCAATATACATGGTTAATATATGTGGTTTTGGGTATATGTCTTTTCGTGATTACTGTAAAAATATGTGCTGTCCTTATTAGAAAGATATTAAGATATATGTCCTGTCATCAAAAAAATCAACGGGAGGCAATGGTTTGCTATTACAGGGACCTTTGTAATATGATAAGGGTGTGTGATAAGGAATTTAATGCCTGCAAAAGTCATTATGAACAATTGATGTATATCCGGAATATGGGAATAGAATTATCAGATATCAGGGAATTAAGCAGCAGGCTGGAGCTTATCAGTTATAGCAATAGTGAAGTAGATGATGATTACTTAGACAACATAAAAAATGAGTTAAAAGAGATTCGTAAAGGAATTTGGAAACATGCAACAATAAGAAACAAAATAAAGCTGTGTAAAAGATAGTTTCGCAAATGTCTAATAGTATATAAAGGAAAGGATAATAAGGATGAGTGATATAAAGGGAAAAGATACCAATAAGGCTGAACGGCAGATATATATATTGTCTCTGCTGTCGGAAAATCCAAAAGGATATCGGGCGGAAGAGATACAGGAAAGATTAAAAAACTGGGATATAGAGGTTACAAAAAGAACGATTACAAGGGATATCGATGAGTTGTCTGTTAATTATGGAATTGGAGAAGAAGAACGGAATGGGAAGACCTATTATTATGCAGATAAATATACCTTGCGAAATGTGGATTTAACCATTGAAGATTTGGCGTCTCTTGCATTTGCAAGAGAAATACTATCCGGTTATTCCGGCTATAACATGGGAAAGCATGCGGTTTCCCTGTTAGAAAAAATGGTGGATACCTCTACTACATTTAATAAGAAACAGTTTGATACCCTGTGTGGACAGTTCAAGCAGATAGGAGGGGGAAAAGCCTCAGGAGACAATGTAGATTCCAATATTGAGCATGAGATTCAAAATGCAATTGATAATCAGAATAAGGTATCCATTGATTATTATAGTTTTTCCAGTGATGAGACAACAAAGCGTGTGGTTCATCCTTACCAAATGCTTGTGGTAGACGGTTATCTAAGTGTGGAGGGTTATTGTGAACTGCGTAAGGAAGTCCGCCGGTTCCGTCTTTCCAGAATAAAGTCCATAGAGGTTTTGGATGAAAAGTATGAACCGGGGGAAACAGGAAGGACCGGTCTTTCTAAAACATTTTTAAAGTTATCCGGTGGTAATGAGGAAGAACTGGAACTGGTATTTACCGGAGACAGTATTCGGTATGTAAAGGAATATGAGGCTTCCTTAGCCCTTCGGATGGAGGAGAGAGAAGATGGACTGCACTTTTATCAAAATACTGCCATTGCCGGAGATGTGATTCGCTGGATTAGGGGATATGGACCGGATGTAAGGGTTGTGAAACCGGAATGGCTGGAAAAGCAATTGATAGGAGAAGCCAAGAGCCGGATATAAGGAAAAGAAAAAGGAACAAGAGAGATTTAAAAAGCAGATAAAATATGATATTATAATATTTCAAAAGGGAAAACGATTGACAATGCCAATAAGCAGAGGGTAAGCGTGCTCTTGAGGAGAAAGGAGTCACATAATATGGCAACGTTAGAAAAGTTAATGTATTCTATTATGAGTGGGACACAAGATAAAAACATAAAATTTACAGATTTACAGAAAATACTTAATATGTTAGGTTTTCAGAGTAGAATCAAAGGAGATCATTTCATATACTGGAAAGACGAGGTTGATGAAATTATAAATATTCAGCCTGATGGAAACAAAGCAAAACCATACCAGGTAAAGCAAGTAAGAAATATTATATTAAAATATTGTTTGGAGGTGTAAATATGCATAAATATGAGAGAATAATATATTGGTCGGAAATAGACAATAAATTTATTGTTGAAGTTCCAGAGCTTGCGGGATGCATGGCAGACGGCGAAACAGCAGAGGAAGCATTGAAAAATGCCGAGGTTGTTATATCAGAGTGGATTGATACGGCTACAGAGATAGGTCGAGAAATTCCAGAACCAAAAGGTAAATTGATGTATGCATAACAAAATACCGTCAGAAATGGCGGTATTTCTGAATTATGAAAGCATCAACAGGGATTTATGTGCAAACAAAAAACGGCAAGCATAAAACTTGCCGAATTTTGATTACCTTTTTGATTACCTCTTGATTACCTCAAGTTTTCGCATCCCGCAAACCCTTGATTTTAGCTGGGGTACAAGGATTCGAACCTTGAAATGACGGAGTCAGAGTCCGTTGCCTTACCATTTGGCGATACCCCATTAAGCATTTCGCTCACAAGACACTATTATACACATTTGAAACTAAAAAGCAAGCAAAATATTAAAAAAATATATTATTTTTTTAAAAAGTGTATTATAATGGTGCAGGTGTTCATGGATTGAACATAAATTGTGGATAGAATGGAATAGATTCATGATTTGGCATTGTGTAAAATATGCATTGCGGATGAAAGATAGGAGTATTTATGGCAGAATTGGGAAAATGGCAAAAATTAAAAGTGATACGCAGTAAAGATTTTGGTATTTACTTAGGTGTGAATGAACAGGATAAAAATGCGATACTTTTGCCAAGAAAACAGGTTCCGGAAGGCTTGAAGGCAGGTGGAGAAATTGAAGTATTTGTATATCTTGATTCAGAAGACAGGCCGATTGCCACGGTGAATAAGCCCCTTATTACATTAGGAGAGGTTGCGATGCTTAAGTGTAACAGTACCGGTAATATTGGAGCATTTATGGATTGGGGTCTGGAAAAAGATATTTTGCTTCCTTTTAAGGAAATGGTTGGAAAGGTCCGGGAAGGAAAAGAATATCTGGTATATATGTATATAGATAAAAGTGGTCGCCCATGCGTAACAATGCGGGTTTATGATTATCTAAAGACGGATTCTCCATATAAAAAGGGTGACCGGGTAGATGGATATGTATATCAGATAAATGAAAAACTGGGTGCATTTATTGCAGTAGATTATCAATATCAGGGGATGATTCCAAAACAGCAGTTACATCAAAAACTTCATGTAGCAGATAAGGTTTCTCTTTATGTTACCGAGGTAAGGCAGGATGGGAAGCTTAATTTGTCCCTGTCCCTTCCGGCATATCAGCAGATGGAAGAGGATAGCCGGATGGTGTACCAGGCAATACTGGATTATGATGGTGTATTACCATTTACGGATAAGGCATCGCCGGAGATTATTGAGCGTGAAATGGGTCTTAGCAAGAATGCATTTAAACGTGCAGTAGGAAGACTGTTAAAAGAGGGTAAAATCCAGATACTGGAGAAAAGTATTGTGGTAAAAAAGTAATATAAATAACAGGAGGATGAGAAAATGAAACAGGTAGTTAGTACGAAGAAGGCACCGGCAGCAATCGGACCATATTCTCAGGCAATTGTAGTGGATAACATGGTGTTTACATCAGGTGTGGTTCCTATTGATCCGGAAACAGGAAATGTAGTAGAGGGTGACATAAAGGTGCAGGCAACCAGAGTGTTTGAAAGTATGAAAGCCCTGTTAGAAGCATCAGGTTCAAGCTGTGAGGATGTTGTGAAAACTACGGTATTTATTAAGGATATGAATGATTTTGCAGCATTAAATGAAATATATGCAACCTATTTTACCGGAGATTTTCCTGCTCGTTCCTGTGTTGAGGTTGCAAGACTTCCAAAGGATGTATTACTTGAGATGGAAGCGATTGCTCTTAGAAAATAAAATACATTTGTATTATGTGGCAGGTGTCAGGGGACACTTGCCCTTATATTATAAGGAGAAAATATTATGGATGTTCAGGAAACAGAAATTATAAATGAAACCTTAGTGGCAAAAGGGGAAATGAAAAAAGCAGGTTTATTCTTTTTTTTATTGTTACTTCTAGAGATTCCTTTGTCATTTCTGGTTGTTTTTTTGCAGTCTATAGTACCGGAAGATAGTAGGATGTTACTATCTATATTATTTACACAGGGATATTTATTGATTTGTGGCATTTTATTCTTGCTTATTACAAGAAAAAAACTTAAGGCAGATATGTGGGTAAAAAAATATAAGTTATCCACATTCTTCCTGTCCCTTCTGGTTTTATTAACTGCAGCACCAATGGCCAGCTGGTTAAATGTTTTTAGCCAGTTATTTGCAAAAAACAGTGTAGGTATGGCGATTTTTGAGATATCCAATAAGGTTCCTATGTGGTTGGGAATTCTGATTATTGGTTTTTTGCCGGGATTTATTGAAGAATTATTGTATCGTGGAATTATATTTCAGGCTTTTCGTCGTCGTTCGGTATTAACGGGAATTTTGGTAAGTGCATTATCCTTTGGGCTTATGCACATGAATTTTAATCAGATTTTATATGCTATTTATTTAGGAATTGTTTTTGCTTTCATGGTAGAAGCAACGGGTTCTATTACTTCTACCATGATTTTGCATATGCTTTTTAATGGTGTCAATACGTGCTATATGTATATATTGCCAAAGCTATACGATTTTCTTGGAAAATATTCTCCCATGTATGCAGACGTAAATTTAGAGGATATGTTAAATCAGGAGGTAACCACGAATCAGGTGTTGTTGTCTCTAGCCGGTTTAACCCCGGTTGCATTTGGAGGCGTAGTATTAACTGTATTGCTGATTCGCCAGATTGCCAAGCTGAATAACAGAGATATCAGTTTGAAATATATGAGAGGCGAAAAAAGTATAACGAAAATTGTAAAACCCGTAACGGTTTGTCTCGTTTTGGGTTGGATAATATGTTTGGGGTCGGCAATCTTGGCATTGTTTGCTTGAGAGTTACACAAATGTCTGATTGATTAAATAGGAGGAAAAAGGGATTGATTACAGCAAATAATCTGTCAAAGCAGTTTGTCCGGACGAAGAAGAAGGGACAGAAAGAGGAATTTTATGCAGTGGACCATGTAAGCTTTTGTGCCAATCAGGGTGAGATTTTAGGTGTGTTAGGACCTAATGGTGCAGGTAAAACTACATTACTTCGGATGTTGGGCTCCTTAATGGAGCCTACAAGCGGCGAGATTGCAATTATAGATAATGATAATAACCGGATTACGGATGTTAGTGAACGGAAACGTCACATCGGCTATTTATCGGAGAATACCAAGCTGTATGGTCGCTTTACCGTAAGAGAAATGTTAACGGTATTTGGAGAACTATATGATTTTTCCAAAGACAAAATCAATGCACAGATAGATGAAATATGTGAATTACTGCAAATGAAGGAATTTATAGATAACCGGATTGAGAAGTTATCTACGGGACAAAAACAAAGAACCTCTATTGCAAGATGTCTTATGCATGATCCAGATATTTATATATTTGATGAACCTACATTAGGACTTGATATTATCAGCTCCAAAGCAATTATTGACTTTATGAAGCAGGAGAAAGCAAGAGGAAAAAGCGTATTGTATTCCACCCATTATATGGAAGAGGCGGATGCTTTATGTGACCGGATTATTATGATTGATAAGGGGCGGATTATTGCAGAGGGTACACCAAAGGATTTGAGAGAGGAAACGGAAACCACCAATTTACGTGATACCTTTTTCGCATATATGGGAGGTGGAGCCAATGAACTATAAGCAGATGAAAACCCTCTATAAAAAGGAAATAATGGATGTGCTTCGGGATAAGAAAACTATTTTAACTATGGTAGTTTTACCGGTTATTCTATATCCTTTGTTATTTGTTATTATTATGCAGGTTGTGTCTATTATCAGTACAACGCAGCAGGAACAGACATACTACATTGCATATGAACAGGTAAAGCAGGAATATCAGGATGAACTAAACACATGGATAGAGGGGGATGATGACGGATTAGAATATCGTATTGAGACCGTGGAATCGGATAATCCTTCTAAAGATTTAGAGGATGAAGTAATAGATGCTTATTTAACCACAAAGGAAAAGGATGGACAGGTGGTTTTTGAAATCCACTATTTATCTGCCATTACCAATTCCAACACGGCCTCGGATTATCTGAAAGAAGAGATTGATTCTTATGGTAACCGGCTGGCAGAAAAGAATGTGGAGAAAGAAGGCTTGGATGTTATCTCACTGCTTCATCCGATTGCAACAAAATATAAGGATCATTCCAGTAGCGAGAGTTCTATCGGAAGCATATTAGGCGGTATCATACCATTTCTGATGATTACTGCAATCCTAATGGGTGCCATGTATCCTGCCATCGATGCTACGGCAGGAGAAAAGGAAAGAGGTACACTGGAAACCTTACTTACGCTGCCGGTTGGTAATATGGAACTTATTATGAGTAAATTCCTATCCGTTGCTACCATTGCAGTAGTATCTGTATTTATAAATGTGTTGTCCATGGGAGGGGTTGCGATATATTTGTATGCCACCATAAGTTCCCTGGCAGAAGGTATGGGAAGCTTTCATTTATCAAGCTTTCTTCCTGCGGCCCTTATCAGCATCATATGTATTGTGGCATTTGCATTATTTATGAGTGCCCTTGTAATGTGTGTATGTGCTTTTGCAAAAAGCTTTAAGGAAGCCAATAATTATGTTACACCTCTAACCTTAGTGGTAATGCTTACAGGTTATATTGGATTTATTCCAAATATTGAATTGGATTCAAGAACTGCATTGATTCCTGTTGCCAATATATGTCTCCTTATGAAGAACCTCTTGATTTTTAAATATGATTTTGCGGTTATTTTTATGGTATTATTCAGTAATATTGTATACGCCTTTGTGGCAGTGTGGTTCCTTGGAAGAATATATAACAGCGAATCCATATTATTTGGGGAGTCTGTAAGCGGAGTAAAACTATTTGAACGTAGAAAAAATATAAAAAAGGGAAGTCTGCCAACTATTTCAGAGGGATTGCTGATATTGGTGGTTGCACTATTATTAATGGTGTATGTTGGGGGATTGATGTCTCTAAAATATCCTGTTGCAGGTGTTGTTATTCCTCAGTTATTTATCGGTATTCTTCCGTTGCTGGCATGTGTCTACATTAAGGGGGATGCAAAGAAAATATTTGGCTGGAAGCTTCCGGGATTTAAGCATGTGCTTGGTGCCATTCTTATGTATATAGGAGTTGGAAGCCTTACCCTGTTAATCAGTAATTTGCTGGCGATGGCATTTCCGGGACAAAATGAAGGATTGACCCTGGAATATATGACATTATTGGAGGGCGTTCCTTTTTGGGCAGGATTGTTACTGATGGCGCTGATGCCTGCAATATGTGAGGAGTTAATGTATCGTGGATACTTGTATTGTGCCTTTAAGAATAAAATGAAATTTGTTCCTGCTATGTTACTTGTTTCCTTTTTGTTTGGTATAAGTCATATGAGTCTTATTAAAGTGATTCCTACAATGCTTCTTGGATGTGCATTATTTTATGTAAGGGATAAATCAGATAGTATGGTATCATCATCCATAATTCATTTTCTAAATAATGCTTTTGCGGTTTTTGTGTTATATTATGGAGATAAAATTACTATTTTTAATGAAGAGACAATGGGAACTTTGACTATGGTTATGCTATTGGTTCTTGCTGTCATATTTATTCCGGTCAGCATGGGTGTTTATGGGTTTTTCGGTCAGAAGGAATAATTATGTAAACTTTTTTTGATATTATGTAAATTAACTATTGACTTTTAAGCATTTCATAGATTATAATAAGAAAGCGAGTTATGTAAACGTTGTTATGTTAACAATAACTTGTACATATTAATACGTATTTAACGTAAGGAGAAGGTACTATGGAGATTCAAGGTTTGGGTTTATCCACAACGGTTCTCTCTAATGCAAGTACACAGTCAGCAGTGGGACTGGCAATGTTAAATAAAGCATTAGATACAGATCAGGCAAATGGAGAGGCATTAACACAGATGTTAGAACGTTCTGTGAATCCAATGTTAGGACAGAATATAGACATTCGTTTATAATCGATAATGAAAGATACATCAATGCGGTGCATTGGTGTATTTTTACATTTATTACTTCTGTTGACAAGGATGGGAAGTCTTTGTTATAGTGTTTATGTAAGTATAGAAGATATAAAATAGGAGGTGCCCTATGAAGAAAATTCTTTCCTGTGTGGCATTTATGGCAATAGGAACCATAGGAATATTAGTTCCTTCCTTTGACTGCCACGGTGCGATATTAGATGATTCCGATATAGGTGTAACGTATGCATTAGATCGCTATGTATATAATATTGATGTAAAAGAGGTAAAAGAGTCTGATGTTACTGAGCAAGCAGAAGGAGGATGCAGATATCCGGAGTTTGAAGGTAAATGTCTTGCGTATGTAGATGAGGCTGTTAATATTCGTACAGAACCCAATGAGGACGCTGAGCGGGCAGGAAGTCTTCCGGTTCATGGTATCGCAAAGGTTGTAGAAAAAGGCGATGAATGGACGAAGATTGAATCCGGTATTACGGTAGGATATGTAAGAAATGACTTTTTGTTATTTGGAGATACTGCAGGTGCATATGCAGAAACAACATGTCCTAAAGTAGCAACAGTTACAACAACAACTTTATACGTTCGTGCACAACAGGATGAAGCTTCCGAATGCTTGACACTGATTCCGGAAGGGGAGTCATATGAGGTTGTTTCCGAGCAGTGTGATGATCCTAATTGGACATATATCAGGGTAGATTCCGATATAGAAGGTTATGTTTCTTCTGATTATGTTGATATTTCCTATGGATTTGCGCATGCATTATCTGTAGCTGAGGAAGAGGAAATCAGACGACAGGAAGAAGAGGCAGAACGTGCAAGACTTGCTGAAATGACCAGTACAAAACGTCAGAATGTAGTGAATTATGCATTGCAGTTCGTAGGTTATCCATATGTATATGGCGGTACGAATTTAACCGGCGGTATTGACTGTTCCGGATTTACAATGAGAGTATATGAGCATTTTGGATATGGTCTGCCAAGAACCGCAGAAGCACAGTGCAATGCACTTACCCATGTAGATATTAGTGCAATTCAACCGGGTGACCTGTTATTCTATAGAGACAGTAGTGGAGGAATCGGACATGTTACCATGTATATTGGTGGTGGTCAGGTTGTTCATGCAAGTAGCAGTAGAACAGGTATTATTGTATCGAATGTAGGTTATCGTACACCATGTGCAGCCGGTAGAATTATCTGGGATTAAAAAGGATATTATGAATAGATTCTAAGTGGTTAAAGTAGTGTTAATATTTATTTCTTTAATTTCCTTTATTAGAAAAGCCCGCGACGAATGTTGCGGGCTTTGTCTATAGTTTGAAATATGATGATTATAACATATGTTTTAGCGGGGTATTCTGCCTATCTGTTTACTTTTCTCTTACCAATCATGAGTCCCATTGTGGATAACAGTAATAAGCTAAATAATAGAATGAGACTGGTGTTATCTCCTGTTTTAGAACTTTTTGTTGTTTTTCTGTCTGCACCGGTTGTAGCTTCTGTTGTGACTTGAGTTGGATCTTCAGCAATGGTATAAATACTAAAGTGATCTGTATTAAATACTGCACAACCATCAACTATTTCTACATCATATTTTGTAATCTTGCCATCTTCTCCTACATAGTATGCTGCAAGGTTTTTACCCTTCAACTCAGCAGTAAGAGGTATGGAAACTTTAAACTTATCTCTACTTATTGAGGAAATATATTGTTCCTTTGAAAATGAAAATATCTTCAGGTCGAAGGTAACATTATCCTTAACGCCTAATTTATCAATTATGCTATCATAGGTTGTACCTTCGGTAAGCTTTGAGGCACGGATGTTTGTGTCAAGAGGAATTTCCGATGAAGCTGAAGTAATCGCAACATTTGAAATGATATCAACAGTCTTATAGGTTGGAGTTACCATTTTGCTGCTATCCGGCACAATCAGAAGCTTAAACTGATGTCCGTTTACAGTTGCGATAAAATAATGCTCCGGAGCCGAAAGGCCAAGCTTGTTCAACATAGACTGTCTGTAACTTTCATCGCTTCCTAAGGTGTTAAATGATCCCCCATAGCTTAATATTACTTTTGAACTATCTCCCAAATATTCGTTAATTCTCTTTTGGGCAGCACTCATAAGTGCTTCTTTTGTTGTAGCAGTTCCATCCGGCACATATATAACATGTTCGGCCTGTGCCTTGACATTCATTTCCGGTGATGCACAAATTACATCATTTACACTAATAACGGAATCGCCAATACTTACGGTAAACAAGTCTGTATCATCTCCGGCGCCTACATATACTACCTTAAAGTCAAGATTTGCATTGCCAAGATATTTTTTTAACTCTCCTGAGTAGTTTGCCATACCCGTAAGATATTTTGAAGAAATTGCATTCGGATCGAATCCGCTTGCCCACATATTTATTACTTCAAGATCAACAATCCTAAAGGTTGATACATAGGGATCTGCGGGATCAACAGGTAGATTTGCTGCAAATGCTCTTGCTTTTGTTACGGCTTCGTTATTTGCAGATCCTGTATAGACTGCTTCAACCCGGTGAACCTCGTCGGTATTATCAGTGTAATTGTAATAATAAATATCGTATATATTATCAGCTATTGGGGTAGGGAAAAAATCAGTTTCTTCTGACTGATAAGGATATAGTGCCGCAAAGGCAAACTTCATTGCTTCCATTTCGTTAGCCGGAGTAACTGATGGAATTACCAGCTTACCATCTGTCAGAATCTGTTTGAATTTCTCGCTCATAATGGAAGAACGCACCTCATATCCGGCATTTTCCCCATTGTCTATTAATACGGTATTCTCACCAAGATAAGCTTCCGGGGATTCCGAAAACATACCGCCATTAATTACGATTGTACCACCATTTACATTAAACATAGGATTTCCTGAGAAAAATCCTTTCGCAATATTTACGGTAACTGTAGCGGGATTAGCAGGGCTAT
Organism: Lachnospiraceae bacterium; assembly: GCA_051880415.1. Lineage (GTDB taxonomy): Bacteria > Bacillota > Clostridia > Lachnospirales > Lachnospiraceae > CAG-590. The sequence continues at coordinate 9,681 of JBJENX010000078.1, read as the reverse complement.
CATCGGTAGCTAAGGCTTCTACACAATTTATATACTCAATGTTTAAAGAAGTGTCTACTATTCCCTCTTTAACCATTATGGCATTGTTTGTGCCGCCGCTAGGATCGCCGCCTATCTTTCCATTACCTATAATTGTGACATGACATCCGGAAATTGTTATAGCTGCCTGTGAATTTGAATCTGAACAATCAATACTGCTATCAGTTTCAAAATCCAGTGTAATATTCTTTGTAATCTCCACTCCGGTGCTTAAGGTGATTTGATTCTTAACAATAATGGTATCACCATCCTGCGCATTGTTGATTTTCTCGGTTAATTCATCTGCATTTGTTGCAGTATGGGTTGTTCCTTCTGCCTTTACTGTATATGGACAGATGGTAAGTACCATAAGTAATGCCAGTAAGAATGACATTATGTTTCTTTTTGCTTTTCTCATATTTTCTCCTCCCTCATTATATAATATTAACTTCTCTCTCCCAAAAGGTCATTTGTGATTACAACCTTCCAACATATATTATATAGTATATACTTTTTTATGACAATCAAAAAAGAAAGAACTTCTATAGAAGCTCTTTCATATTATGTATTGCCCTTTTTGAATTTATTTGCTGCCGGTTGAACCAAAACCTCCGGTACCTCTTACGGTATCGCTTAGTTCCTTTGTTTCGTCAAAATGTGCAGTCAGATAAGGTGTAATTACTAACTGGGCGATTCTTTCCCCGGGATCAATGCAAACAGAAACATTGCTGTGATTGTGAAGTGCGACCAGGATTTCCCCTCTGTAGTCTGCATCTACAACACCTACTTTGTTTGCGGGTGCAAGCCCTTTTTTTGATGCCAAACCGCTTCTGGCATATATTAAACCTGCATATCCTACAGGAATTTCCATGGCAAGGCCGGTAGGTATTAATTTTGTTTCTCCGGGATGAAAGGTAACCGTTTCCCCTATGCACGCATACAAATCTGCACCAGCGGCATATTCTGAACCATAGGTGGGAATGACTGCATCCGGGTGCAGCTTTTTAACCGGAACATTTGCATTTATCATTATATATTCTCCTTTTTATCTGCTAATATATAAGGTGATTGCGAAACTCATGTATTGATAGAATACGTTGTACAATTATAACAATAACATTTTCGGCACGCTCTCGCTCCGCTTCAAACGTAGCGGTACTAATGCCTTAAAATACAAGGCATAAGTACCGACGTTTTCAGAGGGCACGAAAATGTTACTTGTTACAATTGCACAACTCACACTATTCAAAAAGGGAGTTTCTCAATCACCTATGCTAATATATTGTAAAATCGTGGGTGTCATCCCATAAAATAATGGCATTTTCTTTCAGGGATTCCGGAACCTTGATAATTCTTTGGTTGGATGAGCCTCTAAAACGGAGTGCCAGATCCTTCCTTGCTTCAACAAACTCTCCGTCTACTAAGACATCAATATAGGATAACATTTCTTTCGTTTCATCCCATGTGCCAACCATTCTTCCCAGAATATCTTTTTCAAAATCGTAACCTGTGTAACACCATATATCTTTGTTAGGGAATTTAGCCTTTATTTCCCGTAAAAGAGGTAATACTCCCTGCTGGTTTTTGTATTCAAAGGGTTCGCCTCCTAATAGGGTAAAACCATGAATGTAGGATGGCTCTAGTGCCTGTATAATTTCGTTAATTACATCACTGTTAAATTCCTGTCCGTAATTAAAATCCCAGGTCTCAGGATTAAAGCAGCCGGGACAGTGATGGGAGCATCCGCTTACAAAAAGGCTTACCCGGACTCCGGGTCCATTGGCTACATCACATTTTTTTATTGTTGCATAATTCATAGTAATTCCTCGTTAATTCTATTGTATTTAAATCTTTGCGAAACTTAGTCATGTGAATATACGTATTATGTAATATATAACTTTGTGACGGCATTAGGAACGTGAGCCGAGCAAAGTTATATATTCATAATACGTATCATAGAAAATCACCGTTTCGCAAATAGATTGTATTGATTATAAATGGAGTACTCTTGATTTGATTTCTTTTGTTTTTCCTACGTTCCAGAAATTCTCCCCTAAGTATCCGCAGGTTCTTCTTGTTACATTCATTTTTGCGTGGTCTTTATTACCACACTGTGGACATTCCCATTCATTGTCATCATTAATCATAATTTCACCGTCATATCCACATTCGTGACAGTAGTCAGATTTTGTGTTAAATTCCGCATACTGGATATTGTCATATATAAAACGCACGACTTCGGCTAAGGCGTCTAAGTTATTTCTCATGTTAGGTATCTCTACATAAGAAATAGCACCGCCTGATGATATTTTCTGGAACTGGCTCTCAAAACGGAATTTACTAAATGCGTCAATACTTTCTCTTACGTCAACGTGGTAAGAGTTTGTATAGTAACCTTTGTCTGTAATATCCGGAATACTGCCAAAACGCTCTAAGTCTATTCTTGCAAAACGATAGCATAAAGATTCGGCAGGACTTCCGTATAAACCAAATCCAATGCCTGTTTCTGCTTTCCATCTATCTGTTGCTGCCCGAAGCCGGTTCATTACCCGAAGTGCAAAATCCTGTCCTTCAGGTTCTGTATGGCTACAGCCCTTCATTAACTTGGTTACTTCATATAATCCGATGTATCCTAAAGAGATTGTGGAATATCCGTTTAATAGTAATTCGTCAATAGGCTGGCCCTTTTCCAAACGTGCAATAGCACCATACTGCCAGTGTACAGGACTTACATCAGAGGTAATACCCATTAATGCATTATGTCGGCACATAAGAGCCTCATAACATAAATCAAGTCTTTCCTCTAAAAGTTTCCAGAAGACTTCTTCATCTCCTTTGGCAAGGATTCCTATCTGTGGAAGATTTAAGCTTACAACACCCTGATTGAAACGTCCTTCAAATTTGTATTCACCATTTTCATCCTTCCATGGTGTAAGGAAGCTTCTACAGCCCATACATGAGAATACATTTCCTTCATAATTTTCCCGCATTTTCTTGGCAGAAATGTAATCAGGATAAAGACGTTTTGCAGAACACTTAACGGCTAATTCTGTAATATAATCATATTTTCCGCCTTTTAAACAGTTGTGTTCATCTAATACATAAATTAGTTTTGGAAAAGCAGGTGTAACATATACACCCTTTTCATTCTTGATTCCCTCAAGTCTTTGTCGAAGAATCTCTTCTATAATCATGGCATTTTCTTCAATATATTCGTCATCCTTATCAAGATTTAAAAATAAGGTAACAAATGGAGACTGGCCGTTTGTAGTCATTAAAGTATTAATCTGGTACTGAATTGTCTGGACGCCGGAACGTAATTCATCCTTTAAACGGTTTTGAACCATTTTCTCAATGACTTCTTCAGAAACAGAATCCCCATATTCGGCAGTCATACGGGTTTTAAATTTATTGTATGATTTGCGTAAATATTTACCAAGGTGACGTACATCAACGGACTGTCCACCATACTGGCTGGATGCTACTGCGGCAATAACCTGGGTCATAACGGTACATGCCACCTGAAAACTTTTTGGGCTTTCAATAAGCTTGCCATTCATAACAGTTCCGTTATCTAACATATCACCAATATTTATTAAGCAGCAGTTAAAGATTGGCTGTAAAAAATAATCTGCATCATGGAAATGCAGGACGCCCTCTTCGTGTGCTTTGGAAATTTTTTCCGGAAGTAAAATACGTTTTGTTAAATCCTTTGAAACTTCCCCGGCAATCAAATCCCTCTGAGTTGATGCCACGGTTGCATTTTTGTTGGAATTCTCCTCCATAACATCCTTGTTACGATTCTGGATTAAACTTAAAATGGAATCGTCGGTGGTATTGGCTTTACGAACCAGTTCTCTGGAATAGCGATATATAATGTAAGTTTTTGCAAGGACAAACTTCTTTTCGTCCATTAACTTCTGTTCGATAATATCCTGAATATCTTCCACCAGCATACGGGAACGATTTTTGGTTTCGATGCAGTTAATAATGTATTCAATGGTTTCATCGGTAACCTTTTCTACAGGTTCTACTTCAGCATTTGCCTTTTGAATTGCTCGCTTGATTTTGTTACGGTCGTAAGAAACAGTTGTTCCATCCCTCTTAATTACTTTCATATAATAACTCCTTCTTAATATGTGATAATTACAGTGTTTATGTAATTATAAAAATGCAATTGTTGGACACAAAACACAATATCTTGTGTGTGGTGCCAGAAAACAATCCTATTATAACACCCTATATGGTGTTTGTAAATGATAAAAGTAACAATATATTGTATGGTTTTTTATACATAAAAATACAGCTAAAAATGGTAAATCTGTGAACTTTTATAAAATGGCTTTATTTTTAAACATTTTTATGATATAAATATTAATTGTATTGTGTATAATACATTCATTAAATAAAGAAGGGAAATAAAAGATGAAGAGTAAGAAAGTAGGAGCTGTTTTGTTAGCAGGTGTGATGGCTTTATCTATGACAGGTTGTGGAAATAGTAAGGCAAAAAAATATAGTAAGTATGTTGAACTTGGTGAATATAAAGGTATTGAATATACCATGGACGTTGTGGAAGTTACAGATGATGATGTTCAAACCCAGGTGGATTCTTTCCTTGAAGGTCTTTCAGAGACAGAAGAAGTTACAGACCGTGCTGTTAAAAAAGGCGATACGGTTAATATAGATTATGTTGGAACAAAAGACGGAGTTGCTTTTGATGGAGGAACTGCAGAAGGTTCTGATTTAGAGATTGGTTCCGGTACTTTTATTGATGGCTTTGAAGATGGATTAATCGGAGCAGAGATTGGAGATGAAGTTTCACTGGACCTTACATTTCCTGAAGATTATCAGGCGGAGGATTTAGCAGGACAGGATGTAAACTTTATGGTCACCATTAATTCTATATCCGTTAAGAATACACCAAAGCTTACAGATGATATTGTATCTGCAAATACCGAGTATGATACAGCAGATGCTTATAAGGAATCTATTCGTAAGAATTTAGAGGAGAGCAACCAACAGACTGCTGAACAGCAGGCAAGAGCGGATGTCTTTAATAAGGTGGTTGAGAACTCTAAGATTACCGGATATGACCAGAGTGAAGTGGATGACCTGATTGATAAAGAGTTTGACAGCTTTAAGGAAACTGCCCAGTCATATGAGACTTATGGGTACTCATATGAGGATGTGTTAGCATTAAACGGATATAATTCTGAATCTGAATTAAAAGAAGGAATTACAGAGTATGTTAAGAATTATTTGAATCAGGTAATGGTACTTTACTGTATTGCTGATAAAGAGGGCATTAAGGTTACCAGTGAGGAAACAGATGCAATGGTTCAGGAGTATATGCAGACATATTCTGTAGAAACGGAAGAAGAGGTATATGAGTACTTCGGAGATGAATATTTTGAGGTTTCCATTCTTTCAGATAAGGTTATGGAATTTTTAATGGAAAATGCCGTAAAGGTGGATTCTTTATCAGATGATGAGACTTCGGAAGAAGCAGATGCTTCTAATGATTCCAAAGACGAGGATGAAGCTAAGACAGAAGATGCAAAAGAAGAAGATAAATAATGATAATAAAAGGAACTGTAAATTCTATATTTACGGTTCTTTTTATTACAGGTAAACTTTTTAATTCTGATGATTGCATTCTTTTCGCAAATGAGATATATTCAAAATATGAGAATTTATACATCCGTTATGATAACAGGATGTAAAATAATATAATCTAAGGAGGTTTTTTCATATGGACAGATTAAAGGACAAGGTTGCTATTGTTACCGGCTCTACCAGTGGAATCGGAGTTGGTATTGCAAAGCTTTTTGCTGCAGAAGGGGCAAAGGTAGTTATATGTGGACGCCGGGAAGAAAAGGGTCAGGCTGTGGTAGATGCCATTGCTAAAGACGGCGGAGAAGCATGGTATCATTTCATGGATATGACAAAGATTGAAAGTATTGATAAGCTTTTTGCTGATACGGAAGAAAAATATGGAAAGATAGACATTTTAGTAAATAACGCTGCAAACGTTGGTCTTAAGGATGGACGTGTGGATGAATTGACCTTAGAGATGTGGGATGCGGTATTTCAAAGTGATTTACGTGGTACATTTTACTCTATTAAGACTGTACTTCCTTATATGCAAAAGAATGAGGGTGGCTCCATTGTAAATATTGGTTCCATGGCTTCCTGTGGTGGCGACCTTGGTTCTACCGCCTATGCCTGCGCAAAGGCCGGTGTTGATATGCTGACCCAGTCTGTAGCTTTACAGTATGGTAAGCAGAACATCCGTTGTAACTGTGTACGTCCGGGATTAATTGTAACACCTGAGAATGAGGCACATGTTCCCCAGGCTCTTAAGGACGTTTTCCTTAGCAATATTATGGTGAACCGTTACGGCTGTCCTGCAGATATTGGACATATGTGTGTTTATCTTGCATCTGACGAGAGTGCTTATGTAAGCGGACAGATTGTGAATGTAGATGGTGGTTTGAATTCCCATGTATCTACGGTTGCCCAGTTTAGAGAGCTGAATTCCCGCACATGGTAAAGGAGTTCCCCAATAAATGAAATATAAACTCTTGTTTTATCTTTGATATGATCCCCCTTAAGTAGACATAGTAAATAATCAAAACTACTTAAGGGGGTATTTTTATGTTAAAGTGCATCTTAGAGGGTAAAATATGCCACTTACGGATTCTTATATTGTATGAATAAATTTTTGCTGTATAATCGATATAAATACATAATTTATCAGGCAATTGCGGAACTCTTGAAAAGTGTATTATGTTGTGCAGATTTAGCAAGCATCCTAAGCAGGTGCAAACGGGCCTGCGTGGATATTGTTAAATCTGTACAACATGTATAGATTAAGCAGGGGTTTCGCAAACGCCTATACAATATAAAATAGTGGGGAGAAGAGATATGAAGCTTACCATGGAAAAGATTATGGAGGGAGAGGATGAGGTAATTATCCGTTACCATGAGATGAATGATGAGATAGAAACTATTGCTTCCGTGGTACGTACTACAGGAAAACGAATAGAAGGGTATGAGGAGGACAGGCAGTTTCTGTTATTACCGGAACACATTTACTATTTTGAAAGTGTGGATGGCGTTACATATGCATATCTGAAGGATAGGGTATGTAAGATAAATGACAGTCTGGAACGGTTGGCAATCCATTATGAGAGCAGAGGGATGTTTCGTTGTTCTAAGTCTATGGTTATTAATATCTATAAAATATCATATTTAAAAAGTGAATCGGGAAATCGGATTTGTGCCACCATGGAAAATGGGGAGCAGGTTATGATATCCAGAAGATATGCAAGAATACTGAGACAGATATTAAAGGGGGATCGTGGTGATGAGTAGGGAAGAAAAAAAATCGGATAAAAAAATGAATCGTTTATGGGAACGTTATAAAAGAAACTGGAATTCTTATTTAAGTAAAGAAATTGCCATAGAATATAAGGCTTGTCTGTATTTTTACAGTATTCTTGTGTATTATTGCATTTATCTGGCTTGTAGGGGTATATTTCAGGCCAGTGTGCTATATATGTGTGAAATGATAGCTTCCACTTATCTTATGGGATATCTGCAAATCTATTGCCTGAATAATTTTGATGAGGCAGAGGAGTTTAGGGTAAAGGAGTTTTTGAAAACGCTGCTTTGCAGTGGTATATATACGGCACTTTCTTATTTGTTTGGATGGTTTGAGAGAAATATAGTTGTAACAATATTATTTCTTCTGTTTTTTGTATTTGCATACTGGTGTGTGTTCTTAATAAACAAGATAAAGCGGAATATTGATACAAAGAATTTAAATAACCTGTTAGAACAGTTTAAGGAAGGGGAGAATGATTATGCAGCCAATTGAGATTAGTAATGTAACGAAGGATTTTGGACAGGGAAAGGGTGTGTTTGATATTAGTTTTTCCGTGAAGGAAGGGGAAGTATTTGGTTATCTTGGACCCAATGGAGCGGGAAAAAGTACTACAATCAGGCTGCTTCTGGGATTTATGAAACCTCAGGAGGGTTCCCTTAAAATACTTGAAAAAGACTGCTTCCGGCAGGCGGCAGAGATTCATAAATATATTGGGTACCTTGCGGGAGAGATTGCCTTTGTAGAAAATATGAAAGGCATGGAGTATATCCGGTTCATCGCACAGTTACGGGGTATGAAGGATGAAACCAGAATGAAGCAGTTAATCGATATGTTTGAATTAAATCCTACAGGTAAAATACGAAAAATGTCCAAAGGAATGAAGCAAAAGATTGGTCTTGTAACTGCATTTATGGATTCCCCTAAGGTGATTATTTTAGATGAACCAACCAGTGGACTTGACCCTTTAATGCAGAACCGGTTTGTGGATTTAATTTTGGAAGAAAAGAAAAAAGGAACTACAATCCTTATGTCTTCCCATATATTTGAAGAAGTGGAGCGAACCTGTGACCGGACTGCTATTATCCGTCAGGGTAAAATTGTTGATACGGTAGATATGGAAGCACTTTCCAAAATACGTAACCAGGTATATACGGTTACGCTTCAGGATGATGAACGTGCCCATAAACTGTCTATGGAACCTGAAATTACGGTTCAGGAAGTAAATGGTCCGGTTGTTAAGCTTTTGGTAAATAACAACGTTGCAGATTGTCTTAAGGTGCTGGCACAATATGAGCCGGTTAATTTGCAGATTGCAACCCAGAGTCTTGAGGATGTATTTTTACATTATTATGGAAAGGAGGAGAAATAATATGATAAGTATTCCAATGTTAAAACATAATTTTAAATCCTGTCTTGTTCCATTTATTATCATATTTGCCTTTTTGGTAATGTATACGACGGTAATCATATATATGTATGATCCGGAGCTGGCAGATATGTTACAGGACTACCAGAAGGCCCTGCCGGAGATGATGGCTGCCGTGGGAATGACTGGGGTTGCTACATCGTTAATTGAATGGATTCAGATATATTTATATGGATTTATTATGTTATTGTTTCCATTAATATTCATAATTATTGCAGTAAATAAACTGGTTATGGGCTATATTGATAATGGTTCTCTGGCAGGAATATTAGCCACACCAAATTCCAGGAAAAAGATTATTATAACCCAGCTTCTGTCTCTATACATCTGGCTTTTTATATTAATGGCCTGTGTTGTGGTTGTAGGGGTTATATCGGCTAATACGTTGTTTCCGGAGGAACTTTCATTAGATAAATATCTATATTTAAATCTGGGAACCTTGATGTTATGGTTTGCAGTTGCAAGTATTACATTTTTTGCTGCCTGCATTTTTGATGATTCAAAATATTATTATTTTGTTGGAGCAGGTGTTCCGGTTTTGTTTTTCTTTTTCAATATGATGGGAAATATGGGAGAGGATTTGGAGTTTTTAAAGTATGCCACCATATATTCCCTTCTTCCGGCAGATAAGCTGATTGCAGGAAATAGCGAGGCGGTACTTCCCTGTGTCTGTCTGTTTTTCATCTGTGTTGTGCTTTCGGTAGCGGGAGGAATTTGTTTCACCAAGAGAGATTTATCATTATAGAAGATAAAAAGCCCCCAATGATATATATTTGGAGTTTTTAAACGTGGTTTTGGTGAATTGAAAAAGTAAATTCCACTTTGTAAGATTAAATTCCACTATTTG
>JBJENX010000077.1:0-14591 GCA_051880415.1 Lachnospiraceae bacterium | reverse complement strand
GTTATAATCCGCAGGACTTTAGCTTTTTTCACCGTGGGTGGAAAATTAGTACAACGTAATTATGGGACCATTATTATCGCAATTAGGTGCTCAAATTGGACAGTTAGCATCTCAAGCAGGACAGTTTATAAGTCAAGAACTTAGCAAACCACATAATCAGGCTCATATCGCAAAAGCTGTTGGCGAGATTGTTGAGAATCTTAAAAAGAAAAGATAAAAACCATTATTTGCTTATACTGTGTAATATTTTAGAAGACAACTAAAAAATGTAAACTATGTTCGAAATAGATGATATTATTGAATTTGGAGGAAAGGTAATTGAAGTAGCCTCCGAAACAGCAGGTGATATAGCAGAAAAGGCTATAGAAGTAGCGAAAGAAGAAGCACCACATATTATACATAAAGCTGGTGAAATTATTGAAGAAATTATTAAACATAAATAAGAAGAGATTATGTCACAATTAGAAGATGATATTAGCAAACTAGCAGATGAAGCTTTTACAAAACGAGATGCAAAAGCTGCATTAGCTATAATTGGAGAGGTGCTAGGGCTTGGTGCAGTAGCCTATGTAGGTGCGGTGGTTGTATCTGCAATTTTTGGGCCAGGGGGGCTCGTTATCGCTAGCGCAGGAGCTGCGAGAGCATTGTACGCCAAAATATGCATCGCGTATTGTGATTTACCAAAAGATCAACGCAAAGTTGTAGCAAAACTTGCAAAAAAAATGCAAGGAATATGGGATGATTTATAGAACATGACGGTGTTTTCACAATCAATTGATAGAAGATGGTTTTGAATAAGTCTTGAGTTTATTTGTAATTCAAAAGTATTATAGATATGAAATGTCCGTATTGTGGTGATGGCAATCAAGTTCATATTAAAGGAGCCCCAACTGTAAAAATGCTCTTAGAATTAGCTCCTGTGTTAGGACTTGGAGTCATGAATATGCTCAGAGCAACTGCATTAGTAACTACGTTTTTGGCAACCCATAAAATGATATACAAATGTAATAAATGTGGAAAACATTTTATTGCATAATATATTAACGTGAGTTCGTAATTCAAAATTAAATTTGTTGCGTGTCTAATGTACGATGTACACTGACGCACGTCTTCTTTAGAAACATACAATAGCGATAGTTCCATGTATGTTTTCTGTGAGATTTTAAAGTCTATTATATGGAAATCTATATACAAAACAGTTATGAAACTTGATTTTAACAATTATCCACTAAGTGTATATAATCAGTCTACATCCAAGTCTCTATTGAAGTCTATTGGCGTCGAAGTTCCAAATTCAAGGTTAAGTAACTTTAATCTTGCTCAAGCGATTCTTTCTTCATTCGTTAGTAAAGCTGCTGGAGCTGGACTACTTTCTCTTATTGACAATGTATCTATTGGACTTAAAGGTCAAAAAGCTCGAAAATGCTTGGCAACTCTAATTTGTGAACAAACAAATAGAGTTAATAGTAATTCTTCTACACTTTTGGAGGAATCTCGCGTGAATCTAATGGCAACCTCATGTGTAACAGACCATCTTGCGTCTTTAGAAAGCGGTTCATGGGGTAATGGGGCAAAAAATATAGGAAAGGCTGTGATTGGTTTGCTTAGTTTCAAGAATCCGCTTGAAACGATATGGGAGTCTGTGGCAGAAGTATCAAGAGGGTATGAAGAAATTTGTCAAGTATATCATATAGCCTTTCTCCTCAACGTATATAATTCAAAACCCTCTACTGAGAATATAGTGAAGAAGTTGATAGTCGAATCTTTATGTAATGATTCTAATGGAGAATCCTCTTTTTCCACGAAGAAGCGTCCGTTCCTTTTTTCTGATATGATGTATAAAACTTTGGAAGAGAATCTACAATACAGACTGAGTGCTTTAAATGGAGAAGCAGGAAGAAATAGCGATTTATATACATTTGTTAAGTGGCGAAAAGAATTTAACGAGGAATAATTTGAGAATTGTTAAAAGTATATAGCGTGAAAAGTAATTTTGTTAATTATCAGATAATTTATGGCAACAATAACTCAACAAATTGAAGAAATTCTCGACAAACGGCTTGGACGAGGATTGTACGCTGGGCGCGGTAGGCTTCAGATGATTGAGGCTCGCATCGCAAATCTGGCGAGTGTGAAAGAACGTATAACGGAACTTGATGCTCTTGTTACCGATATCAAGAAACAGGTTGAGGAAAAGAGCGGCGAGTATTTCAATATGCTTGTTGCAGACCCTGATGCTCTTTCTCAATTCGAAGATGTTTCATGTGCGAACGCAAAAATCAAGGTGAACGAGTTGATTAATGCACTTGAACTCCTTAGGAAGCGATTCGAGCGTGAGGCTATCAGAATTGCGTTTATAGGACGTGAACGTCAAGGCAAGAGTACTTTTATAAAAACTATAACCGGTCTAAATGACAAAGTGATTCCGGCATACAGTGGCAATAGCTGTACAGGAGCGGTTTCAGTAATCCACAACGTCCAGAACGTAAAGGATGAAAGTGGAAATGATGTAAGAGTAAAGGTAGTCGCTGAGTATTATGATACTCCAACCTTCCTTGAAATGGTTAACGAAAAACTCAACAAATTCTTTCCAAATTGCGGCAAAAAAGTTGGACGCTTAGAGCAAATCGAAAGCTTACAACTCCCGGAAAATCTTCCGGGGAATCAGTCCACGAAAGTCATTGCTGAGTATCTAAAGTTCAAGACAGCAGTAGTAGAAAATTACGGCAAATACTCCCACTTGATTGGCGTGGGTACACGGAACTATTATGATGAAGACGAAATTGCTCAGCACGTTGCACAATACGAAGAGTTTGATCATGAAGTTCTAGGCTCACATGAAGTTAGAAAGGACGATGGAACGATTGTTTACCAGTTGGACTATTTCAAGTATGTGGCTGTAAAGAATGTGAATATCTACACTTCTTTCGAAATTGAGACCACAAAGAAGCTTGAACTTGTTGACACTATTGGAATCGGTAGTTCTGCTGACTCGGAGGCCATTGAAGCCGAGATGTATCGTGTCCTACGCGAAGATTGCGATGCGGCAATAGATATGTACCGTCCAGATGTTACTCCCAACTACCCACAGGAACAAGCAGATCTCCTTGATAATCTCATCAGCAATTTGTCCGACCGAGAACCCGAAAAATGGGTTGTCTATGTTCTCAATAAGATTACCAACGGATTTTACAAGAATGCCGCCAGCGCAGAAACTGTCCTGAATACTGCGAAGAGCATTATCAATGGAAAAACTCCCAAGCCGGTTGCCTGGACGAAAGCTATTGATGGAACTATTTTTGAAGATGTCCGTGACGAACTTGTATCTCCGCTTCTGTCGTTGATAGCAGAAAACCTTGACGAACTTGACCAGAACTTGATTGACAAGACAGACAATCTTTGCAAGGATGCATACAACGAGTGTCTGAAACTTGTCAAAGCAGCAAATTCAGTAACTTCTGCCGGAGCAGGATTGAGTGCCGATGCGATGTCTCTCTTTGATGAAAAACTCTATAAAGAGTTATTAAAGTCTTTTGGCTATGCAATGAATCAGATTGACCAAAAAGGCTATGCAACAAAGAGGGATACAGAGTGTTCTCAGTTGGAGGAAGCATATTCCAATATCATAAACGAGATAGACGTTTACATTCCAGATGAGGATGTAATCCTAGAACGTTTCGAAACAGGTGCATTAGTGACTCAGAATCAAATGTTCGAGGAATACGTGGAACAGATGCGAAATGACATATTCACAGCCTTTGAGGATGTGAATGAAGATGTTCTACATCCCCTGCAGGAGAAAGTCAAAGCTGATCTGATTCAGATTCTTTATAATGAAGGTTTGATGAAAAACCTGCCTACTCCCCACGACAGCCCAACTGTTGAATGGCTGAAAGACATAATTGACAATTATATCATGGAAGAGAAATATCCATGTCTATATAAGGCTCTACGCTTTATATTGGATTACCAGATAAACATCGAAGGTCTTGTTGAGTACAATGTAACCAAAAGCCTTTACGTACTTGACAAAACCCATTCAGAGTTTATCAAATATCAGGGCGAGTTCACTGAGGATTTTGAACAAAAAGCCTCAGATGTATGGCAGGAACTATGCAACCGTCTCACCCCTATTCAAAAGCGATTGCGCGATTGGATCTGTAGCTTCACACTTATTCCCAGCCATTCGTTCTATAGCAGGGTACATAAATTCCATGTGAAAGTAATGACCGATGAAGATGGACGGGAGGATTTCCGTCGCTTCTACCGCAACAACATGGGGCTGATATGGTCGGCAGAGATTAATGCCGCGGGAAAAATGGAAAAGGCCTTTGGTGATTGGACTGAAAGAGTTAAGGCTCTTCAGTCCGTAGTTACTGGCGATAATTTCAGGCTCAAATAATATGGGAATATTTGATAAATTAAAAGATGCTGTTGGCAAAGCTGTGGTGACAGTGCCAACAATTAAAGCTACGATGCTTGGTCCTCGAGCAGTTGGAAAGACTTCTATTATGGCATCGATATTCAGCGATAGCCGTCAAGAAGTAGCAGGTACACAATTGAGCTTTATCCCGCAAGAGTCATGTGCAAATAAACTGACTCTGAAAAAAGCAAAGCTCCAGGACGTTATTGATAAAAGGAAAGAATTTGCAGACAAACCTAACACTGGTGCGATTGAAGCGAGCAACACCGAGACATCCTTTGATTTTGATATGGGTCTGAAAGACCGTTCAAAATCAATAAATATCAGCATCAAGGATTTCCCCGGTGAGTATCTTGACTCAAAACCCGAGGAAGTCAGTAACTTCATTGAGGAATCCCACATCGTCATGATTGCTGTTGATACTCCTTATCTAATGGAAGAAAATGGCAAGTATAATGAGGAAAAAAATGAGGTCAATCATGTTATCTCATTCTTCACGAATCATGCTAAATCAGTTAAGAATAAGTTCATACTTATTGTTCCTCTTAAATGTGAGCGATATTTCCATGATGGAAAAATTGAAGAGGTAACGGATAGAATTGCAGAAGTATATTTTAGCCTCATTGAGTTCTGTAAGGGGAATAATATTGCATGCGCCGTGACTCCAATTCAAACGCTGGGAGGTGTTGAGTTCGACCGTTTTATCGACAATAACAACTCCATGAGTACTCTTTCCAAACTTTCCTCCTATCGATTCTATGGAAATAATCCGGAATATCAGCCAATGTTCTGTGTGCAACCACTATATTATCTCTTAACTTATGTGGCTAACTACTATGAATGGAGTAAGGCTCAACCCAAAGGATTCCTTGACAAACTTAAAGGCTCGCTAACTCAATTCCTTAAAGACGATGACGAGTTCTTACATGAGATCAAGATTTTATCAAGCAAGATAAAAGTTGACAACTTTGGTTATCGAATTTTAAACAACAATTCAATCTTAAACATCAAATAAAGAAAAGGCAGCTTCATAATACTGCTAGACATTAACAATATGGCAAATTTAAAGGTTTTAATGATGGGTGGACGACGTTGCGGAAAAACATCCGCACTCGCAAGCCTCTTTGATCAAATGATACACGGTAAAACGAATGAGTTTCTTACCGTTTGTGATAAAACTGTGCTTGAGGAAAAGGATGGTGAGAAACAGGATTCTCTCACCGGGAAAAGGTTGGAACTTGAGCATTTTATCAGCAAGGGAAAGAATAATACATTCCTTGCCGATAAAGGTCCAACAATGAATTACTGGAAATATGTTCTCCAGTTGCAAATCCCCGGAACCGACAAGCGAATGGAAGTTGAGTTCCTTGACTCTGCTGGTGAGTTCTTCGATGCAGGAGGAAAACATCACAACGAAACTGTATCTTTCGTGAGGGAATGTGATGTCTTCGTTGTTATAGTTGACACTCCATATTTAATGGCTGGAAGTAAGGTGGAGGCAGAAGCGGCTAATGTCATTGACTCTATCCATACTTTTCTTATGCAGATAGATAGCCAAAATGGTCGCAAAGCAAAGCAGGTCTTGTTTGTTCCTATTAAATGTGAAAAGTGGGTTAAAGAAGGCAAAGTCGAAGATGTAGTCAAAGCCATAGAAGAGAAATATGATGCAACTATTAGAGACCTTAGAGCATCTAACAAGACTGAGATAAGCATCATCCCTATTGAGACTGCTGGCGATATCATTTTTGCAGAGCTAAAAGAACCATATATTCTCTTCAACACTCAAAACAATAGTCAAGTCAGATGCGCCAAAATCAGCGATCGACTTGTGTTGCTTCCTGATGGAAAGAATAGGAAGATTATGGATGTTGAGATTCTGAATGATGACCCCGAAGGAGTATTCAAATTCGGAGAAGATGTATCGGATATCGTGCGCCCAAATGCATGGTTCCATCTTCGCAATGAACCTAAAGCTGCATATTCACCCAATAACTGCGAACAGTTACCCCTTCATATAATCCGATTCATGTTCAATAAAAAGAAGGCAGAGTCTTGGGGCGGAATTATAGGTGATCTGGTAAGTTTCTTTGGTGGCATTTCATCCAAGGATATGCAGAAAGCTTTGGATAACTTGTCTCAGGCCAATCTTATAAAAGATAGTGGAGAAGGAATCAAGGTTATAAAGAAATGTTTCTAGCAATCTATGTAATTAAAGCGATAATTTAAACTTATATAATATGCTAAAATACTATTCATACTATAATGTAGGTGGTTACAAAGACATGTTTCTTGGCGATTCTTCAATGAAGTCAACTGAGACACATTATCTGCCATTACTCTCAATATGGAAGAAAAAAGCAGCATCAGGTGATCCTGAGGCTGAAGCTAAAGTTAAACTTAATGAGAATTTATCCAAAATTCAAATTTTGAGTAGCAAAGATAACTTTGGTCTTCCGGAAGAAGCTACGCTGATGTTCTCTCATGGAGGATACAAAGTTATAAATAAACTGACTTCGAATGGAGAAAGCATCTTTGCCATTCGAGATATAGAGAGCTCTTCAAAAGATGAATCCGGAAGGAATATACCTTTCCTAATGGTAATTGTTGGCACAACAGAGGATGATGCAATCACGCTAGAAAAAGTGACGGCTTACGCCTGCTCACATTTGGAAACATTTAGCAAAGAATTAACTGATTTGTTTTACTATGATGCAGAAAAAAATGGAGTAGTTTTCAAACTATCATCCATGAATGTCATCGTGACAAGAATTGCCAATGAAGGGAATAACAGCATTCTCACAATAGATGGGCTTAAGACCGTTCAGGCAAAACGGGGTGCTGTGTCATTACTGGTATTACCTGAAGGTATATCGAAAGATTATGCACTGACTGAACAACGGCTTAAGGGTATTTCTGTTCAGTCTGTTTCGATAGGACGGATTTTACCTCTTGACAATCAAAAGAAACTAATTGCAGTCTTAAAGAATATCAAAGGCATAAGAAATTCAATTTTTGCAGACAGACGAATCCAGTGTATTGTTGGAGGTGCTGTAATCCTCGGATTTTTGATAGGATATTTTTGTGGAAGACAGTGATATATGGCGCATCTGAAAGTATTGTTGTTGGGAGGTCTTTTATGTGGTAAGACATCATTACTTGCAAGTCTTTTCCACTCCATGACACATGGGATGACGAGTGAGTACCTCAACGCCTGCGACAAGACACCGCTTGAAGCCAAAGACGGAGATTGGGAATATTCTCTCACTGGGAAAAGATTGGAACTTGAGTATTTTATCAGCAAGGGAAAAAACAACACATTCCTTGCTGAGAAGAGACCAGGACATATTTTCTCGAAATATGTTCTCCAGTTGCAAATCCCCGGAACCGACAAGCGAATGGAAATCGAGTTCCTTGATGTGCCGGGGTCTTTCTTGCAGAATGAGAAGATTCACCTTATGGAGATAATCTCATTTGTAAATGAGAGCGATATAATTGTCGTTGTTGTTGACACGCCTTATTTGATGGTTGGAAGCAAAGAAATAGCGGAAGCTGCAAATGCAATAGATACCATCCTTACTCTGCTCATGCAGGTGGATTGTCATGAGACCAAGAAGGCTAAACAAATATTGTTTGTTCCAGTTAAATGTGAAAAATGGGTTAAGGAAGGCAAAATAGATAATGTCTCAGAAAAGGTTGAAGAGATGTACCATCCAATAATCCGAGATTTTCGGTCGTCTTATAAAAATGAGTTGAGCATCATTCCTGTAGAAACAGCTGGAGACATTTTATTTTCTGAGCTTAAAGATCCGTATGTCCTCTTTAACCAAAAGACTCAAAGCCAAATTATCTGTGCAAAATTAAGTGATAGGATAGTCTTGCTCTCAGATGGGAAAGTCCGTAAAATCACAGAGGATGAGATTATAATTAACGACCCATGTAGTGTATTTCGTTTATGTGATGACGGTAAATGCTTCAATCGTCCGAAAGCATGGTTTCATCTGAGAAATGAACCCAAAGCGGTATTTTCTCCCCACAACTGCGAGCAAATATTGCTTCATATAATCAGGTTCATGTACCAAAAAAAGAAGTCTGAATATTCAAGTTTTATCATAGAGCGTAGACCTACTTTCTTCGGAAACATCTCACTCAATGATATAGAGAATTTACTTGGAAGACTTTCTCGGGCAAATTTGATAAAAGACAACAAAGAAGGAATAAAGAACTTATATCAATATTCATCTTATTAAATAAACCAAAATGTCAGGATTGAAAGTGCTTATGATGGGTGGTCAGCGAGTGGGCAAAAGTTCCGCTCTTGCGGCCATTATGGATGCATTTTTATCAGGAGCCGAAAAAGACATTATTACGGCTAACGATACAACTACTCTTGCAAAAGTTGATGGTGAAAAACAAGCTTCCATTAGCTCAAAACTGCAAGAGGTAAAAGCCATGCTCAGAGAAAATGTTGGGAGGACAATATTAGTCAATTCAGGCAAAACAAACAAGAAATGGGATTATCATCTTGAATTAACTCTTGTCGGTACAAATGATTCGATGAATATAACATTTACAGATGTAAATGGAGAGTTCTTTGAAGGCGGCAATGTTCATCAAGATGAGATAATCAAATTAGTGCAGTCGTATGATGTATTCGTTGTGGCAATTGACACTCCATTTATGATGGAGTCAAGAAACGAGGAATCAGAGCTCATCGATTCTGTCATAAATAAGGAATACAACTGCACCCTATCCATACACACCTTCCTTACGCAAATAAACGACAGTGATGGCAACGATGCAAAACTTGTAATATTCACACCAATCAAATGTGAATATTGGGCAAAACACAACAAATTAGACAATGTCGTAACGGCAGTATTGGAAGATTATAATACAACTATTAAAGCACTTAGGAAATATAAAAGTGTCCAAATAGAGATTTTACCAATTCAGACCGTTGGCTCAGCAGTCTTCGAGGAACATCTTGAAGCCCAGATATGCGAATGGACAAAAAAAATATTATTATTCTTCAACAAAACATGTACCTCAAAATGCGGACAATTAAAAGACGGGAAAATCAGACTTGCCAATGGAGAAATAAAAGACAGAGGTTCTCTTGTTAAGGTTCAAGAGGATTTGGAAGCTGTTTTAATCCCAGATACCGACATTGTTCGTCCCAATTCGTGGTTCAGAATCGAATCAAAAGAATACAAACCGCATAATTGTGAGCAACTTGCACTTCATATTTTAGAGTTTATGCTGGCGAAGGTTGTTGATGCAAGAATCAAACAAGAAGAACAGCAGAATCCCATATTGCGAGGCATAAGAAGAGCGGCAAATTTTTTCCTCAACGTTGGGACTTTAGGCCTGTGGAAAAAATTATGTGATATGTTCGGAGAAATATCTATTGAACAAATGCAGTCAGCCCTGAAGAAGCTTGAAGAAAAGAATCTAATAAAGCATTCAGGCGAAGGAATTACAATACTTAAAACTTGTTCTTTCAAAAGTTAACGCATGATACGATACTATACTTATTACTCTTGTGGAGGCTATAAAGATTTATTTATTGGCTCAGATGTAGATCAAGCCGATGCAAGTTATTTCATTCCCCTCTTAAATGTTTGGAAGAAGAGCGACAAACCAGGAATGGCAGAAAAGATTAAAAGAGCGGAAAGTGTTCAGCATGTTAAATTAATATCAAAGATCGATAATATCGGATTCCCATCCGAATGCAATCTAATGTTCTCGCATGGAGGATATAATGCTATATATCGGACGTTAAGGGATGGGCGCACATGCTTTTGCATACGAGATATTTCGAATAATTCTAAAGACGAGGAAGGTCGAGATATCCCATTTAATTTTTTGTTCCTTGCCGATGGCGACGAAAGCATCAACAAATTGGATACATTAGCGCTTCACTACTTGACGAATGAAAGTCAGATTAAGAGTATGATTGCAGATGCTATTTCATATGAACCGTTTATAAATGGTGTAAAGTTTGACTTGTCCAAGCTAACTATATTGTTTGCTTCTGATTGTGAAGCAACTTCATGTAAATTGGTTCATAAAAATGAATCTATAGATTACATGATTATTGGTTCTCGCAAGCAATATTCCACCGCCTTATCGGAGCAGGGCATTGAAGATTATATGGTTAATGCTATGATTGATTCTGCTGGGATATTCTATGGAGCTATTGCTTATCATAATGAACCCGTCATAATAGAAGAACAACCTGCAAATGAAGATAAGATAAATGATGAGGGAAATAGCAGCAATGATGTCGGTCCTATAGTAGATAAGGTTAATTCTTCGATGATTACTGAAAATGATGTGGCCTCATTCGTAAAGGAGGAAACTTCTCAATCAAATCAAGAAACGGAGGTGGAACTGAGAGTATGTGATGAGAATTTGAGAAATGAAGATATTTCAGAACTTAAACATACAATAGAATCGAGCTCACGTATTATTTGTGATGCTTTATCATTTCTTGCAATCAAAAAAGATATTGAAAATTTGCAAAATGTATTGGATAAATTGTTTTGTGCGAATGAAGACAACACAAAAACGATTCTGAAAACAATCAAAGAGAGTGTGGTTTTGCAAAATACTTTACCCGTTAACGTTTCGAATAAAGAATCATTTGCTCAATTATGGAATAAGAAAAATTTTATGATTTCAGCTCTAATGCTGATAGTAGGTTTCATTTTGGGCGCTCTAATATTTTAAATTTAATATCAAACAAAATTATGGAAAGAGTACATCTCATTAATTTAGATTCTCAAACGTATGAGCATCCCTTTGACAAGGCGGCTCTTAACACGTTAAGGAATTTGCCCGGTTTTGATACTGTCACCAACTTTATTTTGAACTGGGCAGCGGTTAAATGGAACTTAGTAGCCATGCAAGGCAGTAACTTTCATGTCACCCGTGAATCTTGTCCGGAACTGTACAAGCAGATTAAGGAAGATGCTGCTGTTCTTGGTGTGGAAGACTTCCCTGAAATATATACCGAATGGGGGTATGCAGTCAATGGGTATACAACAGGCAATAAGGATAAAACCATGCTTGTTTTGAACTCCGGTGCGGTCGATCTCCTGACTGATTCTCAACTCAACTATGTCGTTGGGCATGAGTTGGGGCATATCAAGAGTGGACACGTGTTATACCATTTAATGGCGCAGCTGTTTTCCAGCGTTATAGGTATGATTCCTCTTGGAGAAACTTTGTTGACGCCAATACATTATTCACTCTTATATTGGCAGAGAATGTCAGAGTTTACTGCCGATCGTGCAGGACTTCTCACATGTCAAGACAAGGATGCAGCAATTGAAGCGATAATCAAAATGGCTGGTGCCCCTCAGAAATATTTTGAAAAACTTGATAAAGAAGCATTCCTCAAACAAGCAGAGGAGTTTGAAACGAGATTCAGTTCTGTTGCGGATTCGGCAATTAGGACTCTATCAATCATCTCAAGCACTCATCCGTGGACGGTATATCGTGCCGGAGAGCTTCTTAAATGGGTTGAGTCGGGTGAGTATGAAAAGATTCTCTCCGAGTATGCAGGTGTCCGACATTCATGTGGCGGCTACATTTCAAAAAATGCCACTGTTTGTGACTATTGTGGCCTTCCTATAAAACATTAATATGAGCGTAATATTAAAGGGACTTACACCTCAGGTATTTTACCATCCTGACGATCTCAAGGGACTGAAACGCCTAGAAACTATTCCGGGTGTCAAGAAATTTATTGCGGATACAATATCAAATCTCCGTGAGAAATTTACTTCAATTGAGATGTTTGGAGATGGAATCAATATAACCGAAGACGGTTATCCTGAATTATACAACATCCTGTATTCCGTAGTTCAGACATTGGATAGGGATATGATTCCCGACTTCTCAATGACATGGGCCTACGACATCTCAATGGGGACAGAAGGTGCAAAATCTCCCAAAATAACCGCATTAAGCGGAGCTGTAGATTTACTTGAAGATGAAGAACTAAGTTTCTTAATCGGACATGAAATCGGACATATAATGGCAGGACATAAACCATTTCATAATGTTTTGATAACTCTTTACACTCCATTGATGAAGATGGTTCCAAATGCAGAGATTTGGATGTCATTATTGAGACCGATGTTGCTTCAATGGTATAGGACTTCTGATTATACAGCAGACCGAGCAGGTTTGTTAGCGTGTCAGGATATAAACGTGGCATTAAAGACAATGATAAAGATGTCTGGAATACCCAAGAAGTTTTATAACAAAATTAATACTGATTCAATTCTTAAACAGGCTGTTGAATTCGAACGAAAGAATCAGAATCTTGTGGAAGGATTGATACAAAATCTTTCGATAAATACTGCTTGTGCACCATGGATGGTTGTACGTGCGGCCAAACTATACCAATGGTACAAAAGTGGTGCTTATACAAAAATAATTAATAGCCATGCAATATGATGCAAACTACAACTTATAACAACCCAGTCTCTGTTCGTTCAACAAGAATAATGTCTCGACTAAATCGAAATCGAATAGGTGATATTTCTACTAATAAAACTATTAAGGCAATGGGAATGTCCGCCTGTCAAGGGTTGTGCATTACCTATAACTTGCATAGTAAGCGATTTTGTAAGTAGCCAAAATCTGAATTAGGGATTAGGGAGCCAATTAAAATTAGAAGATTTCAATTCATTCAAACGAGATGTTATTGAATTATTTAAACTGTGAATATCTGATGCGATCATGATGCAGGTTAGAACATCAAATGGTTATGTGTATTCGTACAACCCTATAGACAATTCAATTGTTGATGGAGTTTGCAAGAATACTTATGCCATTAAAATGAAGTTTAAGCCACTTGAAAAGATAATAAAGCTGTCAAATGTTACGTCATTTTCTATAGGTGTGACGGAACAATGCAACCTAAGATGTAGTTATTGCTGCTATTCCGGAAAATATCCGGAACACAGGAAACATTCTGTTCAAAAATTAGACTCTGCTGACATTCCTTTGATTCTTGATTTTATAAACAAGAATAGTTCTGAGGAACAAATCACGGTTGATTTCTATGGAGGAGAAAGTTTACTCGAATTCGAATGGATAAGAGAATTTGTTGATACTGCAACAACTGCTACTGATAAAGATTGGCGCTTTGAAGTATCCACAAACGGACTTATACTCAAGCCGAATTTAGTTGACTGGCTTGTTAGGCACGACTTTACTATATTCGTTTCGATAGATGGTACTGGCGATTTTCATGATAATTGCCGCAAAGATATCCATGGCAATCGGACTTTTCTCACAATATATAAAAATTTGACGTATATCAGAGAACGATATGTCAATTATTGGAGAAATAATGTCCATCTAATGATGACTGTTCAAGATATATCATCATTCCCAATAATCGCACAGCAATGGGTATTGAATCCCATGCTAAAAGAAAAGATGCCGTATCGCATTTCTGAGGTTTCTACAGTTTATAATAAGAACACACAAAAAGTCGATGCTGCTGAACTAAGCAAATATATGCGGCTCGTAGAGTGGTATAAAGACCATCCCGACAATGGAGTGATAAAGAACTTTTTTACAATGTGGCTTGCAGAATGGGTTGAGCGACCGATTATTAAGCTTGACCAAGAGGTAGAATATCCGACATGCGTTCCCCACAATCGAAAGCTTTATATCGATGCCTCTGGAAACATCGGACTATGTGAAAGAATAGCTGATACTATCAGAATGGGGTCCGTTACATCCGGAATCGATTATAAAAAAGTCAATGAAGTAGCAGAAACAACAGCTGCGTTTATTCATGACAATTGCTCCAAGTGCGAGATTGCTCGTATATGTGACCTATGTCCCGATGTGCTCAAAATTTCAAAAGAGCTTATTGATACATATTGCCACAATCAAAAGGTCATGCAAAAAATCAAGTTCCACTGTTTTTGCGAACTTGCCGAATCGGACTTGATATAACCTAATGGAACAACCTATACTAAAAACACAGAGATGCACATTGCGCCCCTCAACTGTCGATGATGCAGAGTGGCTACTTAGGTTGTTTAACGATGAGGAAGTCGTAGCTTACATCGAAGGCATTAAATGACTCCACTTGTAAAAGTGGTATTTAAATGATTAGACATTGACTTCTGTCTGG
>JBJENX010000076.1:0-60484 GCA_051880415.1 Lachnospiraceae bacterium | reverse complement strand
CTTCCCTGTAAGCTCTTGTGCATTAACAGGACAGGCTGTCATAAGCCATCCCATAAAACAAAACACCATGAGAAAAATAACATTCCTTAATTTTTCTTTTGCATACATAATATCCTCCCTCATTATCGCAAAACTGCTTTTTCTTTTATCATAATTCAAAAAGTTGAAAAATCAAGTAAAATATTGTAAATTGTCGTTTTATATTAAAAAATTAACAATAATTCTGATTTGATTAGAAAAAAAGAGGAATCCGTTATTACAGATTCCTCTTTCTACTACTTTCCCATTAACCAATCATACAATTTAAAAGATGTCTTTACTTCTACATCAGGATTCGTAAATAACTGTCTGTATTCCTCATCCGTTAGATTCTTCTTTAGCAGTTCCTTTCCATCTTCGGAAACAACGGCTGTGGATTCATCGATAAAGCATAAGGGGGGATACATAACACACCACCAGTTTTGACCCTGAGCCTTTCCAATATCAATGCGAAGAGCCTGATATTCCCCTGCCGGAAAGGTCAAATCCCCATATGTCTTTACAGGAAAATCCTCTTTTGTAACATAAACCTTAACATCATAATCATATCCCTGTTCCACAATGGTATTAACAGCCGTTGTGTATATGTTTTGCATATTGGATACAATTACATCTTTGCTTTGCTTCACACTGTCACAGTTTCTAAGCATAGGCTTTAACATGGCAACCACATCTTCCTTTACCGCCATTTTAAGCTCCTGGTCCTCTTGGGAATCGCTATTGGCACGAACATGGAAACGTAAGATTCCGGAATAAGGCGCTCCTTCTTCTATATTGCCGTCGTCCCCTTCCATAGCCAGAATATCTCCTTCACTTCCATCATTTGCGGTTTGCAAAAATGCCTCTAATACATCTTCCTCTACCTTATATCCACCTACATCATATAAATCTGCATTTTCCGCTTCATAAGCCTTAGTCACCTCATCAAAACTGTTTAGAACTGCCAACATGGTATGCATAACACCATCTTCCTTATGATGGTTGTAGTATGAAATTGTTGTAACCAGTAAACCACCCATAATACCAACCATAATAGCTGAAAACACATCTCTAAATAATTTCATAGTCTGTCCCCTTTATATTATATTACACATCTATTTATCATTATCTTAGAGTATTTCCCATTCTATATATTTTATTCTGAAGGCTTATCTTAGGTTACTCTTATCTATGCTTTATGCACGAAGGTACGGCTAAAAAGTTGTATACCCTCCTCTACAATATCAATATCGTAAACAATAATTTCATTTCCTTCCCTTATTACTTTTAGATAATCCTTTAACCAGGGTATATTCTTTCCTTTTTTCTCCTGTACCCGCACCAAATCACTCATATATGTTCCCACCGGCTCATTTATAGTTTCCAGATAAGCCATTAATTTATCCGGTTCCTTCACTTCAAGCACCGGTACTGTTTTTGCAATCTCAGAAGATGCCTCTAACTCCAGAAGATATGGGCAGGCTTCCTCCATAGGGCATATATCATTTAACAAAATCACTTTCAAGTGGGCTAAGGACAGGGATTTTCCCTTTACATCCTCATAAGCATCCGCCAACTCTTCTAAACTGTTACATTCAAAAGAACACAGTTCCTCTCTTTCACCCTCTTCTCCCGGTATTTTCTCCTGTGCAATCCCCAGGTCAAAATGATACCTTCCATTTTCTCCTTCTCTCATCATTAATAAGGTTGCATAATCCCGCTGCTCAATATTTTGCATATCATTGGAAATAACCATATCACAGCCCGTCAGCAAAAAAAGAGACCATACACCAAACAGCAATATTATTTTTTTAAACATTCAGTTTTCCTCCAAAAGAATATTTTCCACAATAGGCAGAATAAGGGATAATGGAATATCAACTAAGGCTCCATAAAAGATATACAACCAAAGAGACTGTCTATAATCAAGAAGTACATATACCAGCAAAAAACTTACGAAAATCATAACCCCAAAAAATAAATATTTTTTCCCTGCCTTTAATTTCACAAAAAACTCACCGGCATAGAACAAGCTGCTGCATATCAATATGAAACACCCTAACATAAAAAACCAAACCATAAGCACATCAAACCGTTCCAATACTCCGAAAGGCAGGCGGATATATCTCATAATATCTACTGTTATCATCTCTTTTGAAGCTCCACCATGTATACCGTATATTCCCAAAATAAACAGACTCAATATAACAGTTAATAAAACGGTACCAATCAATGCCTTATAAGAGGTACTGTGCTCCTCTTTTATATTTGAACTTAAATATAAATACTGTTCTACCGGTACCACAAAGGAAACCAGAGCATATGCATATACTAATATTTTTATAAAGGGCATGTCCAATTGGGGGATAAAAATGGTATAATCTACTTCATTTAATCCAAACAAAATCATAATAATAAAGGGAATAAACACGGCATAGAATAACATTTCGAATAAACGTCCCATTTTTTCCACATTATGTCCGGCACCATATAATGCCACCAATATAAGAGGCAACACAACAAATATATTCCACAGACTGTTTGTACTGTTTCCCTCCATAAAAGGAACCTGGGCTTCCCCCAATATCTCAATAGACAAAATGATATAAAAAACCAAATGAAACAACCGGCGCAATATCTGTATGATGATAAGAGCCTTGTACATCCATTTCGGTTTACCAGCCTCATGGTTACGCTTCCTTATAATTCCTCCTATTCCATAGATTCCACATATATAAGCCACAGCCATTACAAAAAACACCAGGAGTCCAATAAAGACAGATTTTCCAAACATTCTTGCACCAAGATATGGCATTACAAATATTGTACCGGCAAAGGTCGTCAGCATTAACATACGCCGCACCTGTTTTTCAGATATTTTTCCATTTTCACTAAACATGAATTTTGATTCCCTCATATATCTTCCCACTAATTTTTCTTAAATCTTTTTCTCATTTCACGCTTCGTATATAAAGGTCTGTCTCTCATGGTAAAAATAGGTTTTCTGATAACAAAATCCTGAAATTCAATATCATCATCTATACTTCCTGCCGCCAAAGGCATCATGTAAGGTATTCCAAAACTTTCCAGAGAGGATAAATGAATCATAATTACTAAGCTTCCCAAGAATATTCCATATAATCCCCAAATTCCTCCTAATATTATCATGACGAATTTTAACAGACGGAATGTAGATGAAAACTCTTCATTTGGAAGGGCAAAAGATGCAATTGCAGTTAAGGCTACCACAATAACCACAATGGTGCTTACCAAAGACGCTTCTACTGCCGCCTGTCCTACTATCAGACCACCTACCACACCAATGGTATTTCCCATCTGACCCGGCAGACGAATCCCGGCCTCCCGAAGTAATTCAAATAGCAGTTCCATTAATAACACCTCAACAACAATGGGAAAAGTGATATTATTTCTTGCACCTACAATGGCAAGTAAAAAATCTGTAGGAAGAACCTGTGGGTAAAAACAGGTAATTGCAATATATAATCCGGGCAAAAGTACAGTTATATAAGCTGCCAGATAACGCAAACACCTGGCAAATGTCCCTACTGCAAAACGGCTGTAATAATCATCTGACGCCTGAAAAAAAGTATTAAAGGTTGTGGGTAATATAATAACCTCCGGAGAATTATCTACAACCAGTACCACCCTGCCCTCCAGCAGAGCCGAAGCTGCTTTATCCGGTCGCTCTGTGGTTTGGACCTGAGGAAAGGGAGAATACCATTTTTCCTCCAAAAGATGCACCAGCATTCCGCAATCAAAGATACCATCAATCTCAAATCCCTTTATTTTCTCCTTAATCTTAGCAAGCAAATCAGGATAAATTAAATCCTCCATGTACATAAGCCCATATACCGTCCGGCTTCGCTGCCCAATCTCCCCCTGCTCTAATTTAAGCTTGGGATCCTTAATCCGCCTCCGTAACAAGGCTGTATTGGTCCGGAAATTCTCATTAAAAGAATCCCTTGGTCCCCGAATACCGGATTCCTTCTCCGGTTCAGATACGGAACGGGTAGGTAATTTTTTTGTAGATAAGATCATGGCTTTTTCTACATGGTCTATAAATATGGCGGTATCACCTTTTAAAACGGCAGAAATTACACTTTGCATATCAGTCTGAGGTACCAAATCAACAGCTTCCGTCTGAGCATGAAATATAGAATCAAACAAAACATTTCCTGACAATGTGTCCTTAGAATCCGTATCCCCCGTCTCATGACACAATTCTTCCCACTCATATAGCAAGGGATGGGTGATTGTTCTTTCAACCATCTCGTTATCTGTTAATCCATCTATATAAATGATGTAGATTGCCAGATTTGTCCGGTATCTTTGCAAAAGGAATTTTTTCTTAACAATATCGCCCCAGTTGGCAAATAACTGTTCAATTATCTCAATATTCTTTTCAAGGTCCTCGTAAATCGGATACTCTACATCATTTTTTTCGTTATATAAAATCTTCATTGCTACCTCATCAAACCAACATATTCTTCATAAAATTGATACCTTTAGTATGTTAATTTCCATTATTTTTATGCATTTACAAAAAAGCACAAAAAAACACCGCCTTATAACATAAGACAGTGTCTTTATTCTTAATTATTTTCTCAGACAAAAAACTCCTTAAACTCCTTGTATCCTTCCTTTTCAAGCTGTTCTTTCTGGAATTTTTTATTTTTCTTCATTATATTGATATTAACCTGCATTCCCGAGTTTCTCTGTTCATTTGCATCTTTCATAATCTCCCGAAGCCTGTCAGCCGGCATATTTTTCTCAATCAGATATGCAATCTTATCACCCTTTACAGGCACCTCATAATCTCTTTCAAGAAGCAGCATTACAATACGTTCAAATCCAATGGAAAAACCGCAGGCAGGAGTGTTTTGTCCGGTAAATTTACCAATCATCTCATCATAACGGCCACCGCCACCAACAGAGCCACCAAACTCATCCATGGAAATCTCAAAAATAGGACCTGTATAATAGCTCATTCCACGTACCAGTGTAGGGTCGAATACAATCTTAAAATCCGCATTCTTTACGGCATCCACACTTGTCATAATTGTTTCAAGGTCCTGTGCAACTCCGGACTCTAAAAATTCTCCCAAAGTATCCTTTAAATAATTCACTCCTTCAATATCATCCGTTACTTTTTCAAATAACCCCAGATATTTATCTACATTCTCTTTTGGATATCCCTGCTCCACTAATTCTAAGGAAACCCCTTCTAAACCAATCTTATCCATCTTATCCAGTGTAATAAATACACTATCATAATCCTTCTCTTCAAAACCGCTGTAAGCAGCCATGGCCTTTAATATCTTACGATTATTCAAACGAATGGTAAATTTCTCAAACCCAACCTTGCCAAGCAAAGTTGTGGTTGCCGTAATTAATTCAATCTCCGCAAGTATAGTAGGCTCCCCTAAAATATCAATATCACACTGCATAAACTGGCGGTATCTTCCACGCTGAGGACGGTCTGCACGCCATACATTTCCCATCTGTAATGCCTTAAAGGGACTTGGTAAATCATTTGCATTATTTGCATAATACCTTGAAAGAGGAAGGGTTAAATCATAACGCAATCCGCAATCTGACAAAATCGCCGTGTCCTCCGGTGTAGCTTTCTCTACTGCAGATGTAAGCTTATCTCCACGTTTCATTACCTTAAAAATCAGCTTCTCATTTTCTCCACCCTGATTGGAGCTTAAATTCTCAATGTGTTCAACACATGGTGTCTCCATGGCTGTAAATCCAAAGTTTTTATAGGTATCCCTAATCTGCTGCATCACATAATTACGAATCTCCATCTCCTTTGGTAATATATCCTTCATACCGGTAACCGGTTTTTTCTTCATACTCATTCTGTTTCCTCCTAATATGCTAATTTATCTTCCTGTCCGGAAAGTTCTTTTAACACAATCTCATCATGTACAATACACTGAAATGGTAAAAATACCTTCATATCAAAATGCCTTACTTCCTCAATTAACAGCTCAACAGCTGTTTTACTGTCAAAGGCCTTACGATATGGACGGTCTGAGGTAAGTGCCACAAACACGTCGCAAACCCTTAGGATTCTTGCCCCAAGAGGAATGGCCTCACCTACAAGATTATCCGGATAGCCCGTTCCATCATAATTTTCATGATGATGTAAAATCATCTCACATACTCTGTCAGGATATCCCTGTTCCTTTACCACTTCATATCCTAACTTGGAATGCATTCTGACATACCGCATTTTCTCTACATTTAAGGTATCCTCTTCTCCACCATATAAATATGTACTGGCACGAAGTTTCCCTATATCATGAAGCATACCTGCAACTTCTATATCATGACAAAAATCCTGATCCAATTTTAATTCTCTGGCTAACAAACCTGCCAACCGGCTTACTTCTATGCCGTGAGCTACCTCTGTTTGTAAATCCTCATTTAAATAGTATGACATTTCGTCAACTTCCACATCTAAACGATTTTCATCTATCATACATATCCTCCCGGAATCAACTCCATTATAATTTATACTTCCAAGGTTTGAAACATCTTCCTTTTTCTATCAATCATCTCGTCAATCCGACAAATATATTCATCCACATTTTTCACATTTTCAACCCGTTCTATCCTATTTTCCTTATAGAATACAAACTTTGAACTGCTACCTGCACCAAGCGCAAGGATATCCATTTTCTCCTCCATTATTAAAATGTTATATGAACATTCCTTTCCCTTTTTGGAATAACCAATGTTTTCAAGTTTGCCGGGAATATTCTTTTGGCGATAGAGATAATATGGATACAAATCCAAATCTCTGGCACACTGGTCTACTGCAAGCAGCATTTCATTGGTGCTTCCCTTAATCAGATTATGATATCTTTCCATCTCTATATTTAAATTAGCAGCCCTCTTAATCGCCAGAGAGTGAACAGTAAGACTGTCAGGTGCCAGCCTGTGTATCTCCTCCAGTGTATGCTCCACATGCTTCATGTCTTCACCGGGCAACCCAACAATAATATCCATATTAATATTATCAAATCCGGTTTCTCTTGCAAGCTTAAATGCCTCTTTGGTCTCTTTAACCGTATGGGCACGTCCAATTAATGCTAAGGTTTCATCCCACATGGTCTGGGGATTAATGCTGATTCTGTCTACACCAAGACTTTTTAATACTTCCAGTTTTTCTTTTGTTATACTGTCCGGTCTTCCACATTCTACACAAAATTCCCTTACATATTGCATATCAAAAGTGGACTGAATCATTTTAACCAGTTCTTCCAACTGTCCTTTCCTTAATGCACTTGGAGTTCCCCCGCCAATATAAACCGCTACCAGACGTTTCTTTTTATAAACAGGTTCTTTTGCAACATACTCCATTTCCTTATAAAGTGCCTGTAAATAATCCTCAACACAATATTTGTTTTTTCCTGTGTTCTCATTATACATTGCTATAGGATAGGAGGTAAAAGAGCAGTATAAACATCTACTGGGACAAAAAGGAATCCCCACGTATAAACAATACTCCTCCTGATAATGATAATCCTTAAATATCTCCTGCTCCCTACGGGCAACCTCTATACAGATATCTGCTTTTTGATCTATGGTAAGATAGGTATCCGTATATACCTTGTGAATATCCTCTTCACATACACCCTGTTCTAATAAAGAAGTTGCAATTTTTGTAGGACGCACACCCGTCATGCTCCCCCATGGAAGTTCTTTTCCCGTATACTTTGAAAGCATATGATATAAAACCGCCTTTAAGGGATTACGGGCTATTTGTTTATTCTCATATTCAATTGAAATATCCCCTTCATCCTCATATCCTTTTTCATCTGACAAATGATAGGAAACCCGATTATCTAAATACGTTACAACTAAAGATATTCTCTCCCCATCCCTATTGGTAATAATCTTCTCATTATCAAAGAAAGCCTGTAACATGGCACGAATATCATTATTGTACATTTCATTATTCTGCTCTAAATATATCATTTACAATTCTCCACCACAAAAGGGATTATGCTTCTTCTCCCAGGCAATCGTTGTATCCGACATATGTCCCGGAAATACCTTTGTTTCATCCGGCAGGGAAAATAACTTTTCCTGAATAGAGTGTAACAAAGTGGAAGCACTTCCTGTTGGAAAATCCGTTCTTCCTACACTTTCATGGAACAGGGTATCTCCAACAATTACAGACTCTAACTGTGGACAGTAATAACTCATACCACCACTGGTATGACCGGGAGTCAGCAGGCATTTTATCTTTGTACCAATAATATCTACCTCTTCTCCGTCACGCAGTAATTCATCAGCCTGTATAATATATGGCAGCCCAAAGCTTCCTGTGAGATTCACTGTTACCTTTGTAAGAACCTCCTCTGCCTCTTCCTTTGATGCGTAAACCGGAACCTGATAAGTATCCTTTAATGCTTTAACAGCTCCCGTATGGTCAAAATGACCATGGGTTAAAAAGATTCCCTTTAACTGAAACCCCGGGGTATCAAATATTTCCTTTAATACATTTGGCTCCGCACCCGGATCAAAAACAATACACTCATCTGTATCATGATTCACTAAAATATAACAATTTGTTCCCATATCCCCAAGGGTCTTTGCATATATTTCCAAATTCGGCATATTATTCTCCTTATTTCATATATCTTACAGACACATTATCCTACACAACGTTCTACATCCAGCACACCCGGAACCATTCTAAGCTTGGCAATGATATGTCTTAATTCCTCTACTCTTCTAATCTGAAATGTTACAGTAATCGTTGCCTTTTCATTTTTGCTGTTACTTTTACTGTTAACAGCAGTAACATTGATATTGGCCTCCGTAAATATTTTAGAGATATCAAATAACATTCCTGTTCTATCAGAAGCAAATATCCTGATTTCCGTAGAATAAGAAGCTGTACTGTCATCAGCACCTTCCTGCCAGTCAGCATCTATCAACCGTAAACGGTCAACCTCGTTCATCCCTACAACATTGATACAATCCGTACGATGGATTGATATTCCTCTGCCTCTGGTAACATATCCTACAATCTCATCTCCCGGAACCGGAGAACAACAACGGGAAAAATGTACAGCAACGTCATCAATACCTTTCACCGTTATTCCACCTTTTGACTTTAAGGATTGATGTAACTGTTCACTGTTATGGTTTAACTGCTCTAATAACTCCTCCTCTGTCATCTTCTCTTTGTGCTCTTTGGTCTGTGCTTCAATCAGCTTATTCATAACCTGACCTTCCTTTAATGCTCCATGACCAATAGCTGCGAGTACAGAATCCCAGTCATTAAAGTTATACTTTGTCATAACTGCTTTCTGGTATTCACTCTTATTATAATCCGAAAAAACATATCCCTTTGTCTTACAATAATCAGCTAAAAGCTCTTTTCCTCTAAGGATATTGTCTTCCTTAAATTCCTGTTTAAACCATTGATTGATTTTATTTTTTGCCTGTGTGGACTTAACAATGGATAACCAGTCTCTGCTTGGACCCTTTGAGTTATTAGATGTTACAATCTCAACCCGGTCACCATTTTGTAACTCATAAGTAACGGGAACCTGACGTCCGTTTACCCTTGCACCTACCATTTTATTACCTACTGCCGAATGCACACTGTAAGCAAAATCAATAGGAGTTGAACCTGCCGGTAAATTCTTCACATCTCCCTCAGGGGTGAAACAATATACCTGCTCTGTAAACAAATCAAGGTCAGTTTTAACAGCACTTATAAATTCTTTATTGTCTTCCGTATTATGCTGCCATTCCAGAATCTGCCGTAACCAGCTTAATTTCTCCTCTTCCTTGTCTCTTGCAGTACCTGCTAAGTTTTCTTTATATTTCCAATGGGCAGCAATACCATATTCTGCAGTTTTATGCATATCATAGGTTCGTATCTGTATCTCAAAAGGCTGTCCGCTTTTACTAATCAATGTTGTATGCAAAGACTGATACATATTTGACTTTGGCATGGCAATATAGTCCTTAAACCGTCCGGGAATCGGCTTATACTTCTCATGTATAATACCAAGTGCCGCATAACAGTCCCTGACATTTTCCACTATAATACGCACAGCAAAGATATCATATATCTGGTCAAGGGTTTTATTCTGATTCACCATTTTCTTATAAATACTGAAGAAATGCTTTACACGACCATTAATCTCAGCTTTTATTCCCGCTTCATCTATACATTCCTTTACGTCATGAACCACGGTCTCAATAAATTTCTCCCGTTCTTCTAACCGGTCATCTATCTCTGTTTTTAACTCCTTAAACTTCTCCGGCTCTAAGTATGACAGGGAAATATCATCTAATTCAACTTTAATCTTACTAATACCAAGCCGATGTGCAATGGGGGAATATATATCCATGGTTTCTCTGGCTTTTTCTATCTGCTTTGCAGGAGACTGATACTGTAATGTTCTAAGGTTATGCAATCTGTCTGCAAGCTTTATCAATATGACACGAATATCCTTTGCCATGGCAAGAAACATTTTTCGTAGGTTTTCCGCCTGCATTTCCACTTTATCTGCCTGAAAATTCAATTTTGTAAGTTTGGTAACACCATCCACTAATAGCAGAATTTCCGGAGAAAATTCCTTCTCTATCTCCTCACTTGTCATAATGGTATCCTCAATAACATCATGAAGAATTCCCGCAACAATTGTTTCTTTGTCCAACTCTAATTCTGCCAAAATAATTGCTACGCATAACGGATGCATAATATATGGCTCCCCGGATTTCCGAAATTGTCCCTCATGAGCTTTCTTAGCTATATGATAAGCTTTTTCAATCATAGAAATATCAGTATTGGGATGATACTCCAATACTTTCTCAATTAAGGTCTGATATAATTCCTCCGGTGGTGTAAAATCCTTAGGAGTAGAAAGTTCTTTATCCTTATTCATAATTCCAGCCATATAGTCACCTTCTTTTCCTTGTGTATATAATTCATAGTATAGCCTAACTTTTTCTGTATGTAACCATAATTTTTTATTTTTGTATAAACTGTTAGAAAACACCCCTATAAATTAAAAATAATTAGCATAATTACAATATTTAGAGAACCTCTCTTACAGTAGCCATTGCGTAATTCTTAATCTGCAACTGAACCGTACGATTTCCGTTAAATTCATTAATTGTTGGATAGTATGTCACATTCAGACACACATTATTAAGCCAGCCATGAATTAATTTATCATATTCTTCCTGTCCAAACCAATTTATTATATTAGAAACAAATTCAGGGGCATTAAAATATATTGCCTGAATTGTAATACCCTGTTTATCTTCCAATACAAGCTTCGCAACATTTTGTTCTTTTCCCAGTATTTTTAAAGATAAAACATTTAAATCCTTCTGGGCAAATAATGGTTTTTCATTTCCCTTACCAAATGGAGCTAAATTGTTTATTTCTTCTATAAGGTCATCCCGTACATAAGAGATTGGCATTGCCATATCTATTCTGACAACGGGACGAAATGCATTGTCTTCCAGCTTACAATTATCATTGATTCTCTTTATAAATTCCTCAAGCTGAATCTGATTAAGAGAAAATCCCGCAGCCATTTCATGACCGCCAAATTGTATGAGTAAATCACTACATTCCTGTAAGGCGTCATGCATATTATAGCCTTCTATTGAACGTCCGGAGCCCTTTAATATTCCCGGTATATCACTATCTACCAGAACAAATACAGGATGCGCATAATACTCTCTGATTCTTCCGGCAATGATACCT
Organism: Lachnospiraceae bacterium; assembly: GCA_051880415.1. Lineage (GTDB taxonomy): Bacteria > Bacillota > Clostridia > Lachnospirales > Lachnospiraceae > CAG-590. The sequence goes on along the minus strand of JBJENX010000076.1, from coordinate 48,684 downwards.
GCAATACTTTCATGACAATCATCTAAATATATTACATAAACCTTATGCTCCCGTATTTGATCTGCAATTTCCCTTGCTCTTTGAGTTCCCCGGTCAGATAATTCCCTTCGTTCTGCATTTAATGCATATAATTTATTTGCCCTCTCTATTGCCATGCCGATATCGTCTTCCAACAAAAGCTTCACCGACTCTTCTGCACTTTCCAGTCTGCCTGATGCATTAATACATGGACCTAATTTATATCCTACATGATGTGCATCTACAGTTGTATCCGACAATTCATTGGCACCAATTAAAGCCCGCAAACCCTTATTTTCCGTTCGGTTTAATTGTTCTAATCCATACTTCACAAATATTCTGTTTTCATCTACTAAAGAAACCACATCACAGATTGTTGCCATTCCAACAAATTCCAGAAAACGGAATATTTCTTCTTCCGGCACCTCTCTTTTTATATACAAAGCCTGCACCAGCTTAAAAGCAACCCCAGCGCCACATAAATCCTTAAAGGGATATCCGCAAGTTTCCTTTTTAGGATTTAAAATTGCATCTGCCGGAGGCAATATATAACGCCGTACCTCCCCATCCATAATGGAGGGAATGTCATGATGATCAGTAACCACCACCGTAAGTCCTAATTCCTTTGCTTTTGTCAACGCTGCATTCGCCGCAATACCATTATCACATGTAATAACCGTATGTATGCCATCCTCATACGCTTTTATAATAATATCCTCATTAATTCCATATCCATCTCTTATGCGGTGGGGAATTACATAATCCACGGCTGCACCGATTCTTTGTAAGCCCTTATATAAAATATAATTAGACATAACCCCATCCACATCATAATCCGACACAATCCTAATGGAATGTCCCTCTTCCAAATCATGACATATAATTCTTACAGCCTGATTCATATCTTCCATAAGAAACGGATCGTACAAATCCTTTAATTCCGGCTGTAAAAATACAGAAAATTTATCCTCAGGAATATCTCTGTTTACTAGGATTCTGGCAATCACAGAATCAATATTAAATTTTTTTGAAAGAGCATCAAAATCTCCTCTTTTCATTTTGATAACCCAGTTTTGATTTCCCATAGTAATTCTCCATAATAATATAACAACATAGGGACATGGCAACATACCACGTCCCTATTGTATCATTTATGCATTCTTGGTTTTCTTCCCTTTCGAGATTTTTTCCTGCTTTTTACTTACATTTTTTTCCTTTTTACCACCTTTGGTTTTAAAGAAATACCATAACGGACCGGTAATACAAACTGACGAATATGCACCACAAACAACACCTGCCATTAAAGTTAATGCAAACTCTTTAATTGAAGTTACACCCATAATATATAATACAAGTACCATTACAAAAGTAGTTAAAGAAGAATATATGGTTCTTGTAAATGTCTGGGAGATGGATGCATTTACTATATTGGCATAGGTTACATCCTTGCCACTCATGGTAACCAAATTCTCACGTATACGGTCAAATATAATAATGGTAGCATTAATAGAATAACCTACAATTGTTAACATACATGCAATAAATGTATTACCAACAGACAATCTTCCAATGGAATAGATTGCAAATACAACTAATACATCATGTAACAATGCAATAACTGCAGCACCACCAAATTTTACATCATCAAATCGAATTCCGATATATATAAGCATTAATAAAGTAGCAATAATAACGGAAACAATGGCATTTCTCTGCATTTCTCCACTGATTGTACCACTAATATTTTCGATTTCAAAATTCGTAACAGTAAAGTTTTCACGAAGTGCATTTTCTACATCCTCACGTTGTGCTACCGAAAGCTCAGAGGTTTTAAATACAATCTCGTTACTACCCTTAACAGTCTGTACCTGGACAGCAGAATCAGAAATATCAGCCGCTTTTGCAATTACAGGAACAATATTTTTCTCTGCTCCATTTAAATCATATTCCTGATCAAAGTCAACGGTCATAGAAGTACCGCCGGTAAATTCCAAAGTATAATTAAGGGCAGAACCTGATTTACTCTTGAAAACAGGAAGTGCAATAAGTCCTGCTAAAATTGCAATAATGGAAAGTACGGCTGCAATTTTACTAATACCTACATAATTTGTAACCTTAACTTCTTTCTTGGCACCGTATAATTTTTTATTGGTTAATCCCAAAGTAAATACTGCTTTTAACAGATTCTTTGTGACAAACAAAGCAGTAAACATAGATAGAACGATACCAATTCCCAATGTTAATGCAAATCCCTTAATGGAACCTGTTCCCATAAGGTAAAGAACAACTGCTGCAATTAAGGTTGTAATATTACTATCTATAATAGCGGAAGAAGCCTTGTTAAAACCTGCATCAATTGCACTCTTTACGGAAGCACCTGCTCCAAGCTCCTCTTTAATACGGGTAAAGATAATAACATTTGCATCTACAGCCATACCAATAGACAATACAATACCTGCAATACCCGGCAGGGTCAAACTTGCATTAAAGAAATTTAAGCATAACAACATCAAAACAACATATGCGAGTAATGCAAGAACTGCAATAAATCCCGGTAACAAATAAACAGCTATCATAATAACCGCAATGATAGCGATACCAATAGCACCGGCCTTTAATGATGATTTTAATGCATCCTGTCCTAAAGTAGCACCAACCACATTAGAACGAAGCTCTGATAAGGTTAATGGCAAAGCACCAATACGGATGGTCTGAGCCAAAGACTCTGCTGCTTCCTGACTTTCAATTTTGTTAATTTCAGCGCTACCGCCTGTAATAGCAGTTTGTACAACCGGTGCAGAAGCTATTTCACCATTATATATAATATAGATTCTCTTTCCCACATTTGCGGTTGTGGCATCTGCAAACTTCTTTGTACCCTCTTCATTAAATACAAGCTGAACAATATAATCCTTTACAGTTCCTGACGTATCAATACCTGCTGAAGCAGCCTTTACATCAGCACCGGTAAGAACCGTTTCATATTCCTGACCTGCTGCAAATAATGCATAGTTCTCTTCATCCATAAATTCCAAGGCACCGGGCTTACCCATATCCTCAAGAATAGCAGTAGCATCATCAGCACCGGGAATCTCAACATTAATTCGGTTAGATCCCTCTTTGTAAACACTACTGTCTGTAGAATGGGTATCCGCACGCTGCTGTAAACGGTCTACCGTATCATCCATATCCTGGGTGCTGGGATTATCTTCAACTACCTCATAGGTAATACTCACACCACCAGCCAGGTCAAGACCTAAAATAATATTTTTTGCACGACCGATTTTGTCCTTACCAACACCATAGGCTGCTGTATAGCCACCAAGTGCCAATAACAAAACAAACACAAGCAGTACAAGTACACTACGTCTCTTTGCTTTTTTCATCTTCTTACTCTCCTTCTTCCACTTTCTGCGCCAAAGCCGCCTTTATCATAATTGCACACTCTACACGCTTACGTTCCAATTCACAACCAACCTCATAGGCATCTAACAAATTACCATGGAAATTGTATGAATTTGCCGCACAACCACCACTGCAATAAAATCTTGCAAAGCAGTCACGACATTTTTCTTTTGCATATACATTACAGAGTTTAAATTCATCTACAATCTCTGTCTTTTTAATACCTTCTTCTACATTACCTAAGCAAAAATCTTCCATTCCTACAAACTGATGGCAGGGATACAAGTCTCCCCATGGGGTTACTGCAAGATATTCTGTTCCCGAGCCACATCCCGATAATCGTTTGTATAAACATGGACCACCTGACAAATCTATCATAAAATGGAAAAAATTAAAACCATTTCCTTCTTTTTCTCTTTGAATCATTTCCTTCGCAAGGGTATCATATTCTGAAAACAGCTGTGGCAAATCTTCTTCACGAATAGCATATTCCGCATCCTCCGTAGCTACCACCGGCTCCATGGAAATCTGTTTAAATCCCATATCTGCAAGATGAAGCACATCCTTTGAAAAATCCGGATTAAAATGGGTAAAGGTTCCTCTTACATAATAGTTCGTCTGATTTCTAAGCTCAGCCATCTTCTTAAATTTATCAATGATGATATCATAACTTCCCTTTCCGTTTCTGGTAGGGCGCATCATATCATGAATCTCTTTCCGTCCGTCTATACTAAGAACAACATTTGCCATCTCTTTATTGGCAAACTCCATTACCTCGTCCGTTAATAAAACACCGTTGGTTGTAAGGGTAAACCGGAATTTCTTATTATGCTTTTCTTCCTGACTACGACCATATGCCACTAAATCTTTAACAACCTGAAAATTCATAAGGGGCTCACCACCAAAGAAATCCACCTCTAAATTCACCCGGTTTCCGGAATTGGCAATCAAAAAATCCAGTGCCTTCTTACCAACCTCAAAACTCATTAAGGAACGATCACCATGATATTCTCCCTCTCCTGCAAAACAATATTTACAGGCAAGATTACAATCATGAGCAATGTGAAGACACAACGCCTTTACTACAGTCTTACGCTTCTTAAAATCAATAACCGCATCCTTATATACATCCTCAGTAAAAAGCTGTCCTGCTTCCTTTAATGTTTCAATCTCCTCACAGGCTTCTCTGATATCCGCCTCATTATACTGTGGAAGCATACCTACAATATCTTCAATATTATGTTGTTCATATATGGCAATGATATCATAAACCAAATCATCTACTACATGTACCGACCCACTACAAACATCCAACACGATATTCATGCCATTATTTCTATACTGATGTATCACTTTAACTCCTTCTAAGCCAAAAATATATAGCTTATAAAACGCAACGAAAGAGGACAGCTCAATCAGCAGTCCTCTTTATTCTCTTTGTTGCTTAATTGCTTACCGCACCTGAAAATTATTTGTTTTCACAAGTCTGATTTCCAACTGTACATGATGTCTTACATGCTGACTGGCAGGATGTCTGACATTCGCCACATCCACCTTTTTCCATTGTGCTCTTTAATGTTTTCTCTGTTAATGTCTGAATATGTTTCATAATAATATACCTCGCATTCCTATATTGAATATTCACTTTTTACAATCTCTCATTATAAAAAGATAAAATTCCACATTTGTAGTGTAGTATACCATAAGCTAAGGTCAAGGTCAACGATTAACTTAGCATTCCCCCTAACAGTCCCCCTCCTATACAAAGGGCTATGGTAGTAATGCTTGCAGTGCTGGTTACGGAAAAAATCTGTCCCAAGGCTAACGCAACAACAGAAATAATTAAGATATATAAGAATCCTAATAAAAATCCCCATAGGAATTTATGTTCCTTAACTCTTTTTCCAACCGCAAATGCCCCTAAAAATGTTACGATTACATAGATTGCAATAATGGCAACATCCGTTACCTTCTCTGTTAATTGAAATTTATACACCACAAATGCCAAAATTGCCAATAACAATCCTGTAATTCCATAAGATAAAATCAAACCTCTAATTACAGTACCAAATTTTCTTCCAATACTCATATACCCACTCCCTTATGTATCATTTATCATAGTGAATTATATGAGTCAATTACATTATTTATTCCCATCCAAATAGTGAAGGACATCAAACAAGGAATCATAAATCTGATTTGCCAAAGACTCTATTTCTTTTGTTGGTTTAATCAAATCAACTACCATTATGGTATACAGTCCCGCTGCCGCAGATGACTTTACACCATTTATAGAATCCTCAATACCAATCGCCTCCTTAGGATCCACTCCTAAATCCTTACAGGCTTTTAAATAAATATCCGGTGCAGGTTTTCCATGCTCTACAACTCCACCGTAAACAATTTTGTCAAAAACATCTAATATTCCGGCTCTTTTTAGATTTCCCTCGGCCCGTTCCTTTTGTGTGGATGTTGCAAGACCTATTTTATAACCATTTTCCTTCAGATATTGAAATAATTCCTTTACCCCCGGTTTTAAACAAAGTCCCACCTCCGACACTTCCTTATCCATACGGTTCATGGTTGTCATTCGAAATGCATCATAATCAAAGTCCTCACCATACCTGTCTTTCATAAGCCGGGCATTCTTTTCTTTTGTTGCACCTGCAATCAAATCACACAATTCCCTCATTTCACTCTCAGGTATTCCATACTCCCGTGCAGAAAGCATCCAATGCTTACGATACACCTTCTCTGAATCAAATATCACACCATCCATATCAAATACAATTGCTTTTATCATGATTATTTTTCTTCCTTTTCCAACCTTCTTGTTCTCAGCCATAGCCAAAGGAATGTAATAAGCATCATTCCTCCCATACCGCCACCAATTATGGCAATGATATAAGGATTACTGTATACAAAATATATTTCTCTGGTTACGGCATTTCCCGCCTTATCTACACAGTCAACTTCTATACGATATGAACCATACTCCGAATATTCAATACTTCGGATATCCGGCTCTACCTCTTCTCCGTTCACTCTGATACCACATATTTCATCTTCGGCATTGACCAGGGATAATAATATATTTCCTTTTTCATGAACACTTTCCCCATCCTTTACCCCGGTAAAAATCACCTTCGGTGCAGTATGGTCAATAATAAATTCAGCAGTCTTTATGGTTTCCTGTCCCAATTCATCCCGGGCCTTCACATACAAATTATATTTTCCTTCCTCCGTTATGAAATCCGTTCCGTTGTATTCCACACCATTTAACAATATTTCATAGGATATTACCGTAAGATCCTTAAATATATTATCTAAATCATCACACAAACGAAATTCCTGATAATACCCACCTTCATATTGAGATACTTCATTTATGTATGGCGCCGTCCGGTCTAGGGTAAAATGAATTGTCCTGCTATCCGTATTTCCTGCCCGGTCTTTAGACGTTATTGTAAATTCATATATACCGTCTTTATCAAAAGACTGCCGCAATCTGCTTATCTTTCCTGCACTTACAAAATCCGGAAGCTTAATATCCGTAACCTTACCATTCATATCTGTTCTGGTTCCTGTAATTGTCACCTGATTTGTAGCGTAATAAGATTCTTCCACCACAAAGGATATATTAGGTACTTTATTCCACAACTGATAATTGGTTGTTCCCTCTATCCGTATAACCGGTTTGGTCTGGTCAATGGTAAATGTTACGGTTCGTGAAACTGCAACATTGCCTGCCTTATCCGTAGCCTGAATCGTCACCTTGTAGGTACCATCCTCAGAAAATGTATGTCTCAAAGTTGATATTTTTGAAACACCGGGGAATCCATTTATGATATATCGATTGGTTTTTCCCTCTAAGGTTCTCTCAACACTAATTAATACCCGGTTCGTATCATAATATAGTTCCTCACAACTAAAATCCAATGCTACTGCTTTTCCGGAAACCGTTCCCTCTCCAATCCCTGTCACGCCCAGCTTTGGCGCCGTTTTATCAATTACAAACTTAAGAGTATTGGAAACAGAAACATTACCTGCCCCATCGGTAGTAACAGCATATATTTCATATATTCCTTCATTTAACAGGGTAAATTCACTGACATCCTTATAAGTATCCGAATGAAAAACGGAAACCGACATTCCTGATTCTTTACCCTCTAAACTCCTTTTAATCACATAAGAGGTGGTTGTATTATCGTATGATACTTCTTCTACGGTTGTTATAATTTTTCTGTCTGTATTATAATGCTCTCCATTTCCCACTCCGGATAGCTGTACCTTAGGTTTTTCCTTATCAATGAAAACCTGTTTAGAGGCTTTACTTACTGTTCCGCAATTATTGGTAACCTCTACCTCTACAGGATAACCGGTTACCTTAAGGGCACTTTCGGTAGCGGTTATATCATAATCATACGCATATACAGGATTATCAAAAGTAAGGGTTTTTACCACTTTATCATTCACCTTATACACGATTTTACGGATTCCGGCTTTACTGTCTTCTATTCTGGTATGAAAAGTAATATCTTCATTTCCCCAGTGGGTATAATCTTTATCACAGGTCATGGTGATTTTAGAATAATCCGTTGTGTAAATGATTTTATCAGAAGTATAGTGACCTTCATTTTGCATTTTATCATTGGCCCATATAGTAATCGTGTCAGTAAACTCTGATAATCCGAAATCTGCCGGCACATATGCTACATAACGGTTCCCTGCCAGTTTATGTGCGATATAAACCGGTGTCCCTGCCATCCGATCTGCAACAGTTCCTATTGTGACATATACTTTATTGGAATCTACTCCTACGTAACTATCAAAAACATCAAATTCAACAGCTATTACTTTATTACTGTATATATTATTATACTTTGGCAATATCATCCCGTTCACATCTGAATATGTTAAATGGGAAATCTCCGGAGCAGAATGATCTATATAAAATCTTACCGTTTTAGTTGAAGTGTTACCCGCCTTGTCAGAGGCTTTGAATGTTACATCATATATACCTTCCTCCTGCAGTGTCATATTCTTGTGAACCTTATCATTCCCAAGATTTATCCATTCATTTTCTGTATATGTTACATTGCGGCTTTCTTCAGTTCCATTTAAATCACTGCGTTTTATGGTAACTACATAATTTTCATAATCATGATTTTTATCTGTAGCCTCAAAGTCTAAGGAAACATTTCCATTAACCATTTGATTGTTTGTTATACCATTAATATTAATAGAAGGTGCCACCTGATCAATTACAAAATAAGCAGTGGAACAGGTTGCCTCATTGCCTGCTTTATCCTTTGCGGTTGCATATACATTATATTCCCCATCCGAGGTATATTCCCTAAAAAAGTTATAGGGATTCCCATCCATAGTATACAGTTCTGCTAACGAGGAATTCTCATAGACAGAAACCTCTGCAGTCTCAAAGTTTGCTTCGGCTATTGAAAAGGAAAGTTTTGCAGGATTTTTAAGATAATAACGCTGCACACCATTTTCATTTCTCGCCTCCGGCAAAGCATTTCCGTTTGCATAGGACAATACCCATTGGGGCGTACCAAAGGAAGGCTTTGTTGTATCTATTACAAATACCCTTTCTTCCTGACTGCTTCTATTATCAATATCTTTTGCATTAATATTAATTTCATATTTTCCGTCCCCATTTAATGAATATTCAATCTCCTTAATATAAAGATTCTCCGATAAGGATGTATCTGTAGTTGTCTTAGGATCAATAATATCCCCGTCTTTTTTCACGTATATATTAGGTTCCCGCAGCTGCAAATCTGCAATCTGTATTAATAACTCTTTATAAGATTCATTATAATAGTAAGCACCAGAACTTCTATCTACCGTGATTTTCTCACCGTTCTCTTTTACAACCTTTACAGATATCTTTGGTGCTTCGTTATCAATTACGATATTCTCCCCCTGTAAAACGGATTCCTCCTTTGTATTTCCACCTAAATCCGTTACTTTTACAACAAAATCAGAATATATACCATCACCAAGGTTTACCATAATGCTCTTTATATTAATGGTTGCTTTGTATTCTCCTGCTTCGTCCGGCATTGGAACAATATATTCTCCGGTACTATCCACAACCTCTAATTCATTAAGAGATTTTTTCTTATATAGAAGCTTACAGCAGTCGGCACCTAAGTAGGAATCTCTAATAGTTATAGTTTTCTCGTAATTGGTTCCATTTCCAATTTCGACCTCCGGATCTGTATTGTCCAACACCTCGGTAATCGACTTGTGTGATGATTCACTATTATCTGCCCTTTTTATATAATATTCTATTGTATAGCTTCCATCCTCTGTTAATGTCGCAATCTCTCCTGTTCCGGGCAACGACAAATTACTCCAAACACCCTCATTACCATCTTTTTTCACGGTCCAATATAACTTAGCACCTGCAACTGCTTCCGCATTAGTAACTTGATAGGTTATTTTTAATATCTTTATATTTTCTCCATTCATATCCGTTTCCGCAATCACGGATACTCCTATATCCTCCTCAGGTGCTGCAAATACAGCTTTACCTCCCGATATACCGGAGAACAGATTCAGTACCAATAACGTGATGATACTATATGATATGAATTTTCTTATAAGCCAATTATTTTTTATAATATTCAACCCATCTATCCTCCTTTTCTATTTATCCTTTCCATCATTTGCGAAACTCATTTCGCAAACTATACTTATTAGAAATGTGAGTTGCGAAAATGTAATAAGATATGTTTGCAGGGTATTTGTGAACGTCAGTGCTTTGCGAGATATTCTCGAGCTTAGCACTGCTACGTTCACAATGAAGCGCAAGCGTCCCGAAAAACATATTTTATTACATTTTCACAACGTATCATACGAAAAAATGAGTTTCCAATACCTGTTTTTATCTGATTGTAATATCAGAATGTACCACTGTAATATCTTCCTCCACTTCAAATATATCCGGCATTGGTTTTTCTTTCTCCATCTGCCCCATATCCAAAGTTGCATTTAGTATACTGTCTTTTTCATCAAAGGAAATATTTACTTCCTCATACAAAATATCTGTAGCCTCATCCCTTATTAGGACATCGGTTTCTACATCCAGAGACAAAACATCGGTTTCTCCATTCTGCCTCAAAATATCTGTTTCCTCCTCCGACCTCAAAACATCTGTTTCCTCCTCCGGCCTCAAAATATCTGTTTCGTCAGCCTGATTCAAAACAAGAGCATCATCAACAGGATTCAAAACATCTGTAACCTCTTCATATAAAACATCCGTAGACTGATCAAGGATATCTGTTTTCTCATCTGTAGAAACCGAACCACCTTCACTACGAACTAATATTTTACTTGTGTCAGGTCGAATGGCATCCTTTTTGGAGATATCCTCTACACCTTCCTGATTCAGTCGTTTAATCGCCCTTTTTGCATTCCATCCCGACACGTCACCAATTAGCTTTGCCACATCATTTTTGATAAATAACAGGACAGAGAGAAGAAAGAAAATAATTGCACCGGATAAACCTACATAAAATATAATCTGATACATTGACCTCAACCTCCATTCTTCTCAAATAAGGGTGACAGCTTCTGGGTCAGCTGTTTCCAACGGTAATCGTTTGTTATTCCGGGAACCTCACAACCCTCTTCATACAAATCATGTAAAACAGAATAGTTCCATTCCTCAATATCAGTAGTATTTTTTTCTTCTATCTTACACAACAGGGATAAATGTCCAACATATAAATCTATACTGGTAACACCATACTCTTTCTCACCACGTTCGTAAACAGCAGCCGCTTCATCAAATTCACCCATAGCTTCATATATAGCAGCCTTTTGACAATATTTTGCCTCTCTAAGCTTTGCATCAGAAATCCGTCCGATAGTAGAATCCTCGGTCATGGAAACCATACCCAAAATAAAATCGCAGCAATCTAAGGCTTTGTTATAATATTCACCGGCAGCTTCTTTATCAGTTTCAATATTTTCATCACCCAGATGCTGATATGCCTGAGCCAGATACTGATTGTATATTGTGTAATACTCCGCCTTAACGCTGTCATCATCATATTCTTCCAAAGCCAGTAGTCCCTTATTTGCCACATCAATCAGCTTATCTGCACCATTCTCCATTTGATTCAGATTTCTTGAATATACAATACAAAGCAAACGATAATTCATCAATTTATTAATGGAAATGGCTGTACCGTCATTGGTTTGTTCAAACATCAAAAGATTATCGGACAAAGCCTCGTAATCTATATTTAATTCTCCCATTGCAAGTGCTATGGCAGTATAATACTGTGCCTCCGGATGCTGTTGTGTATCCAGCATATTAAAATAATAGGCACTTGATTTATAATCCTTTAACACATCAAAATAATCCATAGCAACATTAAGAACTAAGGTCTGGTCTTCATGAATATTTCCATACTCCTGGTCAATATAATATGTAACACGGCTTAATCCTGTTTCAGCATCTCCTATATAGTTAATATACAGATTAAGAAGATCTATATAAGCAGTATTCCGGCTTCCATCCACCTCTGTAATGGCCTTCGTATATACATTTATGGCATCCTCATATTCACCCTGAACTGTATATCCAAATCCCTCACTGATTAAATTCTCATAATTTTCCTTTCTTTCCCGAACATTTCCCATATATCCAAAAACTGCGGTCCCAAGGAAACATACAGTAAGACCTGCACATACAAGAAAGCTTCTCATTTTTTTGAAACAGGCTTTCCTAAATTCGTCATCCAGTTCCTCATAATGCTCCAAATCATATTGTAATTCGGCACAGTTCTGATACCGGTCATCAGGATTTGGCATGGTACATTTATTAATTATTTTTTCTAAACCACTTGATAAAGAGGAATCCCATTCCCGAATTGGTTTTATTACATATGGAGGCTCACTTGGATTCTTTCCTGTCACAATATGATATAGAGTTGCCCCTAAGCTGTATATATCCGTTCTTGCATCCGTTCTGTGTATTCCCCGTCCTTTGGCATCTCCAAACTGTTCCGGAGCAGCATATCCTCTGGTTCCAAGGGCAGTTGTATCGGCAAGACTTTCAACGTCAAACTCCTTTGCCGTTCCAAAGTCAATGAGCTTAACCTTTCCATCGGGTTTTAACATAATATTAGAAGGTTTCATATCCCGGTATATAATAGGCGGATTCATGGAATGTAAATAATCCAAAGCACTACATAACTCCTTGGCCCATCCAATCACCTTATCCTGAGATTGTGCGCCCTCTAACTTAAGAACCTCACTCATTGCCCTTCCTTCAATATAATCCATTACAACAAATACGGTTCCATTGTAATTAATAATGTCTACAATTCGAGGCAAAACCGGATGATCTAACATCTTAAGAATATCCGCTTCTCTTTGCAAACTCTTTAATAAAGTTCTGGTATCCTGGTTTTTCCCTTTTTTTATTTCTTTGACAGCCCACTGTTTATTCAAATGAGTATCAAGGGCAAGATAAACAACGGACATACCCCCCTGTCCGATTTTCTTCAGTATTTCATACTTGCCACCTAAAATAGTGCCAACTCTGCTCATACACTTCTCCTTACTTTACTACAACAATTACTACCGATATATTGTCACGTTCATCCTGTTCCATTGCATGAAAAACCATTTCTTTACACAATTCATTTCCGTGTTCTTTATTCTTTATATTTGCCGGTGCAAACACCCTTTGCAGGTCATTATCGGAATTTTTGTGGACAAATCCATCCGAACACAATAGAAATGTAGCTTCTCCCTCAACTTTTCCCTCCGTAAATTGAGGTTCAATAATAGATGATGCTCCTATACACTGCAATAATACACTCCTTCTGGGATCATTTTCCGCCTCTTCTTCCGTTAACATGCCCAGACGTACTTCCTGTGCCACCAAAGTGTGATCCATTGTGATTTGCTGTACTTTGGAATCAATTTTATAGATTCTGCTGTCTCCTACATGACAGATATAATAATGATCCATATATATCAGTAATGCAGATACTGTAGTACCCATCATCATATCCCTGTTGTTGGCATATCTATCTAACTTATCATTTAAGGTTTCTGCTATTTCCTGCCATTGTTCATATAGCACTTCCTTAGAAAAACAGTCTCCTATTACCATGTCAGAAAATCGGGTTGCAAACCAATTATTAAAAGCGATTACAACTTCCTTACTTGCCACTTCTCCCTGAGAAAGTCCTCCCATACCGTCACATACAAGAGCAAACACTATTTTTCCTTTTGGCGAATTCACTATTTTTACTGAAAGTGAATCCTGATTAACCTGTTTAACAATTCCTTTATCTGTATAATATGATGCAAATATCCCCATCCCAAAATCTCCCTATACTCAAATCGGGTCCCTAAAAAGGAACCCGACATATTCATAACCATAACTATATTATCGAAGCTTAAATATAAATTCTTCATTACCTAACATGATCTTACTGTCATGTGTTAATAATTCCTCATCGCCTTCATCTAAAATCTTACCATTCACGTATGTATGATTTGTGGATTTATTATCTTTAATATAATACACGCCATCTTTACTGGTTATAATTGCATGCACACGACTAACCGCACCATTACCCTGTACGGTATAATCCACACCCATACTCGCTTTTCCAATCTTAAAGGTCTGCTTTGTAATCATAATCCGGTCATCTGTATTAACACGTATTAAATATGGATTTGCTTTCGGAACCGCTGAAGCAGAATTCAAAACACCGGTAGCACCTATAGACTGACTTAATATGGAACCACTGATTTCCTCCTCAGAAGAACTCTCTGCCTCTTCCTGAGTCTTTTGCTCTTCCTGATTGTTCTTTACAATACTTGCTCTATTAACCTTAATAGCCTTTTTCATCTTAATACCGGATTCTTCTTTGTGGCGTTTCTTCTCCTCTTCTTCCTTCTCAGCAAGATAATCATCTAATTCATCATGAATCACCACTCCTGTAACTGTAGGCTCTTTTGTTTTAAAGGATGTTTTCTTCTTTTCAACAACCTTTTCCGGCTCTTCCTCAGACATCGCCTCATCCGGTTCTTCCGCCTCTTCCCCAGAAACCACCTCATCCGGTCCTTCCGTCTCCTCTTCAGAAACCACATCTTCCGGCTCTTCTGTCTCATCCTCTGAAATCACATCTTCCGTTACAGCCTTTTCTTCCATTACCTGTTGTTTAATCTTGTCAATGATTTCCTTGGCATCCTCTGTAACCACAGCATCATCCAAACTCTCATCAGACACATCAGGGAGAGGCTCAACATCATCAATATCATGGATAACGTTTTCTTCCTCTTCTTCTCTTAATAACGAAGTCTCCCCTACAGCCGCTTCCAGCTCCTCCAGGGACTCACTGTCTTCAACCTCTGGTTCTTCTACTTCCTGATAATCCACATATATTCCTGTCTCATTATCATCAGGAATCTCTATACCATAATCTTCCATTAACTCCTCAACCAAAGCTAATAAATTATGCAATGTAAATATTGCAGGATTATTAATATATGTAAACAGCTTTGCCACATAATCTCCATTATCGGCAGGATCAAATCTCAAACCGGATAAAAATCCTCTAAGAAAACTACAAATGTCCACATCTTCCTGCATGTCCTCTAATGGAATACATATAAACTCAACCTTATAATCCGAATCAATATAGATGTAATTACGGTGAAGTACCAGATACGATAACGGAATACGGTACTCAGCCATATTACTTAATGACACAACAATACCTCTCATTACCATCAATACCATTTCGGCATTGATTTCCTGATTCGACAATTCCGTCAACTGAATCTTATCGGTTACATCATAGGAAAAAGTATCATAATCTTCCTCTTCATCATCAAAGATTATAGGTACAATACCACTTGGCTCCTCATCTTCTATAAAATCCAACACATCATCATCTAAGTCAGCTTCATTATCAATGTTATAAGTTAAAAATTGTTCTTTATCAAAATTCCTTACTCTGAAACTTACTTTTTTCATATATATAACGCCCCTTTACTACATATATACCACATTTGTATAAAACATACCTAATCTATATTATAGTTGATTCAAAGGGGTAACGCAAGTAAATAAAAATAAAAAAGTTCCATTTCACATGTGAATTAAAGTATATAAATTGTTCTGCAATCACCATCTCCTTTTCATCTATTTAAACCGGTTTATTATGTATCTATATAATATTGAATTTCCTTAAAAAATGCAATTAACTCCATATGAAATATTATTAACTTTTCATGACATTATCAACCCATATATATTACATGAATTTCATAAAATAAGGATTTATGATTGACACTTGCAACCCTTTATCAGAAATGATAGAATACCACTAATATTCGATTGAGAAAGGATGGGTAATTATGGCAAATCCAATTGTTACAATTACAATGGAAAACGGAGACGTTATGAAAGCAGAGCTTTATCCTGATATTGCTCCAAACACAGTAAATAACTTTATTTCTTTGGTAAAAAAAGGCTATTATGATGGTTTGATTTTCCATCGTGTCATTAAAGGCTTTATGATTCAGGGAGGTTGCCCTGAAGGCACAGGAATGGGTGGTCCCGGATATAGTATCAAGGGAGAATTTTCTATGAATGGTTTTGAAAACAATCTGAAACATACCCCGGGAGTACTTTCCATGGCTCGTTCCATGATGCCTGACTCTGCAGGTTCCCAAATCTTTATTATGCATAAAACTTCTCCACATTTAGACGGACAATATGCTGCATTTGGAAAAATCACAGAGGGTTTGGATATTGTAGATAAGATTGCATGCGTTGATACAGATTATCATGATAAACCATTAACCGAGCAGAAAATCAAATCCATAACAGTAGATACCTTTGGTGTAGAATATCCGGAACCGGAAAAATGCTGACCAAACCAAAGGGGCTGTTGCACTAAGAATTAGAGTATCGTCAAAAAGTAAATAACGATAAAATAAAAAAGTTCATGTAGTTTCAGACGCTTTGAACCCGTTGGTACTGAATGAGCACATGGTGCGAATTTAGTATCCGCTACGAGGTGAGAGCAGCGAAAGCGTGTCTGAACTACAGAACTTTTTTATATGATTTTATAAGAATTTTTTCTTTTTAAGATACTTAAGAGAAATCAGACAAATCAAAAGGGTAAGAATTATAATAATTCCAAATCCAAATGGTGTATCATATAAAGGTACCCAGTCCGACACCACATTCATTCCATAAAATCCGGAAACAATATTGGGAATTGCCATAACTATGGTAATGGCTGCCAAATACTTCATAACATTATTTAGTCTTATGTCAATAATATTAGACAAAAGCTCTCTGGTACCATGAATAATATCACGATATATAATGGTCATTTCTATAGCCTGTCCATTCTCCACCCGTACATCATCCAGCAAATCTTTATCCTCCGGAAACTGCCGCACCCGGCTGTATCTGGACAGTCTGTCAATAACCGCACCGTTGGCACGAAGTGAAGTTGCAAAGTAAACAAGATTGGACTCTAATTCATGAAGTGTAACCAAATCCTCTTCCTTCATATCATCCTGTGCACGTTCTTCAATCTCTGTTCGTTTATTATCAATGGTACGAAGATACAGCTGATAGGACATACAGGTTCTATATAATATCTGATATATAAACCGCATCTGCTTTTTCGTACTAAACTCACGAACAGTAGAATTAATGAAATACTGCAGCACCGGTGTTTCCTCTGCACATATGGTAATCAAAAATTCATCTAACAATAATATACCAAGGGGAATTGCCGTATATGCCTTCTGATCGTTACGAATCTCAACTACAGGAATATCAATCAAAATCAAAGTGTAATCATCCTCAATCTCAACACGGGAACTTTCATCCGCATCCATAGCGGCACGAACATCGGCAATATCTATTTCAAATCGTTTAGAAATCAACTCTATTTCATCGGAGCTTGGATCTGTAAGCTGAATCCATGAACCGGGGTCAAAGGCATGCTCTTCTCCTATTTTTCCATTTTCCGTGCGATAAATTTTTATCATTTCTCATGCCTCCATTTCTTTCTATATTTTTAAAAATATATTATTCCTATTAAAACAAAATAAAGTTTATAAATCTTATTCTCCCAAATGATAAGCCGTAAAGCTTCCTACCGCAAGGCATACGATACCTGCCAGAATGCTTCCTACAGATATTTTTCCTATCTCTCCTACCAGTAAAATTGCCACCGGCGAAGCTGCAATCAGACCAATAATCGCCCAATATGCATAAAGAGGAAATTTTTCAAATACAACCTCAATCAGCTTGGCAATTGCAAATATCCCTACCACTATACCAAGACCAAGGGGAATAAACAAAGCAAATCCTCTTTTTAATCCTACTCCGTCAAGGGAAACCAAAGCTTTTATAAATGCATTAATCTCCTTCACAATGGGATTATAAAACCCAATCAACAACAATATCATGGATCCGGAAACTCCCGGGATAATCATTGTTGCAGAAGCAATAATTCCTATAAAAAATAAAATTAAAGCCATTCCGATTCCGGGATTTAACACCACATCCGTTCCCTCACCATTGCCAAAAGCCGCAAGACCTGCAACCAATGCAAAAAACAAAATAAAAGAAAGAATATGTCCTCCTCTAATAGTATTGCCCTTTACCTTTTTCCAAATAGCCGGCAAACCACCCACAATCAGTCCAATAAAAAGGAGATTCGTAGGTAATGGAGCATGCTCAAACATATACTCAATTACAAAGGATAAACCTACCAATCCAATTGCTGCCCCAATAAATATGGGAATCAAAAATTTCACACTCTTCTTAAATTCACTAAATAAATGTGTTACACAATGAATCAGTTTATCATAGATACCCATGGATACAGCCATAGTACCTCCTGAAACTCCGGGAATAATGTTTGCAATTCCAATGATAATACCTTTAATTATATTCTTAATCATATTACACTCCGTTTCCATTTTTCTATGCATATGACATATAGCATCTCCATAAAAATTATATGCTATATGCACTATATATAATATTATTTCTCATGTCAATAAAACACCACAGCTAATCATAATTTTCCAAGCAAAAATAAGTATATCACTGAATAAAAGTTTTTACAAACAAGTTTACACCCTTTTTACATAAATTGTTTTTTACATGAATTAAGTAATGCAAAAATACGCAAATCAACCGGACACAGAATCTACCGATAAATTTGCGTATTTTTTAAAATGATATTCCGGCAGGATATCTCTCAATCCTACCAAAACATTATTCCTCTAATGATTTAGTCTTATGGACAGTAACCGTCTCATCATAGCAGGTAAATATTTCATCTACATATTCCTTTTTCATCTTTGGAGTAATAAGGCTTACAATAGGAACTACAATTAACCCTGCCACCATAGCGATTGCACCTGCATTAATGGGTGACGCAATGAATTTTAAAAACATATTAGAAACTGTAATACCTACGCCTACAATATAACTTACCCAAACGGAAGCTTTTGTAATCTTCTTTGAATACAAACCATACATAAATGGTGCTAAAAATGCACCTGCTAATGCACCCCAGGAAATTCCCATAAGCTGTGCAATAAATGTTGGAGGATTTAATGCAAGAATTACAGATACAATAATAAATCCTGCCACCAACACCCTCATAACAATTAACTGTGTCTTATCACTCATATTTTTTGCAACTGATTCTTTTAGGAAATCCAATGTTAATGTAGAGCTTGATGTCAGCACCAAAGAAGAAAGTGTTGACATGGATGCCGATAAAACCAGTACAATCACAATTCCAATTAACAAATCCGGAAGTGTTGATAACATCTGTGGAACAATGGAGTCAAAGGCTACAGAGCCATCTTCCTTATAGATTGCAGGACAGTCAAACAAACGGCCAAAACCACCTAAGAAGTAACATCCACCGGAAATAATAATAGCAAAAAATGTAGATACAATGGTACCGGTTTTTACTGCCTTTTCATCCTTAATGGCATAAAATTTATGTACCATCTGGGGAAGTCCCCATGTACCTAAAGATGTTAATACAATAACGCCAAATAAGTTTACAGGATCAGGACCAAAAAAGCTTGTTAATAAACCCTGTCCTCCCTGCAAAGCGGGAACCGCAACGTCATCAGCCGAAATAGCCGATAATTTCTGAAGAGCATTAAGGAAGCCTCCCTGCCCATTTAAAACAGCAACAATCACAGCACAAATTCCAAACAACATAACAATACCCTGAATAAAGTCATTTAATGCTGTTGCCATATATCCACCGGCAATTACATATACACCGGTTAGTAATGCCATTACAATAATACATACTTTGTAATCAATGGAAAATGCCATACCAAACAAACGTGACAAACCATTATAAATAGATGCTGTATATGGTACTAAAAATACAAAGGCAATTGCAGAACCAACAATTCGAAGTGCCTTAGAATCAAAACGCTTTCCAAAATACTCCGGCATTGTTCTTGCATCTAATTTCTGTGTCATAATACGGGTTCTCCGTCCAAGAACCAACCAAGCCAGTAAGCTTCCAATAAATGCATTGCCCAGTCCAATCCAGGTAGAAGACAATCCATACTTCCAACCAAACTGTCCCGCATAACCTACAAATACAACAGATGAGAAATATGAGGTACCAAAGGCAAATGCCGTAAGCCATGGACCAACCCCTCTTCCTCCAAGTACAAAATCATTTACATTGGTCGCATTTTTTCTCGAATAAAAACCAATGCCAATCATAACTGAAAAAAATACGATTAATAAAATAATCTTAATTGCCATTTTTCTTTCTCCCTCTTCTTTTGTTCTTTAAAGCTTTTAAGTTGCAACGCTTTAACTTCATAAAGTGGATTATATATAAAAGCCCCCCTGCTGTCAACTCTCCTTTAATACATCGTAACCCAGTTCCAGTAATTTTTCATACCCGACTCAGTCAGTTCATCCTCTTTTAAGGTCACAGAACATAATTTTAAAGAATTTCCATTCATAATCTGAAAAGTAAGTGTAGTAGGGACATCCTTTTTCATCCGAGTTACAAAACCATCATCTTTTAAATAAACATATCCGTTTCCCTTCACGCAAATATAGGAAATATCTCCTTCATTCATGAAACTGAGTTCTTCATCATCCATTTCTTTTTTTAGAAATTCAAAAAGGCTGTCTCCATTTTCCATCTGCATATCCATGCAATTTACAAGTTTCTCCTGAAGCTGCCTGTCTTCCATTGTTAACAGGTTTCCATAATTAACATGTGCAGTCCACAGGCAACCAAGGGTAAAGCATATACTTAAAAAATACAAAAGAGACGTAATCTGCCCTATCCCCTTTTTACTATCAACAATGCTGCCTCGTAAAAACGGATAAAAAAAAGGCAAAACCAAAGCAACCGGGACTAACACAAGATGAAATTCAAATAATATATTTACCAAAAGGGCATCCACAAATAAAACAAGAGCAACCGTATATAGAATATATTTATAATCTGTCAGACGATATAATATGGTATTACCATTCCCCATACACACCATAGCCAAAAATATAATCTCAACAACCACCGCAACATACATTAGGATTTTGGATATTTTAACAATAATATCCGATGGCTTCACTTCCCTGTTTTCCTTGGCCTCTTTTTGTAATTTACTCTTCCCCTGAGTTACATAGTAAGGGGCTTCTCCCATACTAAAATCCCATGTTTCAATATCGGATATGTCAGTTTTCTTTTTTATTTCTTCTTCATTTTCCGTAACCAGTTTCAGTCCTGATGTTTTTTTCTCTTCCACAGGGTCTCCCGATTTTAATTCCATAGCATTTCCCTCTCAAATTAATATATTTACCTACCGGTTTTCTGCCGGTTTACCTTTTATGATTGCCTGCACAATTTTGTGTATTTTTCCGGATATTCTATCAAAAGCAACGGAGAAAACAAGGGTAATTACAAATACAATACCAACATACAATATTATTCCCACACCGGAAAACAATCCTCTGGGATTGCACTCTTTCTTAATAATATCCAAAAACAATATATGAGATAGATATATGGTTAGGGAGTGCCTTGAAATACACCGTATAATCTTTAACGTATTTTTCTTAAGCTGCTGTTCCTTTCCCTGCAAAACACCGATAAAAACTGCCGTTGCACTAATGCCAATTAAAATATTACGATACTCAAAAAATCTCTCTACATGAAAGCCTTTATAATCGGTATATAAATATGTGGCTACAACAGTTATCATTCCTGCAACAAGGGCAATTACAACACATTCCCATTTTTTTACGGGAATCCTTCCTTCAAAACAACGAATAAGATATCCCATAATAAAATAACCTAGATAACAGGAACTGCCTACAAGGGGAACCTGATAGGTTACTTCCATATCTAACAGGGCAAGTACATAATTTGCAGTTAAAAAAAGCACCCATAACAACACAAAGTATTTCATTAACAAAGGCGGCATATTTTTAAGCAGGCACTGAAGAAAAGGCAGTGCAATATACATACCAAGTATTGCATATAAAAACCATAAATGTTTCTTAACGGGTTCTTCAAAAAGTAATTGCAAGTCATATATTTTATCTCTGTAAAAAAAATTCCAGATATAATAAACACCACTCCAAAAAATCAGAATCCATGCAGTTCCTATTACCCGTCTTATACTCTTTTTAATTGCTATATGTTCATGAATCAACAGATATCCGCTAATCATAAAGAATATAGGAACGGCTACCCTGCTATATCCATTTATAATAATAGAGACGATATAGGAAGACTCCGAAATCTTCCCATACCCTCTACTATAATAATTTGATACATGTATACAGATTACCAGCAGACATGAAATCACTCTTAATAATTCAATTTTCTCATTTCTTTTATATTGCATTTTACTTTCCAAGCTGTGCCAAACGCTCATTTACAGTTGCAAGCATGCCTTCATATTTTGAAAGCTTTTCCTTTTCCTCATCAACCTTATTCTTCGGTGCTTTATCAACAAATTTTGGATTATTAAGCATTCCTGTACAACGCTTAATCTCGCCTTCTAAACGGCTCTTTTCCTTTGTAAGACGTTCAATTTCTTTCTCTACATCTACTAAATCCGCAAATGGTATAT
This sequence comes from Lachnospiraceae bacterium, assembly GCA_051880415.1. GTDB lineage: Bacteria > Bacillota > Clostridia > Lachnospirales > Lachnospiraceae > CAG-590. The sequence continues at coordinate 26,076 of JBJENX010000076.1, read as the reverse complement.
AAACTACCGCATCGTGAATAACAGCTGAAACCGCATCATCAGCAATACCGGCCTTATCTGCCTGTACCATTACTTCCGAAGCAAATCCTAAGGTTGCAAAGAATACTTTGGCATCCTCAAAAATATTACGAACAGCTTCCTTTTCTGATACAACGTAAACCAATGCCTTTTTACTATTAGGAACATTCATTTCCTTACGAAGATTACGAATTCCACGAACAGCCTCCTTAATGGTGTCTGCTGCCATCTCGTCAGAAGCAAAATTCCACTCCTCTTTAAATTCAGGCCATTTTGAAACCATAATGGACTCTTCTTCATTCTGTAAGGTTGTAAATATTTCCTCTGTAATAAACGGCATATATGGATGAAGCATCTTAAGGGCATTTATTAATACCGTTTTAAGAGTCCACAAAGCAGCCGCCTTTGTTTCATCCTCGTCATTATAAAGACGGGGTTTTACCATCTCAATATACCAGTCACAGAATTCCTCCCAAATAAAGTTATATACCTTATCTACTGCAATTCCCAGTTCAAATTTATCTAAGTTTTCTGTTACATCCTTTGCCAATGTATTAACCTTAGATAAAATCCAACGGTCAGCCAAAGTAAGTGAATTTAAATCCACCTCTTTCACATCCGATTTCTCAATGTTCATCATAATAAACCGGGATGCATTCCATACCTTATTGGCAAAGTTACGGCTTGCCTCAACTCTCGACATATAAAAACGCATATCATTACCCGGTGCGTTTCCTGTTATCAAAGTAAGACGAAGAGCATCTGCTCCATACTCATCAATAATCTCTAACGGGTCAATACCATTTCCCAAAGATTTACTCATCTTACGTCCCTGATCATCACGAACCAGACCATGAATTAATACATGTTTAAATGGACTCTTACCGGTTTGCTCTAAAGCAGAAAATACCATACGAACAACCCAGAAGAAAATAATATCGTATCCGGTTACCAAAACATCTGTTGGATAAAAATAATCCATTTCCTCTGTTTTTTCCGGCCAACCAAGTGTTGAGAAAGGCCATAATGCTGAAGAAAACCATGTATCTAACGTATCCTCATCCTGTGTTAAGTGGGTACATCCACATTTTGGACAAACCGAAGGTGCTTCCTTAGAAACCACAACCTCTCCACACTCATCACAATAATAAGCAGGAATTCTATGTCCCCACCATAACTGTCTTGAAATACACCAGTCACGAATGTTCTCTAACCAATGCTTATAAATCTTATCAAAACGTTCCGGAACAAAGTTAAGCTCATCCGTATCTACTACCTTAAGGGCAGCCTCACCCATTTCCTTCATCCTTACAAACCACTGTGGTTTAATTAACGGCTCAACAGTTGTTTTACATCTGTCATGGGTACCAACCTGATGGGTATGATCCTTTACCGCAACCAGCAAACCAAGGTCATCTAAATCCTTAAGCATCGCCTCTCTTGCTTCGTATCTGTCCATTCCCGCATACTTGCCACCTAATTCATTAATGGTGGCATCATCATTCATAATATTAATCTCTTCCAGATTATGACGCTTGCCAACCTCAAAATCGTTAGGGTCATGGGCAGGTGTTATCTTAACACAACCTGTACCAAATTCCTTATCAACATATTCATCTGCAATCACAGGAATCTCACGGTCAGTAAGTGGTAATTTTAACATTTTACCAATAATATCCTTATATCTCTCATCATCAGGATTTACCGCAACGGCAGTATCACCTAATAAGGTTTCCGGACGGGTTGTGGCAATCTCCACAAAACGACCTTCTTCTCCGACTACCGGATAGTTGATATGCCAGAAATGTCCTGCCTGCTCTTCATGAATAACCTCCGCATCAGAAATGGAGGTTTTACATACAGGACACCAGTTAATGATTCTGGAACCTTTATAAATATAGCCTTTATCATAAAGCTTAACAAATACTTCCTGTACTGCCGCCGAACAACCTTCATCCATTGTAAACCGTTCTCTGTCCCAGTCGGCAGATGAACCAAGCTTCTTTAACTGATTAATAATCCGGTTACCGTACTCCTCTTTCCATTCCCATGCATGTTTCAAAAATTCCGTACGGCCGATATCATTTTTATCAATACCTTCACTCTTTAACTTCTCAATTACCTTTACCTCTGTAGCAATCGCTGCATGGTCAGTACCCGGTTGCCATAAAGCATTATATCCCTGCATTCTTTTAAAACGAATTAAAATATCCTGCATGGTATTATCTAAAGCATGACCCATATGAAGCTGTCCTGTTACATTTGGTGGCGGCATAACAATAGTAAATGGTTTTTTACTACGGTCAACTTCTGCATGGAAATATTTCTTGTCCATCCAGTTTTGATAAATTCTGTCTTCAATCTCCGATGGGTTATAATTTTTTTCTAATTCCTTTGTCATATCTATACTCCTTTTATATTTTGATATATATTATATGAGCACTTAGTGAGGTTTTTCCGAACTTAGTGCTTCATTGTTAGTACCGTTACTAGCGACAAGTAGCGAGAGCGTGCCTTATATTGAATTATATTTTTTAAAAACGTATTTTACAAAAAACAGAGTTTCGCAATTGTCTAATATTACAAATGCTACATCTCTAATTCTTTTGTAAGGTTATCCAAAAGCTCCCTATACATGGACATTACCACATAATGATTATCCTTAATATATTCGTAACGCTCTTCCTTACATGCATATTCCAATTCTTTTGCTGCCTCAGACAGCTTTGTGGCACCGATTGTTAAGGATGTACTTTTTAATGCGTGGGCATTAATTTTGTATGCTTCACAATCTTTTTCATAGTAGGCATCATGCAAAATCTGAAGCTTTGAACTTTCAACATAGGTCTTAAGCATCTCAATATAGAATTCCTCCATACCGCCGCAATACTGCATACCTACATCCACATCCAGATAAGGAAAACGTTCCTTAAGCCTTGGAAAAGAGGTTTCCACCACTTCCGGTTCTTCCTTTGTTTCCTGTGTTTTTTTAAAAAAACGTTCCTCCGGAAGATATTTTATTATCATATTTTCCAAAGCATCTACCTTAACAGGTTTAGATAAATAATCTGTAAAGCCTTCCTTTAAATACATATCTCTCACACCTGCTATGGCATTTGCCGTCAACATAATAACCGGTGTGTCATTATTCATGGTATCAATAGAGCGGATATTTTTAAATGTTTCTATACCATCCATATTGGGCATCATGTGATCCATAAATATCAAATCATATTGTTTTTGCTGGGCACACTTAATCGCCTCTAATCCGCTTAAACACAAATCAATATTTATTCCGGTATCCTTAAGTAATGCTTCAAACACCTTAAGATTCATCATTACATCATCAACCACCAAAACCTTTGCTTCCGGTGCATAAATTCGCTCCCGGTAATTAGGCACTGATGTATCCTGTCTGGCAACAAAATGTCCCATGGCAGTTTTGTCAACTACCTGTTGAGGCAGATTAACAATAAAGGTAGAACCCTTTCCATATTCACTGCTGACATATATTGTTCCCTTCATCATATCCACAAATTGCTTTGTAATGGTAAGCCCTAATCCTGAACCTTCAACATTACGATTGTGCTCCAAATCCACCCTTTGAAATGACTGAAACAGTTTCTCTTTATTTCCCTTCTCAATTCCAATTCCCGTATCGGATACACTTATTTGCAATTGGATATTATCCTCATCGATCTTCTCATAATCAACAGAAAGCTTTACCTGACCTTCATTGGTATACTTAATGGCATTGGTAAGAAGATTCACAATAATCTGACGGATACGGGTTTCATCACCAAATAACACTGCCGGAATGTCTTTATTATTATCAATCAAAAAATCAAGATTCTTATCCAAAGCTCTCATATTTACCAGATTATAACAATCATTTAATAGAGAATTTACCTGATATTCCACCGGAAGAAGCTCCATTTTACCTGATTCTATTTTTGTAAAATCAAGAATATCATTAATTAGTGCAAGCAAACTGTTTCCGGCACTTTCAATATTTAAGGCATACTCCCTACAGGTAGGGTCTTCTACCTTACGAAGCAGCATTTCATCCATTCCAAGAATTGCATTAATGGGTGTCCGAATCTCATGGGACATATTTGCAAGGAAGCTGCTCTTCGCAACATTGGCCAGACGGGCATCCTCCGCAGAGTTTTCCGCTTTTGCCACCAGCTCCGCCTTTTGTTTTGCAGACCGGAACATCTGGATATAAGATATCAATCCCACCATAAAGGAAAAGAAATACCAAAAGGGCAGCCGGAACAACATAACCGGATTATATAAATCCTCTACCATGGCACTTGCCGGTGTCCAGCAAAAAACAATAAACAATACCTGAAAATACACACTTGCCATCATAGCAAAAGGTGCATCTACCAGAACAAACATAGTAAATGGAAGTAATAAAATCCATATGGCTGAATAGCCTTCACTTCCCCCTTTGAGAAAATAAAAACTAAACAAACACATTACAATCAAAACCGACAAGAAGGTAGATAATTTCTTTTTCTTCATAATGGTATACAATATAAAATTGACAAAAAAGACAATTGCAAGTATTAAAGATGTAATCCACATCATGGAATTACCGGCCTTAGCGTGGACATATACCATCAATGATGAATACATGGTCATTGCCAATAATATAGCCGGAAACAACACCTTACTGACCCCACCATAAGGTTCAATGCTGTCATACATTTTTATATCAGCAATTAACTGTTTGATTCTTTTTTCCATGTAAAATCTCACCTACCCCATGAAACAACCCATTTATATTGTGGTTCAATATTGTACTTTTGACAAATAATAAAAAAAGCCCTCTGTCTGCAGACAAAGGGCGAAATATCGCGGTACCACCTTATTGTATACTTATCATATCCTATAACGGGGACGATTCCGATGTGACCTACATGAAATCTTTCTCAGCCACATAGTTCAAAAGCTACCTTCAAAACACTCTTCTTGAAATGATCTTTCAGCCTGAGAATCATTCTCTCTTGCAAGGAAATGTTTCTACTCCTCTTTCTCATAACCTTTCATATATATCATAATATAGGATAAGCCCAATTAAAAGTCAAGAAAATTTAAAGCCTTATTTATATATAATGGATTTCTTTTGTTTGCTTCTTTTCTGTTGTTTTCCACACACCTTCAACAAATGAATAACATCCGATAAAAGCAATTAAATATCCAAGACCCAAGTTCAGTAATATACGTCCAAGTATTCTCTTTTCCGTTAAAAACAAAGGAACACTTAAAATAGCCTGTGAAAAGGTTATATGATAGGAGCCGGCAAACTCCTTATAGATATCAATCGCAAAGGAAAACAAATCCGCCCCCAATATGGTAAATATACAGATAATAATACATGCCACCACGCCTTTTTTGGAAATTCTTCCGCCAAGCTTTATATATCCTTTAAAGGAACAAAATACAATGGCATATCCGGCAATACCTGCAATAAAATGTATCTGATCCAGTAAAATCCACAACAGGGATCCTAACATAGCACCTATGATGCCCCCTAGGATACCAAGAATCACTTTTTCATGCTTCTGGTTAAAATTCTGCAGAGAGTCCTTAAATTTCTCTGCACAACTGCTGCACATCTGATATTTATCACCTGATATATCTACAAAACGGAAATCTCCCCGTCTTTTGCAATTCTCACAACAATTATAAAGACCCAGCTCGTTACATTTTTCAGTTACTTTATCGATTAATGTATTAATGTGCAAAAGATCCTCGTCTTCCGATGTATGGAAAGACAGGTATATCATAAATTTATGATTCCATCCGGCATAAGTAATGTAAGAATACTGATTTTCCAAGGTTCTTAAATAGGATAACAATTCTTCCCTTTTGTCTTCATCTGATAAATCCATACGAAATGTCAGATAATGGGTATTTACCGTTTTATACGGCTCTAACATCACATTAATTCCATTTACCCTTCCGTATATCACCTTAAATTGTTCATTTATTTCAAAGCCTGCGGGTCTAAGCTGCCATATATCCTTTTCCATCTTTCTATTCTCCCATATTTTTTATTCTTCTATATCGATTAATGCATGCGTAAATTTTTCTATTTCTTCATCAGATTCCACTTCATATATACTTGAAAAAATTGAATCTCTTGTAAATGTTAATTGTACCACCGAGGGAGATGTTGCATATGCAGGATTTGATATCTGCTCATCCAGGCAATCACACACAATTTCAATTGCTGCATCATATAACTGGGCATCATTTTTTCCCCGGAGGTTATAAGCATTTTTCTTAACAGAATTTTCAACATCCTTTTTTAACTGGTCAGAAAACTGAAATTGATACACACTAACAGTTGCACAATAAGTATTGCTTTTTAATTTTTGGACATCAATCACTTCATATTTTGCACAATTATACAAAGAACTTACAGTCTCACTAAGTCTCTTTTTGTTAGCATCAGTCAATTCATAAGTGGAAAATTCATTAATTGCATCCTGCAAAACTTCTGCTTTTGCATTCTGAATATATTTCTCCACATCATCTTCTTCAATATGCAAAACCTCTGCCATATCCCCATAATCTTCATGATAAATTGCATCTAAATACGCCTGGGGATATCTTTCTTCATCAAATTTTCCATAGACGCATAAGCAAATATATAGGAAAATACCAAATATACCTGCTATAACAGCTACCAGTATTCCACCTAACTTTTTCATTATATCCTTCCCCCTCATATATCATATTTATTCCTGTCTTGTAAGTATGAAATAATTTGCGGTACTCATATTGACTCCATCAAAGGAATCACCGTCACAATGACCATAATAATATACCGTATATGGTAAATCCGGCATATCCACATCCGAATCATCTAACTCTATGTCGGTTGTTTCTAAGGTAAGCACAACCAGGTTTTCCTGTTTATATAAGTCAACGTCTTCATTACGGTCATGATAATCATCTAACTCCTGTTGCGTTATACCATACTCACTTAAATCCGTTGTTAACATCTCTTCTGCATCATCACCAAATACCGCACTGTAATTGCCTGATTTCAAATCATCTGAATTTTCCTCATCCCGATACCAGTCAAAGGTTCCGTCTTCGTAAAAATATATGGTAGAGCCGTCATCAGCCATAAAGGTTCCCGAAATATCCGGTGCATCATCCTCAAAATCAAAATCACCATTATATCCTGCTTCATAGCCCTCTTCAAAGCCTTCCCAAAAGCCCTCCTGAAAATCAGGATTCATAACAAGTGCAATCATTGCAAGACCGACTAAAATACCAATACCTGATGTCACAATACCTCCGATTGCCAGGCCTTTACCACCTAATCCCTTGCTAACGCTTACAATTCCAAGTATCAATCCAACGATACCAAGCACCCCGCCAATACAACAACAGATTGTGCAGGATAAAATTCCCAGTATCAAAGATGCAATAGCCATTCCTTTACGTGTTTCCTCCATCATAACCCCTCCTTTTTTCTCATCATTTCTTAATATAGAAGAAAAATCAGACAAAACGAATCCGCCTGATTTTTCCGTCGTTGTATCATTAAATTTTACGATTATCAATTACTCTGACTGCCTTACCCTCTGAGCGGACAATGGATTTTGAATCAACTAATGTTACCTTTGCATATATACCAAGCATACTCTTAAGAGCGGCTACCAGCTGTTTTTCTTTTCCTGCTTTATCAAATGAAGCATCCGCTTCCATCTCCGGAGTCATTTCAACATTAACATCCAATGTATCACTATTATTTACACGGTCTACAATCAACTGATAATTTTCAGGCATACCCTTTTTAATTAATACCTCCTCAATCTGGGAAGGATATACATTTACACCTTTAATAATCAGCATGTCATCTGTTCTACCCATTAATCTGTGAATACGTGCATGGGTACGACCGCATTTACACTTTTCATGGGTAATATAGGTAATGTCCTTTGTACGGTAACGAAGCAATGGAAATGCTTCTCTGGCAAAGCTTGTAATTACCAGCTCACCAACCTGTCCGTCCGGAACCGGCTCTAAGGTTTCCGGATCCAAAATCTCCGGAAGGAAATAATCCTCACATATATGCATTCCATCCTGTTCCTGACACTCAAAAGCAACACCGGGTCCTTCCATCTCCGTTAAACCATAAATATCATATGCCTTAATTCCAAGACCTGCTTCAATGGTGGATCTCATTTCCTCAGACCATGCCTCTGCGCCAAAGATACCGGCTTTCAACTTTAATTTGTCCTTAATACCTCTCTCCTTCACAGATTCTGCGAGGAAAGCAGCATAAGAAGGTGTACAACATAAAATGGTTGCTTCTAAATCTGTCATGAACATCAACTGACGATCTGTATTACCTGATGACATAGGAACGGTCAAGCAACCTACCTTATGGGAACCACCATTTAAACCGGGACCTCCTGTAAATAATCCATATCCGTAAGACACCTGACAAACATCCTCATCTGTACCGCCTGCAGCAACAATTGCACGGGCACATCCATTTTCCCACATGTCGATATCATTATGTGTATAAAAATCCACAACACGACGACCGGTTGTTCCTGATGTAGACTGAATTCTTACACACTCCTTAAGGGGCTTTGCCATTAAACCATATGGGTATGCATCTCTTAAATCATCCTTTGTTGTAAATGGAAGCTTTGTTACATCTGCCAAAGACTTAACATCTTCCGGCTTAACACCATGGTTATCCATCATGTTACGGTAATACTCTACATTTTCATATACCCTTTTTACTACATTAACCAAACCTTCTGTTTGAATCTTTTCAATCTCTTCTCTCGAAGCGGTCTCAATCTCTTCCTGAAAAAACTTTCCCATTTTTCTTTCTCCTTTAATCTTGTATGCAGTGAGTGTTTTGTATATGATTCCATTCAAAACACCCAAATTATATTGTACTGTATTTTGACAGTAATTGGCAACTATTTTCTTATCATATTAATCTATCTTTTTTTACCGGACTATCATTTACTCCCCTTACACTATATTTCGTTATTAGGAGATTGCGAAACTCCCTTTTGATTAATGTGCGTTGTGCAATTATAACAAGTAACATTTTCGTACCCTCTGAAAACGTCGGTACTTATGCCTTGTATTTTAAGGCATTAGTACCGCTACGTTTGAAGCGGAGCGAGAGCGTGCCGAAAATGTTATTGTTATAATTGTACAACGTATTCTATCAATACATGAGTTTCGCAATTATCTATATGTTTCATTATCTATATCCACTCTGCCCATAATCCGGTTTTTAATCTGGCAGGTTTTATCCTTACAGTTTACACACCTTAAATTCTGATTCGAGCCATGCCAGAACCGTTCCGGATGCTTTGCATACAAAACCTCCCAATGAATCAATACAACACAGGAGGTTATAAACAGACTCCAGCTAAAAAAGTTCTTTATAAAAAGCATTGGTGTAAACATCATAAAATGACCCCAGTCATAAATACGGCAGTTAACACAGCAACGGTTTTTCATAATAAGCTTCTGAAACGGACAGAAAAATAAAATACATATATAATCACACAGGAAGAAAAATACCGTACACATTAACAAATCCGCATCATCCAATATATCTAACAAATATAACCCGCCGATTACGCAATTGGCTAACAGCCATACAAGCATTACAGTCCAGGCCTTCACATTCTGATTTTGTACAAAACGAAGCAGCTGCAGTTCGTCATAGTTTTTTACCGGTACATATGGTTTCTCTTCCGCTTTTCTTCTAGCCATGGTAAGGCGGATTTTCTCAAAAGGAAATATATGGAGCAGCATCAGACCCATAAAGTAAAGCCATAACAAATGAATAGGGCGAATTCCCTTGTACACATTCATTGTCATTACCCTGCACATTTCCGGTTTATTTAATATATAAAATATAAAAATGCTTATAAAAATTCCTATACGAATTGCAAGCTTAATCAAATATCTTGCCATCATCCCTGTCATAACAAACTTTGGTTGTTTTTTCTTTTGTTTATCCATATTAACGAATCCTTTCAAAGGGTCTTGTTTCTTTATATAACCATTTTGCTTCCTCTTTTGTAAGATAAGAAGAAATCCTATCATACACAAGTTTATGATAAGCGTTTAATCTGCTTATATCCTCATCCGTCATATCCTCTAAAAGAATGGCATCCCGGTCAAAAGGAACCATGGTTAATGTATCAAATTTCAGAAACTGACCTGCCTCTGTCTTTTTATCCTTTACACAAAGAATCAGATTCTCTAACCGAATCCCGTACTTTCCTTCTAAATAAAGCCCCGGCTCATCTGATGTTATCATTCCCTCTGCAAAGGAACTTCCCACCTGACGGTTTGCATCCTTCAACCGGATAGCATTAGGGCCTTCATGTACATTTAATAAATATCCCACGCCATGCCCTGTACCATGATTATAGTCAAGCCCCAATTCCCACAAAGGACTTCTTGCAAGATAATCCAAATTTGCACCGGCTACTCCTTCTTTGAAACAGGCATTTGCCAAATTCAAGTTGCCACGCAGCACAGCCGTATAATGCCGTTTCTGTTCCTTTGTTACTTTTCCAATCGCAACAGTTCTGGTAATATCCGTGGTTCCCTGATAATACTGGCCTCCGGTATCCATAAGCAGAAATGAATTATTTTCAATTGGTACATCTGTATCCTTAGTTGGCTCATAGTGTACAATGGCGCCATGAGCTGCTGTTGCTACAATAGGGGCAAAGCTTTGGCTAATGAAGCCCTCCTGCTCTTTCCTAAATTGTAACAGTTTATTACTAACCACTAATTCGGTAATTTTCCCTTCCTTAAATTCCTCACTGTTTTGAATGGTTTTCAACCAGTAAATCAGTTTTGTAACCGCAACACCATCTTTTATATGGGCCTGTCTCTCATTTTCAATCTCCACGGGGTTTTTAACTGCTTTTGCAAAATGAGTTGGATTAGTCTTATTCATAATCCTGATATCCTTTGGTATTGTTGAAAATAGAGCGACATTAACTGCATTCTCATCAAGCAATAAGGAGACAGAAGAATCTGACTTCGGACAAAATTCTTCCTTCCCAAGATTTTTAATATCATCATATATATCAAAATAAGAGCGAATCGTAATTCCACTATGTTCTAATACTTTTAATTCCTTTTTTCCCACAGCCTGATCCTGTGTATACAATATAGTCTGATTACCGACCCGGTCAACCAAAGTATATGCTAATGCCACAGGATTATATAAGATATCATTACCTCTGATGTTATAAAGCCATGCAATATCATCTAAGGAAGATATTAAATGATAATCAGCCCCTAAACGCTCCATTTCCTTTCGCAGATTCGATAGTTTCTCTTCCCGGGTCATACCGGAATAACAATCCTCTAAAATCCATATGGGTTCATGGGATAGCTCCGGTCGGTTTTCCCATATATTTCCCACCAAATCCACATCCTCAACAAAGGTGATTTTCTTATATGCAAGCTTTTCTTTCATTTTCTTTGCATAATGAACGGACATGGTTCTGCCATCATATCCTAAATGGCTTCCCTCAGGTAATGTTTTTTCCAAATGCTCCAAAACACCCGGAACATTCTTTTCCCCCACCTTAAACAAAGTAATTCCGGTTCCTGCAAGCTGCCTCTTTGCCTGTATAAAATATCTGCCATCTGTCCAAAGTCCCGCTTCCTTCCGGGTAACAACCAGTATTCCCGCCGAACCATCAAAACCGGAAATGTATTCTCTGCATTTAAAATAATCTCCCACATATTCAGATGCATGAAAATCATCTGACATAATGATATATGCGTCAATATTTTGTTTTTCCATTTCTTTTCTTAATTTTTCAATAGGTTTCATATTATATTCTCTCCTATTATTTTCTTAACTGCATGTTGTCTAAACAGACTTACAACCGGTCCTGTAAATAAAGAAATCAAAATTGTGGCAAGACCCACAGTTCCTCCGGAAATAAAACCAATTGCCATACACAGGCAATCTGTAAAGACACGGACCCATTTAAATTTAATTTTCCCCTTGGTTCTTTCTTCCACAATCTGTCCAATCATATCATAGGGAGCAACTCCCAAATCACATTCCATATATAAAGCAACGCCAAAGCATAATAAAAACAAGCCAAAGGCAAAAATCAAAAAACGAAAGGGCAACAGGTCTGCAAAAGTACTTTCCCCAATTCCTATTAGAGAAAACAGAAACATTCCCAAATCTGCAGCATAACCAACACCAAACATATTAAAAACCGCACCAATTCCAAAGCTTCTTGGGGATAAAATAATAACCGGGATAAATAATATAATATTTACCAGTAACTGATAGGTTCCATAACTAATAGGCAAATGATTACTTACCCCAATATTCATACAGGAAAAAGGGTCTGTTCCAAAGCATGCCAAACGGGTAAATGTAACACTAAAACCAATTAACATTACCCCTAATATCATAAATATAAATCGTTTCCAACCAATCTTTTTCATGTCCTCTCCTAATAAAAGATATCATATATATAATATATTTTTCTTAATCCTATTCCTGTAACATCTTTTCCGGTGCTTTAGCGAAATAGGAGACAGATAACAATACAGTCATGGCAAACCAACTGATAGGCTCTGTTAATGCAACACCAAAGTATCCCAATGCCGGAACCAGAAGAATTGCAGATAACACTTTAATAACCATCTCCAATATACTGGAACATACCGGAATAACCTTACGGCCCATTCCCTGCAAAGAACATCTAAGCACAAACAAGGGACCAAGCACGTAAAAAAATACCACCGAAACATGAATATACATAACAGATGCATTTATTATTTCCCTATCATTTGTTGAGGTCAGCCAGCAAATAATATTTTCTCCAAAAACAAAGCAAACAAATATCAAAACAGTCGTAAGCACCGTAACCATAATATTGGCATGCCGTACACCCTGCCTGATTCGATCCGGTCGCCTTGCTCCCATATTCTGACTGACAAAAGTAGTCATTGCAAGACCAATGGTATATAGTGCTACCATAAAAATATCAATGGCACGACGGGATGCAGTGTGGGCAGCTACTATTTTGGTTCCCAGACCATTAATTGCACTTTGCAAAACAATCGTTCCGATATTAACAATACAACTCATAAGTCCCATAGACAAACCGGTTGTAATCAGACTGGGATACTGATCCTCTTCCAAATGCCAATCCTCCTTATGAGGAAGAATCTCTTTAAATTTAGTAAATAAAATACCTAAACAAAACATACCGGTAATAGCCTGGGAAATCACTGTTGCATATGCCGCACCTTTAATTCCCATGCCCATAGGCCCAACAAATAACAAATCCAATACAATATTAGAACAAATACCAATTATCAGACAGTATAACGGACGTTTACTGTCCCCTACTGCTCGCAGCATATTGGCACACATATTATAAAGTGCCACAAAAATATTACCGAAAATAATAATCCTCACATAAGATACTGCAGAACCCATAATATCTTTCGGTGTATTTAGTGCTTTTAATATTACTACAATAAAAGTTTCTCCGAAGACCGTCAAAAAAAGTGCTGTCAACCCTGTTAGCACAATGGTTCCTGCTACAAACTTTCTCATTCTTTTATCGTCTTTTGCCCCAAAACTATTGGCTATTAAAATGGAAAAGCCCTGTGTCAGACCGTTTACAAATCCAATTAGTGTATTAGAAATGACACAGGTAGACCCAACCGCCGCAAGGGCAGAAGTACCCACAAACATACTGACAATTTTACTGTCAGCCATATTATAAAACTGCTGAAATATATTTCCAAGAATTAATGGCAGGGCAAATAAAAATATCACCTTTGCGGGATATCCCTTTGTTAAATCTTTCAATTCTATTACCTCTTCTAAACATTACATAAGGGGAGAAACTTCTTTCTCCCCCTGTCATTTATAATGGTTTATACTTTGTTGGATGATCCTTTAATTTCTTGAGTTTCTTCTTCTTACAACCTGTTACAATAGCAACCACAACTCCTGCAACTCCTACAGCCGAACCAATTCCAATACCAACAACTGAACCTTTACTAAGCTTCTTCTTTCCCTTCATGTTACTCACCTCTTTTAAATGAATTACATTTTTTTGAAATTCAATCCCATTCTAGCACATCCCATATAAAATTCAACAAAAAAATTCAGTTTAACAATCAAAATTTCTTACACTGCCGGTAGCCCATGGACTGCCCACATCACACCTTCCATGATGATGTATTTCCTTTATTGTTTCCGGTTCCTGTTTTTCCGACACATTTACTTTAATACGACTGACACCATCATCACATTTTCCATCCAACAAATCTATAATATTGGCAATGTCACTTTCTAAAATCTCATCTTTTTCCACTATTTAACCTCCATTTCCATAAACAAGTACGAATCTGTTCCCGGCTCATTGTATACACAAAATGCACCCCCATTGGAAGTGCATTTGTTATTATCATTTCGAATAATTTTAGTGGTGGAACAGACGGATCCCTGTAAATACCATTGCCATGTTATACTGGTCTGCACATTCAATTACAAGGTCATCTCTTACAGAACCACCAGGCTGGGCAATGTATTCTACACCGCTCTTTTTCGCTCTTTCAATATTATCAGAAAATGGGAAAAAGGCATCTGAACCAAGGGTTACACCGGTATTACCGTCTAACCATGCACGCTTTGCTTCCCTTGTAAACACTTCAGGTTTTACCTTGAAACGCTTCTGCCATTCTCCTTCACGAAGAACATCCTCATATTCATCACCCATATATACATCAATGGCATTATCTCTGTCTGCCCGTCCAAGGGTATCCAAAAACTGTAATCCCATAACCTGTGGAGACTGACGAAGATACCAGTTATCTGCCTTTTGTCCCGCAAGTCTTGTACAGTGAATACGGGACTGCTGTCCTGCACCAATACCAATTGCCTGTCCATCCTTTACATAGCATACGGAATTTGACTGGGTATACTTTAAGGTGATTAAAGCAATCTTCATATCAATAATTGCTGACTCAGGGATATCCTTGTTCTTTGTTACGATATTTGATAATAAATCACCATTAATATCCAATTCATTTCTACCCTGCTCAAAGGTAATACCGTATACCTGCTTTCTCTCAATCTCTGCAGGAACATAGCTTTCATCAATCTGAATTACATTGTAATTACCCTTTTTCTTTTCCTTTAATAAAGCAAGTGCCTCATCTGTATATCCGGGGGCAATAACACCATCAGAAACCTCACGTTTAATCAGTCTTGCGGTATCTGCATCACACACATCTGAAAGAGCGATAAAATCACCAAATGATGACATACGATCTGCTCCTCTTGCTCTTGCATAGGCACAGGCAAGTGGTGATAACTCCCCTAAATCATCTACCCAGTAAATCTTTGCCAATGTATCGCTAAGTGGAAGACCAACTGCTGCACCGGCAGGCGAAACATGCTTAAATGATGTTGCTGCAGGAAGACCTGTTGCCTCCTTAAGCTCCTTTACTAACTGCCAGCCGTTAAATGCATCGAGGAAATTAATATATCCCGGCTTTCCATTTAATACAGTAACCGGAAGTTCACTTCCATCTTCCATAAAAATTCTTGAAGGTTTCTGGTTTGGATTACATCCATACTTTAATTCGATTTCGTTCATGTTATTACCTCTCTTTCTTTTTGTAATAAAAAACCGCCTGGGCACACCAAATAAATGTTGCCCAGACGGTCGACTTACAATCCACGAACACACTCCCCATGGGTTACCCCATTTATCCGTCAGTCATGTGTTATACATAGCATATAAGATTCCCCTTTATTTTGCAAGTGAATTTATTATATTTTCAAAAGACAAATTTTATTTTTATTCCTGACCCTCTAACTCTTTGTAGAATTCAGCATAGTCTTTACGTTTTTCATTTGTAAAAGCAATCGCTGCTCTTGGATGCTGATTTAATAAACCGGTCATTAAATACTGTAAATCGAATCCCCAGACAACACCCTCTTCTTTTAGCTTTGTCATATGATTTTCAATAAACTTAAATGCAGGGTATACATTGTACTTTGGATTCTTTAAGAAACCAAGCAATAATTCCATCTGACAGTTACCGGCTCCACGACCCATTCCTGAATAGGTACCATCTAGCCAGTTTACACCATCACCTACAGCTTCAATTGTATTTGCAAATGCTAACTGCTGGTTATTATGAGCATGCATACCAACCTGCTTGCCGTATTTTGCAGCTACATCTAAATAAATGTCTGAAAGTCTTGCAATCTGCTCCGGATACATAGCACCAAAGCTGTCTACAATGTAAAATACGTCTACAGGTGACTTTCCAAGCTCCTCTAAGGCAACACGAAGGTCTGCTTCCTGTGTATTGGAAATGGCCATAATATTACAGGTTACTTCATATCCTTTTCTAGCCGCATCCTCAATCATGTCAATTGCAGTTGGAATCTGATGAAGATAAGTTGCTACACGAATCAAATCAATTGGAGAATTACTTCTATCCTGAATATCATTTTTGTAATCACACCGTCCTACATCTGCCATAATTGCCAGCTTCAAGGATGGGTCCTTCTCCCCAATTACGTCTACAATATCATCATCATTACAGAATTTCCATTTACCGAATTTATCCTCATCAAACATGGTCTTATCTGCACGATATCCAAGCTCCATATAATCAACACCGGCTTTTACATTTGTACGATATAAATCCTTTACAAACTCGTCTGTAAAATAAAAATCATTTACCAAACCACCATCACGAAGAGTGGCATCCAAAACCTTAACTTCTTTACGATAACCCATTAATTTCGATATTTCCTTCATTTTTACAACTCCTTATCTAATATTGCTTATTTTACTTTTAGGGTTTAACGCTTTAACGCTTAAAAGTGCTAAAATGACTTTCTTAATATATCACATATTTATTCCGGTGTCAAACTACTGTTATTTTAATTCCATTCCGGTGCAGCTTCCTCCGGCTGTCCTCCCATTTGTCCTCCTCTTCCCGGAGCAGTTCCATCCGGCATTTCTCCAGCATTTCCCGGTACGGTTCCATCCGGCATTTCCCTCATTTGGTCTTTATTTCCACGAGTTCCGCCGCCTCGTTGTCCTCCCATTCCACCATTACCGTAAATCAGACTGTCCATGGTAATTTCCTGAGTATCACTTCCTGCCGTTAAGGTATAAGTGCTTCCCTCTTTAATCTCCGGACAACTGACAATCACAGAGGTGAATTCTTTATCTCCCGTCCAGGATATTAATTCATTGCCACTACTGTCTTTCAGAGAAATGGTGCTTTCTGCTGCCTGCGCACCCATCGTCACCAGCATAGCCCCCTGGGTAGACGAACTGCCAAAGTTCTGTGCCATACCGGAAGAACCTGCTGCCACAAAAATACCACCGGTTATAACACCTTCTCCGTTGTAATCTAAGGAGCCGTTTCCATCATTAACCGGTCCGGATACATAAGTCTCTCCACCGGAAATAGTCAAATCTCCATTGGAATCAATTCCATCACCGGAAGCATTTACATGAAGCAAACCACCGGAAATATGAATGTATGCCCCTTCTTCTACGGCAAACATATCCTCTCCTTTACCACCAAATCCGCTGCTGTCATTACCTCCCGCTGCATTTAGTCCATCGTCACTTGCTATCACGTCAATATCCCCACCTGAAATATCAATGGAAAGTCCTTCCAGGCCTTCATAACTTTCCACCACACGAATGGTACCATCTTCGATCATAAGAGAGGAATCTGCGTGCATACCGTCATCGGCAGCGGTTATTTCAAACTTTCCACCGGCAATATAAATATATCCCAGACTGCTATCATCTGTGTTGGATGCATGAATTCCATCCTTTCCCGAAGTAATTGTATAAATGCCGTCCGCCACCCGTACACTGTCTTTTCCGGAAAGTCCATGTTTTTCCGCGGTAATGTCATAGGTGCCGCTTGTCAATACCAAATCATCCTTGGACACCACTCCATGTCCTGCTGCCCCATTGATTGTTAATGTTCCCGCACCATTTAATGTCAAATCATCTTTGGAAAAAATGACTGCGTCTATATTATTATCATCAATGGCAGTATAGGTTCCGCCATTGGTTAAGATATTATCAGAATCCTTTGCAGTAGTAATAAATACCTTATCTGCGGACTGTACATAAATGGCTGCTGACCGGTCATTTGTAATATCTACCCCATCAAGCACAAGCTGAATCTTATCAGAATCCTCCGCCTCCACAATAATCATTCCATCAGTGAGTTTTCCTGACAAAATATAAGTTCCTTCATCTGTAATGGTAATTGTGTTTTCATCTATCAAAACGGCATCGGAATCACAAGTGCTTTTATCATCAGCAAGGGTAATACTTGCACTGCTCTCCTCATCATAACCGATTTCCTTGTCCCGGTCCGTAAACATATCTGATGTATCCGGTTCACCTGAACTGTCACCGGAGGATTCATTTGCTGTAGATTGCAGGGTCTCATTTCCCGCTTTTGTATCATCATCGGAAGACAAAGAGCTTCCCGAACTACATCCCGTTAAAAGAAACATTGCTGTCAACATAAATATTCCAATTCTATTCATTTTCATAGGTTACACCTCCTGTTACAATTCTCCAATCACATTTTCCTGTCTGGAAATGGATATCTCCAAATTTCCGTTTCGGCACCGCAGGTCGTCCATTAAATTTTTTTCGTCACTACCCTCTTTCATTTTCAAATGATAAGTAAGCCGGAAAAGACTTCCCATATTAGTTGTTTTCACCTGAATAAGTTCATATTCCTGTGCGTATTCTTTTAAAATTACGTCAAATACACCTGTGTAATCCAAATCCTCCGGAATGGTAATATGCAATGTCTTATATAGCTTCATTCTTTTTTCTGTACCAAAATCCAGGTAATCATACACCATTGTAATAACACCAAAAATCAATGCCACCAAGAACGCATATCCAATATACCCCATGCCAACCACAAGGCCGGTTCCCATAGCAAGGAAAATGGCACCGATTTCCTTTGCAGAACCAGGTACGGAACGAAAACGAACCAGACTAAAGGCACCTGCTACTGCCACACCGGTTCCCACATTTCCATTTACCATCATAATGACGACACAAACTATGGCAGGAAGCATTGCCAGTGTTACAACAAAGCTTTTCGTATATCGTGTTTTCCACATATAACTTCCTGCTAAAATGATTCCAATCAATAATGCACTGATAATGCAAATCAAAAAATCGGATAGAGCAATTACCCTTGTCATATCTGTATCAAAAATTCCCTGAAATAAATTATTCATCTGCATTTCCTCCCATTCCTTTCTGTTTTTAGCATCTGCCCATAAGCAGTTCCATATTTTGAAAATGATGTCTTGTATATATGATTTTGAGTCAGAATTTCACACATCCAAAGAGGTATTCCTCCGGAGGTTTTTATTTCCATGAGGGTCTTACCATCTTCTAAAATGGGGGTTCCATAAATATCACTTCCAAGAGATAAATCATTTTCCCGATATAAAATATTTTCATCGAAGGTTACACGAAAATCACTTTCGTCCAGTGCATAATATGCTTCCCGTTCATAAGACAAAAACACCACCGGATGAAGGGTTTCGTAATATTTCCAGAAATACCGGATTTCATTCCCGATCTGAGAATCATCCGGAAGAGGTTTTCCATTGCAAAAGCAATTCATTACCTGAGCCTCCGGACAAACCAGCCGTCTCTTATACACCACTTTGTCATATTTCTTTTTTAGTTCCACAAATACCGGAATTTCTCCATTCGCGGGATAATAGCTTCTTACCCGCAGTTTTTCCTTATAAGCCGGTTTTTCCAAAGAACGGCGAACCAGCCGGTATGAGTCCGTATCAAAATAAATATTTCGTATTGTGGTCCTTCCATACCGGTCTAATTTCATGTATGCTTCCATACTTTTCACAATATTTTCTTTTTGCTGCCGGTTCAACATATATTTCAGTTCATAACGTTTAAATGTAGTCTGATATGCCATAGTTACGGCTCCTTTCATATCTTTTATAACCCAGGCAATTGCGAAACACAGTTTTTTGTAAAATACGTTGTGAAATTGTAACAAATACGTTTTCAGGGACGCTCTCGCTTCATTGTAAACGTAGCAGTACTAAGCTCGGAGATACCTCGCTAAGTACTGACGTTCACAAAGACCCTTCAAACATATATTGTTAAATTTGCACAACTTATATTTCGTAAAGATGCGTTTCGCAATTACCTGCTTTTATAACCAATACTATACCGGTGTTACTTTAAATGAACTTTAAATAAATTTTAAATAGTTTTTACATAGTTTTTAAATAAAAAAGCTCCGGAGGAAATGAGGTGTAACCTCAAAAATCCATCCGAAGCATTGTATTGCATTTATATCTATACCCCCGGTAACATCACCGTAATTAACAAAGATTTCTCATCCTCCGTGGTAGCAGTGATTTTTCCTTTATGCGCTTCAACCGTAGCTGCAGCAATGGAAAGTCCTAATCCATATCCTCCAGTTTGGGAATTTCTGGAGCTGTCCATGCGATAAAATCTGTCAAATAAATGTGCCAGATGCTCCCCGGAAATGGATTCGGTAGTGTTATAAACCGACAAATAAATTCGTTTTTTCTCTTTTTTAAGACGAACCACAACCTCTCCCCCATCTTCTGAATATTTCACTGCATTATCCAAAAGAATGGTCACAAGACGATTCAAAGATTTTTCTTCACCACAAATGGAAATCATGGGAACAATCTCACAAACAAGTGTCTTATTCTGTGTCTTTGCTAAAGCCTGAAACGTATTTACCGTTTCTTCCACCATATCAGAAAAAGAAAATTCCACCATAACAGGTTTCTTTCCGCTTTCCTCCATACGGGAAAGGATAATTAAATCATTGGTTAAATCTGCCAGACGTTTACTCTGATTCTGAATATCCGTAAGCCACTCATTTTCCCCAATATCCATCTCCAACACTTCCGCATCCGCATCAATGATTGTCAAAGGGGTCTTTAACTCATGACCGGCATCGGTAATAAACCGCTTCTGTTTTTCATAATTTTCTACAAATGGCTTGGTAATACGGGCTGATAAAAATACCATTAACACAAATACCGCAATCAATCCAAAAATAGTAACTGCCAGTCCTGATTTTATCAGATTATGAAAGTTGGATAATTCCCGTCCCCTGTCAAGAAAAATAATCTGTACTTCCGATTCTCCTTTAGATGTACAAACAAGGTAGCGATAGTCTTCTATAAATCCCCGGGATTTTCCTTTTTCCCATACCAACCTGGCATATTCCACAGCTGTAGAAGTATCCACAAAAGCAATTTTACCTGTATCCGCCGTTACCAGCTCACCATCTTCTTTTAGTATAACCGTAAAAAATCTGGATTCATAAGGCATTTCCGCTGATATTCTGCCCATATTATCTTTTATCTTCGGACGTTTCTCCACCGTATTGTCTTCCGGTGCCATTCCCGGTTCTTTGTTTATTTCCGGTTCTTTGTAATCCATTTCCGGAAATTTCCCATCATTTTGCTCTAAAATAGTAAGAATTCTATCTGCATCTGACACGATTTTACGATAATTCAGAACACCAACAATTCCCTCAATTACAAGTAATACCAAAAACAGGGATACCATGGATGTAATCACTAATTTTCTGCGTAATCTCTTAATCATATTTTCTCCTCCGCCATCACAGGGATTATGGTTAACACAAACCATTTATTTTTCCTCTAAGGAATATCCCACATTCCTTGTAGCCTTAATCTGAATATCTCCGTGAAGAGCCGTCAGCTTTTTTCTTAAATAGGAAATATATACCCACACCACATTCAGCTCGGCATCACTGTCATATCCCCATATTTTCTCCAAGAAACGCTCAGAGGAAATCAGGTTATGAGGATTACTCATTAAAAGCTCCATCATCTGGAATTCCTTATTTGCCAGCTGAAAGCTTCCTGTAGGTGTAGAAAGCTCAAAGGTTGCCCTGTCTAATGCGACATTTCCGAATTGAAGCTTGGAATCTGCCTGTGCTGTCTGCGTCCTTGTGATCGCACGAATTCTCGCCAGCAATTCCTTGGAATGAAAAGGCTTCGTCAGATAATCATTTGCTCCCGCGTCCAGTCCCATAACCTTATCATCCACCTCCGATTTGGCGGTCAGCATCAGTACCGGAATCAGATTCCCTTTTTTTCTGATTTCTTTTAAAACCGTAATTCCATCCACCTTTGGCATCATAATATCCAAAATGACACAATCGTAGTTGTCCCCTTCCAGATAGTCCAGTGCTTCCTGTCCGTCATAGACCGCATCCACCGAATAATGATTTCTTTCTAAAATTGTTGTAATTGCTTTGGATAATGCTTTTTCATCCTCTGCAAATAATATCCGCATGCTTTTACCTCTTTTCCATGTAATATATTAATTATATACTACCAAGTCAACCTTAAGTGAAGTTAAAAAATTATTTTTGTAGTCGGAAGACACTGCCTTGCTAATCATCCGGAAATAAATTATAATTCCAGCTATATGAGGAAAGGAATATATCAAATGAAAACGATAGCAATTATTGATGATGATATTCATATTGGAGACATGCTGACGGATGTACTGACACAGGAAGGTTATGCTGTCCTTCGTGCCTACTCCGGTACGGAAGCACTACTTCTACTAACACAAAAGAAACCGGATCTGGTACTGCTTGACCTGATGCTCCCCGGATTATCCGGTGAAGAAGTTTTGCCACACATTCAGAATATTCCTGTTATTGTCCTCAGTGCAAAGATTGATGTTGAAGATAAAGTAAATCTATTACTGGGTGGTGCTGCCGACTATATGACCAAGCCCTTTGAGATAAAAGAACTTCTTGCAAGGATTACCGTTCAACTTCGAAAAAATGAAATACAAATAAAAAATCAGGTACTGTCGATTGGTGATTTGAGCCTGGATACCCTGTCTCTTAACCTGACTGTAAAAAAGCAGACGGTTAAACTTACCCGGACAGAATATGCCATCCTGAAGCTGCTGATGGAAAATCCGAGACAGGTAATTGCGAAAAGTGTAATGTTAGACCGAATCAGTCTGGATACACCGGATTGCACAGAACGTTCACTCAAGCAGCACATTAGCAATCTGCGAAAAAAAATGCTAAGTATCAGTGGTGAAGATTATATTGAAACAGTTTGGGGTATTGGTTTCAAACTGGCAGAACAAAAATCCTGACAAAATCTTGACGATTTTCCTGACCACTTTCTTGACTATTTTTTTATATACTTAGGTCATTAAGGAGGTAGACTACATGGACTATATTTTGAAAACAAATCACCTTACCAAAAAATATAAAAACTTTCAGGCATTAGACGGTCTTACTATGAACGTTCCCAAAGGCTCCATCTATGGATTTGTTGGAAAAAACGGCGCCGGCAAGACCACACTGCTCCGCTTAATCTGTGGATTACAGGAACCGACTTCCGGTGATTTTACCCTCTATGGCATCCGAAATGACAACAAAAGCATTATCAATTCCCGCCGCCGGATGGGTGCTGTGATAGAAAATCCTTCCATCTATCCGGATATGACTGCCGAAGATAATTTGAAACAACAGTATCTCATTCTGGGACTACCGTCTTTTGATGGCATCCGGGATTTGTTGAAGCTTGTAGGTCTGGAAAATACCGGAAAGAAAAAGGCAAAGGATTTTTCCCTTGGTATGAAGCAACGTCTTGGTATTGCAATCGCACTTGCCGGAGATCCTGATTTCCTTGTACTTGACGAACCTGTGAACGGTCTTGATCCACAGGGTATTGTGGAATTAAGAGAATTAATCTTGAAGCTGAACCGGGAAAAGCAGATTACCGTTCTCATCTCCAGCCACATTTTAGATGAACTTTCCAAGCTCGCCACCCACTACGGCATCATTGATAACGGACATATGGTAAAGGAACTAAGTGCCATAGAACTGGATGCGGCCTGCCGAAAATGTGTCCGCATGGAGGTAACCAATACGTCAGCGTTGTCCCGTGTTCTTGATTCTATGAATTTAGATTATAAAATCATCTCGGATACGACGGCCGACGTATTTGCAAAAATAAATGTAACCCGGTTAACTACTGCACTGGCAAATGAAAACTGCGAAGTTGTGTCCATGCAGGAAAGAGATGAAAGTCTGGAGAGTTACTATATCTCCTTGATTGGGGGTGGAAACAATGCGTAAACAATTGTCTGCCAATTTTCACCGCTTGTGGAAAAGCCGTTCCTTCTGGTTATTCCTTGGTAGCATGCTCTGCCTTGCGTCCGTTTTCATGATGATGCAGTATACTGCAATGGATTATACGGTTCCTTTAAGCCGGGTAATCTTTTTACCCTTGAGCCTCTACGGAATAGCCGCTGCTGCTTTTGTAAGCGTATTTGTAGGAACCGATTTCAGCGACGGTTTTATCCGAAATAAGATTCTTTCCGCTCATAGCCGTAATCAAGTGGTAATTGCCCACTTAATCGCAAGCTGTACCGGCTGCGTTTTGGTATATCTGGCAGTTACTTTCTTTTCTCTGGGCGTCGGAGCATTTTTCTTTGACAACGATGTGACAACCAAGCCTTTTATTCTGCTTTTGTTCCTTGGAATCGGCATGAGTATTGTTTATGGAAGTATTTTCTGCGTAACTACATTGCTTTGCGGCAACAAAACACAGGCAATTATCTGGTGCATGATGTCTGCTATGCTCATGTTATTTCTTAGCCTGCATACAAATCAGATTTTAATACAAACAAAATTCAAGGATGGTGTCCTAAATCCTCATTATACGGAAGGTATCAAAAGAATTATTTATAGTATTGCACATGACATCAATCCTTGTGGACAGGCAGCGCAGCTTACTACATGGAACTATTTTGAGCCGATAAGAGGTTTGCTCTGCAATATACTTTGGATACCGGTTGTAACTTGTTTGGGCTGTCAATTATTCAAAAAAAAGGATATAAAATAAGGAGTCGTCATGGAACAATTGTTGCTGTCTGTCATCGGAATATTGCTTCTAATTATACTGGCATTATCAGTAAAAATTTATTTTCTGCATAAATCCACACAAGAAATTCTGCAGGCATTGAAAGATAAATTAACAACAGATACCAACACCCTTATTGACATTTCCGACCGCGACCCGTATATGCGAAAGCTGGCCTCGGAATTAAACGGTCAGCTTCGCCTACTCCGCAAAGAACGTCATCGTTATCAACAGGGAAATCAAGAACTGAAAGAAGCTGTAACCAATATCTCCCACGACTTACGCACTCCACTTACGGCAATCAGCGGCTATCTTGATTTGCTGGAACGAGAGGAGAAAAGTGAAGCCGTAAAGCGTTATCTTTCACGAATTGAAAACAGAACGGAAGCTTTGAAGAACCTGACGGAAGAACTGTTTCGATACAGTGTGGTCATATCTTCCCAAAATTATAATTTGGAACATATTGATCTGGTGCGTGCATTGGAAGAAAGCCTGCTCTCCTTCTATGGTGTTATGCAGGAAAAAGAAATCAAACCACAAATCATATTACCGGAAGAGCCTGTGTGGTGCACACTGGATACCACAGCGGTAAACCGCATATTTTCAAACATCATCAGCAACGCTTTGAAATATTCGGATGGGGATTTCTCAGTATCCATGAAAAATGATGGCAGTATTACCTTTTCGAATACAGCACATAATCTAGATGCTGTAACAGTAGGCAGATTGTTTGATCGTTTCTATACTGTAGAAACAAGCCGGAACTCTACCGGTCTGGGATTATCAATTGCAAAAATATTAACCGAGCGTATGGGTGGCACTATTACTGCTAATTATTCTAATGGGATATTATATATTTGTATAAAATTTAGGGGTCAGACACCGTGAACAACCTGTGAACGGGGTCTGACCCCTAATCCTCTCAGGCGTTCATCATCCATAGCAAATCCCTTAATCATATATTCCTTCAAAATACT
>JBJENX010000075.1:0-2775 GCA_051880415.1 Lachnospiraceae bacterium | reverse complement strand
CAATAGTAAAAAGATGATATGTGAATACTGTATCAGCTATTTTGAACCGGAGGAGGTTTCTGGTAAGACTGAAAACAGCAAAGATGTGCAGGAAGAAATGACGGCAGCCAGTGAGGCAACACAGCTGAATGATTTAAATGATGATTACATGGAATGTAATATATATAGCTGTACCTCCTGTGGTGGCGAACTCATGGTAAATGGTTTGGAAACTTCTACCTTCTGTGCTTATTGCGGACAACCGACCATTGTATTTAATCGTGTATCAAAGGAATTAAAGCCGAAATATATCATTCCATTTTCCGTAACCAAGGATGAGGCAATTAAGCTTATCAGAGATAAATTAAATGCTGGTTTTTTCGTGCCGGATGAGATAAAGAATTTTGAGACAGAGAGAATAAAGGGAATATATATTCCATACTGGTTATGTGACATGGATTATAGTGATAAACAGTCTTTAAAGGGTACGGTTGGCAGCGGTAAAAATGCGAAAACCCGTTATTTTTACCGGGCTGCAAGAACTTCCTTTAAAAATATGACCATGGATGCATCTTATCGTTTAAGTGACGAAACTTCCCAGCGGTTAGAACCTTTTGATATGCATGATCTGGTAGAATTTAATACCGGTTATATGTCCGGCTACTATGCAGACAGATATGATGTGAGCCAGGAGAGTATAAAGAGAGTTGCTTTGACAAGAGGTAAGCAATTGTTTGATATGGAAGTCAGAAATACAATTAAAGCCAGTAATATTCAGATTCTTGACTGTAAACCCAATATCAATATTAAGGAATTAAAATATGTGCTGTTGCCTGCATGGTTTTTAACCTTCCGATATGAAAATGAGGCATATACATTCTTAGTCAATGGGCAGACCCAAAAAGTAGTAGGTGGCGTACCATTTTACAAGGGCAATGTAATATTATTTATTGGTATGCTAAGTTCTATTCTTACAGTGATTTTAACCCCGATTGTAAGAACATTTTTAACAATGGATTCCGATGATGTGGGAGATTTTATCGCTATAATTATTGTTTCCGCAGTATGGTTACTAATAGGAGCTGTAGGTAATTTTTCTAAGGTGAAAAAGAGTGTGGAACTTTCAAAGTCCAAGGTTATGATGAATTTTGTAAAAGAAAGACAAGAGGGAGATTGATATGTGGGTATTTGCATTTATTATAGCTGCGTTTTTTTCCATTAGTTTATCTATGTGGTTTATCAGTAGAATGATTAATAAATCCAATAATAAAGGTGACAGTAAGGCGGATTTTTTTGCTTTTACCGGAGCACCTTTGATTATAGATGACAGAGAGGATAATAAGACAAGTAAAGTGCCCATAAGATAAAGGGCTTTGTTTTGTGGTAATTGGTATACAGATTCAATAGGGAGATGGTATTGGAGTAGGATTCGGTACCATCTTTTTCTTATACTATTTACACAATTATTTAGACAGTTGAAACATTTTTCTCTGTTCCTGCGTCTATATATTAGAACAGCTCAAAAAACTGTTTACGTATACGGATTGTATTATAATACAAAATGAAGGCATTTAACCGAAGTAAAACGAAAGTTGAAGGAGTTAAAATGATAGATGCTAATAATTTAATTAAGAAAGCAAAATTAAAGGATGCAGATGCATTTACGCAGCTGATGGAAGGGCATATGCAGCTAATGTATAAGACTGCAAGGTCCGTGCTTTATAATGACGAGGATATTGCAGATGCCATACAGGACACCATATTAACCTGTTGGGAAAAGCTTAATAGTTTAAGAAAGGATTGCTATTTCCGAACCTGGCTTATTAAAATTCTTGTGAATAAGTGTAATGATATACTTCGTAAGAAACAGAATATTTCATTTTATGATGATGTACCGGAGATTCAGGAGTCCTATGCTTATGAATTTGAAAATGTGGAGTGGAATGAGGCATTAATGTCCTTAGATGAAAAGTACAGATTAGTTATTATTCTTTATTATGTGGAGGGTTTTAAGACAAGAGAAATTAGTGACATATTAGAAATACCGGAAGCAACTGTGCGGACAAGGTTATCCAGAGCAAGGGGTATGGTAGCGGATATATACGATATTGCATTGTAAAAGTGATTTTAAATAATATCCATTGTAATTCGCTTGTTGGTTATTTTTGAAAAGGAGAAATATTATGAAGGAAGATTATATTACAACCCATAGTACAATTGAACAATTAAAAAAAGAGGTAGATATTCCTGAGATTGTAAAAAATCGTGCAGACGAAACATTTAACAAGATAAAAAATGAAAATGGTGAGGTGATACAAATGCCAAATAAAAAGTTATTCCGTAGAATGAATAAGGCAGCTGCCTGTGCTGTGATTGGTATTCTTACCTGTGGTGTGATTTCGGTAGGTGCCACAGCATATTATAAATGGAACAAGGGCTTAGAGGAGTATTATCAGGTTGAGGAAGAAGATAAGACCCAAATCGAGGAATCAGGACTTGCGGATTTTCCGGATTTGTCCGTAACAGACCAAGGGGTAACCGTAACTCTGGAGGAAAGCGTCGTTGATAATTATTATGCTTATGTAACCTTAAAGGTGGAAGGATATGATGTGCCGGAGGGAATGCAGCCGGAGTTTGATATTTGTGAATACACGATTGGAGATTATGAGGCAACCGGCTGCGGTATGGGATTTTATGATGGAACTATAATGGGGGAGGACGGAAAAGCAAAAATGGCAGATGGTTCTGAAATCCCTGTAGATGAGAATGGAATTTCAAAAACAGACTATACCATGG
>JBJENX010000074.1:0-2790 GCA_051880415.1 Lachnospiraceae bacterium | reverse complement strand
ACCTCTAAATTATTTATAATATATTTTCCTTTGCCAGTTTCAAATACCATAACAGTAGCATACATTTCTCCACGACGATTGATGTTCTTTTCAACCGTCATCTTCTGTTCTTCATCCTTAGCAACATAAATGCATGTTGCATTCTTACACCCAATGCGCTTAACATGAGGCTTAGAAAAGTTGATAAATAAGATTTTTCCACGACGTAATTCTCGCGGCAGCATCTCATACATAATTTTCAAAATGTCTTTCATATAGTTAACCTCTTATTAAGTTTAAATAATTCGTGATTTGCAACAAACTCTTTAATCACAAAGTATAATATAAGAATATTCTACTATGTTGGAAACCCTGTTTTATGTAAAATAAAGTTTACACTTCTTTTCTTTTTAGTAAAAAATAATTTACATTAGCGTCCATATATAAGGTGTTTACAAAACACCTTATATTGTGACAACTAATACATAACGTTTGCAGGACGATTTACACAATCATTCTTCCATTCGCTGCGACAACTTATTGCCGGCGTTCTCTTTACAGCGTTTTCAATTGCGTTACAGAACTCATGCCAGTCATATTCATCTAGATTATCTTTCAACAACGTAATGCACTCAATAGGCAAGTTGTTCCAATAGACAAGATCTTCCTTTGAGTCATAATCAAGTAGATTATCTATTGTTGCTAAGCCGTTGTACTTCATAAAGGTAGGTAAACGGTTAAATGCGTCTCTGAGTAACATTCTGATAGTACTAATTTCCTTAATCAGATTGACTTTATGTGCACCACCTTTCTTACCTTTAATGCGATTACCGTCTTTAGGCTTATCAAGCGGAATATCTGAAACGGCCATCTTTGCCTTTATAACGGTTTTGTCTAACTTATCAAGCAAGCCTGTCTTAAGCAGCATATCAAAGGTATCTCCAGTAAGAATGGCATCAGTAATAGCAGGTGCTTGGTCATTCACACCTACATACATCTGCTGTTCAAAAGTCGATACGAAGTCTGTTGCCTTCTGCATCTCAAGACCGTTCAATTCAAACAGTTCCATACAGTCTTCGAAAGCATGAATAATGTCTTTCTTGTTTCTCTTTCTGTACTTCGCTTCACTGTCAATGAGGTTCTTGAATGTATCACTATACAAGAAGCATTGCGGGTTAAGATCCCATACATTACAAGGATTTGTTCTGTCTTCAAAGTAGTTCTTAGCTCGACAACCAAACTGAATGAAACGTTCTGCACTATTTACCTGTCCCATGAACACGACGTTCTCAATTGGCTTAAGCGTAGTACCCGTGAACTTCTTTCCACAAGAGATGATGATATATGGCTTATCGCTATTAGTCATTTCATTAGAAAGTTTAAGATCAGATCCTTTATAATCCTTACCACAAAGGTTCAGTACCTTATACTTACCAAGCGTAGCAAGCCCATTAGCAAGTTTATCGCCTTGGTTCTTTTCATGCACATATACCATCGTGTGCTTTCCATGTGCAGATATAAAGCGGGTATATAACTCGTCAAACAGCCAGCCTGGTGCCGCATACTTATCAAAGAAAGCATCCCAACTCCACTTAAGCGTATCGCCGTCGTAGCAGGCAGCAAGAGCTTGTTTCTGCTGTTCTATCTGTTTCTGTTTTGGCATCGTAGATAGCATCTGCTCAAAGGTAAGATGCCAGACACGGAATGGAACGAAATCTCTGTTGCCACGGCATTCAAGAAACTCATCCAGCAATGTATAACACCAACTATTCTTTGATGTATATTCACCACGATTGATCTTTGCATAAGGTGTCGCAGAAAGTTCAAGCATAAACTTTGTGTCCAGCATGTCAAGAAATGGCTGATTACGTTTTGTATCGACACCGAAGTGACATTCATCAATGATAACAATGTCCCACTTCTGTGCAAGTACATACTGTTGCCATGCTTCATCGTCGTAAGACACATCATCAAATGCATCATCATGGCTATCATACTTAGCAGCAGACTGGAATGACAACCAGCAGACAACATTCTTTTGATCCAAACATGTAGGATCATCTTTAATAGCATTCTTATCACACCAAGAATAGTCCTTCATAAAGTCCCACTTAATGTGGTCATCAAACCAACTGTTAGAAGTATCACACTTGCTAGAAAGCACTAGAATCTTCTTGAACTTCAACTGTGCACATGTGTAAAGAGTAGTAGCTGTCTTACCAAGACGGCAAATGGCGAACATAAGGAAACGGCGTTCTGCGCGGTTTCTTGCTGTTCTATACAGGTGATAGTACTGAGTGAATGCATCAACGAAGCGTTGCTGATTTGGACGAAGAGTAAAAGTAATTCTTGTCGTTGCTTTCTTAAAGACAGCGTCTACTGCATTCTTAAAGATAGATGCACCATTCGGTCCAAGATCCAAAACTTCGTAATGCTTATTAGTAGCATCATTCTTATGTTGAAAATAGCCTTGTTCACGCAAGTATGCATGGATCTTGTTGTCTTGATGGTCTTTGTCAGTATTTACATCGGCTGACGCAAATGTAAAGTTAACAATATCATCACTCAACTGACCCCAAGGACCATGTTTCTGAGTCTGCAGCTCAGCATGCAATCGACGGCGACAGGCCTCTTCAACTGTAAGTCCAGCATATTCATCTGAGCTCATGTCTACTTCGCCAATAATAGCGGTATCAAAAGGTTTAACAGCACCAGTCTCTTTAGAGAACTGTCCAAAGTAAAAACCAAATGTCTTTTTCATAGTTCTATTCCTTTATTTAAAGTTATTCTTGGAGGAGTACCTCTCCTCTC
>JBJENX010000073.1:0-2808 GCA_051880415.1 Lachnospiraceae bacterium | reverse complement strand
ATTCTTTTTCTTTGATCATCAGGATCCTGACCAATAGGAAGATCAATAGTACCGTTTTTCTTTAATTTATCCGCATGAATAACTTTAGCCAAATATTCACGATGAAAAGTTTTAGTAGTGAGTTCTCGATTCAAAATAGGAACAACTGCCGGATTTTTAGCCACCAAAAGCAGACCGCCTGTAAGCATATCGAGTCGATGTACGATGTACGGACTGCTACCTAAATAAGTAGCACAATCATTCAATGCTGTATCAGTTTCATTTAAGTTAAGGTGAGTTTTCTGCCCCTTCTTTTTATTAATGATCAATAAATTATCGTCTTCGTAGATAACGTCAGGCATTCGTCTACTTGCAGGATAAGTTTGCTGCATTGAATCAATTTGATCAAGCACGATATCAATTTTGTCACCTGGCTTAACCAATTCATTGAAGTAGCGGTATTTACCATTAATGGTTACATTTTGCTCGATTCTTAAATAATGGCGCCATTTTCTAGGGATAAGTAATTTACGCAGGACCTCGTTAACTGGTAACGGATCAAGATTTTTGGGATAAAAAAGTGTAAAATTATAAACCATAAATATTTCCTAAGTCTGCTTCAATTCTAAACATGTGTTTTAGTAATTATGATACAATTTTCTTGTTTCTAAAAAGGAGCAATGTATTTAATGAATAATGACCAACCAAAAAGAAGTGGCTTTAAGGATGCATGGCATCGATTTGATAGTCGCTTCTTTATCGGACGCTGGATTATTTTAATCCTACTCACTTTAATGCTTTTGACTTGTACATATTATACAATTAAAGTTAAAACTTCGAATATTTCAAACTTGAAAGCATCACTTTCAACTACGACCACTATTTATGATTATAAGGGTAAAAAAGCTGGTTCTTTATACTCTCAAAAGGGATCGTTTGTTGAATTTGATAAAATTTCGCCTAATATTCAAAATGCGGTCATTTCAACAGAAGACCGTACTTTTTGGACGAACCCTGGTTTTAGTGTTAAAGGTATGGTTCGTGCCGCCATTAGTTTGGTTATTCACCATGGTCAAGTTACCGGTGGTGGTTCCACATTAACGCAGCAGCTGGCTAAGAATTCACTACTTACTCAGCAGCAGACCTTTTCACGAAAATTAGAAGAATTGTTCTTTGCAATTGAGATCAACCATGTTTATTCCAAAAAAGACATTTTGACGATGTACTTGAATAACGCCTATTTTGGTAACGGTGTCTGGGGCGTGCAAGATGCTAGTCGTAGATATTTTGGTAAAAATGCTAGTGATGTAACTGTCAGTGAAGCTGCCACTTTGGCAGGGATGCTGCGGAATCCTAGTTTCTACAACCCTGTAGACCATATGGCTAATGCACTGTCACGTCGTAATTTGGTTTTGAGCTTAATGGCTGATAATGGCAAAATTACTTCAGCTCAAGCCAAAGCTTATTCAAAAGAGGGCTTAACTTTAAAGAATACCTTTAAGAATAAGGATGGCTACCGTTACCCATACTTCTTTGATGCTGTTGTAGATGAAGCAATTAGTAAGTACGGCTTAACAGAAGAGCAGGTAATGAATAAGGGCCTCAAGATTTACACTACCCTTAACCAAAATTACCAAAGCAAGATGCAAGATACCTTTGAACAAAGCTGGCTTTTCCCACAAAATGGTTCAGATGGTACCGAAGCCCAAGGTGCCAGTGTGGCAATGGATCCTAATACTGGTGCAGTACGTGCAGTTGTTGGGGGACGTGGACAACACGTCTTCCGTGGCTACAACCGTGCAACGCAAATGAAGCGTCAGCCTGGTTCATCAATCAAGCCGCTTGCTGTTTACGCACCAGCTCTTCAAGATGGTTATCATTATGATTCAGAGCTTTCCAACAAACTGCAGAAATTTGGTAAGAACGGTTATGAGCCACACAACGTTGATAATGCCTACTCTGATAAGATTCCAATGTACCAAGCCTTAGCTCAAAGTAAGAATGTACCTGCTGTATGGCTGCTTGATAAGATTGGGGTTAACAAGGGTGTTCAATCTGTTGAAAACTTTGGTATTAAGGTGCCAAAGAGCGATCGCAATCTTGCTTTAGCCCTTGGTGGTCTTTCATCTGGTGTATCACCATTACAAATGGCCCACGCATATTCTGCCTTTGCCAATAAGGGTAATTTGCCTAACAATTCTTACTTTATTACTAGAATTACAGATGCCAGTGGTAATGTTTTAGCAGAAAATAGCAATCCGGGCACACACCGTATTATTTCTGAAAATACGGCAAAAGAAATGACTACGATGATGCTGGGCGTATTTACTAACGGTACAGGTCAATCTGCTCAACCAAGTGGCTACCGTGTTGCTGGTAAAACTGGTTCAACTGAAGTGCCTAACTCATATGGTTTTGGTACTAAGGACCAGTGGATTGTTGGTTATACTCCTGACATCGTTGTCGCAACTTGGGTTGGTTTTGACCGAACCAGTAGGCAGCATTATATGCAAGGAATTTCCGAAACAGGAATTACTAGACTATATAAAGCCGAAATGGAAGGCATTCTGCCGTATACCGCTCAGACTCAATTTACCGAAAAAGCACCTAACCAGATTGTGAAAGATAATGGTTCAAACTTTGATTGGACCGGCGGATTAGGGCAAAAAATTCAAGATGGTATAGGTTCTGCAGGACAGAAGATTAATGAATGGTATAATAGTATGAAAGGCTTATTTGGCCAATAAAATTTAGGAGGACCATGATGGTTAACGTTTACGATTCAGCTAACAAATTAGCAGAAGATTTAACTCAAACTGATCAATACAA
>JBJENX010000072.1:0-61685 GCA_051880415.1 Lachnospiraceae bacterium | reverse complement strand
CTTCTATATCCTTATTCACTACACTTCCCGCACCAATGATTGTATTATTTCCAATAGTAACACCGGGAAGAACTGTCACATTTGCACCAATCCAAACATTGTTTCCCACAATAATCGGTAACGCAATTTCCAATCCGACATTTCTCTGCTCTACGTCAATTGCAT
Organism: Lachnospiraceae bacterium; assembly: GCA_051880415.1. Taxonomy (GTDB): domain Bacteria; phylum Bacillota; class Clostridia; order Lachnospirales; family Lachnospiraceae; genus CAG-590. The sequence continues at coordinate 61,520 of JBJENX010000072.1, read as the reverse complement.
GACCTGCTGTCGTGAATACACAATTAGGAGCAATAAAAACATTATCTCCAAAGGTTACTTTTGCACCATCTAATATGATGCAATTATAGTTCGTATAAAAATTATTACCAATGGAAATATTCTTACCATAATCGCAATAGAACGGTGTCGTAATACAAAAGTCTCCCTTTATCTCTCCCAATATATCTCTTATGATATGATTACGCTTTTCGATTTCAGATGGTTTACACAAATTCAATTCATGGCATAGATCTGCACATGTTGTTCTTGCGATTGCCAGTTCCTCATTATAATTTGCATCATATAGATAACCATTTTGCGCCTTTTCCCATTCCGTCATTTAAACTATCCCCCTAAAATCATGATTCTTACTATTATTTTTAATATCAAACCGGTCAAATAACATCTGGTGCCTGTGCCATTATATCGTTCTCTTTCACCCAATACTTTATAAAATAATTTTATAAAGTTATAATAAGGACTATTTTGCAATATGGCAAGAACTTTATATAATTATTTTATAAAGAGGTATATTTCTAACCCACAAACAAAAACAGGGTGTCATTTGCAAGAAAACTTGCATGACACCCTGTTTGTTGTTATCTGGTTACAAATAATAACTCTTGATTAGCAAACACCCTGAGCTAACATAGCATCAACAACCTTCTCGAAACCAGCGATATTAGCACCTGCTACGTAATCGTCGTTTCCACCGATTGTCATGTTATATCTCTTAGCAGCATCTGAGATGTTAGCATAGATTGTCTCCATGATTCCCTGAAGCTTGCCGTCAACCTCTTCAAAGCTCCAAGAAAGTCTCTCTGAGTTCTGGCTCATCTCTAATGCAGATGTAGCAACACCACCGGCATTAGCAGCCTTACCACCTACGAATAATACGCCATTCTCCTGTAAGTACTTTGTAGCATCTAATGTTGTAGGCATGTTAGCACCCTCTGTTACTGACTTACATCCGTTAGCAACTAACATCTTAGCATCCTCAATATTTAACTCATTCTGAGTGGCACATGGAAGAGCTAAATCACACTTAATAGACCATACACCGTGATCGTTTGCATCCTTCTTAACATGATATTCAGCAGATGGACGAGCTGCGGCATATGCATCCAAACGGGCACGCTTAACTTCCTTAACTTCCTTAAGAAGTGCAACATCAATTCCTTCCGGATCATAAATCCAGCCTGTTGAATCTGAACATGTTACACACTTAGCACCTAACTGATGAGCCTTCTCGATTGCATAGATTGCTACGTTACCTGCACCGGAAACAGTTGCAATCTTACCTTCCAAGCTCATACCATGATCTTTCCATAAAGCATTTGTTAAGTATAACAAACCATATCCTGTAGCCTGTGTACGAGCAAGGGAACCACCCCATGTAAGTCCTTTACCAGTAAGAACACCCTCGAACATACCCTGGATTCTCTTGTACTGACCGAACATAAATCCGATTTCTCTTGCACCTGTTCCGATATCACCGGCAGGAACATCAATGTCAGCTCCGATATACTTACCAAGCTCTGTCATATAGCTCTGGCAGAATGCCATAATCTCTCTGTCTGATTTACCCTTAGGATCGAAATCAGAACCACCTTTACCACCACCAATTGGAAGTGTTGTAAGAGAATTCTTGAAAATCTGCTCAAATCCTAAGAACTTAATAATACCTAAGTTTACAGATGGATGAAGTCTTAAACCTCCCTTGTAAGGTCCAATAGCATTATTGAACTGTACACGGAAACCTCTGTTTACCTGTACCTGACCATTATCATCTACCCATGGAACACGGAACATAATCTGACGATCCGGTTCTGTAATTCTCTCTAAGATAGCATTCTTTCTGTAAAGCTCCTCATTTGCATCAATTACAGGTCTTAATGATTCTAAAACCTCTGTTACCGCCTGTAAAAATTCAGGCTGGTCTGCATTCTTCTTCTGTACAATCTCAAGTACCTCATCAACGTATGACATTCTTTTGTCCTCCTTAAAAAAAATAAACATATACATAAAAGAGTCATTTGCAAATATGCTTAGCCACTTAATTAAATAAAGCAAAAAAAGAACATACGAATAGCCGTATGTTCTCATACATCAGACCCCTTCGTCTGTTCTTTATTATATTAAATCGCCTTAATTAACGCAAGTCCATGGTATTTTTAATTAATTAAATTAAGTATTTGTCGCACTATGCCTAATATACTTAGGTAAACAACCTGATTTATCATATGTTTCCTAGTCATTTACTTAATATTATTAAGTTGTAATGTTATAAGGTATATACATATTAATAATATCTATGTTATAATCAAATAACATTACCTACATTTTAGCAGACATATTCTTTTCCCAACCTGCAAAAATCGGCTTTCATCATCATGGTGCTTCTTCCGTTATCCCTTCCTCCGTTGTATTTCCTGTTTCCGTTGACTCATATACGGTTTCTCCATTTATAATAATGGTATTATCCATTCCTATATTTAACTTACCAAGCACCAGCGCAATCACACCAAAATATACCAGAAGAACACCAATACGAACAAACAAAGGCCATATCATTTTCTTTTCCTTCGTTTCGTAGCCATCAATTACCCAGTCATATTGTTCTAAATCATACTCACTTCCGCAAAATTTACAAGCTGCTCCTTCTAACAGATTTAAGGTTCTGCCACAGTTTTTACACACATACATTCTCATGGAAGTAACCGGCTTATCCACGACATCCCTTTTTCCCCTTACTCCAAACTTCACATTTTCATAAGCATAACAAATACGTTTCCCATTATATTTTGTTGTACGAATCCGGGCAGCACAATCAAAATGATATCCCTCCGGAGTTCTTTTTCCCTCTATAAACTTTAAATAAGTCATATTACAATCAATAATATCCTGATATTTTGGAAGAACCCCCGAAACATCGCATTTTGCAAATCCATTAGTTTCCTTTTCATTTTTTGCAAAATGAATATTTCTGATTTTATACTCCATATTTTGAAAGAAATCATTGGCAGACATATTGTGCATTGTCCGCTGGGCAACATCTTCTCCCCTTACATTTTTTCCATATACCCATTTTAATCCCCAGGTAATGGCAGAAAACAAATACATAAGCACAACTAAAACCGGGGCACCAATAAACATGGAAAGAAATGCCATAACCATGGAATTACCTGCAAAACCAATCCATGATGTACCTTTAAAATATGGCGCAGCAAACATAAATACAGTCATTAATAACATCATAAACACAAAAATAAAGCACATCATCCCATTTACACTTAAAGCCAAATTTCTAAATTGTATATAGGGATTCTGTTCAAAAGAAAATCCTGAAACCTTTGGCTCAAAGTCATTGATGGTAAACTTAGACCCACAGGCATCACATCCGTCAATATAGCTTGCAATGGTACCCACATAACCACAGTTGGGGCAGACCGCTTTTTCTCCCTCAACTTTAGATTTCAAACAGGTCACCACATGCTGCTCCGATTCAACTTTTTTAAAAATCCGTTTTCCGTTTTTTACAAAACGTCTTCTTACCAGTACATCTTCCACACACTGGCCATATTCACGCTGCCCATCCTCATGAAGCTTCATTTTATATTTCATAGGCCGCTTGTTTGCCTTAAAATGTTCCCGAAAAACCTGTGAGTTCATATTCTTTTCCGGAATCATATCCACTTCCAGAGTAAGGCCCTTATCCCGCAAACGTCTCTTACTTAACCCCATACTCTGCCAGAAGGGCTGGGTTGTATATACAAGCAGCTCTTCATCCGTCTTTTGATCTCTGTAATATTCGCCATAAATTCGGGAAAAATCCAATGCAACATCTTCCATTTGGGATTTTACCACTTCACCTGACCCTTTAATATTTATTATAGCATCCTGTGTTTTCCCCTCTGAAGTTCCTTTCATATCCCTTTCTTCCTCTTTTAATTTTAAGTCCATTCTCCTTCCCCCACTCTTTTTCTATTTATCTATACATAGCCGTAAAGTCCTCTGACAGATACCTCCCCTGATATAATGGACTCTCTAACGCCTTCCGGATTCTCTACAATTAAACCTCCATTTTCATCAATTCCAATTGCTTTCAAAATCCGTTCATTATCCTTTTCGATAATCTTAACTTCCCGTCCACAATTGACTAACATCTCATTATAAGTATCAATTAATCCTGACATATCTTCTGTCTCAATAAAAATCTCATAATACATCTCAAACAGATTTAGAAATTCTCCCAGTACCTCTCCCCGATTCACACTATGACCAAGCTCCAGCAACAAAGAAGACGCCTTATCCGCAATCTCCTCCGGAAATGATATCTGATTCACATTTATACCGATACCTACCACTACGTAATTAATATACTCCAAATCCGTGCTGCTTTCCGTAAGAATTCCACAAAGCTTCTTTCCATTTGCCACCACATCATTTGGCCACTTAATCTGGGTATGTAATCCTGTCACCTTTTCAATGGCTTTTGCCAGTGCCAGGGCAGATATCAATGTAATCATAGATGCCCGGGAAACCTCAACATCCGGTCTTAATATAAAAGTAAAATAGACATTTCCCTCCGGGGACTCCCAGCTTCTCCCACGCCTTCCCCGGCCTGCAGTCTGACACTGGGTAACAACAAGGGTTCCATGCTCTGCCCCCTCTTCTCCTAACCGTTTCGCCTGGGTATTGGTAGAATCCGTAACCGGCAAATAAATAATGTTTTCGGCCATCCATTTTGTGTGCATATATTCCCGAATACGCATTTCATTTATAATATCCGGCTCTGATATCAGGCGATATCCTTTATTGTTAACAGAATCTATTTCATAGCCTTCCTGTTTTAATGCATTTATATTTTTCCATACTGCTGTCCGGGATACCCCTAACCGGTTACAAATATCCTGTCCCGATACATAATCAGAAGTAGATTTTAATAGTGCCAATATTTTCTCTTTCATTCCTTAACTCCATTCACAGATGTTTTTCCTAAGCAACCTCATGACTTTGGATATCTATTTATCCTCTGCCACTTCCTGTGACTTTCCCAGTGCCTCATCTCTTTTTAATTTTAACATTCCATAAAGCCCCTTGCCAACATTACTATTTCCATTAAAAGGAATCGTAAACTGTTCTTTTCCCATATATATCTGAATCACACTGTAATCCAGACTTTCATTGGGAATGACATATCCTAAATCTGTAATATCTCCATAAGAATAGTTTTTTTCCTTTCTATGCATTTTCATGGTAAAGGTCTTATCTAAAAATACATATGTAATATCATATGCCTGAGGTTTTAAAGTTTCCACAAGCAAATAAAAACCATACAAAAAACATCCTCCGCATAATACAATTGTTACCAACCGGTTGGTGGGTTCCTTACTTACCACAACTACCACGATCCTGAGAACCGCAATTAACAAAAAAATAGCAGCCACTGACCGAAGGGCTATTCGATTGGATTTACTTTTTTTAACTGTATGTTCCATTATAATTCTCCTATTACATCATAATACTTTATATCAAAACAATTCCAAAAGATATTTTTTTCATTATAACCTTTTTTTTTACAAAATACCAACAAAATAAACTACAAAAAACAAGGGATAATGGCCTCTATACCATCATCCCTTTTCATATGCTATAAAACATTCAATTATCTGTAAATAATATCTTTTCTTCCCGGACCGTTAGACACCATTGTAATTGGGAATCCAATCTGTTCCTCAATAAATTCAATATACTTTCTACAGTTTTCAGGAAGGTCCTCGTAATTCTTAATTCCACGGATATCCTCTTTCCAACCCGGCAATACCTTAAGTACCGGTTTTGCCTTTTCTAACTTTGCAGTTGTTGGGAAGTCAGTTGTTACCTCACCGTCAATTTCATATCCGACACATACCGGAATCTCATCAAGGTAACCAAGTACATCTAATACGGTAAATGCCACATCTGTTGTTCCCTGAATACGGCATCCGTATTTTGAAGCCACACAGTCAAACCAACCCATACGTCTTGGACGGCCGGTTGTTGCACCATACTCACCACCGTCACCACCGCGACGACGAAGCTCATCTGCCTCTTCCCCAAAGATTTCACTTACAAATGCACCGGCACCAACTGCTGAAGAATAGGCCTTCACAACTGTAACAATCTTTTTAATCTCATATGGTGGTATACCTGCTCCGATTGCACCGTATGCAGCAAGTGTAGAAGAGGATGTAACCATTGGATATATTCCATGATCCGGATCCTTAAGGGAACCTAACTGACCCTCTAATAAAATATTTTTACCATCTTTAATTGCCTGATATAAATATGCAGACACATCACATACATAAGGCTCTACCATTTCTTTATATTCCATTAATGTGGCATATACCTCATCAACTGTTAATAATGGCTGATGATATAAATGCTCTAACAAAATATTCTTCTGGGCAATGACCCGTTCAATCTTTTCCTTAAGTGCAGCTTCCTCCATAAATAACTCTGATACCTGGAAACCAATCTTTGCATATTTATCTGAATAAAATGGAGCAATACCTGACTTTGTAGAACCAAAGGACTTACCTGCAAGTCTTGCTTCCTCATATGTATCAAACAATACATGATATGGCATAACCATCTGTGCACGGTCAGAAACTAAAATCTTAGGTGCCGGAACACCCTTTTCAATTACTTCGTTAATTTCTTTAAATAACTTTGGAATATCCAAAGCAACACCATTACCAATAATACTTGTTGTATGATCATAAAAAACACCGGATGGCAAAGTATGAAGTGCAAATTTACCATAATCATTTACAATGGTATGTCCCGCATTTGCACCACCCTGGAAACGGACAATAATATCTGCTTCCTTACTTAACATATCGGTGATTTTACCTTTTCCTTCGTCTCCCCAATTCGCTCCTACTACTGCTTTAACCATATATTTAACCCTTCTTTCTTCATGTCGCAGAATGTATGAATCTCCATTTACATTCCACCTGATATATATTTACGGATAAGTGACCATCTTATCCTTCCATACTATAGCATATCTTAATATATAAGTAAAATTAATATTATTAATATCTGCCATAAGCTATACTTATATCATATAAGTATTACTTATATCCTGGATATAATCCATAATCATACCTTTTAATGCAATACAATCGAGTTGGCTGGCTCCTACTCGACGTACAAGCAACATCATCTCCCATGACGGCTTATTACACAAAAAAAGACCCCGCTCCCATTTCACCTGAAGCGAGGTCTCTATAACATTGAAAGAGAGGACATTATGCAATTCTGGTATTTTCCTCAATAAATGTCTTAATTAAGGTTCTTTCTTTTTCAGTAGTCAACGGATCCAAAACAATTCGTCCATTTTCCTTATTATACGCACATGCATATAAATCAATCTGCTTTCCTGTAATCTCTTTAGCATTATCTGCTTCTGTATAGATTAAATATTTCTGTCCGTTCTCCGGATTCTCTACAACATTTAATCCAATATACTGAATCTCTTTTCCATTCTCATTAATTAATGTAAATACATTGTGTTCCATAATTATCCTCCTTAATTCCCTTTGTTTCTTCAATTGAAATATTTCCTATTCATGTACCGATATATGATTATCAATGTAGGCATATATTTCTTCTATGCCACATGCATTGCTTCTATCTTTAATAATTCCTTCAGTTTTGTTGCTGCTACCGACATTGTGGCTCGTTTATCAAAAATCAGACACATATCACGCTCCGGCAGTGACTCTTTAAACTCTAACTTAAACAGTTCCCCATTTTCGATTTGTTTCAGAGCAAAATCCTCCACAACACAACCAATCCCCAGATTACGCATTGCAAACTGAACAATCATATCACTTGTTGCAAGTTCAAATTCCGGTTTTACCTCTATATTCATTGTATGCAGATAATCGTCCACATATGTCCGTGTACTTGTCTTACCTTCCAAACAAATCAAAGGTAAATTGGATAACACACTATAATCAAGTGCCTGTCCTTCTAAATCCCGGAACTTATCCCCTCCCACAAACACATCTCGAATCTTACGGACATGGAAAACGTCAAATTGTGAATCGACCTCTACGGGCATGGTCACAACCCCGAAATCGATTCGTCCCTGATTCAAGTGGTCTATAGTTTGTGGCGTAGGGGCGTTCGTAACCATTACCTTAATCTCAGGATAAAGCTGATGAAACCGTTCCAAATATGGCAGCAAATAAAACTGCAGTGTCATATCACTGGCACCAATTCGTACCTCACCATATTCCAGATTAATCATTTTCTCTAACTGTTTCTCTCCAGTCAGAATAGTCTCATAGCCTTCCCCAATATAAGAAAATAGTAAAGTTCCAGCGCGGGTTAAACTGACACCTTTTGCACGCCTGGTAAAAAGCTCAATCCCTAATCCCTGCTCGAGCTGTTTCATAGCTTGGGAGACGGCAGGTTGTGATATACAAAGCTTCTTTGCTGCACCAGTAATGCTAAGTTCGGTGGCTACATGATAGAAAATCTTGTAATACTCCAGATTGATATTCATATAATCTCTCCTTATACCTTAAGATTTCCCACATCAAATATTCTACCACAATTAGTTGTATTTGTACAGCATATCTTTTTATAATTTTACACAAAATATTGTAAATGAATTTTTATTTTTTGGTATAATTTTTACTTATATCTTATAATACATATTTTGTAAAGCTTCCTACTTCCATTTATGCAGATTCCATATGATAAATGCCTAACAAATCCTGTAATCTGTGCAAGCACAATTTCTGCATGAAGTCTTATTACACAAAAAAATCCCAACAGGTTAATAAATTAACCCATTGGGATTTTACTCTTTTATATGAACTTTTCCTTACAGACAAACCGGAATCCTTCACTTAGGATATTACAACACCTTGTTTCTCAGCAACCCTGGAAAAAACCTCTCCTATACTTTCTTTAATAAAAAGTGTTTCCGAGCCGGACTGAATATTGAGGGGATCTCTGTTAATGACAACCAGATATCGTCCATGAAAATAATTAATAAAGGAAGCTGCAGGATATACAGTGAGGGACGTTCCCCCAACAATTAACATATCCGCGGATGCTATGGAACGAATAGAAGCATCAACCGCTTCCTGCGGTAATCCTTCTTCGTATAAAACAATATCAGGACGAATTACTCCATTACATTCACAATGAGGAACAGGTTCTTTTGAATCAAATATATAACTTTCAGGATACTTTTTCCCACAGGAACTACAATAGTTTCTCAATGCACTTCCATGAATTTCATTTACTTTTTTACTTCCTGCTTTTTGATGTAACCCATCTATATTCTGGGTCACAATGCAATCCAATTTTCCTGTTTTTTCCAAATATGCCAGATATTTATGAGCTATATTTGGCTGTATATCTCGGGTATCCATTTTCTGCCGGTGATATTCATAATATACCTTAGGTTCCCTGACAAGGCATGTATGACTCAATAGATACTCAGGCCTATACATATCGAATTGAACATCATGCTGGTTATACAACCCATCTTTACTTCTAAAATCAGGAACGCCGCTTTCTGTAGAAACACCGGCTCCCCCAAAAAAGCAAATGCTTTTCGCATCCTCTATCCAAGCCACAAGTTTCTCCAACTGCTGTTCATTCATAACGTTTCCTCCTTTTTGAACCCTTCCTGCATTAACTGCACTAACGCCAAAAGAGCAGCATCTTCATCTGCTCCATCGCAGATAATCTCAATCTCATCCCCCTGCTGCACCCTTGCAGCTAATACTCCCAATACACTCTTGGCATTTGCAATATGAGTACCCTTTTGTATCTGAATCTTTGACTGATACATAAGACTTATCTCACACAGTTTACCAGCCGGGCGTAAATGCAGACCTGCGGGTTCGGTAACCAAAACCTTTTGCGATACCATAACCATACCTCCCACATCTACTTTATTCACTTTTAATGATAAGTTCCACTTCGTAGCTGTCTTCTATTGTAATACCATTTACTTCCCTTATGCTGACAACAAAGCTGTATTTTCCCGGTGCATATCCGGTAACATCTATACTTGGGATTAAATTCGTAACCTTTAATTCATCCAGATTATCTTTTAGTCCCTTCACCTTTACAGACAACCCATCCTTATCCACAAAGGTATAACTATAGTCCTCATTCTTTCCTACAATATTAATATCCTCATTGTCAATTTTTATGGTCTTTTCTTTCAGTTCCTCAATAATAACTTTAACCATAATCTCTTCTGTTCCATCTGCAATAACAATACCTGATGGAAGATAATCCCCAATAGCAACGGCAGTCTCTAAGCTTTCGCTACAGTCTGATACATCCACATCATCAATAACGATTTCATCTACCTTTGATAAATCTGATGCATCCCCAACCACAACAATACTGGTTGGCTGATAATCTATATTTACAATCTCATATCCATCCTTCACTTCTCCGACTGTACCAATCCGAACGCGTAACTCCTTGGTTTTCTTAACCTCCACCGTTACTTCTATATTATTCACATCACATTCAAACTTATCAGAAGGTATAACTTCTCCTGCATAATCATAAAATACTGCTTCACCATAAGTTACAATATCATGATTCGCACCTGACATATCAACGTCTACCACAACCTCATTAATTGTATTTACAATACTTTCTGCACCCTTAACCGTAATCAGATTTGGTGTAGCACTCTTTGAGCTTATTGCATATCCTTCCGCAACCTCAGATGAGGTTCTTACTGTAATCGGCAATTGTCTTTCTATTTTTTCTTCTACTTCCACATTTACCGCATTATTGGAGTAGGCAATTGTAATCTCTCTTGCAACCCTGCTGCTTATAGCGGATACCTCCACCGATACTGCATTGGTTACTGACATTTTTGACAGGTCTGCTATAGCCTTAAAATCATCTTTTGACAAACTCTCTACGACACTTCTCCGACCTTTTACCACAATGTCAATAGTTGTTGCCTCCGGAACCTCATACACTTTATTTTTTTCTGTAATTGCATTACCATTGATAAATTCGATTTCAATTCCCGTTATTTGCTTTGTGGTCTTATAGTCATCTACATTGGCAACTACAATCCAAATCAAAAAAGCAATCACCAGAGAAAGCACCTTCAAATCAAGATGGTTCAGAATCCGTTTTCTCATGTTTACCCATTCCTTTCCACCATTTTGTCTTTTTAGAAGCTAAATCACTTTTCATAAGTTCATTGACTTTAGTAATAAATTCGTCCTTCGTAAGTCCACGATAAATGGCTCCGTTATGGGCCAATGAAACAGCTCCTGTTTCCTCTGACACAATAACGGTAATACTGTCCGATACCTCACTGACACCGATAGCAGCTCTATGTCTTGTTCCCAGATCCTTATTGATATCCAAATTGTCAGATAAAGGCAAATAGCAGGTTGCACTGACAATCCTGTTATCCCTTATTAACACAGCACCATCATGCAATGGTGTATTATGTTCAAATATATTAATTAATAACTGACTGGAAATCTCACCATCAATATTAATACCGGTTCTCTCATAATCTCCCAATCGGACATTCTGCTCGATTACAATGAGTGCACCGGTCTTAACTTCACTCATGGAATAGGCCGCTTTTGCAATCTCATTTAACATCCTTTTTTCTAATCTGCTTCCATGCTTAGATTCATCCATGTTTATGATGGCAGATAAATAGTTCCTTCTGCCGAGCTGCTCAAGCGCACGACGAAACTCCGGCTGAAAAATAATAATCACAGCAATTACACCTACACTAATTGTGTTCTTAAACAACCACAAAATAGTGTTAAACTGAAACACCATGGCAATTCCCGTAAATAAAAGCAACACAAGAATACCCTTAACAAGGGTCCATGCCCGGGTCTTCTTAAACCAGTCCATTACGTAATATACCAATACCGCAATGATAATAATCTCAAATATATCTGAAATTGTAATTCTCGGAACGTAAAACCAGTCAAAATAGGTTGTTACAAAATTCTTTATATTCTCCAAATTACCTTCATCTCCATTTATTTTTCCGACTTAGAATTAATATGTTTCACATTTTCTTTCTTCTGGGCAATGGAAAGCTTTGGTACTGCTTTTACGTAATAATAATAGTTATCATCTTCAAACTGCAATACCTCTGTTCTTTGATAGTCAACAACACCCTTAAAGAACTGAATCATCACCGCCATTATGATGCCACCTATACTTCCCAAAAGTACAGGTACAATAGACACTTCCACCAAAAGCATAACGCTGCCCACCAAAAATAACACTATATTAAGAATTCCACCCACAACAAATGCAACAATCCAGGAATATTCAAAAGACATGCGATAGACTAAATATGTGACCAGAATCACCACAGCAAACACAATCATAGTCAACATCATTTCCTTATTGGAAACCAATGCATCCATTATATACTGATAACCCTGAATTTTCTCATCATCCTCTGTAACTGCAGCCAATACATTTATTAAGTTATTAAGTTCCAGCTCATAATGATACAAAATCAAACCAAATGCCACCGGAATCACGGCTGCCGGTCCTACCAGAAAACCTACCACAACAGGAATTGCATATGTTAAATGCAATGTATAACACAAGGGAACCAATAGCACAAGCAATCCTGTCTTAGGTACAAATCTCATATATCCGCAATAGAATATCATAATCAGAGCTAGTCCCACAAAGCATACATCCATACTTACCTTAAATGACTGTAAAACTAACACCACAAAACCCATTCCGGCAATAAACTCAACGGGCAGAAATGCGCCTATTAAAGACAACGCCACAATCACAAATATATTGTTTAGTATAGCCATATAACCTGTATGACTATTAATATTCATAAAAATAAATAAGGATAAAATAAATTTAACGATAGGCGTAAATATATAATCATAACGACAATATATTGCCTTAATATTATCTCTAAAAGTCAGCAAAGTCGTCATGAATTACCACGCCTCCCTTCGTTTTTACAGATTTTACAGTCTGTTTTTGCATTTCTTCCTGAAGTTTTTTCAAATCATGATTATAAATAATGATATTCGGTCTTGCTTTATCATACCGCCTTGCATAGATAATCCGTGCCACAATCCAGTAAAACAACACCCATACCCCGTATATGATAAGAATTCTGATTCCTAATGCTTCATAATCCATCTTCATAATGTTTGCCAACAGATATTCCGCCTTATACAAAACCACAAGTGCAACAATAAGCGCAAAGGCTACAGAGCCGGCCACAATGGATTTCAAGGTTTTCATACGCACATAATCGCCCTTATAATATTCCGTCATGGGAATCTCAGTTCTGCCCTTATTTTTTTCATATATTGCAATCTTCGTCATTAACCTGACATTTTTTTCTATAACCATATTGCCCCCACTAATTTTAGCCCTTTATATTATTTATGGTATCATAATTTAACCATTGAATCAACCGCAAGGACTGACTTTTTTTATCTAAATATTACAAATAAAAAATGCTCCACCAAGTAAAAACACTTAGTGGAGCAGCCTTTTTCAAATATATACAATACATTTACTTTACAATATCCACTTGTTGGAATCCTCTTCCAGTACAGAAGCCACATCACTTACATTAGCAGCCCTTTCTGCCACCTCATCCACAACGCTCTTAGCCTGAGTTACAGAAGCTGCTGTTTCTTCCGTGGAAGCTGCATTTTGCTCACTAATGGCAGATAATGCCTGAATAATATCAATAACCTGGTTCTTTGACACATCCAGTTCCATTGCAGACTGTTTCACATGTTCAATCTCAGCCAACGAGCGATCCACACCGGATTTTGCCTTGTTAAACTCACCAATGGCATCCACAAGCCTTTTCGTCTGCTCTTCCGTAATATTTTTTGCATCCTGAATATCCTCAACAGACTTATTGGAATTATCAATAAGCTGATTAATAATACCCTGTATCTCTACCGCTGCCTGATTAGATTGCTCTGCCAACTGGGAAATCTCCGAAGCAACAACCGCAAATCCACGGCCTGCCTCTCCGGCTCTGGCAGCTTCAATGGAAGCATTCAAAGACAAAAGATTGGTCTGACTTGCAATGTCCGAAATCACATCTGCTGCCTGACGGATATCCTCTGCCGACTCTGACGTCTCTAAAATACTTGTTTTAATCTGCTCAGTGGCTTCCGTAACTTTTCTGTTAGCCTCACTTACCTCAGAAAGCTTATCACCGGCAGAATAAGCTGCATTTTTAACCTCATTGGAAACTGCAGTTAATGACTCTACGGCACGGATGGAAGAATCAATCAAAGTACCCATTCTATAAGCAGCTCCGGTAGCCTCCTCTGTTGAATGAGCCTGACTTGTAGCTCCTTCTGCAATTTCATTACATGCACCATCAATACTGTTCATGGAATCACTGACATTTATGGAATGATTTGCCAAATCACTGGAGTAATCCGCAAGCTTTTCCGAATTGTTCTTTAAATTCATCATGGTAGCACGTAAAGTTTCTCTAAGATCTCTTACAGCCCTTGCGATATCTCCAATCTCACTTTGCTTTCCACAAAGACGATTGGTTTGAACCGGATTATCAACTAATTCAAAATTAGCCAGTTTCTGAACCATGCCCGTAACATCCTCTAAAGCACTCATAACCTTTCGTATAACCAATATCATAAGCACTAACGCAACCGCAAGACATACGAGTGTTATTAAAAATGTCTTTAACATAATAGAGTTAACACAGGAAGAAATATCCTTCTTGTCTGCAGATATAACCAAAACATAATTATCTTCTGCCACAACAGAGTATGAAGCCATTTTCATTTCGCCCTTAAACTCATACTCTACATATGCCTGCTTATCAACCTTTTTACCCTTTGAAACATCATCACACAAACCTAAGATTACTTCATTGGATACAGGTTCTCCAATCTTTTCCGGTGTAGGGTGGTATAGCATTGTAGTTGTATTTAAATCAACCACATAGGCATAACTTGAAGGAAGATTTGCAATATGTATATCCTCAAAATAACGAGCCCATTCTTCAACCGGAACATCATTATTATACTCATTGAACAAAATCTCTACAATCTCTCCCCCACTGGATGCCACATCATTCATGTAATTTTCAAGGGTTTTATTGAGATTACCACCAAATTCAATATAAGTTGTAATCATACTTGCTGCCGCAACTTCAAACGCAATCAAAAATGCAATAAAAATTATAGTACTTTTTACACTTGTTATCCTAAATCCGTTCTTCATATACTTTTATCCTTCCCCTTTTTTAATTTGATATTATAAAAACCCCCCGTAAGTGCTATTATTGTATCACATATTATTTATTAAATAAAGGTCTAAACTAAATTTAATTAATATCCCAATTCTTCACCCACAAGAATTACTTTTATTCTTCCCGGCACACGGGAAACTCTGGTAACTACAATCTGACAACAGATACTATCAGAAAGACAATCCATGCACTGTCCCGTTTTTGCACAAGGGGTATCACAATTTAAGCGGACCGTATTGGGCGGAGATGCAAAATTACGGACTCTGCGAATCCCATCTTCTACATTGGATACAACTTTATTCATACCGGCAATTACAATGACCTGGTTAGGACCGTAGATTAAAAATGCAACCCTGTTTCCCCGTCCGTCAATATTAATCAGTTCACCATCTAAAGTAATTGCATTGGTACTCATTAAAAATGTATCTGCATTAATAAGCTTTGCATTACACTCTTTGGTACCCTCCGGCGTCTTATTTAACTCCTCACGCACAATCAGGTTATGCCCTGCCTCAGCAATCCGTTCCTTTAAATCAGTATCATCTATGGTCATGGAACCACCATAGCCCACACTTTTTCCCGCATCACCAATTAATTCTATTACCTTTTTCTTGGCATCCTCCATACTGTCACAATAATAGCCATCCATTTTTCTGGCTTTTAATTTGTTAATAATGGTTGCTGCCTGATTTTCATAAAACTTCTTTTTATCAGGATTCATTATGCTTCCTCTTTTCCTTCCTTCTCCTTTAAATATGCCTGAATATCAGCAAATACCTCATCTACATCTAATCCATGAACTGCACAGGCTTCTTCTAAGGATTCCCCAACAGAAGACGGACATCCTACACAATGCATGCCTGCCTCCATTAAAATATACGCAATCCCCATGTCATACTGTAGCATCTCACCCATGGTTGTTTTCTTTGTAATCTCCATTTTTTTATCCTCCATAATGTATTTTAAGCATATAACACGCATTCATATATGCTTTCTCTCATACTATAACACATTTCCTAATAATCATCCAGAAAATGATGTTTCCCCTTACTGTCCTTATATGCAATTACCGTATTAATATTTACATTCTCCACACTTCGAAATATGTTCTTTTCTATAACGGGATCCTTCTTAGCCAGCTGTGCAATTAACTCCTTCACTTCTTTTCTCTTTGAGGTTTGATTTTCATCCCCATCACTCTCATTTTTTTCCGTAAAACGACAGGCACACTGTATAAAATACAGGTTATTATAATCTCTAAATCGTTTAATATCTTCCTCTCTTATGAGATACATGGGACGAATCAATTCCATTCCCTCAAAATTGGTACTATGAAGTTTAGGCATCATCGTCTGTATCTGTGCACCATATAACATACCCATAACAATGGTTTCAATTACATCATCAAAATGATGACCTAAGGCTATTTTATTACATCCAAGCTCCTTTGCATGGGCATATAAAAAACCTCTCCTCATTCTTGCGCATAAATAACAGGGGGAGCCTCCAATATCATCTCCCGCTACCGTATTAAAAATATCAGATTCAAATACCTTTATGGGAACATTAAGCAACCGGGCATTATGAACAATGGTCTCATAGTTAATGTCATTATATCCGGGATTCATAACCAGATACTCGCACTCAAAGTTCTTTTTTCCATGACGTTCCAGCTCCTGAAAAAGCTTTGCCAGCAACATGGAATCCTTACCCCCGGATATACAAACCGCAATTCTGTCACCATCCTGAATCATTTCATATTCATTAATCGCCTTCACAAAAGGGCGCCATATTTCCTTACGAAAACGTTTTACAATGCTGCGTTCCACATCTGCCGCAGTGATACTGTTGTCTGTTCTTGTTTTAAACCTCAGATATGCATTATAGCCATAGGCAATACTATATGCATCATAGCCCTTTTCCCGCAATCCCTTTGCAATCTCCAGACTTTTTACACCTGTATTACAAAGAAGATAGAGGGGTTTATTTTTGGGGAGCATCCCTAAATGTTCCTCTAAATCTTCCCAATATATGTGAACAGCCCCTTCTACGGAGCCTCTCTCATATTTCTCTGTGGTACGCAGATCAACCAGCATTTTCTCTCTATTATCATTTTGGAATTCTTCTATGGTAACTGTATACATTTATAATCTCTCTTTACTAACTTTAATCAAATCTTTCACTACCTCGGATGCAATTATCATTCCAACCACAGAGGGAACGAAAGCAACAGAGCCGGGAACAGCCCTTTTACCCGTAACCTCCTCACATATCCCCAGCTTAACAGGAGGTTCCTTTGAGTACACCACCTTGAGATGATTTACGCCACGTTTTTTCAATTCCCTTCTCATTACCTTTGCCAGGGGGCATACAGAGGTTTTTGAAATATCAGTCACTTCAAATTCTGCTGGATTTAATTTATTACCGGCACCCATACTGCTGATAATGGGAACCTTTTTATCTCCTGCCTCCAAAACCAATTGTATCTTTGCAGTTACGGTGTCAACTGCATCCACAATGTAATCATAGGAACTAAAATCAAATTCATTTTTAGTTTCCGGCAAATAAAAACATTTATAAGCCGTTACCTTACAATCCGGATTAATTTCTAAAATACGTTGTTTCAAAACATCAACCTTATACTGTCCCACCGTCCTTGTCGTTGCAATAATCTGACGGTTTATATTGGTTTCACTTACCTTATCGTTATCAATAATATCAATGGAACCAATGCCACTACGGACAAGAGCCTCTGCCACATATCCACCAACTCCACCTACTCCAAACACTGCAACAGAGGAATTGTTTAATATATCCATGGAAGCCTCTCCCAACAAAAGTTGTGTTCTGTCAAAATAATGATTCATACAAACTCCTTATTTGTAGTCTTTGTCTTATATCTGTCAAATAACATAGTCATCCCCGCCAACACCTTCGTTTATTAAATCTTCCAGTGTAATGTTTTCAAAATAATCGTTTAATACATCCCTAAGACCTTCCCACATTTTAATGGTTTTACATTCACCATATCTTGCACACTCATTTTTTTCATCATCCAGACATGCTACCGGCGCAAAATTACCTTCTGTCACCTCAAGAATACTCTTCATTGTATAATCTTTCGGTTCCTTTACAAGACGATAACCACCCTTTTTTCCCCGAAGCGCCCTTAAATTACCGCTTTTTACCAGGGATGCAACAATTGCTTCAAGATATTTTTCTGATATTTCCTGTCTTTTTGCAATATCGGTCAAAGGAATATATTCTCCGGTGTTATGTTCCGCCAAATCAATCATTACTCTTATGGCATAGCGCCCTCTTGTAGATATTTTCATTCTTAACCAACCCCTTAATTTATGTTTATTGATATTATCAAATTCATTTTTAAAATATATTCAAAGAAAATTGTAAAAGATTTCTATATTTTTGTCAACGAATCCATAGTTTCTTAGTAGGATTAATTTCTTTACAAAAAAAGCGGGAATCCTGCCATTTGGTAAATTCCCGCCTCTAAAAATTTCCAGATAATTTTTAGTAGTTAAACAATGCTGTTGATAAATACCTGTCACCTGAATCCGGAAGTAATACAACAATATTCTTTCCTTTATTTTCAGGACGGGCAGCTAAAATACCAGCCGCCTTCAAAGCTGCACCTGAAGAAATTCCTACCAAAACACCCTCACTGACTGCAAATACTCTTCCCTGTTCAAAGGCATCCTCATTTTCAATTGCAATAATTTCATCATATACTTTAGTATTAAGAACATCAGGAACAAATCCTGCACCAATACCCTGAATCTTATGTGCACCGGCCTCACCCTTTGACAATACCGGAGAAGATGCCGGCTCAACAGCAACAACCTGTACATTGGGGTTCTTAGATTTCAAATATTCGCCTACACCAGTTACAGTTCCACCCGTTCCTACACCGGCCACAAAAATATCCACTTTCCCATCCGTCTGCTCCCATATTTCAGGACCTGTAGTTGCCTTATGTACTGCAGGATTGGCAGGGTTCACAAACTGTCCAAGAATAATGGAACCCTCAATAGATTTATTCAGTTCTTCTGCCTTGGCAATAGCACCTTTCATTCCCTTAGCACCTTCTGTCAACACAAGCTCCGCACCATAAGCCTTTAATAAATTCCGTCGTTCAACACTCATGGTATCCGGTAACGTAAGAATTGCCTTATATCCTTTTGCAGTTGCAACTGCAGCAAGACCGATACCGGTATTACCTGATGTAGGCTCAATAATGGTAGCTCCCGGTTTTAACAGTCCTTTCTCTTCAGCATCTTCAATCATTGCAAGGGCAATACGATCCTTTACAGAGCCTGCCGGATTCAAATACTCAAGCTTAGCAAGAATGGTTGCCTGTGTCACTCCAATTTTTTCTGCATACCGGCTTACCTTTAATAGCGGTGTTTTACCTATTAATTCTAATGCACTTTCTTTAATATCACTCATTATACAATCCTCCCTATAAATTCTTTTCTTTAATTCCTATATGTATAATAGGTTTTATGTGTCTATTATACAACCACTTCCTTTTTTGTCAACATCTTTTTCATAAAAAAATAGCAGGTTCTCTGCTATTTTAATATTTGATCCTTATATTTTCCCAATTCTTCCAAATACTTCCGGCCAAGAGGACTAATTGTAATCCCCTTTCTTTTCACATATCCTATGGTCATCTTCTCCTTAGAAGCTAACTTAATTGCACAGTAATCAGAACCATTTAAATCCTCACATATAATTCCGGAACATAAAGTATATCCATTAAGTCCCACCATCAGATTTAAAATAGTTGCCCGGTCATTTACTCTTATCAGTCTTTTATATTCGTAAGTACTTAAAACTTCTTCCGCAAAGTAAAAGGAATTGTTTTTACCCTGATCAAAGGCAAGGCAGGGATAATCCTCCAAATCCTCCAGTGTAAGCTCCTCTTTATCTGCCAAAGGATTCCCTTTCCACATATAAACATATATACTGCAGTCAAACATTTCGTGAAATTCCAGTTCCTGCTGAATAAACATTTTTTCCAATACTTTGCGGTTAAAATCATTTACATATAATATTCCAATTTCACTTCTAAAATTACTTACATCCTCCATAACGTCATAGGTTTTTGTTTCGTGAAGTGCAAATTCATATTCATCCATTCCAAACTGTTTTACCATTTCCACAAAAGCATTTACCGCAAAGGTATAATGCTGCATTGATACACCAAACCTTTTCTTCGTTGATGTTTTATCAATGTATTTTTTCTCTATCAGACCATATTGCTCTACCACCTGTCTGGCATACCCGATAAATTCATCTCCATCAGGGGTTAACACAATGCCCCTGTTAGTTCTTCTAAATAATTCCACCCCAATCTCTGTTTCCAGCTCCCTGATGGCAGCAGAAAGACTTGGCTGGGATATATATAAAATTCTGGCCGCCTCACTCATGGAAGAAGCTTCCGCAACAGTTATTGCATAATTTAACTGATTTAATGTCATATCTTTATCCTACCCGCACTCATATTTTTCCATTCATACAAAACGGATTGTTAACGTTTTAACCTATATAGTATAACACATTTACAAAATCCTTGACAACCGATTACATCTATGCTATTTTCAATTTGGTAACAAAAATATTACCTTTCAAAAATTAAGGAGATAAATAAAATGGCAAGAATATCCGATGCAGAATGGATACTGCTGGATTTACTATGGAAACACGGGGAACTGACAATCACACAAATGGTGAAGCTTTTAGAAGAAACAAAGGGCTGGAGCAAGCACGCCATTATTTCTTTTTTGAACAAAATGGAAACAAAGCATTTGGTTTGCTGTCATCAGGAAACCCGCGCAAAAGTATATTCTGCAGCAGTAGAACGGGAAGAAACCGTAGTCAATGAATCCGTCAGCTTTATTGACAAGGTTTTCCATGGAAAGCTTGGACTAATGGTATCCAATCTTGTAGAAAACGATAAATTAAATGAGAATGAAATTGATGAGCTCATGTCCATACTGGAAGAAAAAAAGCATACCAATGAACATTAGGAGGATACCATATGATGATATATGCCAATCCACTCAGGCGTTCCTTTGACGCAACACTGTTAATTTTGTTTATATTACTGATTCGCAGACTGTTTGGTAAAAAGCTTAATCCGGATGTACTTCGGATATCCTGGTGTTTTGTTGCACTACAAATTCTCATTCCTGTAAAGCTTTCACTATTTAACAGTCTTTACACAAAATTACATCTGCCGGGAGGCTTTGAATATATTGAGAATAAAATTAACGATTACACAATTGATATTCTTTGTGGCATTGACATCGCCAATGCCACCGGAGAGCCCGTTTCTAAATTTTTATTGATAAAAGCTGCCATTTTTGAACATTTTGACCTGTATCTTTTTACCCATTCCCTGGAGGACTTGGTGATTAAAATCGGTCAAACCGGCTCCCTGTTCTTCCTTGTCCTGTTCATTTTACAAAATATCATATTTTATGCACATATGCGTAAGCACAGCAGTATATACGGAATCAAAAATAATCTTCCGGTTTACATCATTGACGACCACAGCGGTTCCTGTCTTACAGGTATTGCCAATCCTCAAATCTATGTCAGTCAGATGGCACTTTCCAATATGAAATGGTGTCAATGGATTGTCAAACATGAATTGGGACACTATCAGTCAAAGGATAACTGGTACAACTTAATATCAAATATCTGCCTAATTCTGCAATGGTATAACCCTCTTATATGGTATGCTGCCCATGCTGCTTTAGAAGACTGTGAGGTAGCCTGTGACCATCGCATATTAAAGGATGCCAGCCAGCAGGAATGTACCGAATATGGAAAATGTTTGATTGAAATGGCTGCCGACAGTTCCAGAAAACGTCTGCATTCTGCAGCTGCAGTTTCCCATTTAGGGAAAATTTCCCTTAAAAGAAGGATTACCGAAATTGCCGGTCGGACAGATTCTGCTGCTCAAACCACGACGGACAGCTATGTCTTCTTTTTTATTATGATTATTTTATTTTTACTGTGCATGATAGGAGGATAACCAAAATGAAAGAATACCTTGATATGTGGGAAAAAGCCTTTGATTTTAAAGGACGAACAAACAGAAAAGATTTCTGGATTGCTTACGGAATAAACTTAGGAATCATGATTGTTTTAGGCATGCTTTTTATGATTACCTCCTTAAGCGATGCCATGGTAACCATTCTTATTTTTCCTTCCACATTGGCATTCATTTATTCCCTTATGACAATTATTCCATTGATTTCTATGCAAATCCGTCGGTTACATGATACCGGTCACTCTGCAGGTTTCTATGTCCTTATAACACTATTGTCATTTTGTTATATCGGAGCCATTATCCGGCTTATTTTCTATGTAATACCGGGAGACAAAAACGAAAACAAGTGGGGAGTTGCTCCTGAGGAAAAACCGGTAACAATCGGCAGCCTTCCGGAAAACACAGAAACAATAAATGATACATCCCCTTCTGCCAACCATGAGGGGGAATTTGTGGACCGATATATTACGGAATCCCAGCTGCCAAAAAAGAAACGTTGGCTTCGAAACATGCTTATCCTTTTTGGAATTTCCACCGTCATTTTTATTCTGTTGTTTATGCTTCTGTTTTTGCTTTATTAAGGATTTTTCATTCTATTAATATGGGGGATTTTACCATGGAAAAATACAATGAGGATGTTTTACAATATGCAAATACATATACCGTTTCCAAAACAACAATCATTCATGCGGAACATATCCGTATCGCCATAATGGCGGGAATATTACTATTCGTTTTCTTGTGCTGGTTCTTTTTTGTATTACCCGTATACGAACTTACACCTTATATGGTTATGATTTCCACCATTATTGTAATAGAAATATTAAACATCCCGGTGGAGTTAATACGACTTTATAGAAAAGCAAAAAAATGTCCCTCGAAGATTAGCTTAAACAGCAGGGGGATGATGTTTGATGAAACCTATATTGCAACCACTGATATAAAAAAGGTGACACTTACCCATAAAAATGCAGTAATTAAATCCATATATCCAAAAAACCGTTTTATCAAAATCAAAACAAACGGCAAAAAATACGTCATTTGGCTGGGAACGGAATCCGGATTTTCCTATCAGGAATATGCAGAAATTGCGGACAGTATTACAAACTTCTGCATTACACATCTCATCCCTAAAGCTTATGAAAAATAACAACAATTTAAAACAAATTTGTTTTAGAAAATAGAAAATCAATAGTATAACTTTTGATTTTCTATTTTTTTATAATATAAGCCATACAGGAAATCTACATAATTTCTATAACACAGTCATCTATATCTTTCCAAATTATTATGGAATTTAATTCAACAACATCTTTTAATGATTTGTATATCCCTCCTCTATGACCGGCATCAAAATGCACTGTGTAATTTCTTGAAGAACAGGCTATAATATGGTATCATTTAAGATAATTCAAAAAGACAATATCTTATAGTTAAGAAAGCAGAATTATATGAAAAAGACTAAAAAAACATTCGCTACAAACTTTGCCATGCAGGCTACAATATTAGCCTCTGCCAGTATTATATCAAAATTGATTGGAATGATATATAACATTCCCCTTGCCAACATGTTAGGACCTATTGGAAATGGTTACTACGGCAGGGCGCAAACTATATATTCTTTTATATTATTGATTGCAACCTTCAGTATTCCCGCTGCAGTCTCTAAGATTATGGCAGAATATATTGAAAAAGGACAATATAAAAACGTCAAACGTATATTTAATGTGGCTATGCTATATGTATTGGTAGTTGGCGGAATTGCCGCACTCTTTACTTATTTTGCGGCACCAATGTTAGTAACAGAAAACACTGTTACTGCCCTAAGAGTATTGGCACCAACCGTATTTATTTCCGGTTTTTTAAGCGTCTACCGGGGATATTTTCAGGCCTACGGTAATATGGTTCCAACCTCTGTTTCCCAAATTATTGAACAAATATTTAATGCAATCTTCAGCATTGCAGCAGCAGTATTATTTATAAATATCGCCGTTTCAGCCGGTAATAATCAGGACATATACGGTGCTGCCGGCGGAACCTTAGGTACCGGTATCGGTGCCGTTGCCGGATTTATCTACATTTTCATTCTTTTTGCTGCAGGAAAGAAAGACCTTAATAAAAAGATTTCATCTGATACGTCAGAAAAAACATTAAGCTATGGTGAAGTATTGCGTTTATTATTAACCATTGCAACACCTATCATATTAAGTGCTGCCATTTATAACATCAACGTTCCTCTCGATATGAATATTCATGATAAGGTTTTAGGATATCTTGGTGTTGACAGCGATATTATTGACGGTCAATACGGATTATACAGCCGCTATTATCTGGTGCTTGCCAATGTTCCAATTGCAATGGCAGCAGCCATTGCTTCTGCAGTAATTCCCGGCATTTCAAGTGCCCATGCAGTGGGAAATATCAAAGAATGCAACCGCAAAATCACACAGTCTATGCAGCTTACCATGACATTAACTGCTCCCTGTGCCTTTGGATTTGCAGTTTTAGGACGACAAATTGTGTCCCTTGTTTATTATAAGCTGGATGTTACGGATAATAAAACCGTGGCATACCTTTTACTTTTTGGTGGTTTTTCCATTATTGTATACGGAATCTCCAGTGTTTTAAATGGTGTCTTACAGGGAATCGGCAAAGTAAATGTTCCGGTTATCAGTTCATTAACCGCCTTAGTCCTTCATATATTTGTATTGGTGCCAATGTTGTTTTTAGGTTTTGGCACCTATTCCCTTATAGCTGCTACTGCCCTTTATGCCATTATTGTGGTTTTTATGAATTATCATACGGTAAAAAAAGAGCTTGGATACCGGATGAAGTGGAAAACAATCGTTGGTGTTCCATTACTGTCATCCGCCATTATGGGTATGGCAACATTTTTCATATACCATATCCTTAAAATGTTGTTAGACCTTATTGCAGGAGAATTTACAAGCAATACAATGGCAACCTTATTATCTATTGCCATTGCTGCCATCATTTATTTTATATCCATAATTAAAGTGGGGGGATATACGGAAGAGATGTTACTTTCTTTTCCGAAAGGCACATTGCTTGTCAAGATTGCAAAAAAACTACATTTAATCAAATAACAAGAATCTTTTTATGGATTCTTACATACGAAAGGGGTGTTACTTATGAAACTTACTTTTATTGGTGCAGATCACGAGGTTACAGGAAGCTGTCACTGTTTACAGGCCTGTGGAAAGAATATACTGATCGACTGCGGTATGGAACAGGGTCCTGATATATATGAAAATCAGGAATTACCAATGAACCCGGCCGATGTAGATTACATATTACTAACCCACGCCCACATTGACCATTCCGGATTAATTCCTCTTATGTATGCAAAAGGATTCCGGGGCAAGGTATATACAACAAAAGCCACAACCGACTTATGTAATATCATGCTTCGTGACAGTGCACACATTCAGGAATTTGAAGCAGAATGGAGAAACCGAAAGGCAAAACGTGCCGGAGAGCCTGAGTATGTTCCTTTATATAGCATGGATGATGCCATCGGGGTTTTGGAGCATTTTATTCCATGTGAATATGAAGATATCATAGAATTAGACGAAGGAATTCAGGTACGTTTTTCAGACGTAGGACATTTACTTGGTTCTGCCAGTATTGAAGTATGGCTTACAGAAGATGACATATCCAAAAAAATTGTTTTCTCAGGAGATATTGGTAATATCAATCAACCAATCATTAAAGACCCTCAATATCTGAAGGAAGCCGATTACGTTGTTATGGAGTCCACCTACGGCGACAGAAGCCACGGCGGTACCCCCGACTACGTCAAGGAGCTTACAAGAATCATTAAAGAAACCTTCGACCGCAACGGCAATGTAGTAATTCCTTCCTTCGCAGTAGGCCGAACCCAGGAATTACTGTATTTTATAAGAAAAATCAAATATGATAATCTGTTACCTGAATATGCTGATTTCGAGGTATATGTAGATAGTCCGCTGGCAATTGAAGCAACCAACATCTTTCATAAAAATATCGAAAGCTGTTTTGATGAAGAAGCCATGGAGTTGGTCCGCCAGGGAATTAATCCAATTTCATTTCCGGGACTTAAAACCGCAACCACAAGTGATGAATCAAAAGCCATTAATTTTAATGCGAAACCAAAAGTCATTATATCCGCTTCCGGTATGTGTGAAGCAGGCCGTATCAGACATCACCTAAAACATAATCTATGGGAAAAGAAAAATACCATTCTTTTTGTAGGATATCAATCCCATGGTACATTGGGACGCAGCATCTTAGAAGGCGCCCCCAATGTCAAGCTGTTTGGTGAAACAATAGATGTGAATGCCCACATTGAAAAACTGGACGGAATTAGCGGTCATGCAGACCAGCAGGGACTTCTTCAATGGCTGCATTCCTTTGAACCGAAACCAAAGGTCTTTGTTGTACATGGTGAAGATACCGTATGTGAAAACTTTAAAACCTTAATTCAGGAAGAAGGCTACGAGGCTGTTGCACCATTTTCCGGTGGAGAGTTTGATTTAATTACCAACGAAATGCTTACAACCGGTGTTACAACAAAGAAAGTTAAGATTAGCCAGAAGGCATTCCGTGCCCAGACCATCTTTGACAGACTGGTTGCTGCAGGTAACCGTTTACTTACGGTTATTGCCCATAACAAAGGCGGTGCCAACAAAGATTTAATTAAGTTCACAAGTCAGATTAATAATCTATGTGATAAGTGGGACAGATAAATATTACATAGGAAATCATTACAAATGCCGGAGAAATATTAAATACAGTTAATATTTCCCCGGCATTTTTTATCAAACCAAATTACTCATTTATGTTAAATATTCATTTTCCCCAATATTATTTTAATATTTCTTAATTGCTTTTAATAATGCATCCACTTCTTCCCCGGTAGCCAGATTTTCAGAAAAAGCACTGGCACTTCCTGTACACAACCCCCTGTAAAATGCCTTTTCATAATTATTTTCCTTGAGAAATCCATAAAGAAAACCTGCAACCATGGAATCTCCGGCACCTACAGAATTCACAACCTTCCCCTTAGGAGGCTCGCTTTCATAGGTTGTACCATCTTCTGCAACCAAAACAGCCCCCTCTCCTGCCATAGATACCAACACATTTCTCGCACCCTTTTCCTGAAGTTTTCCTGCATATTCCATCACTTCTGCTTTTGATGTTATCTCCACTCCAAAGATTTCACCTAATTCATAGTGATTCGGTTTAATTAAAAACGGATGATATTCCAGTACATTAACTAAAAGGTCTCTTGTAGCATCTACGACAACCATTATATCCCTACCGGATAATCTTGCCATAATATCACGATACATCGTTTCCGGCATCACGGATGGAATGCTTCCCGCAAGAATCAACACATCACCCCTCTTCAGTTCATCCAACTGAGACATTAATTTATCTATATCTGCATTGCAAATATCCGGTCCCATTCCGTTGATTTCACTTTCCTCATTAGAACGAAGCTTTACATTAATTCGTGACATTCCCTCCTGTACATTAATAAAATGCTCTTCCACACCATATTCCAGCACCCGTCTTTTTATCTCTTCTCCGGTAAAGCCTGCAATAAAACCTAATGCCCTACTCTCCATTCCCATATTGCGAAGAACAATAGATACATTAATACCTTTACCACCGGGAAGTATATCCTCTTTTTCTGTACGATTTACCCTTCCGGGAACAAAATCATTTACAGAAACAATATAATCAAGGGATGGATTCAATGTAACCGTATAAATCATGCAATCTTCTCCTTACTAAACTTCTCTTTTAAAATCACTTTTAAAAATGCGGTAGAAACCAAAACCGATGCAATCTCCGCAATAGGCCATGCAAACCAAACCATATTTACATTTCCTGTTTTTGAAAGGAAGTAAGCAGCCGGCACCAGAAAAACCAATTGTCTTACAAAAGAAACAATCATGCTGTAAATACTATTTCCCAATGCCTGAAAAAATGATCCAACAATAATACAGTACCCCGCAAATATAAAGCTTATGGAAATAATACGCATAGCAGGAATTCCAATACCCAGCATATTATCTGATGCATCAAACAACAATAACAGCTGTTTTGGGAATATTTGAACACAAACCAATCCAACCAGCATAATGGTTACTGCAAATACCACAGCATTCTTCACTGCCTGAGTTACCCGATCATATTTTTTTGCTCCATAGTTATATGCAACAATGGGTACTAATCCACTGTTTAAACCAAAGATTGGCATAAACACAAAGCTTTGAAGTTTGAAATATGCCCCAAACACCGCAACTGCCGTAGACGTAAATACCACCAGAATCTTATTTACACACACTGTCATAACAGAGCCAATCGCAATCATTAAGACAGAAGGCACACCAATTACCAGGATCTGCCAAATCTTTCTTAATGAAAGTTTGAAATTACGGAAGGTAATGTGTATTTCCTTATTCACCTTACGGTTAAATATAATTGCCATTACAGCTGCAATCATCTGACCGGTGACTGTGGCAAGAGCCGCACCCTTAATTCCCATTTTAGGACAGCCAAGCAAACCAAAGATAAAAATAGGGTCCAAAATAATATTTATAATTGCACCGGTTCCCTGAGTATACATACTGTACAGGGTTCTTCCGGTTGATTGTAACAGTCTTTCAAAAATTATCTGAAAAAAACAGGCAAAGCTGCAAATCAATATAATATAAAGATAATCTTCACCATAGGTTATAATATCACCTTTAGCTCCCTGCATAACCAAAAAGGCCCGGGTAAAAAAGATTCCGATGAATAAGAAAATAACATAACTGCAGCCGATTAGAAAAATACCATGCATGGCAATCTCATTGGCTTTATCCTGTTTCTTTTCACCTAAATATCTTGACAGCAATGCATTGGTACCAACTCCAATACCTCCTGCCACACCAATAATGAGATTCTGCATAGGAAATGCCAAAGATACAGCCGTTAATGCATCCTCACTTAACCGGGACACAAAAATACTGTCTACAATATTATAAAATGCCTGCACTAACATAGATGCCATCATGGGGAGTGCCATAGAAAGCAACAGTCTTCTTACCGGCATTACACCCATTTTATTTTCTGTTTGTTCATGATTCGAATCCATACTATATTGTTCCTCTTTTCTTTCCTTTTTCGTCCTTTGCCGTTACTTGTTTTAACATGTTCCACCGAAAATAGCAAGTCTTTTTCATTACAAAAATAAAGCACATATCTATCCTTTCACAAACAGATAGATATGTGCTGACTGCCTAACTAATATATTTGTTTCCTCACTTGAAGCGCTTTGTATCACGGCATATACTATACTAGTCTCTCAAACTGAAAGAATTTGCCATATCCATAAGTGCCTGAGAACATCCTGTCAGTTCCTGGCTAATGGCTGTATTTTCCTCTGCGTTGGATGCATTAGAGGCAACAACATCGGTAATTTCCTTTAGGGAATTATTGATTTTCTCAATTGAAATCTGCTGATTCTTTACATAATCAACAATCTCGTCAATTTGAGCCTCTGCTTCCAAAGAATCACTAACACCCTTTTCCATGGTTGTAGAAGTAATATCCACCATGGATTTACCTTTTTCAACGGCATACTTTGATTCCATAATCAGTCTGCTGATATTCTCACTAGCCTCAGCGCTGGAGGTTGCCAACGCACCAATCTCACTTGCAACAACCGCAAAGCCCTTGCCGGCCTCTCCTGCTCTTGCAGCCTCAATGGATGCATTTAATGCCAACAGGTTTGTCTGGTCGGAAATATTTGCAATTTCATCTGCAAAGGCAACAATCTGATTTGAACTTTTTTCTATAGAATCCATAGCCTTGATTAATTCCTGCATTTCCTTTGCACTCTGCTGTAAATGGTCATTGGTTGTATCAGCATTTGAACGCACCATCATTGCACACTCTGTAATCTGCTGTGTCTGTCTGGTTAAATTCTCCATATCTCCTGCTACAGAATTAATGGCTAAGTTCTGCGTCGTAGCACTTTCCGCAACATTTTCCGATGTCTCCGCCAGCTGCTGGGAATACTCAAATACTCTCTGGGACGCATCACGAATCTGCCTAAATGCATCATTTAAATTCAAAACTATTTCTTCCAAAGCATCCTTTATCTGAATATAGCTTCCCTTAAACTCTGTATCAATGGATACGGTTAAATCCTTATTAGAAATTGCAGTTACCGTATCAGATATCTGGTTAATGTAATTGCCCAGACTATCTATGGTTTCTGTTAAGGATGACGTCAGATTCTCTATTTCCGTAGAATTCTTTTCTTCATCAAATACAACATCTAACTCACCATCTGCAATCTTGGTCATTTTGCTGCTAATGGATTCAAGAGGATAAAACAAATGCTCGGTTCTGCGAACAACATTATTATTGGCAATTGCTCTTGTTATAAAGAAAATCGCAACAAATATTAAAACCATGACAAGCATTAACAACATTGCCGATGTTAATGTCTGCATAGAAATCAATTTCCATCCGGTAACGGCAGAAGTACATGTAGTTGTAAACTTGAAACCACCCTTGTAATCCATAATGGTCTTAGTTTTCATATCCTTCTTAAGGAGTTTTTCATATCTTCCATGATTTGCATCGGAAACAGATACGCCGGTTTCATCCTTTAAGCAATATTCTTCATTGGGATGCACTAAAATAGTTCCCTCAGCCGTTGTTAAAAATACATAACTGTTGCCATTATAACTATCCTGTATAAGAGATACCAAATCATCCATATACATATCCATTCCTACACAGCCCATCATCTCTCCGTCCTTAAAGGTAGCCTTTGCCAACGTAATACAGATTCCGCCGGACTGTAAATCAACATAAGGGTCTGAAATATACACTTCATCCGGATTTGCCTGGGCACCCTTGTACCAGTCTCTTTCCGTAACCACAAAATCTTCAGGTGGCTGCCATCCACCACTCATTATGGTAATATTCTCATCATAACAGCTATAAACTGCCGATACCTGATCATCCTGCTCTACCATGGAATCCACTAAAGCCAGTACCTCATCATAACCTTCAACACTTCCACTATTAATTGCAGAGGCTGCGGAGTTAATCATACTGACCTTCTCCTCCATTTGTGTGTCAATCTGTAATGCATACTGCTTTGCATCATTTTTAACACCCCTTGCTACATCCACCATTACAAGAATCAGTGCAATAATCAACGACTCTACCGCCACAATAAAAAGCACCCGGCTAAGTGTTGCACCAAAGGATTTTTCAATACGTTTGCTTAAAGACATCTGCTCTCCCATTACATTCCCCTTTTCTATGTGTTTTATCCTAAAAATATATCCTAATGTTACTTCCCTCATTATACTAAAGATAACGGTATTATTTTAACAAAAAAAGGAAAAAAAGAAAACATTTATTTTTAATTTTGCAATGTTATTTCATGAATAAATCATAGCCTGCCGGTAATAATTATGATAAAATGAAATCTATATTACCCATTAAAAATATTCAAGGAGATAACCCCCATGAAACAGATTCATAACGATTACATTGCTATCCCTGCATTGCTGAAAATCGAAAAAAATGCTTTAAATCATATTGGAGTTTTTTTAAAGGAAAATGAACTGAAGAAAGTTGTTATTTTCTTTGGAAACGGCCTCATTGAAATGTTTGGTAACACCGTAATTCACTCCCTTATGGACGCAGATATAGAAATATTAGAATATCAGGAATTAGACTCTGTCCATTTAGAAGATATTACATCCCTTGCTTTTTCTCTTCCAAATAAAACACAGGCTATCATCGGTATTGGCGGAGGAAAGGTGATTGATGCCGCCAAATATAGCAGTTTTTTGAGAAAATTACCATTTATAAGTGTACCAACCTCCGCATCAAGTGATGGTTTTTCCAGTGCAAGTGCATCCCTGTTAATTGACGGACGCCGCAATTCTGTTCCTGCAAAAATGGCATATGGAATCATTGCGGATATACAGGTTATAAAAAGTGCACCTGACCGATTTTTATATTCAGGAATCGGGGATATGGTTTCCAAAATCACATCTTTATATGACTGGATCTATGAAGAAAGCCACGGCTATACAGAGGTTAACGACTGTGCCATGATGATTGCAAAAAAGGCTGTAAACAGCTTTGTAAGAACACCATTTAACAGTATAAAAGATGATTTATTCCTAAAAGAATTATTAGACTCCCTGGCCATGAGCGGTATTGCAAATGAAATTGCAGGAAGCAGTGCCCCAACCAGCGGAAGTGAACATTTAATCTCCCATGCCCTTGACAAGAAAAGTGATTATCCACAGCTTCATGGTATTCAGGTTGGTATTGCCACCTATCTTATGAGTTTGGTGCAGGACCACAGATATAAACGCATTAAAACAATACTTACAGATACCGGTTTTTTTGATTATGTAGAAACACTGCACTTAGATGTAAATGAGTATTTAAATGCCATTGATCTTGCTCCAAGTATAAAACCCTTCCGGCATACCTACTTACATGAGGAAAAATATCGAAGCCTTGCAAAAGAAGTATTAATGACGGATCCTGTTTTAAAGAGAATCTTTCATTTACAGTAAATACCTGTAACAGCCGGAAAGATTCTCTATAAATGTATCATTATAACAGTTCCCAGAGAATATACAGCAAAGGAAACAACCCATGCAATCACACATTGCAGGATTACCATACCCACTGCCCATTTTATTCCCAGCTCCCTCTTTACAGAGGCAATTGTTGCAACACAAGGTGTATAAAGCAAACAGAAAACCAATAACGAAACTGCGGACAAAGGTGTAATCACCTCTTTTATCATTTCTACCGAGCCGAACAAAATAGTAAGTGTTGACACAACACTTTCTTTTGCAATAAAGCCGGTAATTAACGCAGTGGATACTCTCCAGTCTCCAAATCCCAAGGGGGTAAAGATTGGTGTCATAATTCCTGCAATACCAGCAAGTATACTGTCTTTAGAATCCGTAACCACATTCAGATGCAAATCAAAGGTCTGTAAAAACCATATTACGATTGTTGCAAAAAATATTACCGTAAAAGCTTTCTGCAAAAAATCCTTTGCCTTATCCCACAAAAGTCTGACTACATTTTTAGGTCCCGGCATTCTGTAATTAGGAAGCTCCATAACAAAAGGAACCGCTTCCCCTTTAAAAATCGTATTTTTTGAAATTAATGCCGTTAAAACACCTACAAGAATACCGGTAAAATATAATATAATCATAACAAGGGCACCTTTCCCCGGAAAGAAAGCCGCGGTAAAAAATACGTATATCGGTAACTTTGCAGTACAACTCATAAAGGGAATCATCATAATGGTCATCTTACGGTCACGTTCCGAAGGCAAAGTTCGTCCTGCCATTACACCTGGAACGGAACACCCAAAGCCAATTAACATAGGCACTATACTTCTGCCTGAAAGTCCTATTTTCCTTAATAATTTATCCATGACAAAGGCAACCCGGGCCATATACCCTGTATCCTCTAATAAGGACAGAAAAAAGAATAGTGTAACAATAATCGGAAGAAAACTTAAAACACTTCCTACACCATTTAAAATGCCGTCTATCACCAGAGAATGAATTACCGGATTTACATCAGACATTTTCATCCAACTATCCAGAAATACAGTAACATAGGAAATACCATATTCCAAAAGACTTTGCAGACCGGCACCAATAACATTAAAAGTCAAAAAGAAAACCAATGCCATTATCCCTACAAATGCCGGGATTGCCGTATATTTTCCCGTTAATATCCTATCAGCCCTTCTGCTTCGTTCTCTTTCTTTACTTTCCTGAGGCTTTACCACACATTCCTCTACCAGCCTGCGAATAAAAGAGAATCGCATATCGGCAATAGCTGCAGCTCTGTCAAGTCCCCGTTCTTCTTCCATCTGGCAAATAATATGTTCTATCATTTCTTTTTCATTTTGAGAAAGCTTTAATCCCTCTAAGATACTTTCATCGCCTTCAATTAACTTGGTGGCAGCAAATCTTACCGGTATTTTTTCTCTTCCCGCATGGTCCTCAATCAAATGCATAATGGCATGCAGGCAGCGGTGCACCGCTCCATTATGGTCCTTTTCGTCACAAAAATCACGTCGGCCGGGATGCTCCTGATATTTTGCAACATGCATGGCATGATTTACCAATTCCTCAATACCTTCATTTTTCGCTGCAGATATGGGAACCACAGGAATGCCTAACATATCTTCCATTTCATTAATATGTACACAACCACCATTTCCCCGCATTTCGTCCATCATATTAAGAGCCAGAACCATGGGAATATTTAATTCCATTAACTGCATAGTAAGATATAAGCTCCGCTCAATACTGGTGGCATCAATAATATTAATGAGTCCTTTTGGACGTTCCTCCAAAATAAACTGCCTTGAAACAATTTCCTCACTGGTATAAGGGGACAGGGAATATATCCCCGGTAAATCCGTTACCAGGGTGTTTTTATGATTTAATATCTGTCCGCTCTTTTGCTCCACTGTAACTCCGGGAAAATTACCCACATGCTGATTTGCTCCCGTTAACCTGTTAAATAAGGTCGTTTTTCCACAGTTCTGATTCCCTGCCAAAGCAAAAGTCACAGTCTCTCCCTCAGCCAGTGGATGCTCATCCGCCTTCACATGATACTTTCCGTCCTCACCAAGACCGGGATGTTCTATATTTTTCTCTGAATATTTCTTCTTTTCACTATTTACTTCCGGATTCTCATCCTCATGGATTTCAATTTTATCTGCATCATCCAAACGCAGGGTAAGCTCATACCCATGGATACGCAGTTCCATAGGATCCCCCATGGGTGCATATTTTATAAGGGTTACCTTTGCACCGGGAATCACTCCCATATCCAAAAAGTGTTGTCTTAAGTTTCCTTCTCCACCAACTACATCTATTATTGCACTATGACCTTTTTCCAAATCCCTAAGCGTCATTTCTTAACCCCGCTAATCTATATTGGGAAGAGAATCAAATCCCGGTTTTAAGTCTTCATCTGTTGGAATGTAATCCGACATTGTTCCATCATGGAAGCTTTCATAAGCATACATATCAAAGTAACCGGTTCCTGTAAGACCAAAGACAATTGTCTTTTCTTCTCCCGTTTCTTTACACTTCATTGCTTCATCAATTGCCACCTTAATTGCATGACTACTCTCCGGTGCAGGAAGAATCCCCTCTACTCTGGCAAATTTTTCTGCAGCAGCAAATACAGCTGTCTGTTCCACAGAACGGGCCTCCATATATCCATCATCATACAACTGGGACAAAATAGAGCT
This sequence comes from Lachnospiraceae bacterium, assembly GCA_051880415.1. Taxonomy (GTDB): domain Bacteria; phylum Bacillota; class Clostridia; order Lachnospirales; family Lachnospiraceae; genus CAG-590. Next base: position 25,754 of record JBJENX010000072.1, on the reverse strand, counting down.
CATGCCATGATAACGAAGACCTCCCGCATGATTTGCCGATGGAATAAATCCACTACCTAAGGTATACATTTTTGCCAATGGGCATACCATTCCCGTATCACAAAAATCATAAGCATACTTACCTCTTGTTAAACTTGGACAGGAAGCAGGTTCTACTGCAATAATCTGATAATTCTTTTCTCCCCGGAGCATTTCACCTACGAATGGAGATACCAGTCCTCCAAGATTAGAACCGCCACCGGCACAACCAATGATAATATCCGGTGTGATATCATATTTATCAAGGGCAGCCTTTGTCTCTAAACCAATTACCGTCTGATGCAATAATACCTGGGATAATACACTTCCTAATACATACCGATATCCCTCTGACTTAGTTGCAACCTCAACCGCCTCTGAAATGGCACAACCAAGACTTCCTGTGGTACCGGGATGTTCCGAAAGAATCTTCTTTCCAACCTCCGTATCCATAGAAGGAGAAGGTGTCACACTTGCTCCATATGTACGCATAACCTCCCGTCTGAATGGTTTTTGTTCATAAGAGCATTTTACCATATATACTTTACAATCCAAATCAAAATAAGAGCATGCCATAGAAAGGGCTGTACCCCACTGTCCCGCACCGGTTTCTGTGGTTACACCCTTAAGTCCCTGTTTTTTTGCATAATATGCCTGGGCAATTGCTGAATTTAACTTATGACTTCCACTTGTATTATTACCTTCAAATTTATAATAAATTTTTGCTGGTGTATCCAATGCCTTTTCCAAGCAATACGCCCGAACCAAAGGTGATGGACGATACATCTTGTAAAAGTTCAAAATCTCTTCCGGAATGTCAAAATAAGGGGTTGTATCATCCAATTCCTGTTTTGCCAGTTCTGTACAAAAAACCTGTTCAAGCTCAGCTAAGGTCATAGGCTCATGGGTCCCCGGATTTAATAAGGGAGCGGGTTTATTTTTCATATCCGCTCTGACGTTATACCACTGTTTTGGCATCTCATTTTCTTCCAAGTATATTTTGTAAGGTATTTCTTTTTTCATTTTCTTTCTCCTTTTTATTTATTATTCCTTTGATGAAGACTTACTTTCCGTAGAAGTCTCCTTTGTTACATCTTCATTTATGATTACTTCTAAATCCCGTTCTCCAATGGAATCCTTTAAAAACTCCGTAATCAATTCTTTTGTCTGATTGTTTGCCTTGTTTTTTAATCCTGTAATATCCATATTCTCATAAACATCTGCTTCCGCTTTTGATATGGTATCTGTAATGTCTGTTTTTTCATTTGGATTAAACAATGCATACTGCTCATCATAAAACTGTATGGAATCAGCATCTACCTGAACCGAAAGAATATCCGCCTGGGGCAGAATGACAGTAACCTTATCATCATTCACCCGGACTTCTATATCAGAGAAATTAATCCCTGCTTTAGCAGTTGCTGTATATATCATACTAAATCCCTTTTTTGTAAGGAAAGGAATCTCACCATCTTCATACTTTACCAGACCCGTATAGGTTAATTCCGCCGTGGTAAGTTCACTGATTACATCTAATTTACCGGTTACATAGCTAACATCAACCATGGGTTCCTTTGTTTCTTCAGAGGAGTTTAACTTACCTGCCAGTAAAAAGCCTCCAACACCTGAAAAAATTACAAGCACCAACAAGGCAACTAAGATCCATTTTTTCTTCACTAATATATCCATCCTTATCTTTGGCATATTTGTTTTTTATTTTACATCATTTCCATTTATTTTTCCATAACAAATCCCTGTTTTTCTCTTTTTCATTCTGCCAATGTAAGGCTTAGCTCATACTGGAAAGAATCTAAGTTATTGTTTTGTAAGTGAATTGCTTCAGCAATATCATAATCTATTAAAAAGTCATTTTTTATGGCAACAATCCGATTTTCGTCACCCCGCTTTAAAATCTCCACAGCATAAGCACCCATTAACGAACCATACATACGATCCTTTGCAGTAGGCTGACCTCCCCTTTGAATATAACCAAGAACGGAAACCCGGGATTCGATACCTGTCCGTTCCTGAATAATCTGGGCAAGCTCCGGTGCATCAATCACTCCCTCTGCAACAACCACAAGATAACAATCCCTTCCATCTTCATGACGACGATTTAAGGTATCAATAATGTTATCAAAATTACCATCCCATTTTTCCGGAAGTACAATGGCATCTGCAGAGGTTGCCATGCCGGCCCATAAAGCAATATACCCCCGTTTTCGGCCCATTACCTCAACCACACTGCATCTTCCATGGGAAATAGAAGAATCACGAATCCGGTCAATTGCTTCCATGGCTGTATTTGCCGCAGTATCAAAACCTAAAGTATATTCCGTACAAGCCACATCTCTATCAATGGTTCCCGGTATACATACAATATTAACGCCCTCTTCTTTAAATGCAATGGCTCCCCGCAGGGTTCCATCTCCACCTACTGCAACCACTGCATCCACACCATTATCACGCAAATTTTTTGCTGCAATTTCCCGATATTCCTTTTGTAAAAAGCGTTCACTTCGACTTGTATATAAAACTGTACCACCACGGTTATTAATATTACGGACATCATCAATGGTTAACGGTTTCACTTCCCAATCAATCAAACCTTCGTAGCCCCTGTAAACACCAATTACTTCTATATCCGCATTAATGGCACTAAACACCACTGCCCGAATTGCAGAATTCATTCCCGGTGCATCTCCACCACTGGCGAGAACTGCAATTTTCTTTATATTACTCATGAATGCGATCCCCCTTTACAATTCCAATATGCTTTGTCCTTTCTACACGGTTCTTCTAATATAAATGTAGCAAAATACTTTCCCATTATATACGATTCCCTGCTGTTTCACAACTTTAACTTATGTTGTATTTTTATGTTTCCCTAAATTTAATTTTCTGTTTTGACAAAACTGCACCTGTTGATGTGATATAATAAATATGTTTTTGGCTAATTCAAAATTGCGAAACTCCTAAAAAGTATATTATGTTGTGTGGATTTGACAAGCATCCTAAGCAGGTGCTTTGAGACCGCCGGCACTTAACGAGTGTGAAACACGAGTTTAGTACCGTTGCGAGGTGAAAGCAGTGCAAACGTGCCTGCGTGGATATTGTTAAATCCACACAACATATATAAATTAAGCAGGAGTTTCGCAATTGCCCAGATAATTGCAAAAGCAGAAAGGAATCAATCCAATTGAGATTTATTGTAGATGTATTTTCCAAGAAAAAACGATATATAAGACGCTATCATCCAAACAAATTAAAAAAGGGAAATTCTCATTTTTTCCGAATATATTTTGAAGATGAGAAATCTGCCAGATATCTCATTAGAAAATTAGAACGTAAAAATATCCGTTATAAGTCTTACCACGAAGAATACGCCAGAAATACCAACTACCGGAATATGTTTTTTCGCCAGACACAGGGTCCGTACCGTTGTCGGTATTGTAATCGCAGATTATCTGACGATGAAGTAATTGTTGACCATATTATCCCTGTTAAGCAGGCAATCAACAACAAAAAAGCACAACGTATGCTACGCAAACACGGAATAGAAAATGTCAATGAGATTACAAACCTGGTAGCTTCCTGTAGTGATTGCAACGAACTAAAGGGCACCCAGCTTGGTGAATGGACAAAGAAAGGATTTCTGGGATTTTGGAAATATCATATATACAGAATATTATCCTCCATCCTCAGATTCCTTATCTTATCAGGTATCATTTATTATATAATAATTATATTTCAGTAGTTTTACATCAGTTATTTGCATCCGATCCCATGGCATAGCGTACAGTTGCCATGGCATCTTTCGCGTAATAATCCGCACCAATACTGTCTGCATATTCCTGGGTAAGAACAGCTCCGCCGACGATAACCTTTGCCCATGGTGCATGCTCCCGCAGCTGCTTTATGGTCGCCTCCATGGCAGGAACCGTAGTTGTCATTAAGGCACTTAAGCCAACATAAGGAGCCTTTTGTAAAACTACCATATCCACCACCTTCTCCGGTGGAACATCCTTCCCCAAATCATATACATCAAAACCGTAATTTTCTAAAAGCAACTTCACAATATTTTTTCCAATGTCATGGATATCACCATGAACAGTTGCAATTACAAACTTACCCCGGCTTACTGTTTCTTCCTTACTTTGCGCCATTTTCTTTTTAATTTGTTCAAAAGCATATTGAGAAGCCTCTGCACTCATAAGAAGCTGGGGCAGATACATAATCTTTTTCTCAAATCCCTTACCCACAATATCAAGCGCCGGAATAATATGTTCGTTGACAATATCAAGAGGCTTTTGGGTTTCCAACAATTCAATTGTCAGATTTGCAGCCTGTTCTTTTAAACCCTTTACGATTGCCCTTTGCAGTTCACCGGAATACTCCTCTAATCCACCGGAAGGGGTTGCAGCTGTACTGCTTTGCACCGCAACAGCCGCATACTTACCTATATTTTCAATGTAATCGGTACAATTATCATCTAATCCATGAAGTGCCCTGAAGGAATAGTAGCTCTTCATCATCTCTGCCGCATTGGGATTCATGATTGCTGCTGACAATCCATTTTCCAATGCCAGTGTAAAGAATGATGCAGTAATTATGTCACGATTTGGCAATCCAAAAGAAACATTTGACACCCCTAAAGAAGTATGACAGCCTAATTCATGTTTAATAATATTTAATGCCTGAAGGGTTGCCAAAGCAGCATTTCCATCAGCACTTACCGTCATTGCCAAAGTATCAAATATCAAATCTTTTTTATCAATTCCATACTCCGCCGCCCGTTTCATAATCTTTTTTGCAATCTCTACCCGCCTTTGGGCATTGTCCGGAATTCCATCTTCATCTAAGGTAAGACAAACCACCAATCCTCCATACTTTTGCACCAAAGGAAAAATTGCCGACATAACTTCTTCCTTTCCATTTACGGAATTAATCATTGCCTTACCGTTATAAAAACGCAACGCCGTTTCCATTGCCTCCACATTTGTTGTATCAATCTGCAAAGGCAGGTCAATAATTGCCTGTAATTCAAAGCTGACTTTTTTAAGCATTAAAACTTCATCTATTTCCGGCAAACCAACATTTACATCAAGCACATGGGCGCCCTTTTCCTGCTGGGTCAATCCCTCCCCCAATATATAATCTATATCCCCATTGCGAAGAGCTTCTTTGAAACGTTTTTTTCCTGTAGGATTAATTCGTTCCCCAATTAAAATAGGAGAATCCTTAAATTCTACAGCATGGGTATAAGAACTAATCAAAGTTCTGTTTTTGTTGGTCAAAGGTTTTGGCAAAACATCCTTTGTTTTCTCCACTGTAGCCCTTATATAATCCGGGGTGGTTCCGCAGCATCCACCTACAATCCTTACACCGGCATTTACATAGTCAAGCAAATCCGTAGAAAATTCATCAGGGAACACATCATACACCGTTTCACCATTTTCACTTCTTGGAAGACCTGCATTGGGTTTTAACAATACGGGAACAGAAGCATATGCAAGGTATTCCTCTACAACACCCTTTAGCTGTTTTGGTCCTAAAGAACAGTTGGCACCTATGGCATCTGCATGCATACCTTCTAACATAGCTACCATAGCTGCAGGCGTTGCACCTGTCATAAGCTTACCGTCTTCTCCATAAGCATTTGATACAAACACCGGCAAATCGCTGTTTTCCTTAGCAGCAAGTAAAGCAGCCTTTGTATCATAGCTGTCATTCATTGTTTCAATATATATTAAATCCACGCCGCAGGAAACACCAATCCTTACGGTTTTTGCGTATACCTCCACAGCCTCCGAAAAGTCAAAATCCCCAAAAGGCTTTAGCAGTTTTCCAATAGGTCCAATATCTAAAGCAATGAACTTTTCCTGCGTTCCTGTACTTTGATCTCTGGCCTCCTTGGCATTTCTTACAGCCGCTTCAATCACTGTTTTAAGTTCTTCATCATCAAACTTTAATGAATTTGCCCCGAATGTATTTGTACATAGTATATTGGTTCCTGCATCATAATAAGCTTTCTGAATATCCACAATAATCTCAGGATGAGATACATTAAAACGCTCCGGCAATTCCCCCGGTTTCAATCCTCTTTTTTGCAGCAGGGTTCCCATGCCGCCGTCCAAATATACCAGGTTATTCTTTAAATAATCTAAAACCTTCATTCCATTCCCTCTTCATATATATTTTTAACTTCAGTTAATTTGTTTTCATTCCGATATTCACAATTTTTATTATTACAGTTTTCACATTTATTATCCTTTAAAACTGTCTTTTTATTCCCACAGTCTCCAATTCCAAATATCGCAGTTACGGATTTTGATGGAACCATTAAAAGACTGTCATTTAGGGAAACACCAATTTTTCTGTTACAATCTAACAAACGGAAGAAGTCAGTCTGAGTCTCTAGAGGCACATCTCCATACCCTGGAGAAAATCTCGGGCTGCACCATAATCCTTCCTTTTCCACTTCTTTTCTTATATCCTCACAAAATCCGTCACACAGACTTTCTATCCGTTCTGCCCCGTATGCATGAATCAAAAGTGCTTTTGCAGGAGAAAATCTCTCATATCTGGCTATTTTTCTGTCAATTTCCAAACCAATGGTTGCTGCAAATATTATTATCTCCTTGCAGCCCTTTAAACATTTTGCCAAATCCCTTGAAGCACAAGAAAAAGGGAGAACCGGTATACCATTCTCCCAATCAACTTTCATCCTTCTGTAACAAACCTGAAATTGAAAGGAATCCTTTAATTCATCAATCACTTCATCCAATAATCTTTCAAGTTCATCATCCTTCTTTTTTGTATGGTCAAGGTATCCCGAATACCGCCATATTTCCCTTCTGTTTACCGGAAACAAAAAAGAATCCGTGGCATTATATTTTTTTACATAAATTACATTATCCTGACTCATATTATTATTCATTCTCCTGAAAACTGTTACCTAATATACAGGAGAGATTATTTCTTATTCCCGCTGCAACCTCCGGCTTATTCATGGAATATATATGAACATTGGTAATTCCATTTGCATATAAATCAATAATCTGATCCGTTGCATAGGCAATCCCTGCCTGTTTCATTGCTGCAGGATTGGAACCAAATTTATCTACCATTGCCTTAAACCGCTGGGGCATAAATGCACCGGACAACTTAATTGCCCGTTCCACCTGATTTCCATTTGTAATCGGCATAATACCCGGAACAATTGGTACTTTAATACCTGCTTCCCGTACCTTATATAGGAAATTAAAGAATAAATTATTATCAAAAACCATCTGGGTTGTGAGAAAATCCACACCTGCATCCACTTTTTCCTTCAAATGAAGAATATCTTCTCTTTGGTTACTGCTTTCCGGATGAACTTCCGGATAACATGCTCCACCAATACAGAAATCACCTTCACTCTTTAACTCTCTGATTAAATCTACAGCATAACGATAATCCCATTTACTGCGGTCTGTATTTTCCAACTCCGGCGTCAGATCTCCACGAAGCGCCATAACATTTTCAATATTACGTTCTTTCATTTCTGCAATCTGTTTCTGAATGGTTGCCTTATCAGAAGAAACACAGGTTAAATGTGCCAGCATAGGCACCTCATATTTTTTCTGGATATTTTCTGCCACTGCCAAAGTAAACGCACTGGTTCCTCCACCGGCACCATAAGTCACACTCATAAATGATGGTTTTAATGCGGCAATCTCTTCTGTTGCAATCCGCACACTTTCAAAAGATGTTTCTTTCTTTGGAGGAAAGACCTCAAAAGATAGAGACATTTGCTCCTGATTTAATATATCTATAATCTTCATATTTTGTCCTCACTTTATATGTTCCTTTAGGCGTATGTGAAACTCTGTTTTTCATATAATACGTTGTAAAAATATACCATTCAACGTAAGGCACGCTCTCGCTACTTGTCGCTCGTAACGGTACATAAGGTGCCGAAAAACGGCACCTAAGTACCGACGGCTCCAAAGTGCCATTACTTATGAATGGTATATTTTATACAACTTACATTTTTATAAAATGAATTTCACATACGCCTTTATATTAGTCCTCACCTTGACAATTATAACGAAACAGAAAATCTCTGTAAATAATAAATCGCAAATATCTGGATATAGTTTATTTCTATACCAAAAAACAATAGTGTTTATTATAATTTATAGCCTCACAAGTTTCCTGCTGGTTGATTTTGTATATAAATATATCGCAACAATCCCTTTCTTAAATTACCTTCATGCTATAAAATATAAAGTATAAGGCAATTGCGAAACTCAATCATGTGAATATACGTATTATGTAATATATACAACTTTGCGACGGCATTAGGAACGTTAGCCAAGCAAAGTTCGTATATATTACATAATACGTATCATAAAAACAACGTTTCGCAATTGTCTCAACATATTTCAACCAGAAAGGAGGCTACCGTGTGAATGGAATAAGATTAGCTGAAAATATTAACCGGCTGCGATTAGAACAAAAACTAACCCAGGAAGATGTGGCAAATTTCTTAGGGATTACAAAAGCTTCTGTTTCAAAGTGGGAAAACGGACAAAGCCTGCCGGATATTTTATTACTTCCCCAGCTTGCGACTTTTTTTAATGTAACTATTGACGAATTAATCGGATACGAACCTATACTTTCACCGGAACAGATTAAAAAAATATATCAGGAGCTGGCAAATGATTTTGCTTATAATGCACCGGACACTGTTATGGAAAAAGTTCATACATATGTGCACAAATATTATGCCTGCTATCCATTTCTCATTCAAATTGCACTTTTATTGATTAATCATTTTATGTTATTTCCCGATAAAGAAAAACAGTTTCAGATTCTAACCGAAGCAAAAAAGCTGTGTGACCGGGTAACCAATAACAGTAAAGACATTGTTCTTATTGACAACGGCATATCCTTAGGTACTATGTGTGAACTTCTCATGGGAAATGCAAAAAACGTGATTGACACACTAGAACCCATGACAACCATCTATCGTCTGTCCGGACAAAATGATTTGATATTAACGCAGGCATACCAATTAGATGGAAATACCGAAAAAGCTCTTACCTTTACCCAGGTATGTATGTACCTTCATCTTTTGAACATGATTGAAACCTCAATTCAATATCTGGAAATCAATAATGACAATATAGAAGTATGTGAAGAAACAATTAGGCGTATCGAGAATTTAATAGAACTGTTTAAAGTAAAAACATTAAATTCCAACTCTGCCGCAAGATTTTTCTTCCAGGCTGCATTCTTCTACGGTCTGCAGGAAAACCGTGAAAAAACATTGCATTATCTTTCACTATATTGTGATAGTGTTACGGAGTTAATTGGGAAAGGGATTATAGAATTTAAAGGGGATGAATATTTCAATAAGGTTTCCCAATGGATGGAGTCATCGGAATTAAGAATGGGACCACCAAGAAATGTGGAATTAGTATTTCAAAGTTCCATTGAAGTATTTAAACAACCTGTATTTAAATTCTTAGAAAAAGAAGAAGCTTATATATTATTACATAAAAGAATAGAATCATTAAATATTAAGGAGGAATCATTATGCCGGAAGTAAACGAAGTATTACCATTTATCATACCACTTGCCATTGCGGAATTGGTTTTATTAGCAGTCACCATTCACCATATTTTAACTCATGATACCTATAAAAGGGGCAACCGTATCATGTGGCTTATCATTGCAATTGTGGGTATGGAATTTATCGGTCCCATTCTTTATTTTACCTTAGGAAAAGAGGATTAATCCATGATGCTGCATATTGAAAACTTAGAAAAAAGCTTTGGAAATAAAAAAGTATTGGATGGCATTTCCTTTGACGTCCCAAAACATTCCATCTTTGGATTTGTGGGAAAGAACGGTGCCGGAAAAACCACAACAATGAAAATGATTCTTGGTATGTTAAAGCCTGACAAGGGAACCATACTTGTTAACGGAGAACCTGTAATATACGGAAACTCTCCTACAAACCGCTACATCGGATATCTTCCTGATGTACCGGAATTTTACAATTATATGACAGCAAAGGAATATCTCCTATTTTGCGGGAACATCATGGGTATGAATCATAAAAGTCTTCAGGAAAAGACAGAAGAATTGCTATCTTTGGTTGGACTTTCCGGGGAAAACCACCGTATTAAAGGATTTTCCAGAGGCATGAAACAACGCCTTGGTATTGCCCAGGCTCTTCTTAATGAGCCAAAGTTATTAATTTGCGACGAACCCACCTCTGCCTTAGACCCTGTAGGAAGAAAAGAAATTATGGATGTTTTAGTTGCTGCAAAAGAAAAAACCACTATTTTATTTTCTACCCATATATTAAGCGACGTAGAACGGATATGTGACCAGATTGTTTTATTACATAACGGTAAAATTATGTTAAAAGGCTCTATGGATGAAATAAAAACCTCTCATAAAAATAAAACAGATTATGATATTACAATCTCCGTAAAAGATCTGGACAATCATAAATTACAACAGCTAAAACAATATATGGCTGACCATGATATTCCCATTTCCGATATAAAAGAGAATGAATGGGATTTAGAGCAATTATTTATGGAGGTGATTGGCAAATGACAACATTTTGGGCTTTTTGCAAAAAGGAATGGATGGAGCTTATGCGAACCAGCAAGTTATTGGTAATATCCATTTTGTTTATCCTTTTTGGCATTATGAATCCGGCTATGGCCAAATTAACGCCCTGGCTCATGGAAACCTTGTCCGATGACCTTGAAGAAAGCGGCTTTATAATAGGTGAAATAACCGTAGATGCACTTACTTCCTGGACACAATTTTACAAAAACATACCTATGGCACTCATTGCCTTTATCCTCTTACTAAGTGGAATTTTGGTAAATGAATTACAAAAAGGAACACTGATTCCAATCATAACAAAAGGATATTCCAGATGGAAAATTATTACCGCGAAATTTCTGACACTGTTTTTTCTCTGGACCGGAGGCTTTTTTATATGCTACGGAATTACATATTTTTATAACAGTTATTTCTGGGATAACAGCATTGCCAATCATCATTTTGCTGCCGCAGTATTTTCCTGGACATTTGGAATCATGGTAATCTCTTTGATGATACTATTTTCTACCATATCCAAAAATGCAGGAACCGTATTGCTTGGATGCGGAGGCCTCGTTGCCCTTATGTATATGCTGGAAATGATTGGAAAAATTAAGGATTTTCTTCCGGTTAAGCTTATGGACGGAATGTCACTGCTTACCTCCGCCTGTGACATAAGTGATTATTACAAAGCATTGGTTGTATGTATCATCATTAGTGTTTTAAGCTTTCTATTATCCCTTCTACATTTTAACAAAATAACATTTTAGAAGATATATTGCGTAGCAACTATGAGATATTTCATAATCGCTACGCTTTTTATTACGCAATTTCAAGTGTTTTCTTTTTCCTCTAAAATACAAATTCACTCCCTATTATCTTATTTATGAATCAAAATCGTATTTTTCATCTCCTTATATAGTTTTTCTTACTACATCTTATTGACAACACCACTACATAGTGATATGGTTTGTTATTAGAAACAATAAATTCTTGCAAAAACATATCAGGTAATTGCGAAACGCAGTTTTTTGTAAAATACGTTGTGAAATTATAACAAATACGTTTTCAGGGACGCTCTCGCTTCATTGTAAACGTAGCAGTACTAAGCTCGGAGATACCTCGCTAAGTACTGACGTTCACAAAGACCCTTCAAACATATATTGTTAAATTTGCACAACTTATATTTCGTAAAGATGCGTTTCGCAATTGCCTAAAAAACATATATATGAGGAGAAACATTGATGAGAGAATTAGTTATTGGTAATAAAATTGCCACCGTTCCTATTATTCAGGGAGGAATGGGGGTTGGTGTCAGCAGAAGTTCCCTTGCAGGTGCCGTAGCAAAAGAAGGCGGGATTGGTATTATTTCCACTGCACAGATTGGTTTTGATGAACCGGATTTCCTACAAAACCATGTGGCAGCCAATAATCGTGCCATTGAGAAACACATTAAACTTGCTAAAGCCCAGTCAAAGGGAGGGCTTGTTGGTGTAAATGTCATGGTTGCATTAAAGGATTACGAAGAGCATGTTAAAGTTGCAGCCGCATCCGGTGCTGATGTTGTTATTTGCGGAGCAGGACTTCCTGTTACTTTGCCTGCCTTACTGGAAGGAACAGATACAAAATTTGCACCTATTGTTTCTTCTGATAAAGCTGTCAAAATCCTATTCAAAATGTGGGATAAAAAATATAACAAAACTGCTGATTTTGTAGTTATTGAAGGGCCAAAAGCAGGAGGACATCTTGGCTTTTCCAATGAACAGATTACAGCGGATATAAATGGCAACCTGGATTATGATGTAGAAATCCAGAACATAATAGAAACGATCCACAAACAGGAAGCAAAATATAATAAGAAAATCCCTGTTATTGTAGCCGGCGGAATATTTGATGCTTCCGACATTGCCCATGCACAAAAGCTTGGTGCCGACGGTGTACAGGTAGCAAGCCGCTTTGTTGCAACAAAGGAATGTGATGCCCATATCCGTTACAAAGAAGCATATGTAAATGCCAGGGAAGAAGATATCCGAATCATAAAAAGTCCGGTTGGTATGCCTGGAAGAGCCATTAAAAATGCCTTTTTGGATAAAGCAGAGGCAGGAAACTGCAAGGTAGAACGATGTCTTGGTTGTCTTGCCAAATGCAATCCCGCCGAAATTCCTTATTGTATCACAGATGCTCTTATCCGTGCTGTAGAAGGAGATACGGAAAACGGTCTTATTTTCTGTGGTGCCAATGTAGGACGTATAACAGAAATATCAACTGTAGCTAAAATAATGAATGAATTAAAGGAAGGATTTAGTATATGAAACGAGTAGTAGTAACAGGAATGGGTGTGGTAACACCAATCGGCATCGGAGTTTCTGCCTTTTGGAATAGTATTTTAAAAGGCAGAGTTGGTATTGATGTAATACAGAATTTTGATACATCGGATTACAAAGTTAAATTGTCTGCAGAAGTAAAGAATTTTAATTCCAAAGATTACCTTGATGGTAAAATCGCAAAAAGAATGGATAGATTCAGTCAGTTTGCTGCGGTTGCAGCAAAGGAGGCTATGGAGGATAGCGAAATCGAAGTGTCGAAAGAAGACAGTTATCGGTTAGGAGTCAGTATTGGTTCCGGTATCGGAAGCCTTATGGGAATGGAACGGGAATATGATAAAATGCTGGAAAAAGGTCCGGGAAAAATTCACCCCCTTACAGCCCCTCTCATTCTTGGGAATATGGCTGCCGCCAATGTTGCCATGATGCATGGTTTTCAGGGAAAGTGTATTGATGTGGTAACGGCTTGTGCAACAGGAACCAATTCTATCGGAGAAGCTTTCAGAAGCATTCAACACGGAGAAGCAGATGTTATCCTTGCCGGTGGCGTAGACAGTTCTGTAAGCAGGCTTGGTGTAGCATCTTTCCAAGCATTAACAGCACTTACACAATCTGAAGACCCCCTCTGTGCTTCTATTCCATTTGATAAACGAAGAAATGGTTTTGTTACCGGAGAAGGTGCCGGTGTATTGGTATTAGAAGAATTAGAACATGCCAAGAACCGAGGTGCCCATATTTATGCCGAAATAGGCGGTTATGGTGCCACCTGCGATGCCCATCATGTGACAACCCCACTAGAGGACGGTTCTGCTGCAGCACGGGCCATGACCATGGCAATGGAGGATGCAGGAGTGGCGCCGGAGCAGATTGATTATATTAACGCACATGGAACAAGTACGGTTTACAATGATTTATACGAAACACGAGCCATTAAGCTTGCCTTTGGAGAGCATGCTTATCATGTGCACATCAATTCAACCAAATCCATGGTTGGACATATGTTTGCCGGTGGCGGTGCTGTAGAACTGATTACCAGTATTTTATCTATCAATCATAGCTATATTCATCCTACTGTGGGATTACAAGAAGATGATCCGGAATGTGACCTTAACTATACAAAAGATGACGGTATTCACACACCTGTGAACATTGCCATCAGTAATTCCTTAGGCTTTGGCGGACATAATGCAACTGTACTTGTAAAAAAATATATGGATTAAATTCCACTAAAAACCGGACAACTCATGTGCTCATGAATTGTCCGGTTTTTTATTTTTCATAAGAATTTATTTTAATATCTGCTTTCTCCAATCCAGGATTTCACTGACATAAATACACAAAGTAAGCCGCATAGGCCATGAGCATAACCACGCCTCCGCTACATGTCAGCTTCTTTTTCCGGATACTGAAAAGCCATAGCAGAACACCGGCAATGATTGCAATGACCGCATCCACCCGGAAGGACAGTGCATAGGGTATATCACAGATTGTGGAAGATATTCCAAGAACAAATAATATGTTAAAAATATTACTTCCCACAATATTACCAATAGCAATATCTGCATTTCCTTTCCGTGCCGCTGTTACGGAAGTCACAAGCTCCGGCAGGCTGGTTCCTAAAGCAACAATGGTAAGTCCGATAAACCGCTCACTGACACCAAATATTCTTGCCAGGTCGGATGCCCCCTTTACAGCAAGGTCACTGCCCCATACAATCATGATACCCCCAAGAATAATAAAGAAAATGCATTTTCCTATGGATAGTTGTTTCTTTTCCTCCGGTGGTTCTTCCTTTGACTGTTTGGATAAAAAATAAAGATACACCAGATACAGCACAAAGAGTACCAAAAGAATCATTCCTTCTATTCGGGTAACCTTCTGTCCAGTTACCCCCATTACAAGAAGTATTCCCGTAATCACCAGCATAAATGGTATTTCATAACAATACGTTGATTTCTGTACTGCAACGGAAACCAAAACGGAGGTAATACCTAAAATAATCAAAATATTTAAAATATTACTGCCTAGTACATTCCCAATAGAAATACCCGCATTTTGCTTTATTGCTGCTGTGATACTTACCGCAGCCTCCGGCAAACTGGTTCCCATTGCCACGATTGTAAGACCAATCACCAGCTGGGGAATACCAAGACGGGTTGCCAGTCCGGAGGCGCCGTCCACAAACCAGTCTGCTCCTTTTACCAGCATTACAAAACCAATAATCAACAATAATATGGATACAATTATCATTTACTGTCTCCTTCCTTTATTTCTCTCTGCTCCGAATCATGCTTATTCCCATTTAAATGCTCTGAGAAGAAACAGAAAATACCAATTCCGACTGAGATGACCCCCATGATAATAACTAAAACATCCGCTCCTGTCATGCTGCCACCTCCTAGTCATATAACGACATGCCATACTTGATTTTTCGAAAAATTTTAAATCCGATTACCCCGAACAAAGAAACAACAATATAAAGGGTAGAAAACAATCCAACGCCTCCACCAAAAATAATAAGAAGCCACATTAATAATTTCATAATCTCAAATCTCCTTTTTAACAACCAAAAATAAGGCACCAATCTTCCAAACAAAATTTGACCCATCATAGAGTTTATTTGCCTGATAAATTCGTACACCAAAATAAGGCTATGACCTATTGGTTTTTAAGTCATATCCGGTTTCTTTTATATGGGAACAACAATTGTTCCTTAAATTATAAAAAAGTGATGAGATTTTTTTCGACCATCCTGATTCTCTATGTAGTCAACCTGATAGCAGACCTTTTCCACATACCGGTTTCCATAAAGAATAAAACGCTCCCGAAGGGAACACAGAAACAGCTCTGATAAAAATACCAAAGCACAAAGATAATAAAGAGCAGCCCGATAGGAAAACACACCACGGACAATCCTCATCTGCCAGACACTTGCAAAAACACTTCCCCGCTCCATAATTTGAATATTCTTCACATTATCAGGAGAAAGCAGTTCGGTTTCCACAATACTCTTTATGATATCTGTATGTTCTAACTGTCCACTTACAAGACGAGAACCCTCAAAACCTGCACCTGCCACAGATACCACAATTGCCAATAGAATGATAAGGATAATGAAATTGTGCATTTTACCTTTTTTCATAATCTGCCACCTCACTCATATATTAACAAAAAATGGTAAAATGCACAATTATAATTTCCTGTTTATTCTGCACTTTCCTTATCCCGCTGCACAGTGCCCCATGGATGATGTGGAGGTGCGTAAACAGAGGATACCTTAAGGCAACAGTTGCCTGTATTAATGATATTATGCCAGGTACCTGCCGGAACAAACACAGCATCCCCCTGCATCAGCCCCTGTCTCATATCCAAACGGTCTTCACATTCTCCAAGCAAAACCATTGCCTGCCCCTGCTCCACCCGAATATACTGGTCCGTATCCTCATGAATTTCCACTCCGATTTCACCACATCTGGGAATACTCATTAATGTCATTTGCAAATGACATCCAGTCCACAATGCAGTACGAAAATGTGTATTTTGACGTGCCATTCTTCCAACATTAGTAGCATAGGGACATGCTCCATAATCTGATACTGATTTTTTATTATGTTCATCCATAATAGACTCCTACCTAACACAATATATTTCCCTTAACAGTGTATGCGGTGGATTTTATTTCCGTGCAAAAAAAATTTTATGATGTTTACAGATGTTTATAACAGGAAGACCCATTCTAAAAAAGGATTTGTACACCTAATGTTCTTTTAAAACATATACTAGAAGAGACACAATACAAATATAGAAGGGAATTTATACAATGGTAGAAAACTATGTTACCCTATCTTTGGAAACACATTTATTTTTCTCAAGAATCATGAAAGAGCATGCCCTTTTTTTGGAGGCAGGCTTTCCTTGTAAAGATAATCAATGGATATCAAAATCCGAGCATTTTAGAAAACAATTTGAAAAGCTGCTGATGGATGTGATTAACATCAGCGATGGCGAAATAAACTATCCAATTCTGGAATCTGACGAGCTGGTTACAGAGTTTACCATACCTGCAGAAAGGCACACCGAATGTCTCACCGGAATACCAATCAACACGGATCTATCAGAAATGGAGGCAAACCTTTCTCCCATTGCATGTTCCACCAATCAGTGGAAAATGACACAAATGGTACATTGCATAAATGAACGTGCCAGCCGGCTATTAAGGGAATTTATTAATTTCAAGGAAAATATATTATCCGAAGTGGAAAGCTGCGGACTCTTTACATTTAACTATCCACTTCTTATCAGCCATATTCTGCGGGAGGCCCGTCTATACCGCTCCACCATTGATAATTTAATGCATAACAGAAGAATTTCCTACCAGGGACTTTGGGGAACTGAAGAATTCTGGAATCAGATTATGATGGAACATGCACTCTTTATCCGCGGACTTCTGGATCCAACTGAGGAAGTACTGATTGAAACAGCTGACGGTTTTTCAAAAGATTATAAGAAACTTTTGGAAATGGCAAGAAATCAGGATTATGCTGCAACACAAAAAATGACCAACGAATCCCTTGATGAAACACTTAAATACCGTGACTTTAAAATTGCGGGAACAAAAGGTATTCTAAGCTGTGACATTTCATCTGTGATTCTTCCTTTACTTGCAGACCATGTTCTTAGAGAAGCCAATCACTACATTCGTATTCTCCAATGTGCACAGATGAGGGAGGAGGATTGATATGGAAATATGCAATTATCCCTGCCCGAACAAAACCCGGCACTACGAAATCGAAGCAATCCAGATTCCCATCGTCTACAACAAATATGGTGACCACGACCCCAATGGTTTACTATATGTGTTAAAAAAGGATGCGGACCGTATCAAGGAGAAAGCCTGGGAGCTTTTTAAACAGGAAATTCCTCAGCCCTGTGAAGAAGTTGTACCACTGGTAATACGTGCAAATGTGGGTGATAAAATTGTAGTTACCTTCTCCCACTCTCTAAACAGACCGTTATCTATCCATGTTCAGGGACTAGATTATGATGTCCAGACCTCAGACGGAGCGAATGTGGGATATAACAAGGATTCCACTACAAACCATCAGATTACCTATACCTGGTATGCCACGAAGGAGGGAGTCTATCTTTTCAATGATATGGGGGATACCACCAGCAGCGAAAATGGTACCAATATCCACGGATTATTTGGTGCCATCATCGTAGAAGCGGCAGAATCTACATGGTTAGATCCACAAACTGGAAAAGAGCTTTCCAGTGGGTTATTTGCAGATATTTACAATCCCGCAAAGCCTTCCTTCCGGGAATATGCCGTATTCTTCCATGATGAGCTGGAAATGAAAAACAAGGATGGCGAACAGCCAATGGATCCCCACACCGGTCTTCCCTCCTCTACAACCGGTATCAGCTACCGTTCCGAACCAATGAGAAACCGTCCGCCTCTTACAGATGACCATGCAGATTCCGGTGAGGATATTTCCATGAGTTCCTGGGTATACGGAGACCCTGCACCACATATTTTGAGAGCTTATGTAGGTGATCCCTCTAAAATCCGGTTAATCCATGGCGGCATCAAGGAAACCCATGTGTTTCATCTTCATAATCACCAATGGCGTCTGGAAGGGGAAAATCCGAATTCAACCATCATCGATTCCATTACAATCAGTCCACAGGAATGCTTTACCTTAGACATCCTGCATGGTGCAGGCAGCTTAAATGGAACCATCGGGGATGTGATTTTCCATTGCCATCTTTATCCTCATTTTCATGAAGGTATGTGGACCCTTTGGCGGATACATGACCGGTTAGAGGATGGAACAGGTAAGTTACCGGATGGTACCCCTATCCCGCCTCTTTGTCCACTGAAGGACCGGGCCATTCCCCCAAGGAAGGATAAACTGCATCCCGGTTATCCCCATTTTATCAATGGTACATTTGGCGAAGCTCCATTACAGCCTCCACTGGGTGTATTAAATCCCGATGGAACAAACAAAATTAGTCCCACCTTATTGGAACAGGCAAATTTTGTGAATAGATATGAACCCGGTGCCCTATATACCGATACCTGTCCATGTGATACCGATTGTAATCTGAAGGTATTTGAGCTTGCCCTGGTGCAGGCAAAGGTTACCTACAACTCCTATGGCTGGCATGATCCCCAGGGTCGGTTTTTTGTGCTAAAACAGGAGCTGGAACGTCACGGTGGTCTGGAAGCTTATATTGAAAAAGTTGAAACAAATAAAATCCGTGTTGAGCCTCTTGTTATCCGTGCAAATGCCGGAGACTGTGTAGAAATCCGGTTAACGAACCTTTTACCGGAGCATCTGGAAGGAAGTCCCTTCCAGCGACACACCTTAACGGATATAGCGGGCTTTCACATTCATCTGGTAAAGTTTGACACCATTGTTTCAGACGGTGCTGCAAATGGCTGGAATAATATTGCCGGAGCAAGACAATATGAAACCTTGATTGAACGCTTCTTTTTAAATACAGAGCTTCAGACCGTTTTCTTCCATGACCATTTATTTGCCAACTCCCACCAGCAACACGGGGTATTCGGTGCACTGATTGTAGAAGAAGCAGGTGCAACCTTCCATAACATCAAGACAGGAAAACCACTGTTATGGGGAACAAAGGCAGTCATCAAAAGAAGAGATGGTACCGCATTCCGTGAATTCGCATTATTTGTGCATGATTTCACCCTTTTATTTGATAAGGATGGTAATGCACTGAATCCTCCTGAAGTACCGGGTTCCCATGATGATCCCGGTGTCATGGGTATCAACTACCGGTGTGAGCCAATGAGAGAACGATTAAAATCCCATAAAGACCCTGCATATATTTTTAGTTCCATCGTCCATTGTGACCCTGCTACCCCTATTTTGGAAACCTATCCGGGTGACGAAATGATTATTCGTCTTTTAGACGGTGCCCATGAAGAACAGCATGCATTTAATCTGACGGGCATGTCATGGAAAAAAGAAATTACCAATGTATTTTCTCCTGAGGTGGCATCCCAGACACTGGGAATTTCCGAAGCCTTTAATATTCATATTACCAAAAGCTACGGTGCCGGTGATTACCTGTATTATTTTGGTGGCATAGATGATGCATGGCTGGGATTATGGGGCATTATCCGCTGCTATGGCTGCAGAAATAAGAAATTAAAACCAATCTGTAAGGCAAAAACCAGTATTATTCCACTGCCACCTTGCCCTTCCCATAATGCTGTCCTCAGACACTATGAAGTGGCTGCCATCCAAAGAAATATTCCTTATAACAACCACGGGGACCATGACCCGGATGGTCTTATGTTTGTTCCTCTTGAAGATGTTAAACTTGCCAAAGAGAAAAACTACCGGCCAAAACCACTTATTTTAAGGGCAAATGCCGGAGATTGGATTGAAATCACACTGCACAACTTATTTGATGAGGATAAACCGATCCCTTATTTTGACTATCCACGAGTACCACTGGATTGTCCTCACAAGCCATCCATGCGAGTATCCTTAAATCCACAATTTCTAAACTATGATCCGGTATGTGATTCCGGCATCAATGTAGGATATAACAGGTATGAGCAAACCGTTGGTGTGGGGGAAAGTAAAAAATATATGTGGTATGCGGATAGGGAATACGGTGCCTGCTTAATCCAGTCCTTTGGCGATATGCGTAATCACAGATACCATGGACTTTTTGGTGTTATAATCATAGAACCGGTAAATGCAAGATGGTACAAAAATTTCTCCCTGTGTAAAACCATCTATGACGAAGCTGCTGTGATTACCGCTCCCGGTATAGAAAGTTTCCGGGAATGTGTTGTTATCACCCAAAACGGCATCCGTATGCTGGATAAAAATAACCAGCTGGTTAAGACCACCGCCGGAGAAGATGGTGAGGATGTGGACCCGGAAGATACCGGCGAAAAGGGATATAACTATCGCTCGGAACGCTTTGCAAACAGACTAAAGAAGGACTCCCGGATTTCCAAAATATTTAACAGCCGGATACATGGGGATCCTGCTACACCGGTTTTCCGTGTATACGCCGGCGAGCGGGTTATCTTCCGTACTGTCATGCCGGCGGATAAACCTCGGAATGTAGGATTTTGCATTCATGGTCACACATGGAAAAAACAGCCGAATGACCCTCTTTCCAAACCAATAGCCCTACAAGGGGGCATCAGTATCGGCAATACCTTTAATATGGAATTAAGTAAAGGTGCCGCGGCTCCCGGAGATTACCTTTATCGTTCCGGAAGCTTCAAATGGGATGTTGAATCCGGTATGTGGGGTATTTTAAGAGTACTCAAACAGGGAATTTTGTGTAAATGCAAAAACCTATATCATACCTGCCAGTGTGCTTTGACTAAGAAACAATAATATATTATTCATTCACGAAAGACTTAAAAAAACCGCAATCCCTGTGATTCAAGGGTTGCGGTTTTATCCTAAAGTCTACTCTCCCAATACTTTTGTAATCCTATGTCCTTCTTCATCCATTTCTGCCTCAAACGTAAAAAGAGTTCCTTCTTCAAATTTCTCAAGGGTTTCTTTCACCGATTCATCCTCTACCTGAAATGCGATTGGTCCATCTTCTACTTTTACCTCTACGGTATGATTATCTGCCCATCCGACAAACTCCCCCTCTAAGGTTGAAGTGTTATTTTCTGAATCATCTGACAAGTCGTCTGTCCCAGCTATCATCACCTCTGTGTTTTCTGTTTCTGATGCTGTTTCCGATATACCTGCTGCCTCCCGGACACTTTCTGTGTTTACATCATCTCCAACTTTTTCGGAATTGTTTTCTTCCCCACATCCCCATGCTGTCATAACCATCATACCAACCATTACAACAAACATTATCTTTTTCTTCATTTTCATTCCTCCTACAGTTTTACTACACTTTTCTGCGCGGCTTTCCTGTGCGCCTGTAATATTCATTTTTATCTTCATACATCAGCTTATCTGCCAGTTTTTTCATCTCTTCAAAGGTGAGATTTTCATGTTCTTTACATACCACAACACCTTTTGAGATCGACAATTCACATTGATGCGAACCCTTAAAGCCTTCTAAAATGTGTTCAAAGGTTTGAAGCATATCCTCTAATTGTTCCTTTGTACATTCTAAAATTGCCACAAATTCATCCCCACCGATTCGATACACCTTTCCATATTCACCCATAGCGGTCTGAATACACTTGGCCGCTCCGATAATCAGCTCATCTCCCGCCATATGTCCATAAGTGTCATTGGCTGTCTTTAATCCATTGACATCCATCATAATCATGGTAATCTGGGGGATACTATTATTTTCAACAATTTTTACACAGTCTTCTTCATAAGCACGATGATTAAGGAGACCTGTCATATCATCTGTAATGGATATTTTTCTTTTCTCCTGAAGCTCTCTGGATGCCTTTCGCTCACGAATTGTAATAACAGAAAAAACAATTCCCATCATTATTAATCCTATTATGAAGATAATAATACTTGAGGTGGCAAGTTTAAAGGCGTTCATTTTATCCGGCTCATAATCCTCCACAACAAGATACCAATCCAGGTCCTCCATATACTTTGTCATACGACTGGTATCTGCTCCTTCTTCATAATAAAATTCTTTGGAATTTACATTTTTCAAATAATCATTATCTATGTAATCCTTCTCTATTCTCTTTCCATCCGAATCAATCTGAATCAGACCGTCTTTATCAATCAAATCAATTTTCACATTATATTTTGTCTCAAACTGTTTCAAAAGCTCCTGCAGTTTCGTCATTTCAACACCAACGCCACATACTCCCAAAAGCTCTCCATTTTCATCCGTAATCTCTGTGTTTACAAAAACAGACAGTTCCCAATGATTGGCCGGGTCTGTATCTACATCCAGATCATAATGTTTTTCTTCCTCTAAAAAAAGCTTATACCATATATCATGTCCCTTATCATCCATATCTACATACTGACTGATTCCATCATAGGTATAATATGCTTTCGATGCATCACATACAGCAAAAACCATCTGATATCCAAAACCGGTGCGGATAGAAGCCAAATATGCAGCCACCTCATCCTCTACACTTTCCGGTGATTCTTTCCCACTTTTCTTCATGTATTCTTTCAGACTGTAATCATTAGACATGGTTTCTGACACCATAATTGGTTTCAGAAATTCATTCTCTATACTGTCATTTATCATATGAGCAATGAGCATACTGTTATGTTCCGAATTCTTCTCCGAAATACGGTCAATGGACATTATGCAGGAAATAATAGATGCACTCATGCTGATGGTCATGATAATAAATAACACAACGATCTCAATAGACTTTCGCTCCTTTTCCTCCTGCTCCTTTGTAACACTCCATTCCTTCAAATAGGCCAGCAGCATCAAAACCAATGCAATAAAAATACCAATATTGGTTATGGAAATACCATATATAAAGGTTTGAATAACAATTGCAATAACCGGTGCAACGGAATAAAACAACAGGGCTACAAGCATGGTTTTTCTTATCGCCTTTCGATACCGGATACTCATGACACAGCCGGTAAGAATACAAATCAGTCCCAGCGCCGTGTATACATACCAGCCAATATTTCTGTGATAACTATTGGTTTCATCAAAATAGTACATCCATTTCGTAAATAAATTGATAATCAGTATGACTATATTTAATATCACACAAATCCCTACTACATTCTTATATATCTTACCGGGCACTACACCTTTTTCCTGTAACAAACAATAGACATAATGGATAAACATGCTGACTAAAACAACATTAAGTAAAAAAACCATAAAATTACTGATTCTTGTAAAAACCATTGCTAATAGGCTTGTTTCCCCTCGAAAAATATATGCGCAGGCATCAGAAAAAAAGATTCCCGAAACAGAAATCGTCATCCATTTCAACAGATTCCAGCTTTTTCTTTCATATCCATTCATTATGATAATAATTGCCAGCATAACGCAAATAAATCCACCGAATATTTCAATTGTAGCCTGTGTCATTTCCAAGTTCGTAATATTCATACGCAAACTCCTATCCTTTGATTATCCTCATATCCCGATTCTTCAAAAATACTTTGTCGAAAATATTCGAAAATTGTAATTGCAGTATATCATAAAATTATTTCTTCGTCATCTCACTTTAAGATTGGCTCATATCGTTTTCTCACTTCCCGAACCACTTCATTTGCGTCCTCTGTATCGATACACACATCATACTGTCCGGGTATAGTTCCAAAAGTTACCACATTTTCCACACCGGTCAGCTGTTTTAAATACATAATCATATTCTCTTTCGTGGCATTCTGATTATATATTTTAATGTATGCATATCCGGAGTAATCCTCAGATAAATATGTTACAATCCGAAGCTCCTTATCTAATCCTTTCTCCTTTAGCTTTTCATAAAATCCCGCAATCCTATCCTCCTGATCCAGTAACATAAAATATGTAACATCCTCATGAGCAGGCAGAGGTCGTTTTACGTAATTTCGGAAAGGGGACCGCCGAAGATCCTCAACCATATTTTGATTTACCTCATCCTCCATCTCGTCATAATATATAACCAACATATCATCAATAATTACGTTGGCATACCAACACAAGCCTTCCTCTAAAATGAGATGCATAACTTTCCGGGAGGTTTCCGAGGATATAATATAAACACGGAGATAGGAATAATTTTGGGTATCATACAGTACCGCTCCATCCATGGCAATTACCGGCAGGGAAAGCCTTACATCCATCATGGGTTCCATAAGGGCTGCCGGGGTACGGATTGTTGAGATTGTAAATTGCATTCCATTATCTATCATACGGTTTAATTCCACCTTACTAAAGGGGCTTAACATTTCTTCTTTATTCAACAGTACATCATCAAGGCCGGATATAAATAAGGTATTACGGTCAGGGTGTAAACAAAGACGGATACTATTAATGAAAACCCCAACTACAATACCAATCATGGTATCCAAAAAACGATTCCACACAAACAGATAGGGATTTAAATCTCCGATATGATTTACTACAATACTTAAAAATACCACGCAGGAAAAATAGGATGCCTGCCTTGTTTTCAATAACACAGTGGTATACAACACAACAACAATCATAAAAGGAACAAAAATTCCTTCCACCCATCCCGGGTTTCCGGAAATCAGAAAAGGATATACAAGTACATATAACAATCCATAAAGAGCTCCCACAATTGTTCCGATTGTACGCTGCAATGCATTTTCCACCGTATTACTCTGATACATCTGAACACACCAAAGGGCTGCTAACTGGGAATAAAAGACGATTCCCTGACCACCCCGCAATTCATTGATGAAATAACAAACAGCTACGGCAACCGCCGATTTTACAATCCTCATCCCGATGCCGGGAATTTCAAGCTTCTTTTTATTCTTTTGAGCCATAGCTCGGATTCCTCCCCTCAAAAAAGTAAGGCGCCCTGCATTACTGCAAAACGCCTTTGTTTTCAAATATATTTTATTATTACCGACATTATATGACAAAACAGCCCCATATAGCAAGGTTTATTTTACACATGTCCACCGGCTTTTTTGATTTCATATTATTTATATTTGCTAGTTGTTGCAAAACACAGATAATTACTATAAAATCACTATAAGTTAACTACGCAAGTAAATATTCTATACTCAAGGGGGACTCTATGAATATCAAATGTCCAAATTGCGGTGGTCCACTCATATATGATGTGGAATCCGGTATGATGAAATGCAGTTACTGTGACGGACTTTCATC